>NZ_CANLKR010000010.1 GCF_947491715.1 uncultured Shewanella sp. | reverse complement strand
ATCAACTTTTAACTAGCTACAATTAAAAATAGATGATAGCCATAACAGTCGGGACTTGATATTCAAGGCGCTGTTATCAATGTTTTACATCAACTTTTAACTAGCTACAATTAAAAATAGATGATAGCCATAACAGTCGGGACTTGATATTCAAGGCGCTGTTATTAGTGTTTTACATCAACGTCTAACTGACTACAGTTAGAAATAGATGGTAGCAATGGCGGGACTTGAACCTGCGACCCCAGCATTATGAGTGCTGTGCTCTAACCAGCTGAGCTACATTGCCACAATTCTTTATTATAGTTTCACTATAAAGAATGGCTGGGATACCAGGATTCGAACCTGGGAATGCCGAGATCAAAACCCGGTGCCTTACCGCTTGGCGATATCCCAAAATTTTATTCATTGTTTAAAGTAAAGGAGTGGCTGGGATACCAGGATTCGAACCTGGGAATGCCGAGATCAAAACCCGGTGCCTTACCGCTTGGCGATATCCCAATCTAACTTCCTACTTTAAACATCATTACCGGCCTAAGCCCATAACGTTTAAATTAAATGGTACGGGAGGAGAGACTTGAACTCTCACACCTTGCGGCACCAGAACCTAAATCTGGCGTGTCTACCAATTCCACCACTCCCGCACAACGCCTCTTTTTTATCTAGGCAGATGTTTTACATCCACTTTTAACTGACTACAGTTAAAAGAAGATGGTAGCCATAACAGTCGGGACTTGATATTCAAGGCGCTGCTATTGATGTTTTACATCAACTTCTAACTGACTACAGTTAAAAGGAGATGGTAGCAATGGCGGGACTTGAACCTGCGACCCCAGCATTATGAGTGCTGTGCTCTAACCAGCTGAGCTACATTGCCAACGTTTTGTTAATCGCTATCAGCGAGGAACGGGGCGTATTATGCTTATTCAAGGTATCAAGGTCAACCGCTTTTTTTAGCAATTCACATGAAAAAGCACTGCTTGGCGATAACTTCACCAAAATGACTAACACTTCTTCAATTACTGTCATAAATAAAGCCATTTAATTGATTTTCAAGCCTGAGGTCAATAACTTCTTCAACACCAAGCAGCAATCCATGTTGCTTTGACTCAACTTAGACACACAATAAACAAGACTTCTTCTCTGTCATCACTGAAAAATCAATGCTCAATGATGACAGCACTGCCAACAAATACACCTTATCTCATCTTTTATCGCTTAGACATTAAATAAGAAATGCATCACATCGCCATCTTTGACGATATAGTTCTTGCCTTCTACACGTAATTTACCCGCTTCTTTAGCGCCTGCTTCACCTTTATAAGTGATAAAGTCATCATAAGCCATCACTTGTGCACGAATAAATCCGCGTTCAAAATCGGTATGAATAACACCAGCCGCTTGCGGAGCAGTTGCACCAACGGCCACCGTCCACGCACGCACTTCTTTAACCCCTGCGGTAAAGTAAGTTTGCAAGGTTAATAATTCATAACCACTGCGAATAACGCGATCAAGACCAGGCTCTTCTAAGCCCAAATCAGCCATAAACTCCTCACGATCTTCAGCGTCCATCTCAGCAAGCTCTGACTCGATGGCAGCACACACTGGCACTACAACCGCATTTTCTTTTGCTGCAATTTCACGAACGGCATCTAAATGGGGGTTATTTTCAAAACCATCTTCAGAAACATTGGCAATATACATTGTCGGCTTAAGGGTTAAAAAGTTTAGATAAGCAACAGCTTCTAACTCTTCCTTAGCTAAGTCCAATGAACGCAACATATGGCCTTCATCTAATATTGGACGCATTTTTTCAAGCACTGTCACTTCAAACTTAGCGTCTTTATCACCACCTTTGGCTCTTTTTTGCTGACGGGTAATGGCACGTTCACAAGAATCTAAATCCGCTAATGCTAATTCGGTATTGATCACTTCGATATCGCTTGCTGGAGAGACTTGATTCGCTACATGCACGATATTGTCATCTTCAAAACAACGCACCACATGACCTATGGCATCAGTTTCACGAATATTGGCAAGAAACTTATTACCTAAACCTTCGCCTTTTGACGCGCCAGCGACTAAGCCTGCAATATCAACAAATTCCATTGTCGTTGGGATAACACGCTCAGGACTCACAATCGCAGCTAAAGCGTCTAAACGCAGATCCGGCACTGGTACCACACCCGTATTGGGCTCAATCGTACAAAATGGGAAATTTGAAGCTTCAATACCCGCCTTAGTTAACGCATTAAAAAGAGTTGATTTACCTACATTTGGCAGGCCAACGATACCGCATTTAAAACCCATATTTTTACCTTTATCTTTTCGACGACTCGAGACCGGATCTAACATCAATCACGGCAACGATTAAATTATGCTTTAAAAGAATGCAACCTGTGCATTGCTTTACTCATATCTTGATTAAATAACACTTGTGTTGACCGCACAGCTTCATCTATCACTGCATCAATCAAACCTTGATCAGTCGGTGACGCTTTGCTCAAGACATAGTTGCTCACCAGATTTCTATCACCTGGATGCCCAATACCAATACGTAACCGATAAAAACCTTTATCATTTGCCATTTTTGCAATGATATCTTTCAAGCCATTATGACCACCATGACCGCCACCCAATTTAAACTTAGCGACGCCTGGCGGCATATCCAGCTCATCATGCGCCACGAGTATTTCTTCTGGTTTAATACGAAAAAAATTGGCTAACGCCCCCACGGATTTACCGCTTAAATTCATAAAGGTTGTTGGGATCAACAAACGCACCGCTTTACCTTCAAATTGCGCCTTTGCTGTTAATCCAAAATACTTACTGTCAGGAACTAAGTTTACCCCACATAATCGTGCCAGCTCTTCTATATACCAAGCCCCAGCATTATGCCGCGTTCGTTCATACTGGGCACCAGGATTGGCAAGACCCACAATCAATTTTATATCGCTCATGTTTTCCAATCTTTATTATCTATTGTCACTGCATTATGTAGTGGATCAATGAGGCCATAAGCATCACTAAAATATAAAAGTCGAGTATTTTAGCATCCAAATACCCCGTCAACAAATGGCCACTTATACTGACTTAAAAACCCATGGCATACTTGAGTACATTACGCTTAATCGGCCCCTCAACGTCGCTCAAGATTAGTCAATTTAAGCATGCCATTACGTATTCATTTAATCGGCAATAGCTCATTACTGAAGCTGGCGTAAAACACATCCATCACAGACATACCGACTTAAAAACCCATGGCATACTTGAGTACATTACGCTTAATCGGCCCCTCAACATTGGCCAATTTAAGCATACCATTACGGATAAGTTTTAGTGGCAATAGATCATTACTGAAGCTGGCATAAAAAACATCCATCGCCGACATCATCAATTGGTTATCCCGATATCGACTAGACTGATAATGGGTCAGCATAATGTTATCCCACCAGCTATCTGCGACAGACATTCTTTGCTTAACTGATTCAATAAGAGCAGCCACATCCTTAAAACCTAAATTGACTCCCTGACCAGCAAGAGGGTTAATGGTATGAGCAGCATCACCTAAAATCACCACATTATCAATAAAATAGCTCTGAGCATGGCGACGAGTTAAACTGAAAAAACCTTTATCTAGCACCTCAAAATCTGCTGCTAATCGACTGGGAAATTGCGCCCGAATTTGTGTGGCTAACGCCTTATTATTTAATTGTGATAATTGCTTTATTTTTTGCGCATCATCATACCAAACGAGTGAGGCATGATTATCAGGTAGTGGTAATAAAGAGCGAGGCCCTTTGGGCGTAAATTGTTGCCAAGTCACTGGCGGTTCTGCTTTCGCCGTTCTAATATTAATTAACATGGCCGATTGAGCGTAGTCCCAACCACTTACACCAATATTGGCCCATTGACGCACAAACGAATTCGCACCATCAGCACCCACTAATAATGGCGCCGTCAAAGTACGCCCATCTTCTAAAGTCACTTGTACAGCAGAAGACAAAGGCGCCTTTTGCCCAGGTGAAAGCACCGACACTTGATAAGGCCGAATGTGACGTGACAATGCTTTTACTTTAACAGGGCAATAAAGATGCACATTATCCAATGTTTGCATTTGCTCCCACAAAGCCAATTGAATCAAACGGTTTTCAACAATATAACCTAAATGGGTTTCACCAATTTGTTCACTGTGAAAGCGGGTAATAAAACCCTCTAGCTCCCAAGTTTCAAGCCCTTGAAACCTTTGCATGCGTGCTTGATGCAGAAAATCCATCGCACCTAACCCTCGAAGCAACTTTTCAGATTGAGCACTTATCGCAGACACGCGTAAATCCAAAGGCTGTGAAGGCTCATAAGCTTGCGGCTGCACCCTTTCCAGTACAGCAACATTGAGACCCAGCTGGGCTAGCCCTACCGCACTGGCGGCACCGACCATGCCCCCACCGATAATCACCACATCATGTTGAATATCAATTCCTTGCACTTGGCTCACTTGACGCGCCCTCACCTTTATCTGTTCATGTCTCATGGCTGATCACTAGCCTGTTGAAAAGAAGTGTTTTCAACAGGACTCAAAGTAGCGATCATCATCAAACTTTTAATGGTAAGCATCTTACCACAGACAGGCATGCAGCGCTTGAGACATAGCGCATATCTTTCAGAAGCACAGAAGAAAAATAAACGCGAATAAATTTGATAAAGGATAAAACGGGAGGCCATGAATATGCGAAATTTTCTGACTCATATCTTCATTGATTTATGCACATTAATAGGCATTTCAAGCTGTATTGATAACCATGAGTAAGAGCGTCACTTACAAACCCTATCGCTTTGCTCACAACGTTAAATCCGCACTATTGATGAGAGGAAAGTAAAACGCAGAATTAAAATCGACTTAAAGAAAATTAAGTGTACTAAATAACGCTCATCCCTTTACACTAATGTCATTATCAACACATCACCAGAGCCAAAAATGAAAAAAACGTGCATTGTTACAGGCGGAAGTTCGGGAATAGGATTGAGTGTCGTGAAACTCTTTTTAGAGAATGACTATCAGGTGTTTAACCTTGATTTACAACCCAGTGATCTTGGGCAATTTCGTCAATGCGACATCACCAACCTTGAGCAAGTCACCCAAATCATTAATCACATTGCTCAAAATTATAATATTGATGTGCTGGTATCAAACGCAGGCATCCACTTTTCTGCAACGATAGAAAACACCAGTGAAGCGGAACTAGACAAGGTTTTTAGTATTAATGTAAAAGGCGCTTATGCCGCCATGAAAGCCGTGCTCCCGAATATGAAAGCCAACCAACAAGGCGCTATTATATTAATCTCTTCAGAACAAGCCTTAGTTGGAAAACCTAACTCTTTTGCTTATAGTTTAACGAAATCAGCACTGGCCTCAATGGCAAAAACCACCGCTCTTGATTACGCCTCATTTAATATTCGTGCCAATGCCGTGTGCCCAGGGACAATTGAAACCCCTTTATATCACGACGCTATTGATAACTACTGCCGCCGTTCTGGGGCAAATAAAGCAGACATACATAAAGAAGAAGCCGCTCTTCAACCTTTAGGGCGCTTAGGTCAACCCGAAGAAGTCGCAGAGCTAGTTCTCTTTTTAGCATCAGATAAAGCAAAATTTATTACGGGCAGTTTACAAGTTATCGATGGTGGCTACACCACGCAATAACAAAACCACCTAGTTAAAGGCATAAATAACAAACAATTTGAATGATATTTCATCAGAGCGAATAATCAAGTAATATCAAGTAAACTCATTTTTGCGCTGATGAAATGAACAAAATCATTGATCCACATTTACATTTTTTTGATCGAACTCGAGGGCATTATCAATGGTTAAAAGAAGGCTATCCCCCTTTTTGGCCAGATAAAGCCAAAATTCGCCATGACTTTCATGAAAACGCACTCACGCTCAAGCAAAAAAGCACGCTCGCAGGATTTGTCCATATCGAAGCAGGATTTGATAATACACGCCCCTGGCGAGAAATTGCATGGCTAGAATCGAGTTGCAGTCTTCCCTTTAAAGCGGTTGCTGGCATAGATTTAACCCTGAATGAAAATGACTTTGTTCTTCAGTTAACACAGCTGCGCCAATATCATTGCGTTATCGGTTGTCGGCATATTTTAGATGATCAAGCCTATAAGATCCTCAGCCAAAAACAGGTGCAGAATAATTTAGCTCACCTTGCAAACAATCACTTAAGCTTTGACTTACAAATGTCACTTAGCGATAAACCTGCTGTTAATCTATTCATCCAAATACTCCAAACTCTTCCTTCATTAAAGGTCATTATCAATCATGCAGGCTGGCCACCCATCACCTCCACAGAAACACACACGCAAACACAGGAATCAACTTGGCAACAATGGCAAAGCAGCCTTGAAGCACTCAGTGCATTTAAACATTGCGCGATTAAATGTTCAGGTTGGGAAATGGTAGACAGACAATATAAAAACCAATGGCAATTCGATATCATCACTCAATGCATTCAATCGTTTGGGGTTAAACGGGTGATGTTAGCCAGTAACTTCCCTTTAGTACTATTCACACAAAAGTATCATGAATTATGGGAACACTATCTCACACTGAATTTACCCAAAGCACAAATAGCGGCATTAACGTGTACTAATGCCGCTCACTGGTATAAATTCAACTAAGGTACTGAATAATAGGGATTATTTAACCGTGACGTTAGGCGAGCGCTTCACTACTTCATCATTGAGCTCAATTCCGATACCGGGTACTTCCGTCACTTTAAAAATCCCCTTTTCAGGCTGAGGATCTTGTAAACACAGCTCTCGGTTCCAATCTTTAATCGCGTAAGTATGGTGCTCATGAATTAAAAAGTTAGGAATAGCGGTTTCTAAATGTAACGATGCAGCTGTTGCAACTGGCCCACCACACACATGAGCTTGAATACGAATATCATAAACATCGGCATAATCACAGACTTTCTTTGCTTCAGTAAAGCCACCACATAGCCCCACATCAGGTTGCAATACATCAATACTTTGATCTTCAAAATACGAACGTACATCCCATCTGTGGTATAAGCGCTCCCCGCCTGCAATAGGAACATTGACATTTTCAGCCACTTTTTTATGCACAGCTGAGTTTAAATAATTAACGGGTTCTTCATACATCATGCAACCCACTTCCTCGATGACTTTACCCATTTGGATAGCAGAAGCTGCCCCCATCAAAGAATGCGACTCAAAGATAATATCGACATCTTCTCCCACAGCATCACGAATTGCACGTAATCGATTACCAAACAAGCGCATTTGAGGCTGAGTAAATAATTTGGTGCGGTCAAAAGAGGAGCTGCCGTCGTGATTATACACAATGGGATCCACTTTAACGGCATCATAGCCTTCTGCAACGGCTTTGAGCGCCGCTTGCGCGTATTCTTCTGGTTCAATGAGCTTACTGATTGTGGTATCCCAATCAAATTGTAACTGACTGGCATAAGTACGCAGCTCTTCATTCACCTTTCCCCCCAGTAATTGATACACAGGTACACCCAATGCCTTTCCTTTTATATCCCAAAGTGCAGTATCAATAGCACTCATCGCAGAATACAGCACAGGCCCCCCCCCTAGCCCCCAAAAACTTTCTCGAAGCATGCGAGACCATAGCTGTTCTGTATTAAAAGGGTTAAAGCCTATTAAAACGGCTTCAGCAATTTCCTTAATCATTGCCGCTGCAGCACTATGACCCCAATCATAAGCCAGACCAGCCTCACCCACACCACTGATCCCTTCATCGGTATGCACACGGACAAAAACAGGGTTCCAAGCGGGGCGTTTAGGACATTCGATATCAAAAATTTCTACATGAGTGACTTTCATAGGGTTCTCTCAAAGGTATAGTTAATGGTAAACATGATTTGCTCAATAAAAGTAGCTTCAATAAGCCAAAATCATCAATAGAAAAACAATAATATTAATTTGCAAAATCAGGATATTGACGTAATACTTTTCGCATCATTGCGGGCCATGCTTTTTGGCCACCCGTTAATCCAGAGTGCACAATATTCGCTTGCGCTTTGATACCATCCACAATACTTTGATCAACATAAATAGGCTTCATACCCGTGGACATCACTTGCAATTGTACTTGGCAAGCACGCACCAAATCATACATATGCATGAACGCATCGCCTATGGTTTTGCCCATGGTTAAGGCTCCATGGTTTCTCAGTAACATGAAGTTAGTATCCCCTAAGTCTTTTTGTAATCGTACTTTTTCATCATGATCAACCGCTAAGCCTTCATAGTCATGATAACTCAGTGATGCCAATGCAAACATGGAATACTGACTCAAAGGTAATAAACCTTCTTCTAAACTCGCAATGGCAATGGTTTCATTAGTATGAACATGCAAAGCACATTGATCGGCATGGCGTGCTTCGTGCACCGCACTATGGATCGTAAAGCCTGCTGGGTTAATTGTAAAAGGACATTCGGGCTCGACAATATTGCCATCAATATCAATTTTAACTAAATTTGAAGCGGTAATTTCATCAAAACTCAACCCAAATGCATTAATCAATAGATGTTCTGAATCTGGAATGCGTGCCGATACATGCGTATGAATGAGATCATCCCAGCCCTGCATAACAAACAGTCGATAACAAGCTGCAAGCTCAACACGAGTTTGCCACTCTTGTGCTGACACTTTGCCCTTAAGGTTTATTGTTGGCAATTCAAACATGGTAAAGCCTCTACAAGGATAATTAAATTAGGGTGAATAAATAACGCATATGAAGCCAATAGAGCGAAAATTCAATACAAAGTCAATAGAACAAACCTAAATACAGCCCCCAGAATGACTCGCCAAAAATACACAAAGAGAAGGATAGAAAAAGATCGCAAAAATAAAATATACCAGGCTTTTGATAATACAAGTTTTTATAAAAAACTAAAAAGATAGCCTCTTAAAAACAATGTTCAATTCAGCTTTAACACAAAGCTTTCTAAATCTCAGCAATAAGCGATACACGTTCACCTTAAGCTTCATTCCTTGTCAAAAGCGATTTCCCTCCTGTTAACCCACCATGATTTCATGTCCTACAAACACCGACATACCGACTAATCCTGATTAAACAGATGATATACAGTGAATTGAATATAGTTCACATTTTTACGATCTAATTAGAAGGTTTATGACACATATTAAAACGAAAGGATTAAATTTCATGACTGTTTTACAAACAAATTTTATAAAAAAAACGCAATTAAACATACTTATATATAAAACACATAATAAATGATTGTTTTTACAAGTTGTAGGCGGTAAAAACCATCATATTTACTCAATTTTACTGTAGAGGAGCACAATTTATGCCCATTACGTTGGGAAGCGTTCAAGATATCAAGCAATATACCATCGAGCAGATCAGAGCTGAATCAAGATTAACCTTAAATGATAAAGTCTATGCGATAAAAGTCAGTAATAATGATGATATCCATATTCAACGCGCCAATGATCATTTAACCGACCATATAAAGCGGCCAATCACGGCCGTAAAAGACTTCTTTCTACGTGCACGAAAACCTGAAGAAAATGCCACTCAAACACGCGGAAAACAGCTCACCGAACTGGTCAATACACAATGCCGTAGAAAGGTACTGGATATAATGTTTACACCTAAGGTCAAACATTATCAAGGCGCAAATAGAGACGTCTATATCACGCCTTCTGGTGAAGGGATAAAAATAGTCAAGTCACAAAAACTAGGTGACGACATTAAACAATCTAAAACCTGCCTGAGACTCAATGAAATCTATGAAAGTCCGGATTTTTATAAGGGAAAATATGCTCATTTAGCGACACATAAAATCGAACGTATGATAGGAGTCGATGGTCAGCCCGTAACCGTTAGTACCTTTAAAACCATACCGCAAAGTGAGTTACTCAAATGCCATAAAGAAAAAGGTGGCATTTACCGATACCATGATTTTGAAGCTGTTCCAGAATCCGCCTTAGCCATGTTGCGTAAAGCAGGCTTTAATCCATGGGACGTTAAACCTGATAACTTTGTTAAAATTAAAAATGACCAAGGGAGTTATGATTACCTGCCAATTGATGCAAAACTTATCGGCACCATAGGCCTTGAACGGAGTAACAGCCTGCGTACAAAAGAAGTGTTGCAATTACAAAAACAGTCTGGTCAGCAATACGCCTTTCAGGAAGCTTATGTGGATAAAAGACGATAGTTTTTATCATGAAATCAAGATTTCCTTTCATCCCATGCTGTAAGGCTAGTAATCAGGCTTACAGCAAGGTAAAATACCCCGCTATTTTTTTCAGTATTCTTAAGAGTGATGCAGACTGATGAGTAAAAAACTCCATATTAAAACTTGGGGCTGTCAAATGAATGAGTATGACTCATCAAAGATGGCTGATTTGCTTGATGAATATCAAGGTTATACTTTAACGGAAGAAGCTGAAGAAGCTGATGTATTATTATTAAATACTTGCTCTATCCGTGAAAAAGCCCAAGAAAAGGTGTTTCACCAATTAGGTCGCTGGAAAAAATTAAAAGATAAAAATCCCGATCTCATTATCGGTGTCGGTGGCTGTGTGGCTTCTCAAGAAGGAAAAGCCATTAAAGATCGTGCACAATGTGTCGACCTTATTTTTGGTCCTCAAACCCTTCATCGCTTGCCTGAAATGATCACACAAATTCAAGCAGGCGGCAAAGCCGTCATTGATGTTAGCTTTCCAGAAATTGAAAAGTTTGATCGTTTACCTGAACCCAGAGCCGATGGCCCCAGTGCCTTTGTTTCCATCATGGAAGGTTGCAGTAAATACTGCTCTTTTTGTGTGGTACCTTACACGCGTGGTGAAGAGGTCAGTCGTCCACTGGATGATATTATTCTTGAAATCGCTCAGCTTGCCGCTCAAGGCGTGCGTGAAGTGAATTTACTGGGGCAAAACGTTAACGCTTATCGCGGCGCCACCCATGATGACGATATTTGCTCTTTTGCTGAGCTATTACGTTTCGTCGCTGCCATCGATGGTATTGATAGACTGCGTTTTACCACCAGCCACCCCATTGAATTTACTCAAGATATTATCGATGTTTATGAAGATACGCCAGAACTGGTCAGCTTCTTACATTTACCAGTACAATCCGGTTCCGATCTGATTTTGACCCAAATGAAACGCGGCCATATGGCCATTGAATATAAATCCATTATTCGTCGTTTACACAAGGCCCGTCCCGGTATTCAGATTAGCTCTGATTTCATTATTGGCTTCCCAGGCGAGTCTAAGCAAGATTTTGCCGATACCATGAAGCTCATTGAAGATGTCGGCTTTGATCACAGTTTTAGTTTTATCTACAGTGCACGTCCAGGCACACCCGCATCAGATTTACCCGATGATGTGAGCCTCGAAGAGAAAAAAGAGCGCTTAGCCATCTTACAAGATCGCATCACACAACAGGCCATGCGTTATAGCCGGAATATGTTAGGCACAGTACAGCGTATTTTAGTTGAAGGTCCGTCAATTAAGAATCCAATGGAGCTTCGAGGAAGAACAGAAAACAATCGTGTCGTTAACTTTGAAGGCCAACCTAAGCATATTGGTAGCTTTGTGGATGTCGAAATTGTTGATGTATACACCAACTCATTGCGTGGCAATTTTATTCGCGGCGAAGATGAAATGGACTTACGTCGTGATTTACATCCCAGCGATATTTTAGCAAAACATAAGCAAGATGATGATTTAGGCGTAACACAATTCATTCCGTCATAAATATCCTCTTAAGTGATTAGAAAGGCAGCATCTTAATGCTGCCTTTTATTTTTCACCGCATTTGAGCCTAAAATAAGGTTAGCATTTCTGCCCATAGGCTCGTAAACTAATAGAATGACAATCAGTATTTGGAGTAATTTTTGTCAAATAAGTTAACGACTCTCAACTTGTACCTAGAACCCGCTGAAACACGTCGCCTTGCCTCACTTTGTGGCCCTTTTGATGACAATATCAAGCAATTAGAACGCCGGATCGGAGTTGAAATCAACTACCGTGATAACCATTTTCAAATTGTCGGTTTGCCCAAAAACTGCTTAACGGCCAATAATCTTCTCAAAGACTTGTACATAGAAACTCAAACCGTTAAAGGCAGCACACCGGACCTTGAACCCGATAGAGTCCATATTGCCATTCAAGAAGCCGTAGCGTTAGAGTTCGAGGCACCAAGTGATGATAAATCCCTGTATATCAAAACCAAACGCGGCGTGATCAAACCCAGAAACCCCAATCAAAGTGACTATGTCTCCCACATTAATGGACACGATATTACATTTGGTGTGGGTCCTGCAGGCACAGGTAAGACCTATCTCGCCGTAGCCGCTGCCGTGGATGCATTAGAACGCCAAGAAGTCAGGCGCATTCTATTAACTCGCCCAGCAGTAGAAGCCGGCGAAAAACTGGGGTTTCTGCCAGGGGATCTCAGCCAAAAAGTCGATCCATACCTTCGTCCTCTCTATGATGCTTTATTTGAAATGCTCGGATTTGAAAAAGTCGAACGCTTAATTGAGCGCAATGTCATTGAAGTGGCGCCATTAGCCTACATGCGAGGTCGAACCCTCAATGATGCTTTTATCATTTTAGATGAAAGTCAAAACACCTCAGTGGAACAAATGAAAATGTTTCTCACTCGTATCGGCTTTAATTCAAAAGCGGTAATCACTGGCGATATCACTCAGGTCGATCTGCCGAAACATCAAAAGTCTGGTCTACGCCATGCCATTGAAGTCTTAAGCCAAGTCGAAGAAGTCAGCTTTAACTTTTTCCAAGCAAAAGATGTTGTCAGGCACCCCGTTGTTGCCCGTATTGTCGAAGCGTATGAAGAGCATGAACTCAAACGTCAAAAACCTCAAGATACCAAAGACCACCAACATCAGTTGCAGGAAGTTAAACACAATGAGTCTTAACCTTATCCTCGACAGACAAATTGCGCTTGAAGACACATCAAACCTTCCCAGTCAAACGGAATTAAATTCATGGGTCACCGCTGTACTTGAAGGGCGTATGAATGAAGCCGAACTCACCATACGCATCGTTGACAACGAGGAAAGCCAACAACTCAATCATGATTATAGGGGCAAAGATAAACCGACGAATGTGCTGTCTTTCCCTTTTGAAGCCCCTCCAGAAATAGTCCTGCCGTTATTGGGCGATTTGATTATTTGTGCCCCAGTCGTAACACAGGAAGCCAAAGTACAAGATAAGACTTTGCAAGCACATTGGGCTCACATGGTTGTACATGGTACTCTTCATCTGCTAGGGTATGACCATATTGATGATGCCGACGCTGAAGAAATGGAGTCAATAGAGACTCAAATCATAACTCAGCTAGGCTTTGCAAACCCTTATCAGGAGCTGTAATAGACTCAAATGAGTCAGAGAAATACTATGAGTGATGACATCCCCCCGAGTACAAACGCCCCTAAGAAACGTTGGCTAGATAAAGTCAGTCAATTATTCCAGGGCGAACCACAAAACCGTGAAGAACTTGTCGATGTGATTAACGATGCAGAGCAGCGCGAAGTGATCACTGAAGACACGCGAGAAATGATTGAAGGCGTACTTGAGGTATCAGATCTTCGAGTAAGAGATATCATGATCCCACGCGCACAAATTGTGAGTTTAAACATAGATAATTCTGTCGAGGAATTGCTGTCTACAGTGATCAGCTCCGCTCATTCACGTTTTCCTGTTGTGAATGATGACAAAGATCATATTGAAGGCATATTATTGGCTAAAGACTTACTCAAATACGGTTTTAAAAATAATGAAATCCCGTTTACCTTAACACAAGTGATCCGCCCAGCTGTGGTGGTTCCCGAAAGTAAACGAGTCGATGTATTACTCAAAGAATTCCGCTCCCAACGTTACCATATGGCCATTGTTGTCGATGAATATGGCGGCGTATCAGGGCTCATCACCATTGAAGATATTTTAGAAGAAATTGTCGGCGAGATTGAAGACGAATTTGTACATGAATCCGCCGAAGAAACTGAAATACGCCAAGTGGCCAAACATGTTTACATGATTAAAGCATTAACACCTATTGATGATTTTAATGGTAAGTTTAATACCCACTTTAGTGACGAAGAATTTGATACTGTAGGTGGTTTAGTTTCACATGCTTTTGGGCATTTGCCCGCAAGAGATGAAAAGATTACCATTGATAATATTGAATTTAAAGTGGTCAGTGCAGATACACGAAGGCTTATTCAACTGAGTGTAAAACTCCCTACATCCAATATTGAAGAAAAAGTCACTTAACGCTTCTCTTCTATTTAAGTATCACTATGAGGCTAGCATGCTGAATACATTTCGGGCGTTAGCCCATCATTCTATCGGAAGGCTGATCTTAGCCTATCTTGCAGGTGGCGCCACCGCTCTGGCGTTCGCCCCTTATTTTTTATGGCCTGTTTATTTTATCGCCCTCACTTTTGTCTTGCACCAAAGTCAGCATTTATCCGCAAAATCCGCTTTTACTTACTGGTTAAGCTTTGGTTTTGGCTGCTTCTCCGTCGGGATCAGTTGGGTTCATGTCAGCATGGATCATTTTGGGGGACTCCCCATTATTGCCTCTCTAGCGCTCATGGCGCTACTAGCGCTCTATTTAGGCCTCTACGCAGGATTAACAGGCTATTTACTGCAAAAAATAACTCCTCATACCAGCATCTTACGTAATCTCATTTTGTTTCCAGCGCTATGGACGTTAACAGAGTGGGCAAGAGGCTGGGTACTCACAGGCTTTCCTTGGCTATGGGCAGGTTACAGCCAAACCCAAGGCCCACTAAAAATGCTCGCCAGTGTCATTGGCACACTAGGGCTCAGTTTTATCATTGCACTGCTGAGCGGCGCCTTAGCATTATGCATACAAAAACGTTGGAAAAGCATTGCCATTTTAATACCTGTGATCGCACTTTGTACTTGGCTTTCCATCAATAACTCAGCAATTTCCCCCACCCATAAAACCGTGAATGTGGTCTTAGTACAAGGCAATATTCCACAAAGTATGAAGTGGGAACCTGAAGCACTGTGGCCAACCATGCTTAAATACATGGATCTCACTCGCCCAGAATTCAATCCTATTGGGAATGTGTTTGATGTGAAGGAGCAAACGCCAAACACTAATACCCAGCCAGCGGCAAACGATGAGAATGACAAAAAAGAGACCCATGCCGATCTCATTATTTGGCCTGAAGCGGCGATCCCAGCACCTGAATATCTGGTTGAAGATTTTCTCACTAATGCCAATCGCGTTGCGAACTTGAACAACAGCGCCATCCTCACAGGGATTATTAGCCAACAAGGGGAGGACTTTTATAACTCGCTCATTGTGCTAGGTAATCATAACAACAAAATACAATCTCAGGCCGATTACCAAGGCAATGGTATCAATGAATATAAAAAGCATCATTTATTACCCATTGGCGAATTTGTACCTTTTGGCGCATTGTTAAGACCACTGGCACCGTTTTTCAACTTACCTATGTCTTCGTTTGCGCGGGGAGATTATCGTCAACCCAACCTCAAGGCCCTAGGTTACGATATTTTACCCGCTATTTGCTATGAGATTGCCTTTCCAGAACAAGTCAGAGCCAATTTTAGCAATAATACGGATTTACTGCTGACCATCTCTAACGACGCTTGGTTTGGACGCTCTAACGGCCCATTACAGCATATGGAAATGGCCCAGATGCGGTCGGTTGAATTAGGTCGTCCGCTGTTAAGAGCCACCAATACTGGCGTCACTGCGATCGTGGATGAAAAAGGCGTGATCACAAAAGAACTGCCTCAATTTGAAACTGGTGTATTAACCGCTAAAGTGCCCTTATTCACCGGCATGACCCCTTTTGCTAAATGGGGGGAATGGCCAATATTATTGCTCAGTGGGCTCTTCTTTATGATTGCACTGGTACTTCGAATTAAACAAAAAGAAGCTTAATCGTCATACACCCAAGTGAAATGAAAGTGCGAGTTTCACTTGGGTATTAGTCCTTTTCTCGCTGCCACTCATTACAGTATTAAAAAGGTTGATCCACTATCATCTGAACTTGCCCGCCCTCTTCTGACGTCGCAAAATCCATTCGTACCAGCATACCATTGACAAAGGCACGCATACCAACCCCCGCATTCCAACGCATATGCGAATGCAAGGTTTCTATCTCCCATTTGGGTGCCACACGACCCAATTCGGCAAAAACAGCCCATTGCCAGAAAGGAATTTTTAAACGATTAATCAATGGAATATGAGGAAAAGGATTCCACTGTGGGATCACTCGATATTCAACTTGATAATCAATCGCAGCCTTATCTTCGAAACGGTTCGCATTATAACCGCGAAAACGATCCCAGCCCCCTAAGCTTAATCCAGAGAAAGGAGGTGGCCGTTTAAACACGGTTTGCCCATTAATGACTGTCGTCTCATCCCAAGTGGGAATATCCAATGTCCATACATCAAATGCTAAAACACGCTGCTGAAAAAAATCACTCGCACCTAAACTCACGTATTTTGAAAAAGACGCTTCAATTGCAGACCATTCAACTGAATCACTTAAATTGCCCCAATCATGTTTAAATTCAGCTTGTAAGGTATAACCTCGACTGGGATTTATCGGCCAATCTCGATTATCAATATAAAACCCAAACCCCATTCCTGAAGTCGCAAACTCACCAATACCTTTTAAATCTTCTTTGCGATAAAATGGCCTAAGCTGTAAATAACTCCGCCCCGATACAAAGGGGTTCCACGACTCACCACCGCTGGCAGTCTCAGGTACTAAAAGCGCCCCATCTATTTCATAACGATCAATAATTTGTTTTTTACCATTTCCTATTGGTAACAAGTAATCTAGATTTAATCGATACCATTGATCGTCAGCACTAATGCCAATATAGTCATTTTCACTGGAGTCATTTGTACGATCAGTATAATAATCAACATCTCCCCAATGGCCCGCGAGTACTTTCATTTCTAAAAATAAGCGTCGATAAATCTGCACATCTTCGATTTGAAAATACGCAATTCTAGAATCATTACTCGAATATATAAAATTAGCAAAAGCAGTCGTTTGAGGTTGAAAAATCCCTTGACTGGCTAATACAACACCCGCAGTTGCAGATGTGACTTGACTATAATAAGGGTAAGGAATAAAAAAGTTTTTTTTCCCTAAGGTATTTGCCATACTGCCTTTCGCACCGATAACCTCATCGGCATTGTTAACTTGTATTGTTTCTTCGGCTTGGCAAGTAAAACAGCAAGCCGCCACCAATAGGTAACAATATTGATTCATACAAATTCCTTTTTATCTCTTCCCCCTTACTATCTTTAAACACAGTCCTCACATCAAGGGAGCATTGTTTTATGAGTAAACAACACATTATAAATATACCTTTGGCAGCCCTTTTATGGCGTTAACGCCTCACGGTAAAACTCATCATTATCACACTCTGGGCAATCAGGAATAAGACCTGGAAATTCAATGTACATTTTATGGCCACATGCGGTACACGCCAAGCAGCCTTGAGCAATGATCTCACCACTTTCATAAACACCTTGATGCTGAAAATCTTGTGTCAGCTCAGCCCATTCAAGCTGACTACGATCAGTTATTTCACTTAACCAATGCCAAAAAGTATTTTTGGCGGCAATGACAAAAGGACTATGACTCAAATCCGCATCATTCTTTTCCTGTAAAAAACTCGCAATATCTCTTTTTAAAAATTGTTCGACTAAAGCAAGCTCATCTTCCTTAATTTGTGCTTTCAGCGCCAAATATTCTTTACACTGTGACACTTCTTTAAATAATGTCTTGATAGTCATACTGTTATCATGTTCATGTTCCTTTTTTACATGTTCAAATAATTCAGCATATAGCTTTAATAACGCCTGACTTCGCTCACTCATAATAAATACTCCTCACATGATCCTTTTTAATAATGCACTTCTGGTTTATTCTATGCCCATATTTTACCCGCGCGACAATAGCGCTAGTTCCAATAATAGGCGGCATGGCCGGAAAATGATTGATGCAAGAGCAATATAATCCTTCAGCAGTTGAAGCAAAAGTGCAAGAGCACTGGAAAAATACCAAAACATTTGAAGTGACTGAAGACGAGAACAAAGAAAAGTTTTATTGTCTTTCAATGTTCCCTTACCCTTCTGGTCGCCTGCATATGGGCCATGTACGTAACTACACAATAGGCGATGTTGTTGCTCGTTACCAAAAACTACAAGGCAAAAATGTCCTTCAGCCTATTGGCTGGGATTCATTTGGCCTTCCAGCTGAAAATGCAGCGATAAAGAACAGTTCAGCGCCTGCACCTTGGACTTATGAAAATATCGACTACATGAAAAATCAGCTTAAAATGCTAGGTTTTGGCTATGACTGGAGCCGAGAAATAGCCACTTGTACACCAGAATATTATCGCTGGGAACAATGGTTTTTCACCAAATTATACGATAAAGGCTTAGTCTATAAAAAAACGGCTTCCGTGAACTGGTGCCCAAATGATGAAACGGTTCTAGCCAATGAACAAGTCATTGATGGCTGTTGCTGGCGTTGTGATACGGAAGTTGAGCAAAAAGAAATTCCTCAGTGGTTCATCAAAATTACCGAATATGCGGATGAGTTATTAAGCGATATCGATAAGCTTGAAGGCTGGCCTGAGCAAGTTAAAGCCATGCAGCGCAATTGGATTGGCCGCAGTGAAGGCATTGAAATGACCTTTCAAGTGGAAGGGCAAAATAGCAGCTTCGACATTTATACCACGCGTCCCGATACCGTAATGGGTGTGACTTATGTGGCAATTGCTGCCGCTCACCCATTAGCATTACAAGCAGCCAAAGGTAATGCCGAGCTCACCGCATTTATTGAAGAATGTAAAAATGCGGGTACCACAGAAGCCGAAATGGCCGTTATGGAGAAAAAAGGCGTTGCAACAGGCCTTAACGCTATTCATCCATTAACGGGCGAAGCCGTCCCGATTTGGGTGGGTAATTTTGTATTAATGAATTACGGTACGGGTGCAGTAATGTCTGTCCCCGCTCACGATCAACGTGACTATGAATTTGCCCATAAATATGGCATCGATATCAAAGGTGTCATAAAGCCCAACGAAGGCGAGCTTGATCTCAGTGAAGCCGCCTTTACTGAAAAAGGCATTTTATTTGACTCAGGTGAATTTAATGGACTGGATTTTCAAGCGGCATTTGATGCCATCGACGCCAAACTAACCGCAGAAGGTAAAGGAAAACGCCAAGTTAACTTCCGTTTACGTGACTGGGGAGTTTCTCGCCAACGTTACTGGGGAGCGCCTATCCCTATGGTCACGCTAGCCGATGGCAGTGTTGTTCCTACACCAGAAGATCAGCTACCCGTTGTTTTACCTGAAGATGTTGTCATGGACGGCATACAAAGCCCCATTAAAGCTGATAAGGAATGGGCAAAAACGCAAGTTAATGGTCAAGATGCACTACGTGAAACAGATACCTTTGATACCTTCATGGAATCCTCTTGGTATTATGCGCGCTATTGTAGTCCCCATGCTGATGCCATGCTCGATCCTGCAAAAGCCAACTACTGGCTACCGGTTGATCAATATATCGGCGGAATTGAACATGCTTGTATGCATTTACTTTACTTCCGTTTCTTCCATAAATTATTGAGAGACATTGGCCTTGTGGACTCAAATGAGCCCGCTAAGCGCTTACTGACTCAAGGGATGGTGTTAGCGGATGCGTTTTACTACACCAACGAAAAAGGGGCGCGTATATGGGTAGCCCCAACGGATGTCACCACCGAAACCGATGATAAAGGCCGTATTATCAAAGCCACTGACAGTGAAGGCCATGAGCTGGTTTACACTGGCATGAGCAAGATGTCCAAATCAAAAAATAACGGCATCGATCCTCAAGCTATGGTTGAAAAGTATGGCGCTGATACTGTGCGCCTCTTTATGATGTTTGCATCACCGCCAGAGTTAACACTTGAATGGCAAGAATCTGGTGTAGAAGGCGCACATCGTTTTATTAAGCGTTTCTGGAAACTTGCCCACGATCATATTAGTCAAGGTCCAAGCGTTACACTTGATGTGGCTAGCCTTAATGCCTCACAAAAAGCACTGCGCCGTGAACTGCACAAGACTATCCGTAAAGTTGGCGATGATCTAGGCCGTCGTCAAATGTTTAATACCGCGATTGCTGCAGTCATGGAGCTAATGAACCACCTGCAAAAAGCACCGCAAGACACAGAACAAGATAGAGCCTTGATGACCGAAGCCCTATCAGCACTGGTTCGCCTACTTTACCCGATCATTCCTCATGTTACATTTAACTTATGGAATGAATTAGGGCATACTGACGATATTGAAAATGTCCTTTGGCCTGAAGTTGACGAAGCTGCACTAGTAGAAGACAGTAAACTCATTATTGTTCAGGTTAACGGTAAACTACGCGCTAAAATCACTGTTGCAGCTGATGCAGATAAAGAAACTGTTGAAGGTTTAGCCATGAAGGAAGAAGGCGTGATCAAGCATACAGACGGAAAAACAGTACGCAAGGTGATTTTTGTTCCTGGAAAATTACTTAATATAGTTGCCAATTAATATAAAGTAGAAAGTCATTTAAGCTCATGCTTTAATTGATTTAAATAAACAAGCCAAGCCCATTGCAACATCAAATTCAATCGGCTTGGCAATTTGACTCTAGTAATAACCCATACAGCTATTGTTAATTTAGCTTTTAGCATCCATTATTGTTTCACAACAAATAGGACTTAACGCTATTATTGATACTATCAAGCATAGCTAACGAAGGAATAATCATCACTCCTATGCTCATTAAACGCATCATTACAACCATTTTTTCATTAATTATCCTACTAAGTGCAGGTTGTGGCTTTCGCTTGCAAGGTAACTATCAATTACCCACGCAGTTAGAAACCCTGAGCCTAACCAGTCCAGATCAATACAGCGAATTAACTCGGTTAATGAAAGAGAGACTACGCCTCAATCAAGTTAATCTTGTTCCACCTGCAAAAGATGTGGCCACATTACGTATTATTAAAGATTCACTTGAGCGTATGGTGTTATCAGTCTACCCAACGGGTAGCGTTGCTGAATACGATCTCACCTATACCGTATTTTACGCAGTACAACTTCCCGATGAAGAATCTCAGCCTTTCACCGTTGAAATTCATCGTGAATACTTAGATAATCCCAGTGCAGCACTCGCCAAAAGCCGAGAACGAAGCCTGTTGCTAAAAGAAATGAGAGTACAAGCCGCTGATCAAATCATACAACAGCTCTCTAGCATTGAAAGCAATTGATTTAAGCTGTAAAAATGGCGTATACCCGCAACTGAATAAGCCGACAATCAAGCCAGAGACCACTATGCTCTGAGCAGTATGAGACCCTACCAATGAGAGTTTACCCGGATCAAATTAATAAACATCTCTCACCATTAAAACAATGTTATATGGTGTTTGGTGATGATCCTTGGTTGTGTGAAATCACACGCAGTCAGATATTACAAAAAGCCAAAAGGCAAGGTTTTGATGAAACCATTCAATTAACTCAAGACAATCAATTTAATTGGGAAGAGCTACATGAGCAATGGCATACATTAAGTCTATTTTCTAGCCGCAGGATCATTGAACTGACTCTTCCACAAGTCAAACCTGGTGCACAAGGTAGTGCCATGCTGCAATCTGTGCTTAAGGCACCCAACCCAGATATTTTATTGTTACTCATAGGTCCTAAGCTGGCCATAGAGCAAACAAAGAGTAAATGGTTCAAATTCCTCGATGAAAATGGCATATTTATCCCTTGTCTAACACCTGAAGGACCACAATTTCAACGTTGGCTAACCGAACGTATTAACCATTTTCATCTGCAAATGGATAGTGATGCACAAAAAATGTTAACCAGCCTTTATGAAGGTAATTTATTAGCAGCAGATCAAGCATTACAACTACTCACTCTTCTCAGCCCAAATCAAGCCATTGACAGCCAACAGCTTGAACAATATTTTGTCAATCAGTCCCGTTTTAGTGTTTTTCAACTCATCGATGCCCTTTTATATAATAAACAAACAAAAGCACAGCACATACTCGTTCAGCTCAAGGCTGAAGGCATTGCCTTGCCAGTTGTGTTATGGCACCTATTTCAAGAGCTCAGCAAATTATCACAATTAAAAGCCGCCCAAGAGGATAAAAAGTCATTACAAGCCCTATGGGGACAGCTGCGTATTTGGGATAAGAAAAAATCGGCTTATCAAGCAAGCTTATCTCGACTGTCAGTCCCTCAAATCGATCATTTATTGGTAAAAACATCGGCATTAGAAATAAAACTAAAACAGCAAGGCCATGAAGATTGGGTTGCGTTAAGTCACCTGTGTTTATTATTTGATCCCCAAGCTCACTCCCATTTAGCCCATATAAAAATATAGTGTTTATATTGTTAACCTTAATATTATGGATAATCTTTTTTAGGAAAAATTTATGCACATAGGCATACTAGGCGGCACCTTTGATCCCCTTCATTTTGGACATATTCGCCCAGCACAAACGGTACTTAATGCATTAACACTTGATGAGATTTGGTTTATGCCAAATCATATTCCTCCCCATAAAGAAAAAACAGTCGTCACGACGCAAGATAGACTTAATATGGTCTATCAAACATGCCTCACCTTAAATCAATTCAAACTCTGCGATTTAGAAGCCAAACGTGAATCCCCTTCTTACACTGTCACTAGCCTCAGTCAGTTAATCAGGGCTTATCCTGAACATACATTTTATTTTATAATGGGGATGGACTCTTTTTTATCCTTGCCTCAATGGCACCAATGGAAGCGACTGTTCACTTTATGTCACCTCGTGGTTTGCCAGCGCCCTAATAGTAATTTAACTGAAAATGATCAAATATTTATTGAATATAAAAAGCGCTTATCTACAACAATCAAACCCCAACAAAAAAATGGACTCATTTACCATGTTGATATAGAGACTCAGCCTTACTCTTCAAGTGAAATTCGTCAACAAATTAAACAAAACATCATAGATGATTCAGCTATGCCAACACCTGTTTGCCATTACATCAAAACACATCACTTATATCAATAATATGATTAACAGTATTATAAAACCTAATAATTAACATAAATTAACTATATAAAACATCCATATCATAAACTGGCTTAGACTATAAATAAAAATTAAATCAAATCACGAAATAGCTAATGTTTGACAGAATTAAAGATAACTCAAACATGAAAATCACACTCATGAACAATAAATATGCTTCATCATTATGTTATATTGATATAAATGAAACCATCATGATCGATGTTTAATGCAATATGCATTGAATCAGAGTATATAAAGCATTACTCTTTCTGTACTTTAGATGGTGCTTTCATCAAAACGCCATTTTAAATATTCAATCTCAATGCTATTCCAAGAAGTATTTATATTTTGTCTATGTTTGACTGTATATACCTGATATTAATTTTATATTGAGATCATCAACCAGTGATTTCATCCTGTTGATACTACTCACAAATTACACGAAATAGTCAAGTATTCAGTACAAACATAGAAGACAATAGTCTTGAGAGCACATCGACATATCAAAAGATCAACTCTAATAGAGATGAGGTAACCCCCTTTCTCTATTCATTGCAGGGGAATGAGATGAGCGAAAACGGTCAAACAATAGCAGATACCACAGAAGACACTCAAAACACCGAAGATGAAACCACCACAGAAGACACTCAAAACACCGAAGATGAAACCACCACAGAAGATGGAAGTGGGGAAGAAGAAAGCAGCGAAAGTGAAGAAGAAAGCAGTTGGCAAGAACATAAAGATAAAACAGAGAAATCACTACTCGGATTAAAAATTGAGGTTGAAAATAGCAACACCACCGTTTTTGGTGATGAAACACTTCATATTTTTGGCAACGAAGCCAAAACCGTTCTAGGCGCTGAGGAATGGTATACTTTTGGCCTTGATATGCGTTTAAGAACGGGTGGCGCACTGGAAATTGATGTGGCTGAAGCAACCCTCAGTATCGGTGTTAAAAGTGGTGAGTTTGTCATTGAAGATGGTAAAGTGGTGTCAGAAGAAACAAAATTTGCCGCTGAAGTGACTGAAGTTATGGAGTCTAAAATCCATGCTATCGATGAAAATATTGAATTTAACAATGCTCTTATTCGCAATAATGTCAGTGAACTGGGCCTTATAGATAGCCAGGTCAGCACAATAAACGATCGCATCGATGTCACTGATACCTATTTAAATACAACGGCAACAAAATTAGAAGCTGTTGAAACAAAATTAGAAACGATTGATACTGGGTTGGAAGATATAGCCAACCGCGTTTGTACCGCTGGCGTTGTATTAAATGAATATAGTTCTGAACTCAATAATGGTGGTGTGTCACTTCAAGACGTAGGGCTTATCATGATGGGCTAGAAAATACTGCACACCTATACGTTCACATCCTCTTAGGCAATCACTTATCATCCTATGAATATTGATAAAGCCTAAATGGATGTGGGCAATTTAATCATCACCTCATATGACACAAGATCTTTCCATTCTAAATCCAACAATAAAACAATAAACAACTAAGGGAAGTATTCCATTTTAAGCTAAGATTAAATTCCCCCAGAATAAAATCATAAAACTAAACTGGTAAATAGATTTTAATGGATTGGAAGTGGATAAAAGATATGGTTCAGGGAAAAGAGACCGGTTATTTCCAGCGCACTACCGCAATAATGATTATCACAGTACTCAGTAAATATATAACGGTTTATGCCTTTAATGTTGGGCTCGCTCGCCTACTTTCTCTTGAAGATTATGGTGATTATAAAGTTGCAGAAACCTTTGTTAGCCTTGCCAGCATTCCTATAGTAATGGGAGTTGCAGGAGCCGCTGTCAAATTTTTACCCATCGCTTTTAAAGAGTCCAATCTCGAACTTATTTAGACATACACCCGTTTTTTCCTCATTACCGTCTTGACGCTTTCGTTTCTCTTAGCGATAGCAACAACAGCCAGTTCATTTTCACCTTTATTATACTGAGTATCATGGTTAAACGGCATTTAGGGGGTTATCCTTGGTCTAAGGCAAAATAGCCTCAAAACTCATCCTTAATATCGCCATTCCTTGGATAATTTGCTCATCACTCGCAGTCAAAGGAACGAGTAATCGTATCACATTACCAAAGGTTCCACAGGAGAGCAAAATTAAGCCTCGCTCCCTCGCTTCAATCAAGATTTGACGACAATAATCAGCCTTAGGAACTCCATCCTCCATTAACTCAAAAGCCACCATTGCCCCTAAACCACGAATATCTGCAATTTGCGGATTAATCGTTTGCATTTGCACTAAAGACTGCTTCATCATAGCGCCAATCTCATAAGAGCGAGACAGTAACTTTTCTTGCTTAAATACCTCCATCACCGCAAGCGCTGCAGCGCAGGCTATGGGATTACCGCCATATGTGCCACCCAAACCACCAGGTTGAATGCAATCCATAACTTTGGCCCTTCCCGTGATCCCAGATAAAGGAAAGCCACCCGCAATGGATTTAGCAAAAGTACAAATATCGGCGCATACTCCCATTTGCTCCATCGCAAAAAAAGTCCCTGTACGGCCAGCCCCCGTTTGCACCTCATCCGCAATAAGCACTATCCCTTCTCGATCACATAACGCTCTCAAACGTTGCATAAATGCGGGACTTGCAACATAAAAGCCCCCTTCTCCTTGTACTGGCTCAATAATAATAGCCGCAATGTCACTTGCCGCCGCATCATTTTTAAAGATCCGTTCAATGGAAGCTATAGCATCATCTTCTGACACACCATGTAAAGCACAAGGAAATTCAGCTCGATAAACAAAACTAGGCATCAAACCCATACCTTCACTATAAGGATTGACTTTACCCGTTAAGGCTAATGCTGCTAACGTACGTCCATGATAAGCAGAAGTAAATGCAATCACTCCCGCACGCTGAGTATAAGCACGCGCCACTTTAACTGCATTTTCAACCGCTTCAGAACCACTATTAAATAGGGCTGTTTTTTTATCAAACTGACCTGGCGCTAATTCATTCACTTGTTCACATACTTGAATATAAGACTCGTAACCAATTACCATAAAACAGGTATGTGAAAACCTGTCTAATTGTGCCATCACCGCCTGCTTAACTGTAGGATGCATATGCCCAGTATTGAGTACCGCAATCCCCCCTGAAAAATCGATAAACTCTCTCCCTTCCACATCCCATATTGTCGAGTTTTCCGCCCGTTCGACGTAAAAAGGGTGAATTTGAGCGACTCCATTAGCAACCGCCTTTTTTCGACGAGAGTTCAATTCATCATTGGTCATATTACAATCCTTAGTGGTTGCTAAACAGACATGCAAATATATTTTATTTCAAGATATTCATCTATCCCATGCTTTGAGCCCTCTCTACCCAGTCCTGATGACTTTATCCCACCAAATGGAGCAACTTCAGTTGAAATAAGCCCTGTATTTACGCCCACCATGCCATATTCCAAAGCTTCTGCAACCCGCCAAACAAGGGAAATATCACGCCCATAAAAATACGCCGCTAATCCAAATTCTGTATCATTGGCTTGATGGATCACATCATCGATATCACTAAATTTAAACAAAGGAGCAATGGGCCCAAATGTTTCCTCTGTTGCAAACAACATACGACCATCAACATGAGTCAAAACACAAGGGGATACAAAGTTTCCACCTAAATCAATTGCATCATGTGTTTGTACATGTTTAGCCCCTTTAGCCAGAGCATCGTTAATATGGTGCTTAACTTTCTCAACGGCCGCTCTGTTAATCAAAGGGCCAATTGTCACACCCTCCTCGGTCCCAGCTCCCACTTTTAATTTAGTCACAGCAGCAGCAAATTTTTCAACAAAAAGATCATAGACTCCCTCTTGAACATAGAATCGATTAGCACACACACAGGTTTGTCCAGCATTACGATATTTTGCAATCATTGCCCCTTCAACAGCCGCATCAATATCCGCATCATCAAACACAATAAAAGGTGCATTCCCTCCCAATTCAAGAGACATTTTCTTAAGCGTTGGCGCACATTGCTGCATTAACTTCACCCCCACGGGCGTCGACCCCGTAAAAGACAGTTTTCTTACATTTGAACTCATACAAAGTCGCTGACCAATCTTAATTGAATCACCTGTTACCACATTAAAGACGCCTGCAGGTATACCCGCTCTATGAGCAAGCTCCGCGAGCGCTAACGCCGTTAACGGTGTATCCGGCGCAGGTTTCACCACCATAGTGCAGCCCGCTGCTAAAGCAGGAGCAGCTTTTCTCGTGATCATAGCCGCAGGAAAGTTCCAAGGCGTAATGGCAGCTGTCACACCAACGGCTTGCTTAATCACAATCAAACGTTTATCAACTTGATGACCCGGTATCGTTTCTCCGTAAACTCGCTTAGCCTCCTCAGCAAACCATTCAATAAAAGAAGCCGCATAATCCACCTCTCCTCTTGCCTCTGCGAGCGGCTTTCCCTGCTCAGTTGTCATCAATAATGCTAAATCTTCTTTATGCTCGATTAATAGTGAAAACCAAACTTTTAATTTTATGCTCCGCTCTTGGGCGGTCAACACCCGCCAAGAAATTAGCGCATCAGTTGCAGCATCTATTGCTCTTTGTGTTTCCACTTCTTCCATAATGGGCACATGCGCGATAACCTCATTATTTAATGGATTCACTACGGATTGACGGTTTTTATTATCTGCATCCTGCCAAAAACCATTGATATAGCATTGCTCACGCAACAATTTTGGATCACGTAATTGCACAAGTTTCTCCTTAAGTGAATAATCAATATAGCTTAGCTCAAACCCACCTAAAACGTATTAATTGAATGTCCATAACGAGAAATAGAGAGAGGGTTAAGAACAAAAAAGCCCGATATTTTTTGTAGACACTTTATCTGATTAAGATACTCTGTATATACTCAAATCATTTAAAAATGTCGCTCGATTATATTCAATAAATAACGCCAAACAGACGCTAATACAGTAAACAACATGATAAAGTCAAAAGGAAACGACAATGACCCTTACCATACTAAAAATTGCTTTTGTTTTACTTGGAGTCTCCCTTATTTACTTACTGATCTTTAGTGGTAAGAAAGGGTTAGTTTTATTCGAAATGCACTTTAAAGAAGGTCGCCTAACATCCCACAAAGGTAAAATACCAGAAAAATTCGAGAAAGAATGTCGCAGCATGGCAAAATCAGAAAAACTCACTTGCACCATTCGATGTGAGCGGTTAAACAGTGTTAGGCTACACATTTCAGCCAATGTCAGTAGTGCTACCAGCCAAAAAATAAGAAATTTATTTCCTTTTGAGTATTACGACAAAAAACAAGTCGATCATAGTAAAAAGTCGAGTTAACTAAAGATTGTTGATAAAGTGCTCTGCAGCCCATTAAAACGCATAACGAAGCTTTAAACTCTCCGGATGAGGGTTTAGGTACACTTGATTTTCAATATAATCACTAGGGTGCTCTCTTAAATAGTGATTAATCAGAGTAATCGGCACAAGGATAGGCTGCAGACCTTGGTGATATTTCAAGATCATTTCACTCAACTCTTTCTTTTGCTCTTTCGTTAAATGCTTTTTAAAATAACCTTGTATATGTTGTAACACACTCGTATGGTTTTTACGTGTCGCCTTAATTTTCAAGATATCCATAAACCTTGCTAAGTAAGTCTGGGAAAATAAATCAATATCTTTGGGTATATCCGATAATAAAGGACCCAATAAACGATAATGCTTAGGACTATGTGCCATCAATAGGTATTTATACCGAGAATGGAATGCAATGAGCTTATGTTTAGTTAATCCAGATAAATGCATACAGCACCAATCATGGTAGGCATAGATACGAGTAAAAAAATTCTCACGGATCCTCAAATCGTGTAACCGCCCTTCTTCTTCCACGGGTAAGTATGGATATTTATCCATTAAAGCACGAGCAAAAACCCCCACACCCACTTTACTGCCATTATTACTGCCCAATTGATATTCAATCACGCGCTCCATTCCACAAGTGGGCGACTTAGCACATAAAATATAGCCTCCTAAAAAACCCAGTTGCTCCACTTTATTCTCGCTAAACTCAATCAGCTTATCGGTGACATCCAGACTCGCATCTTGACTTCGAACATAAAGATTTTCATTGTCTCTGATTAATCTAATCGACTTTCTCGGCGCCCCCATGCCTATGGCCATTTCGGGACAAACAGGCACAAAATCAAAGTGCGGCTTAAGCTCTTTTTTACAATATTGAGAAGCCTTATGACCGCCATCAAAACGCACTTTCTCACCTAATAAACAAGCGCTAATACCAATTTGAATTTTTTCTGGATTGAAGACCATACTCACTACTCCTACTCAGTCAATTCCCCCTCAAAGCATAGCGTTAATATCCGCTTATTTCCCTGCCAAACAAAAAAGACCCGAATAAACGGGCCTTTAAAAGCTCAACACTAAACTGAATTTACTCAACTACTGTTGCGTGTTTTGCAGCAAATCGCTCTAAGCCCCAAACTAATAAAATACCCGCTAACATGGCCACGAATGCCCATAACATCAGTGCATTTTGGCCCGTTAATTGTTCAAACTGCATAGGTGATAAGTTACGCTCGACCAAAGCAACCATGTCACCTTTAGAATTCTCGCGCCAAGTTAACGTTTCTTTCCAAGGCCAAATTTTACCTAATGTACCTAACATGAGTCCCGTTAAGAACACCAAGGTTGCATCATGATATTTACGTAGTAATAAAGAGAGTAAATGACTAAAACTCAATAAGCCGACCACAGCGCCTGATATAAAAGTGAGCATCACAGAAATATCAAAGTTTTTAACGGCGCCTAACACACCACTGTATAGACCTAATAATACAAGAATAAAACTACCTGAAATACCGGGTAGCAACATAGCCGTAATCGCAATACAGCCCCCTAAAAAAATATTAAAGCGAGTCAATTCCAACGCCACAGGGTTAATCATAGTGATCCCCCATGCAACAGCAACACCAAGAACAAATAATACAAAACGTGCCACGGAAAAACCTTGCACTTGTTTTAGCATATGCACGACAGAGATTAAAATCAGCCCAAAAAAGAAAGACCATACAGGAATGGGGTGAGTCACTAATAAATAAGAAATCACCTTGGCTAATGTTAATATGCTGGTTAATATTCCCGCAAACAAACACAATAAAAAGGGCCCATTGATATGAAGAAAAGCGGCTTTAATTCCCTTATGTCTAATCACACTGAAAAGTGAAAAGTTAATACTACGAATACTATTAAGCAAGGTATCTAGGATACCTGTGATAAACGCAATCGTCCCCCCCGAGACACCCGGCACAACATCTGCAGCCCCCATGGCAAGGCCTTTTAAATAAGTAATGAGGTATTTCACTTTTTATCCTTACAATAAACTGATTGTTGGCTAGTATACGTGGGAGAGGCTACATAAAGGAAATGAAACTTACTCCTTTTTCGCTTCCTATATATCCTCAATCATGGGCTTTGAAATCGGGCATTTGAGCGGTTCTGAAACTTGCACCTTCATTTCACTGGGGTATGATCATATCAACGCTAGATAAAAAAATAGGCTCAGCCACATTAAACTAGCCACTGACTAAAGAAAAATGCTAGTCTAACAAAAAAGACATCCGACCAGACGTACTATCTCCCTATAATCACACTAGTACCTCTAGTCTCTATAAAAATAACAAAAGGAATTCGAGCATGCAGATTGCGAAACCGACTAAAGTAATGTCAATTTACAATAAGATGAGTCGTTTTTCTTTTGGTAATAAACTCTTTTCAATGTTTATCAGCCGAATGGCCCCTTATTTTGCAACCATTAACCCCCTCATTACCGATTTACGGCCACATCGCTGTGTCTGTTTAGTCAAAAAAAGGCGCGCCGTTCATAATCACATCAAAACAGTCCATGTTATTGCCATTTGTAATGGATTAGAGATGGCCATGGGAACAATGGCTGAAGCATCGATTCCAGCTCATCTACGTTGGCTTCCTAAAGGGATGAGCTTAGACTATACCGCAAAAGCAAACAGCGATATTCGTTGTGTCGCAGAAGTCCAACCTGAACAATGGGTACCTGGTGATTTATTGGTTAATGTCACCGCATATGATAAAAATGACATTGTCGTTGTAAAAGGGACCATCAAGCTGTGGATCACAGAAAAGCCGACTAAGTAACCTGCTCTCAGAGTGAAGTCTCACCCACTTCAATACTGAAAAGCCTTATCTCTTCTCTATAAGGCTTATTACTCTACTTTTGAACACACAATAATCCTTATCAATCAAGATAGCTACCCGTATTGATATTTCAATGTTAATCTAAAAACTCATTCATTTAACACACAATCTTTATGATTTTCGCTATTTTTTTTCTTTGCTTGCTCATCGCAATCCACTTACTTGGCTTTATTTCACTCAAAATAGTGCTTTTATACGCCATCATGAGCTTAGTGACCTTTTGTGCCTTTGCCATTGATAAATCTGCAGCACGCAAATCGAAATGGCGTACAAAAGAGCGCACATTGCATTTATTATCTTTATTGTGCGGCTGGCCAGGAGCACTCATTGCCCAAAAATTACTACGCCATAAAACACAAAAGCAGCCCTTTAAAAAAGGGTTATTTTTTGTCATTATTATCAATTTATTATGCATGTACGCCCTTTTATACCCGTGATACTTGAAGATGCCTGTTTTCAGAGCCTGTAAAAGTGCCTAATTCAAGGCGTATTATTGCAAGAATGCTTATTGCCTTTTAAGGTGATACAACGCAGAAGTAGGTGATTTTACAGACTCCCAAAGGGCTGGTTTAAAAGCCTTTTATACTGCGTTATTGAACATCAGCTTAGAATGACTAAGCACGCTGTTCAAAGCCTTGCCTAAAAGGCTTTTAATTCCAGCTGAATCCTGCATCTTCAGGTATCACGGGTATATTCACTCCCAATTTACTGCAGGCTTTATAAAATGGAACGGTGATAAACGAATAACCCTATATCAATTACCAAGGAACACAGAATGAAAGTCTTACTCGCCATTATCTTAATCGCTGGGGTGATTTTTTACTTTTACAGCTCAAGAAACAACCAAACCGAAGTCAAAGAGCAGAACGCTCAAGGGCAAGCATTTTTAACCGAAAATAAGACGCTTCCACAAGTGAAAACCACTGCATCTGGCTTGCAATATCAAGTATTGACTCCAGGCAGTGGTACACAGCACCCTAAATCAACAGATACTGTCACAGTTAATTATGAAGGTCGCCTTATCAATGGTGACGTTTTTGATAGCTCTTTTGAACGGGGAGAGCCTATTTCATTTCCATTGAATCGTGTCATTAAAGGCTGGACTGAAGGGTTGCAGTTAATGGTTGTCGGTGAAAAAGCCCGCTTTTTTATTCCGAGCAAGTTAGCTTATGGCAATCGAAGTGCAGGACAAATTCCTGCAGGCGCAACACTCATTTTTGATGTCGAGTTAATCAGCATAGATTAAGCCTCCATGGCATTCGCCCCTTCTTTAGATAACAAATAAGACTAAAGAAGGGGGTCATGTTAACATTACGGCCATATTATTCCTTTTGACGTCATCCATCACCACTATCCACTTGGGAGCCTTATGTCATCACTCATTGCCACTCGCCTTAGCGCTATTAGAACTGAAATGGCCAAGCATGATCTCGACGCTTTTATTGTCCCTAGAGCCGACGAATATTTAGGGGAATACGTCCCCCCCCAGAATGAACGTTTACACTGGGCAACTGGATTTACAGGCTCTGCAGGCATGGCTATTATCCTAAAAGACAGTGCAGCGATATTCACCGATGGCCGCTATACAGTGCAAGTTCGCCAGCAAGTTAATGCTGAACTATTTGAATATTTAAGCCTCACAGACACACCACAAATTCAATGGCTAATCGAAACACTGCCCAGTCACTCTCGAATTGGTATCGATAGCCGACTACACAGTTTAAGCTGGTATCACGCTGCACAATCAGCGTTTAATAACGCCGACTTATCACTTGTCACACTCGATAGTAACCCGATTGATATGTATTGGGAGAACCGCCCGCCAGCGTCAAGTTCACCCGCTATCTTATTCAGTAATGATTACGCTGGGGAAACGAGCCTCAATAAACGCACAAGGATCGCCTCAAAAGTTCAACAGGCTGGCGCAAATGCCGCCTTGATTACCGCCTTAGATTCTTTTTGTTGGTTACTCAACCTCAGAGGTCAAGATGTGCCTCGACTTCCCGTTATTCTGGGCACCGCGCTATTATACCAAGATGGCAATGTTCAACTCTTTACCGATATCACCAAATTGCCTAAAGGGATTAATGAACATGTTGGATTGGGGGTATCGTTTTTACCTGAAACAGCATTAAAAGAAGCATTAGCAACCCTTTCTAATACCATCTTACTTTGCGATCCTAACGCCAGCAATGCTTGGACACAACTCACAGCCAAAACCGCAGGAGTCACCTTACTGGCCGCAAGCTGCCCTATCGCATTAGAAAAAGCACAAAAAAATCCAGTTGAATTAGCTGGCTTTAAAGCGTGCCATATTCGAGATGGCGTCGCAGTCAGTCGATTTTTAGCTTGGCTTGATACTGAAGTCCAAGCAAATCGTTTATATGATGAAGCCAAGCTTAGCGATAAATTGGAAAGTTTTCGCTTACAAGATCCGCTTTATCAAGAGCCCAGTTTCGATACCATTTCAGCCCTCGGCAGTAACGCCGCCATGTGCCATTATAATCATAACAATGGCACGCCAGCAAAAATGACACTTAATAGCTTATACCTTGTAGATTCTGGCGCGCAATATTTCGATGGCACCACTGATGTCACTCGCACTATTGCTATTGGTGAGCCCAGTGACGAGCAAAAAAAGATGGTCACCTTAGTATTAAAGGGGCACATCGCATTGGATCAAGCTAAATTTCCATTAGGCACCACAGGCCAACAACTCGATGGGTTTGCCAGACAGTTCTTATGGCAGCACGGCTATGATTACGATCATGGTACAGGTCACGGTGTGGGCCATTTCTTAAACGTCCATGAAGGCCCGCAGCGTATCGCCAAAGCAGGTCAAAGCGTTGCATTATTGCCCGGCATGATAGTCTCCAATGAACCAGGCTATTATCGAGAAGGTGAGTTTGGGATCCGACTTGAAAACCTAGTCGCAGTCCAAAGCTGTCAGTCCTTAGCTGGGATTGAACGAGACATGTTAGAATTTAAATCACTCACCCTCATTCCAATGGATAACCGCCTTATCGATAAAAATTTACTGACAAAAGAAGAAATATCTTGGCTCAATGACTATCATCAACAAGTCTTCGAAACTTTAGCTCCTTTAATACATGGCAGCGATTTAATTTGGCTAACAAATGCAACGACAGCAATTTAGTCAATGAACACACTTGCTTTTACCCCTTATTGTTCAATCAGTTGTAAAAGCAAGTTCAGCCTTATCTTATATAAGTGAGGAAAAGTGATGAAATACCCAATAACCGCAGCATGCCAATGTGGTCAAGTGAGCTACACACTCGCTAAAAAGCCAATAAAAGTATTAGCCTGTCACTGCCAAGAGTGCCAAAAACTGTCGTCGAGTCCTTTTAGTATTACTGCTGTTGTCACAAAAGAGGATATCCACTTTCAAGGTGAAATGAAACATTGGAGCCGACTGGCTGAGAGTGGTAACCAAAACCATGCTAAGCTTTGCCCCACTTGCGGCACCCGTATCTATCATTACAATCCCGAACAACCCGATCTTATTAAGTTGAAATTAAAACCCGTTGGCGCCTCAGTCGATAAGGATTTCGCCCCCATGATCCACGTCTGGAGCAGTGAAAAACCAGCATGGTATCAAATCCCAACCGGTGTTGAAGCATTAGCAAAACAGTAATCCCCAGCCGCAGACTTCAATTCAAAGCGACGCATGTTTTAATTCCAACTGAATGCTGCATCTTCAAGTAATTTGGCTTATAGATGACAGAAGATTAATCCCCTTTTGAGCTCATGTCACATCGAAAGGGGATGACCATACCGCTAAAAACAACACATTTACAAATAACCCTAAAACCTCATCTCAATCTTTGCTATACTCCGCCGCCACGCTTAGCCTACTCAACCGTTTAGCGTGCATAAGCTAATATTACAAAATAACTTGATGTGAATGACGAATAACAGGACCCCATAATGAGATTTGAATCTTTTAGTTTTGCTCCCGAGATTTTACGTGCTATCTCAGAATGTGGTTATCAGAAAATGACGCCAATTCAGCAGCAAGCTATTCCAGCGATTAGACGTGGCCAAGACGTCTTAGCCAGTGCCCAAACAGGCACAGGCAAAACCGCTGCCTTCGCTTTACCTATTTTACAAAAAATGCTCGATAATCCTAGCGACACGCATCGCTCAAATACCAAAGCACTCATATTAACGCCAACAAGAGAACTTGCTGCACAAGTTGCTCAAAATATTAGCGATTATAGTAAGCATCTCAATATAAGTATTATCACACTTTATGGCGGAGTTAAGATGGACTCTCAAGCCGTAAAGTTAAAGCGCGGTGCCGATATTATCGTTGCGACCCCAGGTCGATTGCTTGAACATTTAACCTCTTGCAATCTTAGTTTATCTAATCTTGATTTTCTGGTATTAGATGAAGCCGATCGCATGCTCGATATGGGATTTAGTCAAGATATCCAAAAAATTCTTCAAGTCGCTAACAGCAAACGACAAAACCTACTCTTTTCTGCCACTTTTTCTAGCGCTGTCAAAAAGTTAGCCAACGACATGCTGATTAAACCCAATGTGATCAGCGCCGATAAACAAAACACCACAGCAGCAACAGTGAGTCAAGCCATTTACCCTGTCGAGCAGCGCCGTAAACGTGAATTACTCTCTGAACTCATTGGCACGAAAAACTGGCAACAAGTCCTCGTTTTCACCGCCACTCGAGATGCAGCAGATGTATTAGTTAAAGAACTCAACTTAGATGGCATTCCTTCTAGTGTCGTTCATGGTGAAAAAGCACAAGGCAGTCGTCGCCGTGCATTACGTGAATTCAAAGAAGGTAAAGTGCGTGTTCTCGTCGCCACCGAAGTCGCCGCTCGCGGCTTAGACATTCCCGATTTGGAATATGTGGTGAATTACGATCTGCCTTTCTTAGCCGAAGATTATGTTCACCGCATTGGCCGCACAGGCCGAGCCGGTAAAAGCGGCGTAGCAATCTCATTTGTGAGCCGTGAAGAAGAGCGCACTCTTGCCGATATCGAAAAACTCATTGGTCAAAAACTGCGTCGTATTACTATTCCGGGCTATGAAGTAGGTAGCCGAGATCTCCTCATTAAGCAGTTGCAAAAACGCCGTAGCTTCGCTAAAAAACAACAGCGAGATGATAATGCAGGCGCTCAAGTCATTGCCGAGCGAAAAATGAGTGGTCGTAGAGTCAAAGTCAAAAACGCCTCTCCCGCGAAAATTAAAAAATTAAAATAGTCATCTGAAAGGAGGAGGAGAAACACTCTCCTCCTTCTGTTAAACAACATTAGCAATAATGATTATACTCATCCCCATCCTTCCCTTAATACCTGCTCAATCCTATAAATTATATCTAAAATCATTTTGGTATTATTAACAAATATAAAGTGGGTATAATAGTCACTCAGTTTTTCACAAGATCTTTTAATAGCATCATTACCTTGGTAAATAAACTGTGATTAACACACCTTTATCGCGGACATCAATTATCCACGAAAGATCAACTTCCCCTAGAATAATAAGGTTAATATTATGCGCTTATTAGAGGTTGCCACTCATTATCGCTCTTCTCTCATTTTAATATTAGCACTGGCTATTGGGGCCATAACTGGGATCTATTTTCCTGCTATCGCTCATGGGCTTGCCCCAATTGGCCAGATTTTCATTAACTTACTGTTTATGATTGTAGTGCCTTTAGTCTGTTTAAGCGTCACTTCATCCATCGCCAGCATGACAGATTTAAAGAAACTTGGCGTGATATTATTAGCCGTCATTGGTGTGTCCGCTATGATGGCCATTATTCCTTCGCTCACAATGATCGGTCTTGCCAGCATTTTTGATCCCGCTCAAGGCGTCACGCTTAACCTAAAAAACCCTATCAGTGACGATGGCGGGCACATGGACTTCGTCAAAATGTTAACCACGAATGACTTTGTTGGATTATTATCCAAGTCCAACATTCTTGCCTTGGTGATTATGTCGATTATTGCAGGCATTGCCATTGGGCAATCGGGAGAGCACGGAAGAAAAGTCGCAGCAATGCTACAGAGTTTGAATGTGGTTACCATGAAAATCGTCTCTATGATTATGATTGTGGCGCCAATAGGATTAGGCTGCTATTTTGCCTCGACCATGGCCAACCAAGATCCTGATTTGCTCACGTCTTTTGCTCGGGCTATTTTGCTCTTTTTGGTTGCCGCTCTGCTTTATTTTATATTCGGTTCAACTTTTTATGCCGCTCTAGCAGGTGGACGTCCAGCCATAGCGAGCTTTTGGCGTAATGTCTTCCCCTCAGCCACCACAGCATTAGGAACCAGCTCATCTCTGGCCACTTTACCCGTCAATCTTCGCAGTGCACAGAAGATGGGATTAAAAGAAGAGGTTGCCGATATCTGTTTACCCTTATTGGTCAATGTTAATAAAGGCGGCGCAGCGATGACAGCCACACTGAAAGTGGTGTTTATTTATGCCGTGCTTGGATTAGACTTTACTCCTGAAGTCTTTTTTATGACTCTCTTGCTTGCTACGCTTTACGCAGTAATCGTAAGTGGCGTTCCTGGTGGCGCCTTTTTAGGTGAAATATTTATTGTCACATCCCTAGGACTGCCAATGGAAGTCATCCCTATGCTGGTTGTCATTGGCGCAACTACAGATGCCATGGCCACCGTGATCAATGTTACCCACGACTTAAGTGCCACTCAACTTATTGAGAAAATACTAGGCAAACGATTAACCTTTTATTCCGGTAAAAATCAAATTCCAACGAATATAGATTAACATAACCCACTCACCTTGGAATAAATGCAGTATAATGCCCAGTGGTTTTGCATCAAACAAAGCCACTTTATATTTTCAGCCACTGCTAGGATAAACATCATGGCCCGCAAGATCACCTATAAATATAAAAACCAACGAAAAGAAATCAACTTTGCTTATGATGTCTATCACGATATGTATGAAGCCATTGCTGCTGAAGAGGGCATTGATCTTACTAATTATTTAGCAATGGAACAACAAATCGCCATGACCTCAAAAGGTGGCGCCGCTGTAAAAGATTTTAGAACAAAAGAATTTGCCCGATTTGGTTTCAGTGATATTTATTTTGTCAAAGATGACCCACACACGAATGAATAGAAGTCACAATTATGAAAAAGATTAAAGCCAATCCCCCACCACAAACCATTAGGGGAAATAGCGAACATGCTAATTTTCCCAGAGCCAGTTTCTTTAGACGCTTAGGTGCCATCATTTATGACGCACTTCTGGCCGTTGCCGTCTATATGATTGCAGGCGCTATCGGTTTTGGCATTTTTACCGGACTTGTTTCACTTAACTTGCTCGACATGAAGGGGTTTGAACATGTTTCCGATCTACTCAATGGCACTGATTTATATAAAAGCCTCTACCAGTTTTGGTTAGTACTTTGCGTCAGTCTTTTCTATATCTGCTTTTGGAGCTATGGCGGTCAAACTTTAGGCATGCGAGCTTGGCGCCTTAAAGTACAACATCCCAACGGCCAAAGTTTAAGCATGATCACCGCCAGTGCTCGTTTAATTTACTCTCTATTGGGATTGGGTAACCTTTGGATTTTGCTTAACACCGACAAATTAGCGCTACAAGACAGCATGACACGTTCAGAGATAGTCGTATTATCAATTGAAGCCAATCAATTACGCAATTGGCGCGGCGTTTAAGCTCACCTTTCCAATAAAAAATGGCATCGATATGATGCCATTTTTTATCGCGATAATAGATTTTATTTTCGAATAAAATATAACGCACCTACACTGAAAATAAGCGCTGGCATACCCGCACTCAAATAAGCGGGTAAGCCATAAACAATACTGAGAGGGCCAAAAATTTCGCTGCAAATATAAAAGCTAAATCCAGCCACCACACCTAATAAAACACGCGCTCCCATAGTCGCTGTTCTCAGCGGCCCAAATACAAACGATAGCGCCACTAACATCATAACAGCAACCGTAACGGGCTGCATTAGCTTTCGCCATAACGCTAATTCATAACGCTCAGCCGCTTGATGGTTTGTCTTTAAATAGTCTAAATAGCCTAACAAGCCTTGAATGGATAATGATTCAGGCTTTACTGAGACAACGGTTAATTTATCAGGAGTTAAAGTCGACCGCCAAACATCGTTATCCTCATGATTAACTTTAATTTTATCTGCAGTAAAAGAGGTTGTTTCAACGTCATGTAACTGCCAAAGATTATTAACGTAAGTGGCAGTCTGCGCATTAACCGTCCGAATTAAATGTAAAGTATCATCAAATTGATATAAGGTCACATTACTTAATTTATCTACATCAACCACTTGACCAATATTCACAAACAAGCCGTCATCTCGCGCCCAAATACCTTGTTTAGATTTGATAAAACTCCCCCCTGATGTTTTGATTGCTTGTCGTTCCTTCGCTTTAAGCTCTGCTGCTGGGGCACCCCATTCACCTAACATCATCACCAATACCATTAACGGGATTGCCGTCTTCATGGCCGACATGGCAATTTGCAAACGAGATAAGCCCGACGACTGCATCACCACAAGCTCAGAATTCGATGCCATCATCCCCATACCTATAAGGGCACCTAATAGTACTGCCATAGGGAAAAACATCTCGACATCGCGAGGAATAAGGTAAAGTACGTAAATCCCCGCATCAAGCATAGTATATGTGCCACGCCCGACAAGTCTAAGTTGATCAACCCATTTAATAATGCCTGATAAACCCGTTAAAATAAGCAGACAGAGTGCCGAACTGCTAATAATAGTTCTCGCAATATAAAAATCTAGAATTCTCATGCAGTCGCCTTTTTACGTTTAAAATAGGCTAACAACTTACTGCCCCATGGCCTTTCCTTACTCAATAATATTAACCCAATAAATAAGGCCGAAGCATGGATCCACCACATGCCTAAATATGCAGGAATAACATCATCTTCTAGTGCTTTTCTGCCCGCAACCATCAAGCCAAAATACCCTAAATATAACAAAATAGCAGGTAACATCTTGGCAAACTTACCTTGACGATTGTTCACCCTCGACATAGGAACGGCGATTAAGGTCATTAACGGAATAGCCAGTGGAATCGCCAATCGCCAATGAAACTCAGCCGTTGCTTGCGGGGAGTCTATCGCCATTAATTTCGCTAATGGTAAAGACGAAAGCTTACGACGACGCTGATCCACTTCTTGCTCTTTAATCTGCATTTGATAACCACCAAAATCCGTGACTTGATAGTCAAGCGCTTTTGGACTGCCTTGGTAACTCACCCCATCGGATAACTCTAACCGCTGAGCGCCGCTCGCGTCTTCAATCACACTGCCACTTTTTGCCACCACCACATTACTCGTTCCGGTGTCATCATTTTTTTCAGGAAGCTGCGCAACAAACACTTTACTCAGTGAATTATCTCGGCCAATCTTCTCAACAAATAACACTGCTCGTCCATCTGGGCTGGTCTGAAAACGCCCTGCCGTCAATGCCGCTAATCCAGCTTCGGATTGCGCATGTTCTAGCACTTGGTTCTGTTTCTCCTCGGCCCAAGGCGTGACATAAAGTGACAAAAAGCCAGTGATAATAAGATTCACTAAAGCGATTAATAGTGTCACTCGAGTGATATACCATTCGCTTACTCCGACGCCATGAAAAATAACCATTTCATTTTCAGAGTACATTCGCCCATGTGCAAGCAAGATCCCCAAAAATAAACTTAACGGAATAACCAACACCGCTAAGAAAGGCATATTAAGCCCTAATAAAGTTGCCACTAGGGAGGCAGGAAAATCACCATCAGAGGCATCCGCCAGCACGCGAACAAACTGTTGACTAATAAAAATAGCCAGCAAAACGAGCAATACGGCTATCTGTGCTTTTAAAACTTCGCTAATCAAGTATCTAAGTACAATCACAAGTAGGATACACTCTCTAAACTTTCATTTATGCTGGTATCAACCCAACTTTCATGTAGACTGTCTACTTTTAGTCGTTTTGCAACCAACAATGGCTAAACGTGGTCAACAATACACCAGAGAAAATCACTTTTGGTGTGCCATATTTAGTCCCCATTTTGGGGCACAAGCAGACATTATCCAATAAATAATAAAATTTGTCTTTAAGAATCTAGGAGAGCTCATGGAGTTTAGTGTAAAGAGCGGTAGCCCAGAGAAGCAACGCTCAGCTTGTATCGTTGTCGGCGTATACGAACCTCGACGTTTATCAGGTATTGCCGAGCAACTGGATAAAATCAGTGAAGGTTATATCAGTAACCTATTACGTCGTGGGGACTTAGAAGGTAAGCCAGGGCAAATGCTCTTATTACATCACGTGCCAAATGTACTCAGCGAACGAGTATTATTAGTGGGGTGTGGTAAAGAAAGAGAGTTAGACGAACGTCAATATAAGCAAATTATTACCAAAACCATTAATACCCTAAATGAAACGGGCTCCATGGAAGCAGTATGTTTCCTGACCGAGTTACATGTAAAAGGGCGTGATACATACTGGAAAGTACGTGAAGCCTTAGAAACAACACAAAATAGTCTATACAGTTTTGACACATTAAAAACCCGCAAAGGGGAAACTCGCCGTCCGTTACGTAAGCTTGTTTTCAATGTTCCCACACGAAGGGAGCTGACTGTTGGAGAGCGTGCCATTGAGCATGGTCTCGCCATTTCAAGCGGTATGCACTTATGTCGAGACGTGGCCAACATGCCACCGAACATTTGTAATCCTGCTTATTTAGCCTCTCAAGCACGCCAATTGGCAGAAACCCATGAAAGCTTAACCGTCTCCACCATAGGTGAAGAGCAAATGGCTAAGTTAGAAATGAACTCATACTTGGCCGTAGGTCGCGGCAGCCATAATGAATCCATTATGACCATTATGGAATACAAGGGCGCTGTAAAAAGTGATGAGAAACCTATCGTCCTCATTGGCAAAGGGCTAACCTTTGATTCAGGCGGTATTTCATTGAAACCTGGCGAAGCCATGGATGAAATGAAATATGATATGGGCGGCGCAGCAGGTGTCATTGGCACCATGAAAGCACTGTGTGAAATGAAGTTACCCGTCAATGTGATTGGTATTCTTGCTGGATGTGAAAACATGCCATCCAGTAATGCTTATCGTCCAGGTGACGTACTCACCACCATGTCAGGGCAAACGGTTGAAGTGTTAAATACTGACGCAGAAGGTCGGTTGGTATTGTGTGATGTATTAACTTATGTTGAACGCTTCGATCCCGAACTCGTTGTCGATACAGCAACGTTAACGGGCGCTTGCGTTGTCGCATTAGGTAAACATGCATCAGGCCTATTCTCCAGCCATAACCCCCTCGCTCATGAATTACTCAATGCCGGTGAACAAAGCGGTGATAGAGCGTGGCGTATGCCATTATGGGATGAGTATCAAGAGTTACTGGAAAGTCCTTTTGCTGATATGACTAACTTAGGTGGGCGAGCAGCAGGTTCCATCACAGCAGCATGCTTCTTGTCCCGTTTCGCCAAGAAATACCATTGGGCGCATTTAGATGTGGCAGGAACGGCTTGGAACAGTGGTGCCAATAAAGGCTCAACTGGACGACCTGTGCCATTACTAAGCCAGTTTTTAATTAACCGCGCTGGTATCGAACAAGGCGGCGAGTAATCACGCCTTTATTGAACATAAAATCATGGCGTTGATTTTAACTTAACGGTTTTATTCCCGAACTGATTGAAAGCCTATATTTTAATCAGTACGGGAATAAATACTGACCAAAAGGCAAAATTGAAGCACGTGATACTTCCCAATAAAAAATGTGTTGAAAATAAAAACACTTTTGGGAACCTCTCAATTTTCAGTGTACAATACCCCGTTAACCCTTAATCCCAATAGAATGCACTCCAATGACCCAAGCGCTGTTTTACTTGTTGCCACCGCCATCATCAACGGGCTCGATAGACCTTAATCCTGTCTATCACTTAGCTTGTGAATTGGCTCAGCACACTTTCAAAAAACAACAAAGCGTCTATATTCATTGTGATAACAAAGAACAAGCTTATGCCATTGATGAATTACTTTGGCAATATCCCCCAAGTAGCTTTGTTCCGCATAATCTAAAAGGTGAAGGGCCAGCAACGGGCGCGCCCGTTGAAATCGGTACCGATCCTATCGGCCCCAATAAAAATCGCCATCAATTGATCAATCTTGCAGACCAAGTCCCCTCATTTGCGGTAAACTTTGGCCAGATTGTCGATTTTGTTGCCAATGATAAAGCCCATAAGGCACAAGCCAGGCTAAGATACCATCAGTATCGTACCTTGAATATCGCACTGGCGACCCAAGATTTAGCAACACACCCCCTTAATTTAGTTTGAGAAGCACACGAACCCATGGAAAAAACATATCACCCGCAGTCCATTGAACAAGCTCTTTATCAGAACTGGGAAGAGCAAGGTTACTTTAAACCTCAGGGCGACGCGTCCCAAGGTCACTATTGCATCATGATCCCGCCACCAAATGTGACAGGTAGCTTACACATGGGGCATGCTTTTCAAGACACCATAATGGATACGCTGACCCGTTATCAGCGTATGAAAGGTAAAAAAACACTGTGGCAAGTGGGTACCGATCATGCAGGTATTGCCACTCAAATGCTGGTTGAGCGTAAGCTTGCCAACGAAGAAGGTAAAAGTCGTCACGATCTTGGACGTGAAAACTTTATCGACCGTATTTGGGACTGGAAAGCCCAGTCTGGCGGCACCATAACCAAACAATTACGCCGCTTAGGCGCCTCGGTTGATTGGGATCGCGAACGTTTCACTATGGATGACGGCATGTCAGCCGCCGTGCAAGAAGTGTTCGTCAGACTATATGATGATGAACTCATTTATCGCGGCAAACGTTTAGTTAACTGGGATCCTGCATTACACACTGCCATTTCAGACTTAGAAGTCGAAAACAAAGAAAAACAAGGCAGCATGTGGCACTTCCGTTACCCCCTCGCCGAAGGGGCGTTAACCAGCGATGGCAAAGATTACCTTGAAATTGCCACAACGCGTCCTGAAACCCTATTAGGTGACAGTGCGGTTGCCGTTCACCCTGATGACGAGCGCTATCAATCACTGATTGGTAAATTTGTTCACCTTCCCATCGTTAACCGCCTCATTCCTATTATTAGCGACGATTATGTCGACATGGAATTTGGCACAGGTTGTGTCAAAATTACTCCTGCTCATGATTTTAACGATTACGAAGTCGGTAAACGTCATGCATTACCCATGTTTAATGTATTGACGATTGATGCGGCCATTCGCAGCAGTGCCGAAGTCGTCAATACCGATGGCAGCAGCAACAATACACTGGATAACTCACTGCCTGAGCAATACGCAGGCCTTGATAGATTTAAAGCCCGTAACTTAGTCATAGAAGAACTCGACACCTTAGGTTTACTGGGTGAAATCAAACCTCACGGGTTAAAAGTGCCTTATGGCGACCGTTCAGGTGTCGTCATCGAACCGCTGTTAACCGACCAATGGTACGTCTCTGTTGCCCCTATGGCCAAAACCGCCATGGAAGCCGTCGACAATGGCGATATCAAATTTGTGCCTCAACAATATGAGAACATGTACAACTCTTGGATGCGCGATATTCAGGATTGGTGTATTTCTCGCCAGCTTTGGTGGGGACACCGCATTCCTGCTTGGTACGATGAAGCAGGCAAGGTCTATGTGGGCCGCGATGAAGATGAAGTGCGCACTAAGTATAAGCTTGAAAGCCATATCGTGTTGCGCCAAGATAACGACGTACTCGATACTTGGTTTAGCTCAGCCTTATGGACCTTTGCTACGTTAGGCTGGCCTGAGAACACTGACGATTTAAAAGCATTTCATCCAACCGATGTTTTGGTCACAGGGTTTGATATTATTTTCTTCTGGGTCGCCCGCATGATCATGATGACTATGCACTTTATCAAAGATGAAAACGGTAAACCTCAAGTCCCCTTTAAAACGGTTTATGTCACTGGGCTTATCCGTGATGAAGCGGGCAACAAGATGTCAAAATCCAAAGGCAACGTGCTCGATCCTCTCGACATGATTGACGGCATTGATCTTGAAGCCTTAGTGGAAAAGCGCACCGGTAATATGATGCAGCCTAAGCTTGCTGCAAAAATTGAAAAAAGTACCCGCAAAGAATTTAGCGAAGGCATTGAAGCCCACGGAACTGACGCCCTGCGCTTCACCTTAGCCTCTATGGCCTCAACGGGCCGCGACATTAACTGGGATATGAAACGTCTTGACGGATATCGCAGCTTCTGTAATAAAATCTGGAATGCTTCACGTTATGTATTAATGAATACCGAAGGTGAAGATTGCGGTATTGATGATAGGGGGGATCTAAGCGGTGAACTGACTTTGTCACTGGCTGATCGCTGGATCACAAGCTTATTTAATCAAACGGTCAAAGCTTTTGAAGAACACATGGCCAATTACCGCTTTGATTTAGCCGCCAATACCTTGTATGAGTTCACTTGGAACCAATTCTGTGACTGGTATTTAGAGCTAACTAAACCCGTTATGCAAAATGGCAGCGAAAGTGAATTGCGTGGCACACGCCACACATTAATCACTGTACTTGAAGCCATGCAGCGTTTGATGCATCCGATCATGCCTTATATCACTGAGACCATTTGGCAACGGGTTAAACCACTTGCTCTAGGTAAACAGGCTTCGAAAGCCAGCATTATGCTCAGTGCTTTTCCTGAATATCAAGCTGACCTTGTTGATGAAGCAGCAATGCAAGATATTGAATGGGTCAAACAAGTGATTATCGCTGTTCGTAACATTCGTGCAGAATTGAACATTGCTCCGTCAAAACCATTAAACGCATTACTCAAAGGCGTCAGCGCTCAAGATAAAGCACGCTTGAATGCAAATCAGACCTTCTTCACTACGCTTGCAAAACTTGAGTCAATGACAGTACTGGAAGCTGATGATGTCGCCCCAATGTCAAGCACTCAACTTATTGGTAATATGGAACTGCTTATTCCAATGGCAGGTCTTATTGATGTCGCGGCTGAAATGGCCCGTATTGATAAACAGCTGGATAAAGCCGCTAATGAATTTGCACGTATCGATAAAAAACTTTCAAACCAAGGGTTTGTGGCTAAAGCGCCTGCTGCCGTCATTGAAAAAGAGCGCGCAAAGCAAGCTGAATATCAGCGTGATATCGATAAGTTGACAGAACAAAAAGCAGAACTGGCCAAATTAGAAAGTTAAAGTAGATGGTTTAAAAATAAAACGAAGTATGACGCCAAACTGCTATCGTTAACCGATAAAAAGTAACACACAAAAACCTGTGATATCTTAATATCACAGGTTTTTATTATTTACAGCTGAGTAAAATACAGCTGTAAAGCTGTGAATAAAAGAGAATACTGAAACTTCCAATGCAGAAATTAACGAAGCTCCCCTCTCCCCCCAAAAATAGCCACCTACACAATGACGTACTCATCTGGCTATAGCTAACAGGACTTGATGACTCGCCCTGCCAGCAGCCAAAGTTAGTGTTTTCGGTAAAAATTAGGTAAAGTAACCAACCTAAAACAAAAAAAACACATCATCCCTCAAACGTTAACACTTATTCAATCAATCGCAACCTGTCATCAGGTCGATGAGGATAAATCCGTTTTGAGATAATTTGGGGTAAGACAAGATGAGTCAAAGTATTTCCCACTCAGGTAATGATCTGCGTGAAGTCAAACAACTGGGCATGTGGGCATCCATTGCCAGCTTAAGTTATATTTTTTGGATGGTCGGTGGCATGGAGCTCATCGAACGTATTGCTTACTATGGAGTGAAAGCCAGTGCAGGCCTGTATGCCAAAGCACCCAGCTCTGCAGGTGGTCTAGGGATCAGTTTAAGTGATTATGGCGTGATCATTTCAGCTTGGGCACTCATGCAAACCTTTATTCCTGTCTTTACCGGCGGTATCTCCGATAGAGTCGGCTACAAAGAAACCATTTTTGTCTCTACTTTGATTAAAATCTCAGGCTATTTAGTCATGGCCTTTTTCCCCAGTTTTTGGGGATTTTTAATCGGCGCCATGTTACTCGCTGGGGGAACGGGTATTTTCAAACCCGGCATTCAAGGCACCCTTGTCCTTTCCACCAATCGTAATAACTCATCAATGGCATGGGGTATTTTCTATCAAGTGGTCAATATCGGCGGATTCTTAGGCCCTCTAGTGGCGGTTCATATGCGCCAATTGTCTTGGGACAATGTATTTTTTGCCTGCGCTGCAATCATTTCATGCAACCTTTTATTGTTACTGGCTTATAAAGAGCCTGAAAAAGCCGAAAGATTAGCCCGCAACGCCAAAATAAAATCAGGTGAGCTTAAACAAGAGGTGCTCTGGAAAGATGCTTTAAATGAACTCAAAAAACCTGTCGTAATCTACTACATGCTCGTTTTTGCCGGTTTCTGGTTTTTATTTAATGCCTTATTTGATGTGCTCCCCATTCACATTGCCGAGTGGGTGGATACCAGTGTGATTGTCACTAGCTTATTTGGCGAAACGGGCACCAATAATGGCTTCTTACAATTTTGGTTAGGTCTAGATAATGCCGGCACCAAAGTGATGCCTGAAGGTATGCTCAACCTCAATGCCGGCATGATCATGACCAGCTGTTTTCTCATTGCAGCCTTAACCGCTAAATACCGTATTACCAGCGCCATGTTAGTGGGCTGTTTATTCAGTATTCTCGCCTTTGTCTTTATTGGAGCGACTAATGCTGCGTGGATGATAGTGCTCGCCATCGCCTTATTTTCCATTGGTGAAATGATGATAAGCCCGAAGAAAAACGAATTCATGGGTAATATCGCGCCAGAAGGTAAAAAAGCCATGTACTTAGGCTTTGTCATGTTACCTCAAGGTATAGGCTGGGGGTTAGAAGGTTATTTTGGCCCTAAACTGTACGAGCATTTTGCTTCCAAAGAGCGTTTTTCAAGAGAACTGTTAGCCGAGCGAGGAATGAGTGACAATGCCATTACTGCCATTCCACAAGGGGAAGCCTTTGATACCTTAGTCGCCTATACCGGTGAACCCGCTAAGCAATTAACACAGTTACTTTATAATACCCATGATATCGGCATGGCTTGGTATATTATCGGCGCTATTGGTGCCATTTCAGCGGTTGGGATCTTCTTATACGGCCAATGGCTGTATCGCTTACAAAAACAACAAGCCTAATTTAATATCAGTCTCTGTCAGGCGCTCCCTTTTAAGGGAGTGCCTTAAGCGCAATTTCTGGGCTAGTGAGTTTTCGATAATGCCCCGCGGGTAAGTGACTATCTAAGACTATCTCCCCAACCGATATTCGATGTAATGCAACGACAGGATTGCGAAAACGACCAAACATGCGCTTAATTTGATGATACCGCCCTTCTATTAAGGTCACTTGTGCGACATGCTCACTAATGATTTCCAACTCAGCGGGTAACGTCGTGATATCCTCATAGGCAAAATACATCCCCTGTGCAAAGGCGGCAATATAGTCAAGGGTTAGCGGATTTTTTAATGCCACTCGATATACTTTTTCCACTTTATTCTCAGGTGACATCAATGCGCTAGACCAACGACCATCATTGGTTAATAGTAACAGCCCAGAAGTGTTGAGATCTAATCGCCCCACAATATGAAGATCGGTAATATTCATATTACTTGTATTTAACTCAGGGGCCGCTAAACAATCAATCACGGTGCGATGTTGCCTATCCCGCGTTGCACTAACCACGCCGACAGGTTTATGCAACATGATATAACTCGGCAGGTTCCGTTGCAGCGTTTCTCCATCCACACAAATATGAGAGAATTCATCAATGGGAAAATCCCTTGCTATAACGGCATTACCGTCAACCCAAACTTGCTTTTTAGCTAGCATGACTTGAACTTGTTTAATACTCACCTGCAATTTTTTACTGATAAACCGGTCTAAACGGCCTCGCTTCGACTGCATGAAAACCTCTGAACACTCCAATAATCACCCTAAATAGGTACTATTTTATAAGCACAGCGCCTAGCGCCTTCAATAATGTGCTCTTCTCGGCTCACGGTGGCACAACCTTCAAATAACCGCTGAAAAAGCTGTAGCTCAGAGCGACAAAAGTTTAAACATTGGCTCGCCGCAGCGCAAATAGGACAATGATTCTCTAACAACCATAAAATATCTTCCTCTTGCTCAATACTAGCCATATAACCTTCATCTGTCCGCAACTTCTTGAGCACTTCTAGCTTTTCAATTAAATCGGTTTTGCTGTCCATCGCGCTAAGGTACAGCTCCAAAGACGCCAACTCTCTGTGCTCAATGAGTTGCTCTAACCCTTGCTCACCAAAAATCGTTTTAACCGAATCAATTAATTGCACTGTTAGTTCTGGATGGCGGTCCGTAAAATGGTTATTGCTTTGCTTCGTGAGAGACCAAAAACGGGTAGGTCGGCCTCTTGCCGCTTTTTTATCTTCAAAAATAACATCGCCACTGTCTTCTAAGCCCTGTAAATGCTGACGCACCCCCATGGTCGTTAACCTTAACTCCTCTGCTAATACTTTTGCTGTCAATGGTCCTTGAGTTTTTAACATTTGTACTATTTTTTCACTGGTTTTCACTTCCGCCCTCCTTTATTACTTTATCCATCAATACTGAATATCCATCATATTACTCGCCCACTATTATTACTGATATGCAAATTAAGTAAACTTTTTTCTTTACTTTATTAAGTAAAGCATTTACTTTATATAACAGAAGTAAACAAAAGGAATAACGAAAAATGAAATTACTCATTGTCAGTAGCAGCCAGCGGGAAGGCTCACAAAGTGCCAAAGTAGCACAGTACTTATATGATAATAATAAAGATTTTAATGAGGTTAGCCACTTAGAACTGTGCCGCTACGCACTCCCTTTTTGGGATGGAGAAAGCCAAACAAAATCACAAGATAGCAGTACTTGGCCTTTCATTAGCCAGCAAGTTAAACAAGCCGATGCTCTGATTTTAATTACTCCAGAATGGGGCGGTATGGCATCACCACTGCTAAAAAACTTTCTGCTCATGTGTGACAACCAAGATACTGCGCATAAGCCGGCTTTATTAGTGTCGGTAGTGAGTGGCATAAGTGGCGCATATCCGATTGCAGAGCTGCGCATGAACGCATTAAAAAACAACAAACTGGTGGCCACGCCTGATCATTTAATCATTCGCAATGTCATAGAAGTATTAAATGCTCAGGCAATCACAAGCGAAAGAGATAAATCATTAAGAGAAAGAATCGATTACAGTACGCATATGCTGCACCAATATGCCAAAGCACTGTTCTCAATCCGACAACAACACAGCGCTACGCCTTTTCCTAAACAGCAAGAATATGCTTACGGTATGTAAGCCGTATTAACAAACCAGTTCAATCAATATTAAACAGTAAAATAGATTTTAAGGAGAAAGTCATGATCCAACTCGAACACATTAATCTTGTCGTTAAGGACATTTCAACATCACTGCACTTTTATCAAGCCATTTTTCCACATTGGCGTATACGCGGCGGTGATAAAGGGAGTTGGTACGGAAAACCGAGGAATTGGGTCCACTTCGGTGATGATTATCAATACTTAAGCCTCAATGATAGTGGTGAAGGTGAGAACCGTAATCTCAGTGGACATCAAGTCGGCCTAGCTCACTTTGCGTTTGTCACTCACGATCTACAAGGGATCATCAATCGATTAAAAGCCATTGGCTATGACGTCGACAAAGAGGGCGCTGACAACCCTCACCGAGAAAACGTTTACTACATCGATCCCGATGGCTACGAAGTGGAATTTGTACAATATAAAAGTGATGTACCTAGTGAACGTAATCAATACGATTAATAACACAACCTCTATCGAGACCCTTCTGTCCCTAAGCCAACAAGCGATGGCTTTAGGATAGAAGTTTTCCTTACGCTAACTCATATTTTTCAAAAATCGAGCAGGAACAACACGGACTAACCATTGCATCCACGCCCATGGCCAGCTTGGTGCGTAACAAATGGCTTTTTCAGCCTCAATTCCTTTAACTATCGCTCGACATCCCGTTTCTGTATCAACAATAAAAGGGACTTTTTTCACTTTTTCATTCATTTCACTGCGAATGAAACCGGGATGTACACAAGTGACATTAATAGGGGTCCCCATGCAATCGATTCGAATCCCCTCAGTTAAAGAAGATAACGCCGCTTTCGTTGCTGCATAAACAGTAAGGGCACGCCTAAAGCCTCTTAAAGCGCTAAATGAAGAAATTGTCACTAGATGACCTGCATTTTTCTCTCTAAAGATTTCCATCGCGGCTTCAGCTTGCGCTAATGACGCAATAAAATTGGTTTCAGCCGTTTGTTTGTTAATATTAAAAGAGCCACTCCCTATGGTCACCCCTTTACCAATTCCAGCATTAATAATAATACGATCAAGTCCTGATAACACATTATTACATTCATTAAAAACATCAAAAACTTGATTATGTTCAGTAACATCCAATTGCTTGACGACTACCTTAATATTGGGGTTCAAGTTAAGTAAAGTTTGTTTTAACTCTTCAAGCATCTCGATACGTCTTGCACATAAGGCTAGATTTCGCCCTTTTTTGGCAAACTCAATAGCCATTCCTCGCCCCAAGCCTGAACTTGCCCCTGTAATCAAAATATTCTGTCGCATGCCTATATCCTTGTGCTCACTGATAAATAAGCAGACTAATAATAATGAGATAGAATGTAAATCAACTTAACCACATATACCCGTGATACTGCAAGCTGCAGGATTCAGCTGGAATTAAAAGCCTTTTAGACAAGGCATTGAACATCGAGCCTAGTCATTCTAAGCCGGTGTTTAATAACACAGTAATAAAAGGCCTCGCTTTTACATATAAAGAGGCCAGCCCCTTGGGAGTGTGTAATAGCACCGACTTCTACGTTGTATCATCTTAAAAGGCAATAAGCATTTCGGCAATAATACGCCTTGAATTAGGCACTTTTACGCACTCTGAAAACAAACATCTTGCAGTATCACGGGTATAACAATTGGTTTATCCTTTCTCCTTCGTTACACTATTCAATGTCAAGAACTATGCCGAGTAAAGTATGACTTCTGTAAATGAATTTACCTGCCAATATAAGCTGGATAAACAGTATTTTATCGAATGCTATGAGCAATCCACAACAACAACCTCAACATCAATAAAAAAATACAATAAATCATTATTTTTTATCATTGTAGGCACTGCAATGCTACTGACTCAGCTAAACTCATATGCATCATGGTTCTTAATTGCGCTAGGAATACTTGAAGCATTAAGTGTCAAATTTCAAAAATCTTGGTGGCTAATGCGACAAATGTTCAGTAAAGCCGCTAATAGCGATATTCGACTGACAATCAATGAGCAGCATATTCAAATTCATTCTTATTATGTCAACAAGACCCTCCCTTGGAGTGAGGTCAGTCAAGTGATAAAAACAGAAAAAGGCTTCATTGTTTTCCATGGTAAAGCACGTCATTATCTATCTAACCAACATCTCAATAACGTCATCATTAAATTTATCAGCAATAAAGTGAAAAAATAAGCTAAAGATGAATAGAAACTGAATGTGCAGTTCTCACTTCGTGATTACAACACTCACTTTCGGTTTCTACCTTTAATTAACAATATTTTCAGAACATTTCCAGACAAGCTGTATCACTTTGCATCAATGCCCATATAAACACTACTGAATTACCCTAGAAATGGTATTCTAAAGCCTACGGATATCGGTTCTATGGTAGGCGAGAAAAAACAAATTCATAAGCTCCTTATTTTGTCTGTAAAACAAACAAATCGGATAAATAAGGATTAAACTTATAACGTTACTTATGAATATGCTCATTTTAATGTTGCAATCAGTCATATATGTTTATTAAACCAGACAACTCCGACTAAATAACCAGCAAATGATAGCAAGATCACCCCCTCTTCAAGGCATATGTTGATCAAAGATAAAATATCTTTCTTTCCCAAGCCCTTTTTGATCCGCTTTCTTTCTATCAATGACAATTTTCGATTAAGGACTAAACTAAAAGAATGACACCTTAACATTTAACATATAAACCTTGTCATAGACAAGCATGATGATTTTATTTAAACACTGTCAGAAATAGGTTTTACAATAAGTGCAACGATCTATCATTAAATTAATATACGTCACTTTTAACACTCATGCTCTGATGTGTGGAGAAGCTAATGCAGCTAAAAACAAAAACCTACCCATATTACAACTTTTCCCAGAACTTTGTATTACATCAACAAGGCAACTTCTTTGTTATTTGCAAGTCGAAATAAAGTGTAAACTTAACATTTTTAAACCAACATATATTTTATCAAGCTATCATGAAATCATACAATGGTGTAAAAGCTCACCCGTAAGTAAGTTATTAACACTCAACGATAGAAGAATAAAAGTTAATATATTCAAAATGATAGATAAAGAAACAAATAAAACACTAGTAGGTACTGAATGTAAAGACAGTCCTACTTCTATGTCACATTTAAGGCGACTATTTCGCAACGCATGGAGTCTATTCTAATGACCCTCCCCCAATCTAATCATAGAGTCCTATTAGTAGAAGACGATATCCGTCTCGCTAACTTAATTGTGGATTATTTAAAGTCACATGGCATGCACGTGGAAGTTGAACGTCGAGGTGACACCGTCTTAAAACGCTTAATCCATTACAAACCTGATATCATCATTCTTGATATTATGCTGCCAGGAATGGACGGATTAACTTTATGTGAAAAATTGCCTGATTATTTTTCAGGCCCCATTTTGTTAATGAGTGCCCTTGCATCCAATGAAGATCAAATTAAAGGACTGGAAATGGGGGCTGATGACTATATCGTTAAGCCTATCGATCCTGCTCTATTATTGGCGAGAATTAACAATTTATTAAAAAGAAAACTTCAACCCCAAAAAACTGAATCTCACTGTTTAAGCTTTGGAAAGTTGAGTATTGATCCTCATACTCAGGTAATTCGTCTAGGGCAAACGGAAATAGATCTTACCAATCATGAATTTGAGTTGTTGTGGTTACTCGCTTCTCAAGCCGGTCAAGTATTAAGCAGGCAATACATCTATCAATATCTACTCAATATTGATTTTGATGGCAAAGATAGAAAAATCGATGTCAGAATTTCACGTTTAAGAAAAAAACTGGGTGATAATATTGAAACACCTTTTAGGATCAAAACAGTATGGGGACAAGGCTATTTGTTTGCCCCAGAAGCTTGGAATAACTGATCCTAGGTTGATAAAGTGAAACGTCTTTTTATCAGCTTTTATCTTCTGCTCAGCCTAAGCTTTCTTGGCATAGGCTGGACATTAGATTATCTTTGGCAAGATCAGACAAACCAAAAATCCATTGAAAACGCTTCTTTCATAGTATTAGCACAAGTTTTATCCCAATTACCTGAATACGAACGTATTTTATACCTAAGAAATAGTACCCATTTTGCTAATTTGCCATTAACACTTGTGGATATCAATAAAGTCACTTTAATCAATAAAGAGCAACTGAAAAGTGACGCAATTCTTAGTGTGTCGACTAAGACAGATAATGAACTGCATTTCATCTCGGTAAACAATCAAGTTTTAGTGATTGGCCCCCTTACTGTAACCAAAAATGAGACACTAAAAAACATTTTCAATTTATTTTTATTCCTATCAATAATTGTCATTCTATTCATATTGATTTGGCCTTTATCAAAAGATTTAACCAAACTCAAAGCCTCAGCAAAACAATTAAACAAGGCCAAATGGGATACTCGCACTACGTTAACAAATCGCTCTCAAGTCAATGATTTAAGTCTTACTTTTAATAAAATGGCACATCATATTACCCAACTTATCGATAATCAAACTCATCTCCTGAATGCCGTATCCCATGAGATCCGTACCCCGTTATCTCGATTAAAGTTTGCCCTTGCACTCATATTACAATATGCAAAACCCTATCTGCCAAATCAAAACCAACTGGTTGAGAATACCAACCATGATATTGATGAAATTGAAGCCCTGTTAGCAGAGTTGTTAAGCTACACCAGCCTAGATCCTCAATTTCAGCAACCCAAATTTGAGTCAGTTGAGCTTAACCAATTAGTCGAAAAAACAATCAAAAGATTGCAAGCTCATCAAAAAAACATCATCTCTTTTATTCCTCATAAAAGCCCTGTCATTGCCACCATCAATGCTATATTAATCGATAGAGCCCTACAAAATTTAATCACGAATGCCCAAAAGTTTGGCCATAAGTCCGTTATCGTTGAAGTCAGGCAAAATGAAAAAGAGATTGAAATATCAGTCACTGATGATGGTGAAGGCATTCCACTTACAGAACGAGAAAGAATATTTGAACCTTTCTATCGAAGTCAAGAGAAGCAAAAACAAGGCCCAAGGGGGTACGGACTGGGACTGGCTATTGTTAAACGTATAATGGATAAACACCAAGGCAATGCCACATTAAAAAGTAGTCAAGGCCAAACGACATTTAGCTTACACTTACCTCACTCTGCCGAATCAAAATCAAACTCTCCATTTGAATAAGCCTTTTCCCCGCTAGCCTTTATTTTCCTTGCGTTTAACACCGCTAATTCTCGACGGCGCTTTCTTTGTTTACACAATCTTAGAATGAGTTGCTTTTGATGTTCAGAATAATCCAGCCAATAAAAGCGTTCATCACGACTGCGAAAACAGCCCAAGCAATAGCCTCGAGCATCACTTTGACACACGTTGATACAAGGGCTAGGTATGGTAAAAAACTCTAACTGCTCCATAAATTAAAGATAACTGAAATCAGAATAAAACGTTAAATGATTTAAAAGTCATCCACTATTACTTTTAAATATAACCAAGTAAATTAACAACAAAAACAACAGATTAAATTTGAAATTTGACTGATTTTCTTCCCTAAACTACAGTTAAATATTAAAAAGTTAAGCCATATCTCTATCACAAAATCTGTGATTTTTCAGCAGGAGTACAAACATTATAAGCAATGTCGATAGTTGAAACGAATAGTCATTCTTAGTTTTGATTCAAACATCACCCACCTTTTAAAACTATCAAGGAGAAGTAATGAGTGTGGATCATGATATACAGGCCGCAAGGTTAAATTCAAAAGATATCAAAAATAACTTTACCGATATTCACCCTGCTCTAACAATGAAACAAGCCTTAGTCGCTAGCGAACGTTGTTTATTTTGCTATGACGCCCCTTGCATTCAGGCTTGCCCAACACAAATCGATATTCCTTTATTCATAAAAGAAATCAACACAGATAATGTTCATGGTGCAGCAAAAGAAATTCTCTCAGCCAATATTTTAGGGGGCAGTTGCGCCAAAGTTTGCCCAACTGAAACCTTATGTGAGCAAGCCTGTGTCAGAAACCTGAAAGAAGAAGCGCCTGTTGATATCGCATTATTGCAACGATATGCCATTGATCATTTAGACAGTACACAAGCCTATCCCTTTTCAAGAGAGCAACCTACAGGTAAACATATCGCCATTGTCGGAGCGGGACCAGCAGGCCTTGCCTGTGCCCATAGACTGGCTCAGAAAGGACATAAGATCACCATTTATGAAGCCGCAAAAAAAAGCGGAGGACTTAACGAATATGGCATAGCCCAATACAAGTTAGTGGATAATTATGCCCAAGAAGAAATAGATTTTGTATTAAAAATAGGAGGAATAAAAATACAACATGAAACCGCTTTGGGTAAAGACATCAGTTTAGCATCGCTGCGAAACACCCATGATGCCGTCTTTATCGCAATCGGCTTAAATGCAACAAATTCACTCAATATACCAGGGGAAGAGCTAAAAGGTGTCGAAGATGCTATCGATTATATTAGTGAATTGAGGCAATCGAAAGACATGACAAGGCTACCAGTAGGCCGCCGAGTGGTGATTATCGGCGCAGGCATGACAGCGATTGATATTGCAGTACAAAGTAAAAAACTAGGCGCGGAAGAAGTCAGCATAGTATATCGACGCGAACAACAAAGCATGGGGGCATCAATGTATGAACAAGAGCTTGCTTTAACAAACGGTATACGGTTTATTTTTAATGCACAGCCATATCAAATACGCGGCAATAAACAAGGCGCTACACATATACAGTTTAAAGAAACCACGCAAGATAAATCGGGAAAAATGACCACCACAGACAAACTGATAGAATTACCCTGTGATGTTATTTTTAAAGCCATAGGACAACAACTCAATACATCAATATTTGCACATAACGCCGACCCCATTCCTAAATTCGATAAACGAGGAAGACTTAAAGTGGATCAGCAATTTCAAACATCCATAGAAAAGGTTTATGCCGGAGGCGATGCAATTGATGGATTAGATCTTGTCGTTGAAGCCGTTTCTCATGGCAACCATGCAGCAGCCGCTATTCATCAACAACTCAAAGACTAAAAGGCACTATATATGGCAAATTTGGCATGCGAGTTTATCGGTATAAAATCCATTAACCCTTTTTGGCTTGCTTCCGCGCCTCCTACAGACAAAGCCTATAATGTTGTTCGCGCTTTTGAGGCTGGCTGGGGAGGAGTCGTTTGGAAAACATTAGGTGAAGATCCTAGTGCCATTAATGTTTCCTCCCGTTATGGTGTTCATTACGGACAAAATAGACAGGTTATTGGCTTTAATAATATCGAACTCATCACAGATCGACCTTTACAAATAAACCTCGATGAAATCACTCAAGTCAAAAAAGACTGGCCTGATAGAGTGATTATCGTCTCCTTAATGGTGCCATGTGAAGAAACCCCTTGGAAACGCATACTCAAGAAAGTTGAAGCAACAGGTGCTGACGGTATTGAACTCAACTTTGGCTGTCCACATGGCATGCCAGAAAGAGGGATGGGGGCTGCTGTTGGTCAAGTACCTGAATATATTGAAATGGTCACACGTTGGTGTAAACAACATTCTTCACTTCCGGTCATAGTCAAACTCACACCGAACATCACCGATATTCGCGCTCCTGCTGAAGCCGCGATAAGAGGTGGCGCCGATGCGGTAAGCTTAATCAATACGATTAATTCTATCACTTCGGTCGATCTTGATACTATGTCACCAGAGCCCAGTGTCGATGGAAAAGGCACTCACGGCGGCTACTGCGGACCCGCAATTAAACCCATAGCACTTAACATGGTTTCAGAAATTGCCCGCCACCCGACAACGGCCAATATTCCTATCTCTGGCATAGGCGGTATATCAAATTGGCGTGACGCCGCAGAATTCATTTCATTAGGCGCTATGAATGTACAAGTTTGCACCGCAGCCATGTTATTTGGTTTTAAAATTATCAAAGAATTGTGCAGTGGACTCAGTGATTGGATGGACAAACAAGGCTATTTAACCATTAATGATTTCAGTGGCGCCGCCATAGCCAACACCACTGACTGGAAGTACTTAAATATGAATTATAAGCGTATCGCCCTTATCAACCAGGAACACTGTATTCAATGTGGGCGCTGTTATGCGGCTTGTGAAGACACATCGCATCAATCTATTGCTATCACTGAAAAAGCAAACTCTAAACAATATACCATCATAGAAGAAGAATGTGTGGGCTGTAATTTATGTCAGATCACTTGCCCTGAGCCGCAAGCCATTTCGATGATAGACATCGATACAAGCCAGCCTTATCTTAATTGGACCCAAGATCCTCGCAACCCACACAGAGAAAAATCATAATCAAGATCTTCCCCCTTTGATGTCCAGATAGTAAAGGGGAAAACCAATCTTATACTACTTGGTTATGTAAAATTTCCCCATTTGTATATGCCGTCAAATTCATCACCGTAATATCTAACAATGTCTGGCGAGCTTCCAAAGTGGCCCAAGCATTATGGGGAGAAAGTGCAATATTATTGAGATTAAAAAAAGGATGATCATTTGCAGGAGGCTCTGTTGATAGCACATCAAGGCCCGCAAAAGCCAATGTCCCATTAGCAAGTGCAGCGGCTAAAGCCATTTCATCAATCAATTCTCCCCTTGCAGTATTGATCAATACCGAACTGGGCTTCATCTTCGCTAAACACTGAGCATCAATTAACTGATACGTTTCAGATGTTAAAGGGCAATGTAATGATAAAAAATCCGCAGCCTCTATCACCCCATCAAAACACTGCCAACTCACACCTTCAGGCAAATGCTGTGGCTTAGTACGTGAATACACCCTCACCAGCATGTCAAATGCAAGTCCTATCTGAGCGGCCTTTTGAGCAATATGGCCAAAGCCTATGAGGCCAAGCACCTTATTTTTAAGAGAGTGTAGCGGAGATAGCGTCAATGAGAAATCTCGACATGCTCCCCAAGCTCCACCTTTAACCGCTTTATCGTGTTCTGCAACTTGCTGACTGAAATGCAATATATGAGCGAAGACCATTTGAGCAACAGAATCTGACGCATAATTCGGTGCATTCGTCACAACAATACCTCGGGCTGCAGCCGCATCCAAGTCGATAACATTAACGCCTGTAGCCAACACCCCTATATAGCGTAACTGAGGCAGCATAGACAAAATTTCAGCGCTTAATTTAACCTTATTCGTTAAAATAACATCAGCCTCTTTGGCTCGTGAGATCACTTCATGACTTGCTGTTCTATCATAACAAGTTAATTCACCTAACGCCGTTAAACCCTGCCAGCTCAAATCGCCTTTGTTCAAGGTATAAGCATCTAAAATAACAATTTTCATTGCGGCTCCATCAGAAGGACATTATCGCATTCGACGTTCGCTTTTCACTTTATCATAAGCCGTTTGAATATCTTGTGCTTTATTCTTAGCCAGCTCCATCATCTCTGGTGGTAACCCTTTCGCTACCAGTTTATCAGGATGATGTTCATTCATTAATTTACGGTATGCCCGTTTCACATCTTGGTTGGATGCACTTTGCGATAAACCAAGAATAGAGTAGGCATCTTCGATTGTTGTCTTATTGGTACTGCCACCATTTTGATGAAACTTGAACTCAGCTTGCCATCGCGACAATAAGGCATCCAATTGAGCACGTGAGCAACCTAACTCCTGCGCAATAACTAAGAGAACGGCATGCTCACTGGGTTCTAATTTAGCATCAGACAAAGCTGTTTGAATTTGAATTTCCAAAAACATTTGTACCAGCTCACGCCGCCCCATGGCTATCATTCTAAATGTTTTTAGCTTCTCTTTTACATCAAAATCATCTGCTTTTCCTTCACGAAAAGCCGCTTGTGCTTCTTTTCTTGCTTCACCTTGTAACTGCATTTGATCCATAAGCGCAGTGGCAATGCGAATATCGTTTTGAGTCACTTGGCCTGACGCTTTGGCGACATGTCCCATAACAGCAAAAGTGGTATTAAAAAAAAGCCGCTGCCGCTGAGCCGCATTCGCAAACAATGATCCGCCACCTTGGCTGCGATCATAAACATGCCCTAGCCACAACCCTAATAGACCACCAACAAGACGGCCCAGCATGAATCCAATAATAAAACCAAAAACCTTACCAAAAATCCGCATTAAATTGCCTTTGAAATATAAAATTACTTATCAACATGACTGTGACCTGCTCAATCAAGCATCAACTGCCAATCTTTTTTCTAATGCATCCAATCTATCAATGGTTCCCACATCGCACCAAAAAGTTGTCATATGAGTACCTAAAACAGTATTTTGCTCCATTTTTTTCCTCAATAAGGGCCCCAATGGAAATGAGTTATCTTCACACTGTGAGAAAAATGAAGGACAATATAAACCTATTCCCGAAAAAGTCAGCATATTGTAACCGCTAGTCTTCACTTTCTCATTAACTAGACAAAAATCCCCCCTTGGATTATGAGTTGGATTATCCACTAACCACACATAGGCTTGTTGCTCCTGTTTAAGCGCAGGGAGGCTTGGCAGCTCATCAATAAAAATATCACCATTTATCACCAAAAAGGGCGCATCACCCAACAAAGGTAATGCATGCTTAATCCCACCACCTGTATCTAATGCCGTTTCTTCTTGACTGTAATGTAATCTCACGCCCCACTGCTCTCCTGAGCCTAACGCATGAATAATTTTATCACCTAACCAAGCTAGATTAATCACAATATCTTGTACACCAATACGTGCCAAATTCTCTATATGATATTGAATTAATGATTTTTCATTAACTTTGACTAAAGGTTTGGGCACATGATCCGTTAATGGCCTCAACCTCTCCCCTCTCCCTGCCGCTAAAATCATTGCTTTCATATTACTTGCTCTACCGAATCCATAAACTGGGGAATAAGCACCAATTCTACCCAAGAACCAAAAGCCGCTAGTTCTGGATAAGATAATGCCACATCTCGAATGTAACTTAAGGTTAATGGAATGTCGGCTAAATATGCTGACTTTCTATCTCTATGATGTAATCGAGCAAAAATTCCCACTGCTTTGATGTGGCGTTGCAGCCCCATTAAATCAAACCAACGACGATACTGCGCCAACGTGATATGACTGGCAATCTCACCTCTTTGCTTGATTGCCTCATAATGCTCGCCCATCAAATGATCAACCAATTTATCAGGCCAGCGTATATAACAGTCTCTCAACAAGGACACCACATCATAAGTGATAGGACCAATAACCGCATCTTGAAAATCAATAATATGCAGTTCATCATTTTTCAGCATAATATTGCGACAGTGATAATCTCTATGCATACCAACCAGAGGCTGCTCAAGTGCATTGTGTACTAAATGCTCAAAGGTCTTCGATAACATACCGCATTGCTCATGGCTCAATGTGATAGAAAGATGACACGTTAATAGCCAATCTGTGAATATATCAAGTTCTCGCTGAACAAAAGCCCTATCATATAAAGGTAAATCACCTTCATTTGTCTTCTTTACTTTTGTAATATCACTCAGTAAAGCGAGCGCAGTTTTATAATAATCTTCAACATTCTCAATATTTAGCATTGAGAATAATGATGTATCTCCCAAATCGGTTAGCAACATAAATCCATTTTGCGTGTCTTTCGCAATAACCTCTGGTACATTAATGCCTACCTGAGCATAGGCATTTGCAATATCAATAAATTGTTGCAAAACTACTTGTTTGGGTGGTGAATCAACTACTATATAAGAAACATCATTGATCAGCACACGAAAATAACGTCTCACACTGGCATCACCAGAAATCAGTATGGGTGATAAATCGAGTGAAAAATGGTCACTTAGCCACGTTGTAAGCTGAATAAATCTAGGATCTGACAAAGGATGCCTCATGGCTCTTCGGTAAAAATTGCTTTATTATAACGAAAAAAATGAAATTGCTAGAAAAATAGACATAAAATATTTAGTAAAGTTGCCCAAAGATGAACGGTTTCTTTACCCTCTTTCAACCGATTTGACGAAAAAAAAGTAACTAACTTAAGATGCAGATCCGTTATTTTCTGGCCTTGAGCCTATTTCCAACACTCGTTTTAGCTGATAATTCGACAGCAGAGCCTTCTTCCAGTTCGGTATGTATTATCGAGCCTAAACTGCCACGTCAAATCCCCACGTCGCCTTCTTCAGCTATCCAAGATCCATCCGAAGTCACCATTACATCCAATGACTCACAGGCCCAACTCGGCCAAAAAGCCATTTTTAACGGTGACGTATCATTTATTCAAGGTTCACGTAGTATTGCTGCTGATGAAGCCATTGTTGATCAGCAGCAACAAAGTTTATCAGCAAATGGTGACTTAGTTTTTTCCGATAGCAGCTTCATCGTTACAGCCGACTCACTCGTCGCTCAAATGCGAAGCAATACCGCCACACTACAAGGCACCAGTTATTGGTTAAAAGGCCAACAAGCCCATGGTACTGCTGGCACGCTTGAAATTACCAAAGACAATGACTTAATATTGTCTCAAGCAACCATTACCACCTGTCCAGATCCTCAGCCAGATTGGGTGCTTGAAGCCAATAAAATAAAAATTGACAGTAATGAAGAGTGGGGAGAAATTTGGGGGGCCAAATTAAGGGTCGCCGACATCCCAGTATTTTACTTACCTTATATGACCATTCCTGTGTCAAATAAACGAAAATCTGGATTTTTGTTTCCTTCTTTTAGTTCCAGCACAAAAAATGGACTCGAATTTACAGTTCCCTATTATTGGAATATCGCCCCTGAATATGACTTAACTTTAACGCCAAATTACATGTCGAGTCGCGGTCTCTATACTAAAAGTGAGTTTCGCTATCTCGCAGGAAATGACAGCTCACCACAATCGGGCCAAATCAATTTAGAATATTTAGGGAACGATCAATATGAAACCAACCATTCTGATCGCTACCTTTATCATTGGCAACAACAAGGCAGTATAGGACAAAATTGGCGTATCATGGGCAATTACACCGATGTCTCGGATGATAATTACTTTAATGATCTTAGCTCAGACATTAGTACATCAAGTAATAATCAACTCATTCGCGTTGGTGAAGCCAGCTATTTAGAGGAAAACTGGGACTTAACCACTAAAGTACAAGATATCAAAGTGTTAGGTGAAAGTGACCAGCCTTATCAGGTCATGCCTCAATTGGACTACAATTACCGAGCACCGAATGCCCTCAAAGGTATCGATTTTGATCTATTCAGTGAAGCCACTCAATTTAAAGATCAAAACACAGGCAATTACTCATCAGCCACTCGTGTGCATTTAGAGCCGAGCCTATCCTACCCTATTCAAGGACCCGCCGGCTCGCTTACAACACAGCTAAAATTACTGCAAACTAATTATTCACAACAAGATAATACGGGAGCGGGCCTCTCAGATAGTGTCAGTCGAACCTTGCCCGAAGCACGTGTTTCGGGGCAAATTAATTTTGAACGCTATACAAATTACTTCAATCAAAATTACAGACAAACACTGACCCCACAATTCCAGTATCTTTATATTGGTTATCAAGATCAATCTGATATCGGTATTTATGACACCGCAGAGTTACAAAATGACTATTACGGCTTATTTAGAGATAGACGCTATTCTGGGTTAGATAGAATCGCCGATGCAAATCAAATGACTGTCGGAATCACAACGAAACTTTTTAATACCCAGAACAGAGAAGTGTTTAAATTTAGTCTGGGGCAAATTATTTATTTTCAAGATAGCCGCGTCATTTCTGAATATAGCAATACAACAAACACGGCCACAACCAGTTCCACATTAGCATCGGATCTCTCGGCCCAACTTTATAATGATTGGTTTATCAGTGGCTCTGTTCAATACAATACTGAAGATAATTCCAATACCAAAAATGAAGTGTCACTGGACTACCGTCCAGCGCCCAATAAGTTATTGCAAGTCAGTTATCGATATGTGCCTGATCTTGTAAATACAAATACGGGAGTGACATCTGATATTTCTCAAACAGGTTTTCGAGGCGCATGGCCAATCACAGACAACATCTCCCTTGTCGGTAATTGGTATTATGACTTAAGTGAAAAACAAAGCGTTGAAACCTACACGGGCTTTCAATATGATACCTGCTGTTGGGCCGTTAGGGTAACTTATCATGATAGAATAAAAACCTCTTATAGTAATAACACCTCAAGTGCATATTTCCAAAGTGGTGTGTACATAAACTTCATTATCAATGGATTAGGTGGTTCAACAACATCGAGTAGCTCAAGCTCCTCGGGAAGCTCAAGCGGTGGCTCATTGAATGCATCAAGTATGCTAAATGATGGATTATTTAATTATCGAAGTCCGATATATATGAATAATTAACCTAAACCAAACGCGTTCATAATGAACCTCAACATGAACTCGTAGTCCAAACAGGATAGAAAAGATCATTTCAACGATAAAATGTATCGAAAATGACATTAACAAATGCCAAGGATTTTTGTGGATGAACACTTGTAAACGAGTAATTTTAGCTTTTTTTGCACTCATATTATTGAGTCAACATGTGATCGCAGCACCAACACCACTGGATAGAATCGCTGTACAGGTCAATCAAGGTGTGATTTTAGAAAGTGAAATCACAGACATGATGCACACAGTAAAAGATAATGCAAAAAAGAACAATCAATCACTTCCTTCAGATAACGCTTTGCGCACTCAAATTATTGAAAGACTGATTTTAACACGTCTACAAATGCAAATGGCTGAACGTATTGGATTGCATATTGGCGATCTGCAATTAGATCAAACCATTGCCAATATCGCTAAAGAGCAAAAGATAACTGTAGAACAAATGAAGCAGCAACTGGAAAGCGAAGGTACCTCTTTTGCCGAATATCGCGAGCAATTGCGTCAAGAAGTCACCATAGGTGAAATTCAACGTATTCAAGTCCAACGCCGTATTCAAGTCTCTCCACAAGAAATTAATGGCCTTGTTGAGTTGATTAAGCAACAAGGACTCAAAAATGTCGAGTTTCAAATCGGTCATATCCTTATTGATGTTCCCAATAATCCAACAAGCGAACAATTAAAAGAAGCCAGCAATCGCGCAGCAATCGTATTAAAGCGTCTCAAAGAGGGTGCCGACTTCAAACGCACAGCAATCGCATCCTCATCAGGCCCTAAGGCGCTAGAAGGTGGAATATGGGATTACATGAATATCAATGAGATGCCTACCTTATTTGCCGAAGTGGTCAAAGATGCCAAAAAAGGTGATATCATAGGACCCATTAAAAGCCCATCTGGTTTCCATATCATTAAAGTAATGGATGTCAGAGGCATGGAAACGAAAGAACTGGATGAAGTCAAGTCACGTCATATCCTAATCAAACCTTCACCGATTTTATCGGAAGAAAGAGCCAAAGCGATGCTGGAAAAATTCCTTGTCGAAATACGCTCAGGAAAAGCAAAGTTTGAAGATCTGGCAAGACAGTACTCAGAAGATCCTGGGTCGAGTGCAAAAGGCGGAGAATTAGGTTGGGCCGATCCTAAAATTTATGTCCCCGCTTTTGCTCAAGAGCTTGCGAGTTTAAAGGTCGGTGAAATAAGCGAGCCCTTCCGTTCCAGCCATGGCTGGCATATTGTTCAGTTGGAAAAACGACGAAAAACAGATGCGACCGATCAATTTAACACCAATCGTGCTCATCAACTTATTTTCCGTCGTAAATTTAACGAAGAGTTACAAAATTGGTTAGATGAAATGCGAGCTGAAGCTTACATTGAAGTCTTTGAACCTAAAAATAATCGAGGTTAATCATATTGACGATTAAGCGAATTGCTATCACCCCCGGTGAGCCTGCTGGGGTTGGACCAGAACTCGTTATTCAACTCGCTCAGCAGGCATGGCCTGCTGAGCTTGTTGTTTGTGCTGATCCCGAGTTGTTACTCAGCCGCGCTAAACAAATTGGTCTCCCGCTTCAATTACGGCCTTATCAACCAAAACTAGCCCCTAAAGCACAAGAAGCGGGCACCCTCACCATATCGCCTTTTACACTCAATGAGCCTTCACTTTGCGGTGAACTCAATGAAGCAAACAGCCATTATGTAGTTGACACCTTAAGTTACGCAGGTGAAAAAAATATGAATGGTGAGTTTGACGCCATCGTCACAGGCCCCGTTCATAAAGGCATTATTAATCAATCGGGTATATCATTTAGTGGCCATACTGAGTTTTTTGCCCATCAAGCTAACTGCCAAGATGTCGTCATGATGCTTTCTGCACCGGGATTACACGTGGCTTTAGTGACCACACATATCCCTTTAGCTTATGTCGCCAAAGCCATTACACGTGACCGTTTACATCAAATAATTAAAATATTACACCATGATCTCATTAAAAAGTTTGCCTTAAGCAGCCCTCGTATTTATGTTTGTGGGCTCAATCCTCATGCGGGTGAAGACGGTCATTTAGGTAGGGAAGAAATAGATATTATCATTCCAGCCTTAGATGAACTAAAAGAAGAAGGCATCGATATTGTTGGTCCACTGCCTGCAGACACCTTATTTCAAGCCAAATACTTAGATGATGCCGATGTGGTATTAGCCATGTATCACGATCAAGGTTTACCTGTGCTAAAATCCATGGGATTTGGCAATTCAGTGAATATCACTTTGGGGTTGCCATATATACGTACATCCGTTGATCATGGTACGGCCCTCGAGCTTGCAGGAACAGGAAAAGCCGATACTGGCAGTTTTATCTGCGCCCTTAACACCGCCATAGAGTTGGCTACAAAAACAAGTAAATAGCAAAATACATGAGTAATAAAGTACATTTAGGTCATACCGCGAGAAAACGTTTTGGACAAAACTTTTTAACCGATCAAAATATTATTAACAGCATTGTTGGCGCCATCGCTCCTGACAATGAGCATGTTATGGTCGAAATTGGTCCCGGTCTTGGTGCCTTAACGGAGCCCGTTGCTGACAGCATTGAAAAGCTCACCGTTGTTGAATTAGATAAAGATCTCGTCGAAAGGTTAAAAATACACCCAAGCCTCAAAGACAAACTCGATATTCATCAAGGTGACGCACTACAGTTTGACTTTAGTCAATTGGTTCAGAAAGATAAACAGTTAAAGGTCTTTGGTAACTTGCCTTATAATATCTCAACCCCATTGATGTTTCATTTGTTCGAATTTTCTCAATACATCAAAAACATGCATTTTATGCTGCAAAAAGAAGTGGTCTTGAGATTATCAGCCAGTCCAGGAACGAAAGCTTACGGACGCCTTACTGTTATGGCACAATATTTTTGCCAAGTCATGCCAGTACTTGAAGTGCCCCCCGGATGCTTTACCCCTGCTCCTAAGGTTGACTCTGCGGTTGTTAGATTAGTCCCATTTAAAACAAAACCTTACCCTTGTAAAGATGTTGAAGTACTTCGCCAACTTACCATGACAGCTTTTAATATGCGTAGAAAGACCTTAAGAAACAACTTAAAGCAACTCATTTCTGATGCGGATTTTGAATTATTAGGTATTGATCCAACTCGCCGACCAGAACAAATAAGTGTTCAAGAATATGTTGCTCTCGCCAATTTACTTTGCGATAAAAAGTAAGTGTTCTGAGGCGAACATTCGCCTCATTTTATAACCTGTATTTTTTGGGGGTAATGATGAGCACAAAAGGCTCCTCTATTAAAATAGAAGTGATGACAGAATATATTGAAGAACAATCCTCTCCGAGTGAGGACAAATATTTATTCAGTTATACAATAAAAATTACAAATTTGGCCAATACACCTGTCACATTAAAAAGCCGTTACTGGCATATTACTGATGGCAACGGACAGATTCACGAAGTTAATGGGGAAGGCGTTGTCGGCAAAACTCCCACCATTAATCCTCAAACTTCATATCAGTACACTAGCGGCACTATGCTAAAAACCCCAATGGGGTTAATGAAAGGCCATTATACGATGCAAGAAGATAATCATGTTGAATTTAATGCCAATATTCCTATTTTTCGTTTAGCCATTCCTGGCGTCATTCATTAACCATGGCGAACTACTATGTCGGGGATGTTCAAGGGTGTTTTGATGAGTTAACTCTGTTATTAAACAAAGTTAATTTTAATCCTTCTAAGGATACACTATGGCTAGTCGGTGATTTAATTGCTAGAGGACCAAAATCCTTAGCAGTATTAGAATATATAAAATCATTATCGGAAGCTGCTCAGTTCGTATTAGGTAACCATGAACTGCATTTTTTTGCTGTTCATGCAGGGTTGCATCAAGCCAACCCTCAAGATAATCTGAATGAATTACTCGCCGCAAACAACATCAATATACTGATTGACTGGCTACGAGAACACCCCTTATGCCATATCAATAGGCAACAACAGACCATTATGACCCATGCAGGCATACCGCCTATGTGGTCAACCGATACCTTAATCACCCAAGCTAACGCCATTAGTGAACGATTAACCTCACCCAATTATCTCAAACTCATTAAGAGTATGTACCGTAATGACATTAACCAATGGCATGACAGACTGACTCCAAATGAACAAGCTATTTATACCATTAATGCCCTCACCCGTATGCGATATCTCCATCCAGATTTACGGCTCAACTTCAGTGAAAAATCATCACCTCAACATAATAGCCAGACTGAGTTAACCCCATGGTTCACTCATCAATCAGCTTTACCACAAGACTATACACTCGTCTTTGGACATTGGGCCTCACTCATGGGAGACGTTACCAATGATCATTACATAGCCCTTGACACAGGGTGCTGCTGGGGAAATCATTTGACCTTATGGCATCAAGAGAGCAATGAACAGATCACCCAGAATAGCCTTGATTAATGATATGAATAACAACTTATCCTTAAGGATAAAAACACCTTAATAGTATAAACTTTGACCTAGATAAGATTAATTTTGTCTTTTATTGCAACCCAACCTGCCGGTTCATTAATAAGCGCATCAACTTTACAGTAATTAGGCTCACCAGAACGTATGGCTTGTCCAAATAGTTCTCTGACTATTCGCATTGCTGGCCCATCACCACCAAAAACCTTTGTTAGCTGATACTCTTGAAAAGCTCGCCAGTGTAATAATAACGCTGTTTGAGCAGCAATTTCTTTATGTCTAGCAGCCATAATGGCCCCAAAGGCTGCAGTACTCGCCCCAACAAGGCCACTTGCAAGAGCATTAGGAATACAATCAGACACAAGTTGCCCACCACGGGTAGCCGCTTTAATTTTTTTCATTAATAATACTACCGCACACAATTCAGTGAGGTATTCGCTTTTTTTAAAACCTTTGGAAATTTGTGATAAACGAGCAATATGCGCTAACGTTTTGGATGTTGCTCGAGTATGTCTCGCAATCCCTGTCGTATTGACTTGAGTGACCACAGAACCACCACTACCAATAAAAGAAACCAATCCACCGCCTATTGTTTTCCATCTACGATTCCTTAAATATTTCTTAGTTTTTGGAGAGTGATTACCAATAGCATCATGACCATGAGAAATAAACAGTGGGTTAGGTATTGAGGCAACTTTCTTACTTTCATACATATCAACACCAGAGGAAAGACCATCTTTTGTAATTGTAGCCCAATTGAAACCGCAAGCTTGATCAATAATGGCGCAGCCCACAGAAACAACTTCCATCTTGTTATTCCCTAAATGCCGCTTAAATTCATTTTTTGTCATGTCTATAACTCCATAACATACAATTGTAAAGTGAACAGAATTATAATTATAGAATATAAGTCTAATTATTCCATTATCACTGATGACAAAAGCACAAAAGCATTAGATGAATATGTCATCCTATATTTTCAATAAAATTAAAATAATAAGCGATAACAAACATGAAAATAAGCTAACCCCCGACGATTACGGTCGGACACCCCAAAACAATACTACCACCATGAGAAGTTGAGTCCCCCATTCTTGCCGCTGGCATACTACAAATCATTACTGTAGTACTGCCTGCAACTATGGTATCTGGCGGTCCAACACAAGTGCAAGATTGCCCTAAAACTGCAGCCGGTAATTTACCAATCAATACTGTAGCAGCACTCCCAGGTAAAACTGGACCCCCAACATGAGGAACTACACCCGTTACCATAGGGCAAACATGAAGATCGGTCGCTCTAGCAGCTAGCGTCATAGCTCACCCTCGTTTTTTACTCCAGTTTAATACTAATTAATAGTAGTCAAAGAACCGTTGATTTGCGCTATCCCACTTGAAGTCACCTTAGATGTCGCAGATCCATTAAGCTCAGCTGTCACTCCCTTAACCGTAACAGAGGCTTGACCTTCAACAGTCACACTTGCTCCTTTTAATTCAGCCGTTCCTGTCGCTTCAATGGAAATAGAAGGGGAGCTAATACTGATGCTTGAACTTGACATGCTGATTTCACTGCCACCACATGTCAACTTAATGGAACTTGAACCATCAAGGGTAATATTCGTTCCACTGTGTTCCATATCACTTGAAGCTTTAAAGCTTACATTCTCAGATGCACTTCCACTTATTGAAGCTGCCGATATCAACGATAAATCTTCTGTAGCATCAAGTTTCATCGTTTTAGTTGCCTTTATTGAATATGCATCTTCCGTTGAGACAGCAGCAGCCCCAGTAACCGTTTGGGTATAAGACTTATCAACTTGATGAGTTTCATCACCCTGTACTTGAGCACAACGATTATTTTTGACTAGTACATTGAAATCTTTTTCACTCTGTAAATAAATTTCTTCATTATCTTTATTATCATCAAAACGAAAAATATGCGCATTACTGGCACTGCCACTTGGCGTCGAGCGCGTCATCAAACCAAATTGTGTACTGGATTCAAAGGGGGGAGAACTTTTATTATCATACAAGGCCCCAATAATAGTAGGATTATCAGGGTTACCATCAATAAAACCCACTAAAACCTCATCTCCTATTCTTGGCGTAAACATCATACCAAATCCTTGGCCAATCATTGCTTGGGATACACGGATCCAGGCACTTGAATTTTCATCTAATTTCCCTTCTAGATCCCAATGAAATTGCACTTTAATACGATTTTGTGAATCACGATAAATTTCATTTCCACTCGGTCCTACTACTACAGCACTTTGAAGGCTATGTATATGAATAGCAGGTAAAGGAAAGTTCTTATATTCTATATCGATAGGTAACGCATTTATTTTGTTACTATAATGAACCTCTCCAACTGTTTCTGCACTAATATTATGATAACATTTAAGTATAATATAAGTTTGATTCAGAGTATTGTCTTCATGGCCCGAAAGCGTAAATTGCTTACCTCCCATCAATGAAACTAAATTAGAGGTCCCTATATACTTAACTGACTGGCAGTCAAAAGACTGAATAGCGAGTTTAGCTTTTTTCGAGCTTTCTGCGGTTGTTGCGGATCGACTCGGATAAATATAATAATCTTGTGTCACTTGAGCACAATCACTAGCAGAACTTTGCTCTCCACTATCAAGTGGAGAAACTAATGCCAATGAGTAATCACTCGTTCTTGCTTTACCTATAGAAGCTTGATAATGAGGTGACCATGTCTTAATACAATCAAATTTATTACCTGAACCAATTAAATATTCTGCTACCGCTGGCTCACATGAAGCAAAACCTTCATTATTATCACTAATAATAAGCTTACTTACGTCTGATTCATCTGAAAAATGATAATGCCAGCCAACTTCAGACATGATTCGGCAAATAAAACTGTAGTTCGATTCATTAAATTGAACACAGTACTCTCGAACTTCATCATCACCAATTAATTTGAATTCGAAACACCCAGAGTAATTCAACTCACTAAAGATAGTTGAAATAATACTTTGTGTAGTAACACTTTGAAAAATACGGCAATTGGAAGACTCTTTCAATAATTCAAACCAAGGCTTAGCTACCCATTCAAAACGATATACTCCAGTCACAAAATCATAGTCAATTAAATCATATGAATATAAACAGCTTAAATAAACAACTACATCACCATTGGTTTGGGTAAATGAAATTTTAATATCTGAACCAATTTTATCTGCAGTCATCGGCTCACTTGATACTAACACACCTTTACACTTGTTTCCTTCTCCCACAGTTTGGCTAACGGTAACATTTTCCAACGAAAAATCTTCGCTTTTATCTACAGTTAAGATTAAACGTCTATTGGCTATTTCTAATTCATTAGACATTTACTTTCCTTTTATAACATCAATTATTAATAGAGTGTTTATTATATCAATCTACCTCATGCATAGTTCTATATACTTGATTAACATTCAATTCATTGGGTAAGCTAAAACCATCAATAAGATTAAATATTAAATGAAGACGATCCTTACCTTTAACTTCAATATCGATCCTATACTTATCTAACTGATAGTTTAATAAATAATTTTTTGTAAAAGGGTTATAGCTAATAATTGAATCATTGAAAAACCTAAAGAGTGCCCAATCCCCCTCATAACTTCTTTCGGCTAATTTCATACCATTAAAGAAAAAGTTAGCTGACAAAGGAAAGTTATTCATGTCCATAGGCCAAGTCAATTTATTCCATAAACGTGGCCCCTGTTGATAGTTAAGTAAAATGCTTTCCGTCACTAGATCAAAACGCGTTGCAGAAGAAGACAGGTTACGAGGCTTAATACTTAACATTAATTCTAATTGATTATCAGGGTTATTGAATAACTCATTCGTTATCTGTAATCCTCGATTTATGTCTTTAAGCACTATAGTATTAAGTGGAAAACGAATGCCATCAGAAACAATTGGAGTAATTTTATCCCCGTCAGCAACCACAAATGAAGACAAATAAAATTGATAAAATGTATCCAATACGCCACCAAACTTAAAGAAATTCGCAAAACGAGTTAAGGTCACATCTTCTGAACTATTAACATTAAAAGGATAATATTGCCCTAATTCACGTTTAAAATTCCTGCCGATTTCGATTTCCCATTGGCGTTGAATATAACGATTAGCTTGATTAAATACTAATGACACAGACTGAGAGGAAAGAGACTCCCCCCAATGTGCTACAGATCTTGGTAAAGAAGCAGATTGCAATAGAAGTAATGCAATGGGATCAAGCTCATTGCCAATATGCGCTTTGGCAGATTCAAGCCAAGCAACACCTGGGATTGGAGCCTGTTCATTTTTAACAATAAAGTCATTTAATCCAATAAGTAACGATTGAAATTCTGCCAGTGACCCAGCAACAACAGACTTTTCATTAAAGGTATGAATAACATCGGAAAATGCATTATTGACAACCCGCTCAGGTTGATTGTGATCGTCATATTCATCATCCTCTGTTACATCTCTTGCTAATTTAGTATTTTCTCTAACTTGCTCCAAAAAAAGAATCAATGGACTTTGAACGGGATCTTTTAATAATGTTAACGCATCTCTGAAAGCGCTGCTATTTGAAAAGTGATTAATAGAAACATTCATCAACAAATCATTCCAATAATAGATATATTCACTGAAATATAATTCTCTTATTTTATTACTTAAGCTAATAATCTCTGAGGTTGTTGTCTCAGATTTGTCTCCATTGATATTTTTTATTTCGTATAACCTTTGCCTTATGATCTCAGAGTCTTCAGACAAGCTATCTTTAGAGCCCTCAAATCCTCTCTTTGTATAAAAATAAGGAATATGAGTCACTTTCGATTCACTTGGAAGAGTGAATATCGTATAAAAGCCTTGACCAACCGAGTCTGCAATATCAACAAGCTTCTTATTTTGTACTTCACTTTTTATACTGTTATAAATCAAACGGTAATATGGCACTCCACGCAACTGATTGTCAGCCAATTCAATTAATTCTGGATCAGGTGCAAGCCCGGTATAATCAAAACTAAATAGCTCTTCCATTTGCATTTTAAGTTGCCGACTTTGTTGGGGATTGAGATCAACATAATTATGAGATGCAAACATCAAATACTCAATAAGCTTATCTTTATCTAAATCAGAATAATCAAAAAACATCATATAATAATGCAATAATTCAAAAATCTCCCCAGAATTATTAAGCGCTATTTCAATGCGTAAATCATTTGCTGTAAACTCAATTAATAAAGGTAACAACATTAATTCTAATTGCATATTATATGAATATTTTAGCCCATTTTCTATATCATTATTTCCAATCAAATATAACATCCCTTTTGAAAAATTCTCCTTATGCGAGCTTTCATAAACCTGCCTTAACTCATCGAGTTGTGAAAGTATGACATGGAAATTTCCAAGTGTGGGTAGAGTTTCAGACATTTGTTCGGAGTATTGATTTATACTCACCGACATATTATCAGTAAAATCATCTTGCATATTCATATTACGATACTGGAAATAAACACTACCTAAGACAATGACCCCCAGTAAAATAAATAGGAAGACACGGTAATATTGATACCTTCTTTCTCTTTTTGGATTAACACCGACAAGCTGGGACTCAGGCAAAATAATCTTACCGACAAGATGCATTGAAAATAAGCTACGACCTTGTGTTTGGGAGAGTTTATGTTCATTAGACTTAAACCCCAAAGATTCCCCCACACCTTTTAGCAAAATATCCATTTTACGTTTAGCATCTCCCGCAGAAAACATATAGTACCCACGGTAAAAATAAATATCTCGTAAACGACTTTCAGCTAATAAAACGGAATAAAATCGTTGAATAGAGAGCTTAAGCAATTTTAGTTGAAAGGTCACAGCAACAATTGATGGCCAGTTTTCTGTTTTTTTACTGTCATTTAACTCTTTAGATTGTAAAAGACTAATTTCATGGACAGTACGACTAAACTCTTCTTCAAACCATTGTGCATCAAACTGGCTTTTACCATTCTTTTCTAACGGCATTAATGCACCAAAAGGCTGCTCAGCCTCTATTCCAGAGAAATTAGAAAAGTATTCACTGATATCACTGACTTCATCTAATGCATCAAATAAAGTGTAAACAGGCAAAATTAATCCCGTTTCAACATTAAAATGATTAATTGATCTTTGCAATCCCCGTGCTAAGACATCTCCGTCACTGTCCACTTCTTTATCATCTAAAATGGTTTTACATCGAGCAATAGTGATAATACCATTAGCAGCCTGACGCGGGCGATATTGATACAATAATTTAGCAAGAAAAATCAACAACGCTTCTTTTTCTTTTTCAGTATTAAAGATATCTTCTGTCAACTGAAAAATGAGTAATTCATCGTTACCCCAAACTCTAAATAACCTATCGGCCTCAACATCATCAGAATTTACATTATTCAAATTATTGAGATATAAAAAACGCTTCGCATCAACTCTTTTTCCTGCAAGTAAGATATACCAAGGTAAAGAATGAAGTAACTTAGCATTTTTATACTTACGACCATAAATTGTTTTCAGGGCACCTATAAACTGCCTTTCTATGAGCATCTTACCTCTTTGTATTTCAAGCTCTAATGGCGTTACTTCAACCTCCTCTTTAGTTGAGTTAAGGTAATAACCTATAATAAAAGCTGAAACAAGAACAATTCCCCCACCTAATACCATTAGCATTTCATTGCCTATTTCGACTCGATATAAATAAGCAATAATGACAACAATAAGCACAACCAATAACCAGGCAGCGAAGGCCCACCTCCATTTACTTGGCATGAATAAAGCTCTCCTTTTTATAATATCTTACTTTGCCAGACTGAGAATACCTTAAGTGAAGCAGATCATTTAAATGCTCACCTTGCTGATAAATCTTTCCGGCAAATAGATTAACGAACGCCTCTGTGCCTTTTGCTTGCAATTGCACATCAAAACCCGCAAGGATGAGATGTTTCATCAAGTTTTTCGCTTTGCCTATGTCCATAGGTTCGGGTAACTGCACATACCAGCCCGTTTGAGCAGGTTTAAAAGTAATATTGTTATCAATAAATGCATCATCTGAAAAATGTTGGTATACATTCTCTGCTTCTTCAACATCAGCCAAGTGCACAAATTGTCCTGACACACTCTCTACCCAACGCTCATAGAAAAAATAAGAAGTCGTTCCAACAGCAAGAAAGACAACTAAGGTTAAAGAAAGCCACAAACTATGCGCGATGAACTTAATCTGACTCTTGGGTTTGACCTTTTTAGTATTACTATTTAACTTTAATGGATTAAAACTTTTATAATTAAAAATAAAATCATATAGTTCTGAAGCATATTCATTCAATAAGTATTGCGACTCAAAACGATATTTACCCATAAAACCAATTTTAAGAAGAACAAACTGTAACTCAATAAAGTCAATTAATTTTTTAGGCTGAAACTTCGCCTTTTCCAATAAGTCAAAAAAAACTTCACCACCATTATTCTGATTGAAAAAGTGATTTAAAAGCGTCGCATTTTCCCATCCAGAACTTTTGCCCCAATTGCTATAAATAATGGCTTCGTCAACGGCAGCACAAACAATAAAGCACGCCTTATCTAATATACTAGGATGATAGTCTAGCAATACTCCTTTTCTTCTTATTACCATAATTTTATTTATCAGTTCTTGTCTATAAAAGGCAAGATCAGCTGGCCGTATTTGTCTAGGGATCGCTATTAATATAGCGATATACTCAACATATAAATCTAATAAAGCATTATCAGTATAAGGCAGCTCAACTTGTTTCACTTTGTCTTGCATTAAGATACTATCATTTTGCTCCAATGCATTACTATTATCTGACTCCATGATTTATTTCCCTAACGTATAAATATCAACTCTATCTCAAAATCAGCTATTTTTTCATTTAAATGCAATGCTATAGGCTCATCTTTTCTCACTATTTCTTGCCAGTAAGGGGAATCTGTATCTAATTCAAAATAAGCTTTATTTGCTCTTGACTTTAACTCATTGGGTGCAAAAGGTAGCACAGTCAGAGGAATACCCGACATAGAATTTCGTACCAGTTCTGCAATACGGTTATTGCCTCCCAACTTAGAAGAAGCAATAAACTGCTTACTTGTCTCTGCCATCCCCAAAGAACAACTAACAGCCAATAAAATGCGGCTTGAATTATACAACACAGAATCCATGACTTTAATACGTAAAAGCCTCCTTTTATCAAATAACGTGTTATCCCAATTTAGAATTGTCACACTGCTTTCTCTCCCCTGCCTGAGCAACACTTTCAAGTCACCAAACAACCGACTAAAAAGAGGAAACATATTGTGGCAATCAAAATCTTCGAAATGACTTAGAAATGTAGATTTTAAAGCAGAAAATTCTCCAACCATGGTACAAAGATAGTAGTACAAAATCTGAGGTGATACCTTGTTTTTGTTAAGCCAAACATAAACTTGAGGTGTCCATCTTGCAATGGTTTGCAGCATAATATAGTCAGATGCAACAATTTGATCTGCTTTAACACTATTATCTACGGAAAGCTTGTTCGCTAAATTTTGTCCATGACTTATAAGGTCAGCATGTATTTCTTTTAATGAAGTTAAAATATAATCAGATACACCAATTTGTAAGCAAGGTGGGATATAGGTCTGGTCTAAAATCACTCCGCCATCTATTTTCTTTTCTTTGATTCTGGCTATTTCAATGAGAGTATAATCTTCAAGATCTTCACCTTCGATTTTCAGGCTGATATTAAGAATGGATAATTCAATTTCTTCAGCTTCGGTACCTTGCCGGCTAGAATCAAAAATAGACTGCATCATTGCACGGTGACGGATCCCTGAACTTTCTTCAAATGTGACCTCTTGTATGCCTTGTCGATAAATAGGTAAAACTAAATAGATTAATTTGCCTACCGCATCGTCAGGAATATCGATAACCATCTCATAATCTGTATGGAATGGACTTCCATCAGGGAAAATGCCAGAAGAGTGCTTTACTCCAAACTTACCAATTTTAAGTAAATCAATATCAATATCAATATCGAATAGCCCTAAATCACTACTATGATTAAAGTGATGATAACTCTTTATATAAGACTCTAAATATCTCTCTTGTTGCTGAAAGTGCTGCGGGCTAATAAACATACCTTCAGACCAAACGACTTTTTTTATGTTTTCATTCATTTAATCGCCTTCCCTATCTAAAGTCATGCTCATCCTATTCACATTAAGAATGATATTGTTTTCTTCAAAAGGTTCTATTGAAATAATACCTTTAGGTATCGAATTATTAAAATCGGCATATTCAATAAAAACACCTAAATAGATAGTCTTATCATTCAAGGTGACATCATATTTAACTGTTTCACCAGGGATCAAACTAGGTAATGATTTTTTAGTTAACATTGAATTGCCTAAAGCAGACTTATCACTAGATAATAATGACATAAAACTGGCTGAATTAAACTCGGTGTTACTACTTAACTCATATAATCTCACCACAACCGGCGATGCCTCTCCTAGGAAATTAGGATTAATCTCTAGAGAAGGCTTAATTGTTAAATGTAACTCTGTTGGATCGTCCCCACCTAAACCTATTAGACTACACCCTGCTATAGTAGCAACAATAGCCAAATAAAATAATTTTCGTAATACCATACACCCTCACTGATCACAGAAGTAAGCCCAGAACTTTCGTTGAAATTCATTTGAATTCATCATTCTAAAAAAGTGAGAACTATATAATCCCCATAAGTCTTTTTTCTTTAATTTACGCCAACCTATATGACAGTCATTAAACATTGACTCTAAATATTCTGGTGATAACTCTTCTAAAAACCGCTGCATAGCCCCTTCTATTTTAACTTTCATCACATCGATATCAGTTAACTCCATCACCGCACAATGAGAATGGCTTCTTTCCTGAATATCTTGGTGCAAAGGCATCAAAGTCCCATGCCCATCACAGACCTCATTTGTCTTTAAAGGGTAAGTTTGAGAGGAATATACAGGTTCAATTTTCTTATCAAGACTATGTACAGTATGATGTGGAGTCTGATCAACAGCTCCCATAAAAGGATCGGGTTCCGCCGATCCAGAGGCTACAAATGAAGATGTTATCGAGTTATTTATTTTTATTTCTCTTTTTATAAAATCAAACTCTCTACGTTGATCAGCATACTGATGTTCTTCACTTTGTTGGCTAGCGACAAATGGTGCACTTTCGTGATTAAAATTTGATTCGTCAAAATCCGTAAAAGGATCATCATATAAGTCTAACGCTGAAGTATTACTCGAAAAAAGAGAGGAATGCTTATTGTTAGCCTCAATATTCCTATTTGAATTGGTCAAAACAGGAGCATTTGAAAAAGAACTACTCTCTTTAGAAGAAAAACAAGAAACAAGCAATCTGTACCCAGCGATATCTAATGTATCACCATCACTTAATAATAACTCGTTATGATATCCAAGCTTTTTCTCTGAACCATTAATATAAATACCCGATTGACTCATATCCGTAATAAAATATTTATCTCTTTCCTTTTTGATAACAGCATGTATAGGTATTACGTTAAAAGTACTATCTGACAATACTATTGTACTAGTTGAGTCGCTTCCTATACTCCCACCTTCTTCTGGAAGTGTAAAATTCAATCGAGTCAGTGTTTCTCCCTTAGGAGAAAAAATAACATGTAACGAAAGCACCATAAGAATCCCTTCATTTATTGATATGTTAATGAAGTGAAATAGTTAAAACTTCATTATAGTCAATTTTTACCACTTTAAATTTTTTCCCTTCAACTAATTTTTCAATACATGCAGTCGATAACTGGGGTAATATCTTCATTTGCACAATTTGTTCAATTGCTCTGGCACCCGTTTCAGGAGATTGATTTAACCCGATAAGATAATCATAAGCCTGCTGAGTAAAGTTCAACTCTGCTTCATATTGTGTTTTAATACGTTCAGCAATACGTGCAATAACCAGTTTCGCAATTTTAGTAAGCTCTATGGTTGTTAATGGATAATAGGGAACTGGCGTACAACGACCAAGAAAAGCAGGCTTAAAGTAACGCTGTATTTCATCATTGATTTCTAATAATATTTTTTCAATACTCGGAGTGTTATCTTCACATAGCTCACAAATCAATTTATCCGCAGCATTCGATGTCATGATAATCAAGGTATTTTTGAAACTAATATTGCGTCCTTCACTGTCATTAATACTACCTTTATCAAAAATTTGATAAAAAATATCATGTACACCAGGATGGGCCTTTTCCATCTCATCAAGTAACAATACCCCATAAGGCTTTTTACGCACAGCCTCAGTTAATACCCCACCTTTCCCATATCCAACATAACCAGCAGGGGCACCTAATAACATAGAAACCTTATGCTCTTCTTTAAACTCAGTCATGTTTAAGGTCGTTAAATATTGCTCTCCACCAAACAGCTGCTCAGCTAATGCCAAAGCCGTTTCAGTTTTCCCTACACCACTTGGGCCACACATTAAAAAGACCCCCATAGGTTTGCGAATATCGCTAAGGCCAGTCCTAGAGATGCGAATAGAATCAGCAATCGCTTTAATAGGGCCTAATTGGCCCACCACTCTTTTCGCGATATTGGTTTCCAAATGGATTAAACGTTCAACTTCATCCTCCAACATATTCCCTACAGGAATACCGGTCCATAACGCAATCACAGTAGCAATCGCTATATCATCAACAATGCCATGCACTAAAGGGTGATCCCCCTGAAGAGTTGATAATGATTGCCTTAATGTATTTAACTCATCAACTAATTGAGTATCTTTCTCCCCATTTAATGCTTTCAACTCTAAAGCTAATACTTCATCAGTTAATTTTTTTTCTTTTTTCCAACGAGTGTCCAATAAGTTCAGCTCATTGTTACTCTCTTTTATGTCATTTTCTAGTGCCTGAATACGTGCCTTGTGATCATTACCTAATGCGACTTCAGCTTCTAAAGCATTGAGTTCAGTTTGTAATTGAGATAAATGAACCTTCTCTGATTCAACTTGATGGGGCTCCGCCACTTGACTTAAGGCAATTCGAGCGCATGCTGTATCAAGCAAAGAAATAGCTTTATCTGGTAATTGTCTATCGGGTAAATATCGAACAGATAGCCCCACAGCAGCTTCTAATGCCTTATCGGAAATCCTCACTTTATGATGCTCAGACAGAGATACGGATGTCCCTCTTAATATTTGGATACTAATTTCTTCTGAAGGCTCATTAACAGAAATCAATTGAAAACGCCGAGTTAACGCAGCATCTTTCTCAAAGTATTTTTTATACTCAGCCCACGTTGTCGCAGCAAGTGTTTTAAAGTCCCCTCTGGCTAACGCTGGCTTTAATATATTCGCTGCATCATTTTGCCCTTCTTTCCCTCCGGCTCCAATAAGCGAGTGAGCTTCATCAATAAAAATAATAATTTTCTTTGTCGATGCTTTTACTTCATTAAGAATATCTTTTAATCGATTTTCAAATTCGCCTTTTATACTGGCCCCAGCCTGTAATAAAGCCAAATCAAGAGAATAAATCACAGTCCCCATTAGAACTGAAGGCACCATTTTATCTACAATACGACAAGCTAACCCCTCGACTATAGCCGTTTTTCCCACACCAGGCTCCCCCACCAATATGGGGTTATTTTGCTTTCTTCGACATAATATATCAATGGCCTTTCTTATTTCATCATGACGGCCTATCACTGGATCTAATTCACCATTTTCTGCTTCTTGAGTAATATTTTTACAATATTTTTCTAAGGCGGTATGTTGCTCTATTGACGCATTTCCGTCCGCTTTAACATTTGAAATCGAATGACCCGTTAGCTCAGATTTGGATTGGATCCAACTCAACGACACTTTTTTCATCAAGTCTTCAATCGATTGACAACCATAACAAAAAATACTACCAGTCGATAGTCGATTTATCCCAACCATAATAATATGGTAAGGGGTAATTTTTGATGAAGTTTGATTTATGGATGCGATTAACCAAGCATCCTTGATAAGTTCCACTAACTCAGAAGAGATACTGGGCGGGCTATCATTACCTTTAGGCATAGCCGATAAAGCCGTTTCCAACTCATTAAGCAATGGAAAAGGCTCCATACTAACGGATTCCAAAACCTCAATCCATATCGCACAACCTCGTTTTAATTGTTGAAAAAACCAATGTTCAACAGTGACAGTAAAATGTTGCCTAGACAGACAATCACCCGCTGCGGATTCTAAATCCTGCTTTAACTCTGGAGTGAGTTTAGAGATAAGCTCTGAAAGTTCTAATTTAACCATAGGTTTATTTCACTTTATAATAGATAAAATCTTCTTCACTCGCCATAAAACAAGAGTAACCTAACTTACTCGTGTCATTTTTTCCAAGTATTATTCTAGGCATAAATAATGCTTTCGTTTTTATAACAATACTAATTACAATAGGTGTAGCCATATATTCACTAATCACCATTTCAATTTTATCTTTTAACTTTATATCTGTCCTTAACTGTTGAAAGTTTTCTTCATTTTCTGCTTCTATTTCTACAACCATTTTGTTTCCAAAAATGACACAAGACTTTCCAAGAAGTAAACTAACACCTAGGTTAGAGTTTTCTACTCCAACTTTTGAACAAGTATCCGATACTAATGGAATATAATCAGGAACATCTGAATATATTTTAAACTTGATATCAAAGTAATCCTCTAAAATATTTTTAATCACTTTTGCATGACTACTTTTTAATGACATCACACCGCCGTACTGCGGTAAACTTCCACCAATTACCCCTAATAGACCAGAAAGATACCTCTTACCTTTTTTTGCACCTCTAATTTCTTCTTCATAGTTCAAAGCTAAATTATTCTTGCAAGATGATTTAAATAATAATTCGAAGTGCCTATTCTCAAATATATTGAAAAAATCAATCATTGAATCATCATCGTCAAAATATGTTCTTAATGTAAGAGAATAAAACATTTCTGGCAAAGTAAAGTAATAGCCAAGTAAACTCGGAAGGTTAACTTTTATAATCCAATTATTGTTTTTCTGAAAAACTATTTTTACCTCTCCATAAGAAAAATCACAAAACTGCCCAGAATAAGTTAATATTTTCCTATTTGAATAGTCTGAAGGCTCAATATTTTCCAAAAACCTTTTTACTTGAATATATTCATATTCATGCGGATTACCATTTAAAGGTGTAACTAACATCCAGCTCTCCACCCCATCCTTCTTGGACAGGAATAATATGTACCACTTATACCGACTAAATATATATCTAATTGAGTAAAACTATTGAAACTACAAAACCAAGAAAAGAAATAGTCTAGTAAATGGATTAATATAAAAACACCACCACTAGTTAATTCATCTGAGTTGATCTCTACATCTATACGACTTCCTTGGACATAGCAACTTTTATTATTTATTCTAGCCGGTGAAACAACACGCTCCATATTTAAGCTGACAATAGAGTTAATCCAAGTTTCATTCCTTGCTTTATCTTTTCTATTATAAATAGAAAGCATTCTTTTAAGTTCTATCAAAGGAGAATCACTTCCAAATATAACAGAAAGGTTCAAATTAAGATGTTGTAATAAATCCCAAGACACATTATCATTTAATACATTCATGATAGAAGCCGATGGTTTAGTCAAAAGATCAGGGCTAAAACTAAGTGTTATTGCACTGAGTGAAGTGATCTTAGACATCGTTGATATTAAGGAAACATCCTCACCCATCATAGCTTTAACTTTGATAGATAAAACTCTCTCTCTATCATCAATATTTTTTCCTTCATTACCGACTAAAGTAATTAAATTATAAAACTCTCCTATAATATCTACATCTTGCTCTAAAATATAATGTATTTCACTCTTACTATCATAATACTTATCTTCATAGAGTGCTGTGACTAATTCTCCCTTACCACTTGAAATATCCATTATCTCATCAACACAAAAAGTATGAATGTTACGATCTAAAACATCAGTTATTATTTTATTTCTTAAATTCTTTCCTGATATTCTAAGCGGCTCAGCTTCTAATGGATAAAGATTAACCAGAGGAACACAATTTAATTTAAAGCTTGAAACATTCAAAAACCGAGAAACACTTAACGGTATATTCTTACAATATATATAGAGAGAAAACTCACTCTCATGGCGCAATTTATTTTTTAATGATGAAATATCAATACTGATAAATCGATATTTATCCGTATAATTAAAAAATTCATTAATTGCACTTAATGCTCCATAGCCTTTTACAGGATAAGGTAATATATCGAGTTCATTTTCAATATTATATGGCTTAATACTCTCCTTGCTTATTTCTATTCCCTCCTCTAAAGTATCCGTTGACAATACAATACAATCTACTGAACTAAATAATACGTCATACAACCTATATGCATCCTGAATTTCACCATCCAAATAAAAAATTAATGAATCTCCCAACAAATTAAAAATTGGAACTTCACTTTCAAAGCTCCTCAATGTCAGCCTCATTAATGACTGAGAAAGATAGGCTTTATTCGGCTTATATTCATTAAAGGGTGCATCGAAAACATCAACCGATATTAACTCAATCGGATATAGCTCGACATCATAACAAGTACTGAAAGCTGTTTCCATCTTATCATCATTGATTCTAAATAAACTACCTTTAGGAATAAACTCTATCGAATTTGAAGCATCACCAATCGAAAACTCGACAATAGCATATGAAGGAATAGGACAAACCGATTGAGGAAAAAGCATCCTAAGAAGCTGGCGCACAAGTTTAGGGTAGTCATCATCTATTTTATTATTAACCCTTGCATTTAGGAGAGCAATACTTTCTATTAATCTTGATATGTCTGGATCTTCAATATTTGAACCATGAATATTCAAATTTCTAGCAAGCTCAGGATAACTAGATGCAAATTTAGATACATCACTTTTCAAATACATAAGCTCTTGTTCAAAAAAATAAAGAAATCTATGATGCAAAATAACTCTCCTGTATCCTTACATTTGCACTAACAACATCAACATTTGCTTTAGCGATGAAGTCCACCTCATCCCCCAAATACAAGTAATAACCTGAAATACTAAAAACCAATTCTTTATTATTTACATTACTCTCTACCAAAATCGAAAGAGACTTAATTCTTGGTTCAAAAAAATTTATTTTCTTGGTTAACTCCACCTTTGCCTTTGTTGCATCAAGAGCACTCATGTTTTTAGATAAATTTAAAAAACCCATAGTTCCTATTGAGTTCAACATTATACCTGATTGGATTTTAGGTACCCATACCGGAGGCCTAGAAGATAATAATGAAACCAAATTATTTAATATAGATTTTTTTATCTGTTCTTTTAAAGTTTCATTACTTAATAAAAACCTATGCAATAACATTATTCATCCTCTATCCCTACACCAGTTTGTATTTTCCAAAATCCTTTTATCGATTCTGATTGGTATTGAGGTGATAAACTAATATCACACCTATATGCCATCTCATTATCTACTTTATTTAATTTAATTTCAGCTGAGTAAAGTGGGTAAGTCGCCATAATATTATCATCACCATAGTCTATTGCACTCACATACTTTTCTATCCAAGCATTCAATTTAGACTCAATTTCTCCTAGTGTATAATGACTACCCACATACTCCCTAGCCAATAGCTTTATATAATGGCTAAATCGACACCCAATAAGGTTCGTCTGTAGCATTAAATTAACTTGATTCTTTTCTGGATCTGAAAATCCATTATAAACAGACTTATTACTAGTAATCATTCCCTGACCGGTTAAAAAACTACTTAGAATTGGTATTACACCTAGATTTGACCAAAAGCTATCATGACAAGATAGCAAACGGAACTTGGGTTGGATCCATTCTTTCTTGGCGCCAATCAATACTAATGCATCATCATCCCTTTTTGTCCCCCCTCTCAAAAATCCAAACCAAGATGTTCTTTCAAACTCATTTATTATACTTGCAATAAAAGCATAACTTGCTCCTCCCCATACCATAGAATTTTCATGATCGTCTTGATTAAAAACAAATCCTGTAAAATGGTTAATATAGGGATCTCGAAGCCGAAAAGGATTCATCACCAAGCCTAAAAAAATTGCTGAACTTTGACTCCTTAAAAGCCTCCACGAACTCAAGTCATCACTCTCATTTATCCTAATCAACCTATCATGATCAAATAAAAGTCTTTCTGGTGTTACCCCCCAAAATAAAGGGTTAATATCTAAAATAACAGGACATAGACCCACCTTCCCAATTTCAGATAATAACTGTAATGTATATAAATCATCAAAATCTGTTTCAATATACTCTTGATCTGATACATCATAATCAATAAGTAATACACCAAATGGATGGCCACCTAGTGTATTCAATTCATTATTAACTATCAATCGATATAACAATGTTCTTTTCACTTCAGATGCCAAGTTGAGATCTTTACTCAATTCATCCCAGTTTAAAGGTAAGACTTTTATAAGCACATTATTAGAATAAGAACGGGTGTCGATAACAAGCTGTAGAGCACGCCAAGATGATTCTAAATTTTTAAAATCTTTATGCTGTAAAATTAATGATAATTGTTCAGAACAAAGGCGATCTATCAAAGAAATAATTTTATTGGTTGTTACCTTTAATGAAACTAAAGCCTCATCTTCCAACTTTTTCTCATCAGCATCAACCAAGGTTTCTTCCATAAAATCGCCTTAATTTATTCGTTGCCCATTCATGCTCTTTTTTACTCTGGAATTTTAGCAACCATTCTTAAAGATGTAGTCAACTCTTCCATTTGTAACCAAGGGCAAAGATATGCAACAGCAGAATAACAGCCGGGGCGACCAACTTGCTCAACGACTGTCACCTTCGCTTCCTTCAATGGTGTTTTTGCCTTAGATTCGTTACCAATAGCATTAGGGTTAACATACTGGCCAATCCATAAGGATAGTTCTTTTTCAACATCAATGGGATCTAATGCTGAGCCAATTCTATCTCTTCCCATCACTTTTAAATAATGGGCAATACGGGAACTCGCCATAATATAAGGTAATCTGGCTGAAATCGCGGCATTCGCTGTCGCATCAGGATCAATATAAGTATTCGGTTTTTGAGTCGTTTGCGCCCCCATAAAGACACCATAATTACTGCCTTTATAATGCACTACTGGCAAGAAACCTAAATCACTCAGCTCTTTCTCTCTCTCATCGGTAATGGTTATTTGAGTCGGGCATTGCTGCACCGTATCACCAGATAGAGACAAATAAGTATAGTTAGGTAAATTCTCAACTTTACCCCCATTTTCAGCCCCGCGAATCGCAGTACACCAACCAGACTGCCTAAACGCTGTTGTCATGAGTAATCCCATCTCATAGCAAGCATTAGTCCAAGTAAAGTCCTGCATTCCCGAAGGTCTAGGTTCGCCTTTATCATCAAGTTCAAACTCTTGATAATTAAAGTCTTTAATTTTAGTTCCTCTATCCCCATAGGGCATACGAGTCATTGTTTGAGGCATAGTTAATGTCACATAGCGTGAATCTTCACTTTCTCTAAAAGCATTCCAACTGGCATATGCAGGCGAATCAAACCCAGCAGCAACAGGTTTACCCTCATAAAAAGTTTCAAATGTAGGAAAATCAAACATAGCAGGATTTGTCGCTGCAATAAAAGGAGAGTGAGAAGCCGCTGAAACCTCGCCAATATACCTGAGCAATGCTACATCTTCATCGCTGTAAGAAAAAAAGTAATCTCCTAGTAACAGACTAATGGGCTCACCACCAGCGGTACCATACTCTTCTTGATAAATCATATTAAAGAAACGACTGCGATCGATTGAGACCGCATCTTCAAATTGATCCAGTAATTCATCTTTCTTATAATCCACTATTCTTATTTTTAAATCTGGTCCTAAGTCAGATTCCTTAACCACTTTTTGCACGCCATTCCAAGACCCCTCTAGGCGTTGAAATTCTTCATTATGTAATACCTCAGTTAATTGCTTAGAAATTAACTCATCTATGGCACTAATAGCATTATCGACTGTAACAGTCAGGTTTTTATCCCAAGTGACCGTACCTTTGAATGACTCTTCAGTTAAAGTAGCGAGTAATGCTTTCGTATCATCGGCAGGTGTTTGACTCGTCATGGTCAAAGCTTGCTCTAAATAACTTTGATCTTCACTTTGCTCTTCACTCATTCTGCTTCTTCCTTATTCACGCCTAATTCTGATGCCAATGATTCAATGGCCTCATTACTCTGCAATATGTCTTTCAATAGTTTCTCAAAGTCACGAGAACGATCCGCCTTAGAGAGTAAAACTTTTAATTGATTACGAGTATCAACCAATTTTTTTAATGGCTCCACTTGATTAACGATATTTTCAGGAAGAAAATCTTTCATTGATTGAAACTTCAAGTTCACTTCAAACTGACTGTCATCATCAATCAGTTTATTATCGACTTTAAAAGATAATTGAGGATCAAAATCTTTCATCACACTATCAAAATTATCTTTATCTATCTGAGTAAACTCTCTGTCTTCAACAGGGTCTTTTTCATCATCAGGCCGGTGACCAGAATAAGGCCCCACCATACCAACAACAAAAGGCAGCTCCTTAGTAACAAGTGAACCATTGGTTTCGACGTCATAAGTAATACTCACTCTGTTTTTACTTATTCGTTTATGCTGAGAATTTAATCCCATATATCCTCCAAACATCATTTGAGTAAATTAGATGGTTACACTGCTGAAGATGTTACCTTGCCGAGATTACAGTCGTAACCGACAGTCCCGCCTGCCTCCATTTTCCCAGCAGAAGTTTCATGGAAATGTTTCACTTCCATTTTCGTATAAGCGACACTAATGACCTCTACAGCGTCCCCCCCCTCTGAATGTTCAAGAGAATGACTTGAAAGTCGACAATTAGTAAATGTCATTTTTTTTGACATATCCTGACCAGCCCCCTCTCGAGAAGCCTTAGTCGCAACAAACTCAAATGTGTAACCTTCTGGTCCAGGACTGAACAATAACGATAAAAGAATTTCTGATGCCGGGTCCGACTTTTTTGTAAAACAAATTTCACTCATACTCGTCATTCCGCCATCGGTATTAGTCGTTTTACCAATTTCCATCTGAATATCTCTTGCAAAAGAAAAACCCAATGATAAAATTGGAAACCAATTTTTACCTGTGACTCCACTCCCTTCAGAGGTATTCGCTGGTGCTGGTAAGTCTTTGCAACCGACTACTTGAGCTAAAAGTGCCATTAAGTACTCTCCATTTGATAAATATCAATATATTCAATCTAATAAGATGATTTTCTTTAACATTGATTTTCAGCATGGCTATCTACGTTAAAAAAATCATTTCCGTATAGATAAAAATAGCAGGTTTTTTTTTATTCTCCATTTATTATATTAAATCGTAAGAAGTAAAATAATAAACAATATAAATTAATTGAAAAAGCCAATTTTCAATTGGCAAACAGTAAATTACAAAAAATTATTAGTATCAATGTGAAACCATTTTATTCATAGTATATAAGATAACTATAAGAGCATAAGCTATAATCAATGACTCATAGCAGAATTAACATGTTTTTAATTTATTAAACTGATTAATGAGTATATATATGTACATAACTGAAGATGAAATAAAGGAAATATCTAACCCGATATCGGAACAAAAACCTTGTGGGGAATTCATTAGGCTAGATAGAACTAAATATAGAAGTTTAAGAAATTCGTTCAATCAAGCAAGAACTAGCATGAAAAAAATAATTGACACCCCTGATGAATTAAATAATAGCCAGTTAATAGAAGATAATATTTCAAACTGGGAAAATTTGTCTGCATTATGTTTCCACGCTCTGCAAAACACCAAAGACATCGAACTTATGAGCTGGTTAGTCAGTTCACAGCTCATTATAGATAAGTCCCTCACAAGTTTTAGTCTATCTATCCAATTTTTAAAAGATAATATAGTGAATTACTGGGAGTCAATTTACCCCCTTTTTATTTCCGATACAACCAAAGACTTAGAAGAAGATGAAGCTATATTAGAAACGATAAACATCAGAATTAAAGCATTATCTCAGCTTTTTGGAGAATCTAAAGGTAACGGAATGCTTTTTCTTCCTTTGCGATTGACGCCCTTATTTGACGATGTAACGTTAACACATTATATAAAAAATAACACTTCGAATCAAAGAGATACAATAAAATCGAAAGTTTTATCAACTTTAACCAAAAATAAAAACAAGCTTAATCTAACAGAAATAAAAATCAATAACTTACAATTAAGCATTGACGCCATCATAGAGCTCAAAACCTTCATTGGCGAAAAAACTAACGACCACTCGATTACCCTTCCTGCTTTCTCATCCGTTATTGAAGAACTGGTTGAAGCTAAAACCGCTTTAGAGTTCCTTGCCGATATCCAGCCAATCGAAAAAACGCCTCAACCAGAAAATAACGATGAGTCTGAATATTCAGATAAAAGCAACTCATTAATTGAAACCCAAAACAGCAATATAAGCAATATTCATAACCGCGAACAAGCATTCAATCAAATTCGCATTATTGCACATTATTTTAGAATCAATGAGCCACATAGCCCAGTCTCATTTTTACTTGATAAGAGCATTCGATGGGGAGAACTATCTCTACCAGAATTATTAGATGAACTATACAGAGATGGAAAAGCCTCTTTAAACGACATATTTAATTTAGCAGGATTAAACACTAACTACATCTCTGAAACATCTAAGGATGATAATCAATCTGAATAATGACAATACCACGATCATTTTCAATTACAATTAATGCTTAAAAATCAAAAACCAAACCAAAACAAAATAGGCAACAAAACATCAACAAAACAACAACTAAGTAAAACAAAGTAAATATTGTTATTAAGATATTGCTAATTTAACAGTGATGATCAACTAATAGAGTAGACGCTCTAACAATAAGGGCGCATATGACAACGTGACAAACGTTGAAACAACAATAATAAAACTCTGAATAACAATAAGTGGAATGGAAAATGAAAAAACTGTCTTTATTTGCAGCAATACTTTTGCCTATCTGTGCTTCTGCTGACTACACTGAATTATCCACAAATAAAATAGAAAAATTACAAAACAATGAAACCTATACTTATGTAAGGTGCTGGTATCGTCCCCATGACAATCATGATCAATCTGCAACAGATTGGGAGTGGGCGCTCAATGATGATGGAAGTTATTATAAATTAAATGGTTACTGGTATTCTAATACCTCATGGAAAAACATGTTTTACACCCAGGCCACCAATAATGCCATAGAAGAGCGATGTGAAAAAACCTTAGACACTGATTTTGAAGCCGCTGACATCACTTTCTTTGCCGCTGACACGCGTTTTTCCTACAACCATACCATTTGGAGCAATGATGAAAGCAGCAATAACGACGACTTAAGTGTCATTAATAAAATCGTCAGCTTTGGTGACAGTATTTCAGATACAGGTAATATTTATAATGGCTCTCAATGGCTGTTTCCAAATGATAAGTCATGGTTTTTAGGGCATTTTTCAAATGGCTTTGTTTGGACAGAATACCTTGCAGAACACAAAGATATCCCAGTCTACACTTGGGCTATCGGTGGCGCTGAAGGTGAAGACAAATATGTCGTATTAACTGGCATAGATGGTCAAATAGACTCTTATTTAGAATATATGCAACTGTCAAAACATTATGATCCAAAAGATACATTAGTCACTTTCGAATTTGGTTTAAATGACTTTGTTAATGATGATCGCACCGTGGATGAAGTCAGTAATGATTTCTCTGATGCACTCAAAAAACTCGCTGAAAATGGCATTGAAAACATGGTTGTTCTCAACCTACCAGATGCGACCTTAGCACCTCAGTTCAAATACAATACTGATGGAACAACTGATGAGGTTCGTAAAAAAATCATCGCATTTAATGCCTTTATTGAAACTGAAATCACCATTTATCAAGCCCAAGGCCTTAATTTTGTACTCTACGATACCAGTACATTATTTGATAATATTATTGAGTCACCTGAAAATTATGGATTACGTAACACCTCTGATTCATGCTTAGATATCAATAGAAGCTCATCTGTTGATTACTTACAAACACATGCATTACGCAGCGACTGCTCAACTTATGGCTCTGATAGTTACCTTTTCTGGGGAGTCACACATCCAACAACGAAAACACACAATATCATTGCCGATGAAATTATTGAAACGACATTTGATCGTTTTAATTTCTGATCTGTAGAGTAAAGTGGCAAGGGTGGTATTTCCCTAAATATCATCCTTCACCATTAAAAGAGGATAAACAAATAGAAGTTTTTTCATCACTTCATCGAACTGCTAATATTAACCATAGTCTAATCGATAACACTCAATTTATAAGGTCATTAGTAATGAAGCACCCTATTCGATTATTATCCGTTTTATTTATTCTATTCACGCCCTATGCATTCTCAGAGCCTTTAAATTACAACCTTTATCATATCTCCACAACCGCGACAGCTGAAATCAATAACGATATCATGCAAGTCACTCTACAAGCATCCAATCAATCTCGACAAGCTGAAACCGCCAACAACGAAGTCAATAAAAAAATGACCACAGCATTGAATATGCTACAAAAAAATACCAAGCAGATAAAATATAAAACCACACATTACCAAACACGCCCTGTTTATAAAGACCTACAAGTTATTGCTTGGAAAACATCTCAACAACTCGAATTAGAAAGCACAGACTTCCCACTGTTAACGAAAGTCATCGGAAAGTTACAGACAGAACTCAACATCACTGCTATTGAATTTAAAGTCAGCCCATCCGTTAGGAAAAACACACAAAACCAGCTCTCTATTGAAGCTCTTAATCAATTCAAGCAACAAGCCGAGCTCATTCAAAAAAATATGGGTGCGAGTAATTACCAAATAGTCTCTGTCAATATCAACACTGGTAGCCAGTATTTAGCTTACCCACGTCCGATGATGAAAACAGAAATGGCCTCTTCAGCACCAGCCATAAAAAGCGGTAGTAGTGCTATTAATGTCGATGCTTCAGGGCAAATTCAATTAATGTTTAATTAATCAACAAGCATATCAATTAGAATTACTTTTAGATGAAACAAAAGTCATCGAAAGTGTGTCAAAGGCACACTTTCAATGAATCAAATCAAACCTCCAGTAACACACGAACCGAAATACTCTCGCTCTCTCGGCCTTTAGATTATGAATACAGGGATCTATTACATACCAAGCTGCATTTAACGTCCAATTATCATACAATTAAACTCAATTTTCTTAAAAAATATATTTAGCAGTAAAACCATCTAGACGTCTAAATTGACATAAGTCACACAATTGAATATCCTGAACAAAACAAGACAGCCATTTAGCATCATGAGTCTGCGAGCGGCGGTGATATTCGTCCATCACAGCCCAGTAGTAAATGCATCACACAGAAGAGTACTGACCATTGACCACTTCAACCCCTAACCCTAATACCAAGCCAAATCCATCCTTTACTGCTTTATTGCCATTATTTTTATTTCTCGGCTTATTTATTGGTGCAGGGGCTTATTATCAAAGCCAAGGCGTGGACTTTGCTTTTTATCAATTACCCAGCGTTGTTGCCATTCTACCCGCGATCATTTTTGCCATTATTATTTCTAAGCAGCAACTCAATCAGGCCATCAATACATTTTTAGCGGGGATAGGACATTCCAATATTATTGCCATGTGTATTATATACTTATTGGCAGGTGCTTTTGCAGCTGTTGCGAAAGCAACAGGTGGTGTCGATGCAACCGTTGCATTAGGCTTATCACTGGTTCCTTCCAGTTTACTTTTACCCGGCTTTTTTGTTATTGCTGCATTTATTGCAACAGCAATGGGCACCTCTATGGGTACCATTGCTGCTGTCGCACCTATTGCACTCGGCGTGGCAAATGAAGCTCATATAGACTTACCCTTAATGGCGGGAGCTGTCATTTCAGGTGCACTATTTGGAGATAATTTATCCATTATTTCTGACACCACAATTGCCGCTACTCGCACTCAAGGCTGTGAAATGCGAGATAAGTTTAAAGAAAATCTTATTTTCGCCATTCCAGCATCATTAATTACCTTGACACTATTTATCATTGCCGGCCAAGGCCAAGCACAAGTCGCACCTCAAGAAATTGATTTCATAAAAGTCATTCCCTACCTTACCATCCTCTTTCTCGCGATCATTGGATTGAATGTATTCTTGGTATTAACGGTTGGGATCGTATTAGCAGGCGTCGCTGGACTGGCCACAATGAATTACTCTATTATTCAATTTGGCCAAGATATTTATACTGGTTTTGGCAATATGCAAGAAATCTTTATTCTATCCATGCTTGTAGGCGGGCTAGCAGCACTAATGCAACAACAAGGTGGATTGACATTCATCAGCTTAAAAATTGAATCACTCATTGCACGCTTTTCAACATCAAAAGACGGTCAATCTCGCCGTGCATCTGAATTAGGTATTGCCAGTATCGTCACTGCCACAAATATTTGTGTTGCCAACAATACTGTATCAATTGTGGTAACAGGCGATATCGCAAAAGACTTAGCCAATAAACACGGTGTTAACCCAAAACGTTCTGCAAGCATTTTAGATATTTTTTCTTGTATCGTGCAAGGCATTATTCCTTATGGCGCTCAAGCGTTACTGGCCGCATCAATTTTTGCCTTATCGCCGTTAGAAGTTGTCACACATGCTTGGTATTGTATGATCTTAGCTATTGTTGCCGTGATGATTGTCATTTTTCGTAAAAGAGTATAGCCAGCGCCACAGTTTACATTATTAAGTCAGTTAATAAGGGGAGTGCATCAAGTGTACTCTCCTTTATCGTTATTGTCGGAATATCTCTCTCGAATGAAAAAAAACAACTCACTTCAATTATTAAACTATGATTTGCATCGTTTTCTCATGTTCATGATTAGCATTGGTGCTATCTGCATCTTATCTGGGATAAGTATCGCATTATGGGCGCAATACCAATCTAATGGTGCATCAGTGTTCTTTTATCGCTCCGATCTATTAGGTAATTACTCCCACTCTCCTTATGCTTTTATTTATAATATAGCCCTTATGCTAGCGGGCTTTTTTATTCTCATTGCCATGGTAGCACTTTATAATATTGGCTTAAGCCAACTAACTCTTTTAATGGCCTTAGCAGGTGCTTGGCTTGGCGTATCACTTTTTTTTATGGGAATGTTTCCCGTTAACTATTTACACTTGCATCATTTAGCAACATTCAGTTACTTACTCAGTTCCTTAATACTGTATTTTTTGACCGTCATAGCACGGCCTAGTCACCCCAGTTTATGTACTTACCCAACACTTTTTTTCAGTACAATCGGCTTTATTATTGCGTTAATTTTATTATTAAAGCTCAATTGGCAAGCACTAAGCTTTCCATCATGTCAACATTCTAATGAACAAGCATGTTGGATCCTATTTATGGTATGGTTAAGGCCTGTCATCTTACTGGCGTGGTGCTTTTCTTTAGGCCTAAATATTAAGCACATCATTCAATCGAGTACTCGAGTTGTATCTCCCCATGAAGAATCAAATAAGTAAAATCAGATTAGCCAAATATCTGGCAATGACAGGGTTATGCTCAAGGCGAGCAGCCACTCGGCACATACGTGACGGCCGTATTACATTGAATGCTAAGCTCGCAAATCATGTTGATACCGTCACATTGAATGAGAATGAACCATTAGCACCCATTGACGACATTATATTATTTGATAATCGGCTCATTCCCTGCATTGAAGCAAAAAGCTACTGGCTGCTTCATAAAGCAGTAGGTACAGACTCTCGATTACTACAAGATGATCCAAGCAGTTTATTACACCTTCTTCCTCAATCTCCCCGCCTTTATCCCGTAGGAAGACTCGATAAAGACTCGAGAGGCTTATTGCTACTTACCAATGATGGCACATTAACTCATCAACTTTTACATCCCAGTTTTAAGCACAAAAAAACCTATCAAGTGAGATTGAATAAAACATTTGATGATACTTTTCTTAACGCCATGGCTAAAGGCGTTCAATATAAAAGCATCACCACACAGCCTTGCACCATCAATAGGCTCAATGAGGATCACTTTAAAATTGTGTTAACCCAAGGACTTAATCGACAAATACGCCGTATGTGCCAGACACTCGGTTATCGAGTTATAGATTTAAAAAGAATCGCGATGGAAGGCTTAACCTTAGGCCCTTTGCCTGAAGGAGAAAAAAGGGAATTAACCCAAACAGAAATCACTGAACTGTTATCAGCCATTTATCAATAAAAGTGGCTGATTAACAGCCACTTTTTATTTCAAAAAGACTAATGAACTATTTCCATTTCATCTAATAGGTTCTCGGCATTATCTAAATATTTCATGACCCACAACATATAACGACTATCTACTTGAATAGAACGATTATTTTGTGGATTATAATTCCAATCTCCAATAATACTCTCATATACACCATCAAATAGTAATCCAACAAGTTCTGCCTTACCATTTAATGTCGGAGAGCCTGAATTACCTCCTGTAGTATCTAATGTTGATAAGAAATTAACGGGTACAGAATTAACCGCTTCAACATAAAAATCGCCGTATTTTTTTTCTTTAATTAAAGACAACTCTTTTGCGGGAGCATCAAAAGGAGCAATACCTGTATCTTTTTGCACTATACCTTCTAATCGAGTGAAAGGTTCAGCATAGAGCCCATCTTCAGGTGAATAGCCTTTTACATGGCCAACACTGACACGTAAACTTGAATTGGCATCAGCATAAATTGGTTTCCCTTGAGCACGGTGATAAGCAATCAACGCCGCCATGTATTGAGGACGCACTTTCATCAACTCACCTGTCAGCTGCTTCTCTTTAGCCTCTTGTTCCATATCACTTTCATACATAGCCACCGCAAATTGAATGAAAGGTTCCTTAGAGGCTTTAAATTCAGCAACCGATTTATTCATCCAAGCTAAACGCGTCGCTTCATCACCTAATTCGGTTTTTGCATACATAGCATTCAGCTTTTGACGGACTTGCTTCGCGTCAAATGAATCTGTGATCCCAAAAAACGTATCTAATGCTGTAATATGTTCACTCTTAGGTAATTGGGCATAACGCTGAAGTAAATCAAATAACAACGCTTTGTCAACACTGGCCGCATAACGGCGATCAATACGCTCAAGCTGTGATTTAAATTCAGGCATGTCTCGAGACTGATAACCCGGCTCTCTATCAATATCATTTAACTGCTTCTCATTCGCTAAACGATACAACTGTCGAGCTGTAGGCACCATGGTAGTATAATCCATGTAGCCAACCAGCATCTTACGTGCTTGATTTTCTTGAGACGCCACAATTAACGCATCTAATTTCGTTAAACTATCCGAAAAGTGGGCATTGTTCTTTTCATCTTTCTGGATCCAAGTTGAAAGCTCTTTTTCAGCATCTTCTCTATCAGCCAACATCCTTGATTTACCATAAAACTCAATCATTGAAGTATAATTCTTGGCATAATTGGCTAGACCTGCAATTAAACTTTCATACTTAATACGTTCATCTGTTCCCGCAGGTGCCGTTTGTTTAATCAACTCAATAAATCGCTCTCTCAACATTTTCGCTTCAGGGTAAGACCACTCAAAAGTATTTTTCACTTCATTAGCAGTACGATAGCGATTCGTTCTCCCTGGATAGCCTGCCACCATCACAAAATCATTCTTACTCACGCCTTTTGCAGACACTTTCAAGAAACTCTTAGGCTCATAGGGAACATTATCGGCACTAAAATCAGCGGGTTTGCCGTCTTTAGAGACATAAGCACGATAAAAAGAAAAATCACCGGTATGACGCGGCCACATCCAATTATCAATATCTCCCCCATATTTTCCTACGCTGGCAGCTGGATTATAAACGAGTCGAACATCTCGAATTGCAAGCTGCTTAACGAGGTAATACTCTAACCCACCATGAAAACTATACACTTGACAACGATAGCTTTGATCGGATTCACAAGCAGAAATTAATTGTTTTTCTCTTTGTTCTACTGCTTGGTAAAAAGCATTACCTTTTAATTCCATGATGCCATGTTTAATCTTATCAGTCACATCAAGCACCGACTCTGTCACATAAACACGCGATCCCGGTGTGGCAGGGAGTTCTTGCTGATAATTTTTCGCTAAAAAACCCTCTTTAAGCAAATTTTTCTCGGGGGTGGAGTTATACTGAATCGATCCATAAGCGCAATGATGATTGGTGACAACTAAGCCTTTAGGTGACACAAAAGAGGCTGTACATCCTCCTAGGCTAATAACCGCATTCATGGGGTAGTCTGTTAATGTTGAAATATTCTCCGCACTAATTTCTAAGCCTTTCGCTTGCAGCTCATTTGCCATGGCTGGTAATTGATAAGGCTGCCACATTCCTTCATCGGCTTGTACTGAAAAACAACTTGCCAGTATTGCTGTTACCCATATTTTTTTCATTTTCTCTCATCCATTTTATTGCTATTCCTAATGATAAATCACATCTGTTTACATTAAACAATCAACGAATGTTTCATTAACTGCTATTTTAACATGATGAACCACAATCAATTTAAAACAAACCTTACCACATTCAACCCCAGCAAATAACAATTGAACAAATATAGAAACATATTCATACCTATAAAATCGTTGTATTACGAATAAAAATGCTCCCTCTAAGGTGCGCTTTAACACTCTATGTTCTACAGTTTAAAGATGAGAATGTTCCTGATATTAATTTAACCATGACTCATCCGACACCAGAAGTCTTGCTATTGGTTTTCGCCATTGTTGCAATGGTGATTGCCATCTTATTGTTGTCACTCAATCGCCTTATCGCAGGTAAGCCCTTACCACGTGAGCATGAAGTCCCATTCGAATGTGGACTCAATCCCACTACCAGCCCCAAAAAATCCCTTTCAATCAACTATTTTTTGATTGCCAGTGCTTTTCTTATTTTTGAATTAGAAACAGCCATTCTTTGGCCTTGGGCGGTGAATTATTGGGAGTTAGGCATAGCGGGAATGGTTTCAGCCGTCAGCTTTATGGTTATTCTCTTACTGGGTTTATTTTACCTTTTAGCCAAAAAGGCATTAACAATATGAGTAAAAATATTCCTATTCGACAAGATCTTGAGCCTTCTAAAGATAAGTCCACCAAAACAGGTACCATGGGCACCATACTCGCCGAACTGGACAACATAGTATCTTGGAGTAGAAAGTCCTCTTTATGGCCCTATAACTTTGGTACTTCTTGTTGTTTTGTTGAAATGATGTCAGCAATGACCTCCCGCTATGACATGTCTCGCTTTGGCGCCGAGGTCATTAGAGGCTCACCAAGACAAAGTGATGTATTAATCACCTCTGGAACCATTTTTTGCAAAGTGGCTCCCTTAATCAAACGATTACATGAACAAATGTTAGAACCTAAATGGGTCATATCCATGGGATCATGTTCCAATTCAGGTGGTATGTATGACATCTACAGTGTGGTTCAAGGGTTAGACACCTTTTTGCCAGTAGACATTTATGTGCCAGGTTGCCCTCCTCATCCTGAAGCATTATTGCAAGGACTAAATCTATTACAAGAACATGTACAAAATAATCCAAACAGTATTTTTACTCGGGATAGAAAACCCTTAGGTATTATTGTCGAATGAGTGTCGTTAGCATCATGAGTATTCACTAGCACCTCTTTAAAAAATCATTTCCCTAATGATTGAGATAAAAGAACAGATGAAAACAAACACAAATAAAAAGCAACAGCACTCCTTAGAACTGAGTCTACTGGAAAACTTTAATGTTGAGTTGCTCTCAAATATTTCCACTAACTTACCCAGTTTTAAGGTTGCTATTAGCGATCTTATTCCGGTACTCAATTACTTAAAAACACAGTCCCCAGTTAAATATGAAATGTTATTTGATATGTCAGCTATCGATGAGTCACAACGCTCAGACCATGGATTTTGTATTTTTTATCACCTCATTTCTCTTACCGCTAACCGCGATATCTGTATTCGTGTTTATATAAAAGATGACACTCATAAAATCCCCAGTATTACGACTATTTGGCCTTCAGCAAATTGGTATGAACGAGAAGTTTGGGACATGTTTGGCCTCACCTTCTCAGATCACCCCAACCTCACTCGATTGTTAATGCCCGAATATTGGCAAGGTCATCCACTACGCAAAGATTATCCTTTTCACGCAACAAAAATGCCTCCGCCCTTTGATCTCGACAGTGAAGATTACGCCAATATAATGGAAAGCTATCAAATTCCAGATCATCGCCAAGCCGATGAAGAAGATACCATGTTGCTTAATATTGGCCCCAACCATCCAGGCACCCATGGTATCATTCGCCTCATGACAAAGCTTCGCGGTGAAACCTTACTCGAAATCACACCCGAAATCGGTTATCACCATAGAGGCGTTGAAAAATTAGCAGAACGTCATACTTATCATAATTACATTCCCTATACCGACCGTGTGGACTATTTAGGGGGTGTTGCAGGAGAGCTCCCCTACCTTTTAGCCATCGAACAGCTCATTGACAGTCATGTTCCCGAGCGCGCGACTGTCATCAGAGTACTTCTGACAGAGTTTTTCCGTCTATCCAGTCATCTTGTATGGGTGGGCAGTTTTGGTCATGATTTAGGCGCAATTAGTCCTGCCTTTTATTGTTTTAAAGTGCGAGAGGAAATTTTCGATTTCATCGAACTCGTCACTGGTGCTCGCATGCATCCTGCTTTTTTTCGCATCGGTGGCGTCAGCCAAGACATGCCCGAAGGTTGGCAAGTATTAGCGCACAAAGCCTGTAACAGCATGGCACAATGCTTACCCGAATTAGAAAAGCTCACAATCAAAAACCATATTTTTCAAAATCGCACACGAGACATAGGTATTATCAGCCAAGCACAAGCTATTGATTGGGGCTTTACGGGTCCAAACTTACGTGCATCAGGGTTAGCGTGGGATCTGCGTCGTACCCGTCCCTATTGCAATTACGACAGCTATGATTTTGACATTCCAACTGCACAACATAATGATTGTTTTTCACGTATTGATATCCGGTTACAAGAAATAACCGAAACCTTAAAAATCATCAAGCAGGCAATAGACAGATTAACCCGCATGCCTGTAGGACCCGTCCAAGATATGGAATGCAATGATTACGCCTTTCCTCGAAAGCAAAATACACTGCAAGATATTGAAACCTTAATTCACCACTTCGTTGATACAGGACGCGGATTTAACATGCCAAAAGGTGAAACCTTCTTTGCCACAGAAACATCAAAAGGCATGACAGGTTATCACCTTTTCAGCGAAGGCCAATCGAGCCCTTATCGCCTGCGAGTCAGAACCCCTTCGATCCCCCATTTTCAATCAGTAAAAGCGGTATGTGAAGGCGAACAAGTGGGAAATTTAGTCGCTTATATCAGCTCCATTGACTACGTTTTATCAGACTTGGACAGATGAATGAAAAATAAAAAAGGATGCTGCTATGTTCACACCCGATGAATTAACCCATTTAAAACAACATGTCAGTCATTACCCAGAGCCTAGAGCGGGGGCAATATATTGCCTTTATGCTGTACAAGATAAAGTAGGCTATATTAATGATCAAGGCATCGACATTGTGACACAACTCACTGGCCTCTCAAAAACCCAGCAAGAAGAGCTTATCTCTTTTTATACCTTATTAAGACGTCGACCTGTTGGCCGACATGTCCTTAGGATCTGTGACAGTATCACGTGCCATGTTATGGGCAGCAAAACGATTATCAATACCGCAGTTAAACACACTGGTGTCCCCATGGGAGAAGTCAGTAAAGACGGTTCAGTCACCATTTTACCCAGTATTTGTCTAGGGTTATGTGATAAAGCCCCCGCCGCTTTACTCAATGAAATGGATGAAGTCGAAAATTTAACGGTGCTTTCAACTACAGAGTACTTAACAAAACTTAGCCAACGGCCACATGATGCTAATAATAAAGGCAGCGGCTCAAGCATTATTACCACATCAAGACTGGGAGATGATAACTAATGGATAAAATTCTCAGTCGAAACTTTCATCATCCAAAACCGCTTAATATTGAACAATACCGACAAGCAGGTGGATATCAATCCCTTGAAAACATCATCGGGCAACCGAGAAAAACATTATTAGCTACCTTAAAAGAGTCAGGACTGAGAGGCTGTGGCGGTGCAGGCTTCTCCACGGGGCTTAAATGGAGTTTCAAAGCCCCTGATGCGCCACATCCTGTTTACTTGGTCATCAACCTAGATGAAGCAGAGCCCGGCTCCTTTAAAGACAGACAAGTCCTGTATCGTGATCCCCATACTATTATAGAAGGAGTCATCGCTTCCAGTTATATCCTAGAAGCAGACAAAGCCTTTGTGTTCATTCGCGGTGAATACCGTAAAGGTGCTCAAGGCTTAGAAACGGCAGTCAATGAAGCAAAAGCCGCGGGATTGCTAGGTTATAATATTCTTAATTCGGGCTGGAATCTTGAAATCGATGTCCATTTAAGTGCAGGGCGTTATATCTGTGGTGAAGAAACTGCCCTACTTAATGCCCTTGAAGGATATCGTGCTAACCCAAGAGCAAAACCGCCTTTTCCCATTGCAAAAGGCTTATGGGGCAGCCCGACTATCGTTAATAATATGGAAACCATTTGTCATGTTCCCTTTATTTTACAAAATGGAATCGAGTGGTTTCACAATCAAGGTACCAATGGTGCTTATGGAAGCCACATCTTCCAAGTCTCAGGCCCCGTTAACAACCCTGGTTTTTTTGAACTGCCGCTGGGTACCACAGCAAGAGAAATCATTTATGATCACGCAGGTGGCTTATTAGAAGGAAGAAAATTAGTCGGCTTTCTGCCCGGTGGGGCATCGACTCAATTCATGTTACCTGAGGATCTAGACGTCCCGATGCACTGGGATGGCCCACCCTCTGTCGGCGCTCGACTCGGTACAGGTGGGATCATTGTCATGGATGATAGCTTGTGCCCTATCGATTTTATGATAAATCTGATGCAATTTTTCACAAGAGAGTCATGTGGCTTTTGCACGCCTTGTCGCGATGGTCTACCTTTTGTTAAATACCAACTAGAAAAATTTGAAAAGGGTGAAGCTGACGTGACAGACATCGACACATTACGCGAGTTATGTGACATTATTTACCCCAATACATTCTGCGCTTTCGCGCCTGGCGCACTGATGCCGATAAAATCTGGTCTAGATAAATTCGAAGCGTTATTCCACCAGCATATCGATAATCATGGCTGTACTCACCCAGCGCATATTCCATCAATTGACACTCTCGATGATAAGGTTGATTGCTAATGGGTAAGATTTTTATTGATGATCAAGAAGTTGACTTCGAGCCGGGGCAAAATGTCTTACAAGCGGCGCTCAAAGCAGGTATCAACGCTCCCTACTTTTGCTATCACGAAGCACTAGGATCGGCGGGTGCCTGCCGCATGTGTACTATGGAGTTAGAACCAACAAAAGAAGGCGAAAACTCAAGGTTAGTGGTAACTTGCTTACAAGCCGCACAAGATGGCCAGCGCTATCGTTTAAATAAGGGCATGGGCGATCATGTCAGACAAGGTGTCGTTGAATATTACATGACACGCCATCCCCACGACTGCCCAGTTTGCGATGAAGCGGGTGAATGCCAGCTCCAAGACATGACCATTCTTTCCCATCATACTTATCGACGCTTTAAGGGAGCAAAACGCACTTACATGGATCAAGCCATGGGGCCGCTCATTTATAATACCGCTAACCGCTGCATTACATGCTACCGCTGTAGTCGATTCTATCAAAACTATGCACTCGGCGATGACTTCGGCGTTTATGCCTCAGGAAATAGAACCACCTTTAGACGATCAGAAGCAGGTCACTTCGATAGCCCATTTTCGGGTAATCTCATCGATGTTTGCCCCACAGGAACCTTTACCGATAAAGTCTTTAGACGTAAATTCAGCCGCACTTGGCAATTAGAAAAAACAGAATCAATATGTAGCCACTGCTCTGTAGGTTGCCATACAGAGCCTGGAGGGCGAGACAATAGTTTACGCCGAGTTCACCCCTTTCCAAACACAAAAGTGAATGCCCACTTCATCTGTGATCGAGGTCGTTATGGAGAGCATTACAGCGAAGCGAAAGACAGACCCCTAGAACCTCAAATCAATGGTGCTGTTGTTAGTCATCAAAAAGCACTGGATCATATCGGCGACATGTTAACTAAATCGGCGGGAAAAGTCGGCATTTTAAGCAGTCCAGATGAAGATCTGAGCTGCCATTATGCTTTAGCGAATATTGCTGAACATTTCAATGGACTCTTTAGCCCTTTTGTCATGCCTCAAACTGAAGATCGTACCGCCGCAGCCTTAGCTCTTAGTCGAAACAGCCCATCATTAATGGATATCGAAACCGCTGATGGTGCGATTATTGTCGGCGCCTTAACGGAAACGGCTCCAATGATGGACTTAGCCGTTAGGCAATTAATCAAAGCCGGTAAAGCAGTGCATATGCTACATGCATCTCCTACGTTATTAGCCGACATTGTGCGTAAACAACACCCAGATCAAGTCCATCAAGCTGCCCCAAAAAACTGGACAGAGATCATCAATGGTTTTGATGCTTCTCATGAAGCTGAGGAAATGGGTCCAAATTTATTTGCCAATTTAGAAACCGGTAAACGTATTGTTGTTTTAGGCGTTGCAGTAGAGATGGATATTGCCTCAATGCATGCCCTGCATGATTTATGTCAAGCCTTTGAGAATAAACAACTCACTATACAGCTTGGATTCGCGCTTAACGGCGCCAATGCCACGGGCTCAGCCATGATAAGTGCACAACATCCCACAGCTAAATTACTCGATGCCGTCAAACAGGAACAAATTGAAACCTTATTAGTCTGCGGCGCAGATCCTTTTGGTTTTGGTGCAGCAGATTGGCTGCCCGCCAGAAAACATATCAAGCAACTCATTGTCTTTGATAATGTAAACTCTCCAACAGTAAAAACTGCCGATGTTATCCTTCCCCACGCCACTTGGTCGGAGCGTTCAGGGATAAGCATTAATTATGAAGGCAGAATTCAAGGGTTTGATTCCGCTTATCAAAGAGAAGGTGTGCTCACAGCACTGGATTTGGCCACCGCACTCACTGGTATCTCTCCTCAAGATTTCCACACACAACAGTCTGATAAGCTCACCGATATAACGGGATTTGAGCGTCTTCAATTTGATGGTGAGCAATGCCTCAATTTACACATACTTTTTGAAGGTCGCGCCGAGGCAAATCAAGTCTCAATCGATACCAATAAAGACTGTCTTCAAGTCGTTCGATTAACTTGGCACGGCGGCAGTAACAAAGCCAGTTACGCCACCGAAATTGCCTCTATCAAGCCTTGGAAAGACAATATCATTTACTTACATCCAGACACTGCACATCGTCTCAACTTGAATACTAAAAGCAAACTTAAACTGGGCAACCCAAGTGATAGTCAAGACAACTCAAGCGACCATTCCAATATGGATCATGCCTTTCCAATCATATTCAATAATGAGGTGGCGCTCGACTGCCTTGCTCTAACTCGAGCCACATTACATCATGTCGGTCACTTAGTTAACGCGATTATTCCTATCGACAACCTCAGTATTATTGCTGAGGAAGGCTAATAATATGAATATGGATCTCTGGGTTTATTGGATTATCGCTATTATAGGCATGTTTATCACTTGTATTGCTTTGGTACTCGCCGCGGGGTACATGGTATTTTTAGAACGGCGCGGTCTGGCCTTATTTCAAGACCGTTACGGACCTAACCGTGTCGGGCCTTTTGGGCTATTACAACCTATTGCCGATGCCTTGAAATTACTCACAAAGGAGTTTTTTACTCCCCATTTTGCCGACAAATGGCTATACATGTTAGCCCCCCGTTTAGTGGTATTTGCTGTTTTAGTCAGTTTTACCGTGATCCCTCTAGCACCAGGCATATCCTGGGCTTCAGGATTGAACATTGGTTTATTACTCATACTCGCCTTAAGCTCTCTACACATTTACGGTGTATTTCTAGGTGGCTGGGCATCACACAGTCAATATTCGCAACTCGGTTCAATACGCACTATTGCCCAGTTAGTCAGCTATGAACTTGCTATGGGAATGTCTTTACTGGGAGTGGTCATTATCGCGGGTTCCTTTAGCTTAGATGACATTATTCTTGCCCAAACAACCCCTTTTATTCTGTTGCAACCCTTGGGTTTTGTTGTGTTTTTTTTAGCCGGTATAGCAGAAACTCACCGCCTGCCTTTTGACATGCCTGAAGCCGAAAATGAATTAGCAGCGGGTTATAACACTGAATATGGCGGAATGGCCTTTGCCATGTTTTTTTTAGGGGAATATTTAGGCATTATTTTAATCAGTGCCCTCACAACAGTACTATTTCTAGGGGGCTGGAAAGGCCCTTTTGTGGAAGATTTTCCTTGGCTGGGAGCGGTGTGGTTTCTGTTAAAAGTCGCCTGTATATTATTCTTTTTCGTGTGGATGCGGGCAAGTGTACCACGAACCCGCTATGATCAATTAATGAACTTTGGCTGGAAATACTTACTGCCTTTAAGCTTACTCAATGTCATTGCCACGGCGTTGATTTGTAGCTTTTGGCTACCTTCTTGATATAGGCAGAAGGAGAAAGCATGTACAAAATCATTCATGAAATCTTTGATGGGTTTATGGTGACCTTAAAACACGCATTCCGTCCAAGAGACACCATTCAATACCCAGAACAAAGAAAAGAACGCAGTGAACGCTTCAGAGGTCGTATTGTCCTCACTAAAGATCCAGACGGACAAGAAAGGTGTGTTTCATGCTATTTATGCTCATCAGTTTGCCCTGTCGATTGCATCGATATACAAGGCACCGAAGATGAAAATGAACGTCGATACCCTGCAAAATTCGATATTAATTTTAGTCGTTGTATTCTCTGTGGTTTATGTGAGGAAGCCTGCCCAACCTTGGCGATTCAACTCACTCAAGACTACGAGTTTTGCAGCAATAATCGAGAAAAGCTCACCTATAACAAACAAGACTTACTCATTGATGGCACAGGAAAGCATCCTGATTATAGCTTTTACCGTCATGCTGGCGTTCCCATTAAAGGTAAAGGGATTGGTGATAACCCTGATGAGCAAAAGCCCGTTGATGTGTATACGAATCTACCCTAACAATAACCCTTTAATTGCAAATAGATAATAGAAATAATGGCCTCATTCACTTTAGCCCTTTTAGGGATACCAACAACATAATGGATGTCAATATGGAAAGCTCAATCTGGAATGTTATTTTTTACCTCAGCAGTGGCATTGCAATAGGCGCCTCCATCTCCATCATTTTTGTCAAACAAGCCATGCATGCGGCGGTATACCTCATCATTTCATTATTAGCACTGGCTATTGACTTTTATCTACTCGGCTCTCCTTTACTTGCTGTGTTACAAGTTATTTTATATATCGGTGCCATCATGATCCTCTATGTCTTTTTCATTATGATCAATCCTCAAAGTCCCACACCTCATATTCAACGTCCTGATCTCACCTTGCCTATTATTCTTATCGCAATTTTAATCTTAGAGAGCTGCTATTTGATCCTAATCAGTCAAATGGCGTCGCAGAATGTTCCTATTACCCCTTTAGACCCTAAAGCATTAGGGTTAGCCCTATTTGGACAATATAAAATTGCGGTAGAAGTCGTATCCAGTTTATTACTGGTCGCCTTGGTGGCTGTCATGTATCTCGCCAAACCTTTCATTCCATCAAAAACAAACATGAGGGAAAAATAAATGAATCTTCCCATTTGCCTCAGCTTATCTCTTTTATTATTTTTTGTTGGTTTAAGTATTGTACTGGTTAGAAAAGAATTTTTGTTTATTTTAATGGGCATTGAAATCATGTTTAACGGCGCTGCATTAGCCGCCATTGTCGGGGCCCAGCATTGGCAAGATCCTTTCGGACAAGTGTTAACCCTCTTTATCATGATCGTCGCTGGCGCAGAATTAGCCGTATCATTACTCATTGTCATGCACTGTTATCGCACATTAAAAATCACTAATATCGATGAATTAAAGCAACTACATGATTAATTTAAGAAATAGTCAAAGGCTTAAATATGAATAATCTGATCTGGTTAATACCAGGCGCCCCTCTTATCGGTGCAGGTTTTATTATACTGTTAGGAAACCGCTTTACGGCACAAATATGTGCTCGCATTGCTGCATTGATGGTGTTCATTTCGGCCGCACTTGTGATTTGTCTGTGGGGAACATTGCTCACTCAACCTCATGAAATTAACTTAAATCAGCCCTTATTTCAGCAATCTTTATTCACCTGGATGTCGATAGGGAGTTGGCAAGTTCATTTAGCATTAACGATTGATAAAATTAGCCTGATCATGATGACCGTCGCCAGTTGTGTCGGATTTTTAATTCACCTCTTTTCAATTCAATTTATGAAAGGTGAAGCAGGAGAAAGACGCTATTTTTTCTATCTTAATTTATTTATATTTGGCATGTTAAGTTTTGTCATGGCTCACGATCTCATTTTACTTTATCTTGGATGGGAGGTAATGGGATTATGTTCCTACGCGCTAGTGTCATTTTATTATCAGAAATCTCATTATGCTTATTGTGGCCGCAAAGCATTTGTTGTCACACGCATAGGTGATACCGCTTTAGCCATTGCTATTATGGTTATCTTTGCCCAATTTCACTCCATAGAGCTCCCCGTCATTACCTCACAGGTTGGCAATCAGAGTATAGTATCGAGCAATTTAATGCTCATAGGCGCATTATTGATCCTCGCAGCCATCGCAAAATCAGCGCAATTTCCCCTGCACGTCTGGTTACCCGATGCCATGACAGGCCCAAGTACTGTCTCAGCGCTTATTCATGCTGCCACTATGGTGACAGCTGGCGTCTATTTACTCATACGTTTCCATCCATTATTTGAACTCGTGCCAGACTTACAGCTTGTTATTGCCTTTATTGGTTGTATCACGGCTTTTTTTGCGGCATCAGCGGCACTGTCACAAAACGATTTAAAAAAGATATTGGCTTATTCCACCATCAGTCAAATTGGCTATATGTTTGCCGCCGTTGGCGTTGGCGCGTACGGTTTTGCTTTATTTCATTTAATTGTTCACGCCTGCTTTAAAGCACTCCTTTTCATGAGCAGTGGTGTCATTATTAAAGCCTTTAATGAGGAACATGATATTCGAAAAATGGGAGGGCTTGGGAAAAAAATGCCTTTCATGCGTTATACCTATCTCATTGGTTCATTAACCTTAGCGGCCCTTCCTTTCATTACCGCAAGTTATTACAGTAAAGATCCCATTATTGCTGCCACATACACTCAACACTTTGGCTTTTACTTAACCGCACTTGCTCTGTTAGGTGCATTGATGACGGGCCTTTATTCAATGCGTATGTACTTAATGGTCTTTACAGGACAAGCTCGCAGTGAAATACAAGCCTATTCACTCACTATAGGCATGCAATTACCTTTGGCTATTTTGGCTTTCTTAAGCATTACTATTGGCTTTATTCAAGTCCCTTGGAATTGGGGGCCACAATTGCTCATTCCATGGTTAGCAAGCGATCTTGGCCTTCCCACTCTCCCCCAAGGAAAGGCGGAGCTCTTTATTGATATTTTAGGAATAAGTGCAAGTATCCTAGGTATTGCTCTTGCTTGCTATTTCACTCCAAAAGAGATTAAGCATCATCAAGGACTCGGCAATGTCACCTTTTTAAATCAAGCTTGGTATGTCGATGCTTTATCCATGAAATGGGTTGTCACGCCTTATTATGCTCTATGCCATTTATGCCGTGTTTGTATAGAAAAAATAATATTTTTCAGAGTAATAGAGTTATCTCTTATAGGTCTGCTACAGCTAGGACATGATTCTTTAACACGAGCACAAGCAGGATTGATCACCCGATATTTATATTTCATTTGCATTGGTGCCATTGGGCTGTTGGCCTACATTCTAATGACTATTTATCCAATTTATGAATAAAGTAGAGAACTTAACATGTTAAATATCATTCTATTTCTCCCCTTTATCGCCGCCATTCTCATTGCTATTTGCTGTCATCATAAAAATGGTGTGGCTAAAATAGCCTGTCTTAGTATTTGTACACTGACATTCTGTTTCATTTTAAGCATAGGTTTTTCCCTTAGCGACATCATTTCAACCGTATCGATTTCCCACTCTTGGATCCAAAACTTAGGCATAACCTATCAATTAGCACTAGATGGTTTTAGTCTTATCATGATCTTAGTTTCAAGTTTTATCGCTATGATGGCGGTTATGGTTGCTTGGAAAAGCATCGAACGCTGGGATATTTTTGGTCCTTTACTATTAATGACCTTAAGTGGATTAATGGGCGTGTTTCTTGCGCGTGATCTGCTACTATTTTACGTCTTTTGGGAAATCATGTTGATCCCGCTCTATTTCATGTTAACCCAATGGGGAAATCAACAAAGCCGATATGCCGCCACCAGATTCTTAATTTATACCGTCAGCGCGTCTTTATTCATGCTAATCGGGATCCTGTGTTTATACATTCAAGTTGGACGAGAAACGGGCATATACAGCTTTGCTTTTAATCACCTATTAACCACTCCTATTATCAATAACAGTTTATGGATATTTTTAGCCTTTCTAGTTGGTTTTGCTGTAAAAATCCCGTTATTCCCTCTACATTTATGGGCTCCTGATACCTATAAAACAGCCCATCCAGCAGTTACGATTTTACTCTCAGGTGCGATGGCAAATGCTGGAGTGTATGGCATTTTACGTATTTGTACCTTTATCTCTCCTTTAAGCCTTGCCACTTTATCTCACTCCATCATGGGCCTCAGTGCCATTGGCGCCATTTATACCGGCCTTATAGCCTATCAGCAAAATAATCTTAGAGCTGTCGCAGCTTATTCCAGTATTAGTCATATGAATTTAGCAGTCATGGCCATTTTTGCGATGCAACTACAAGCCATCAATGGTTCAATGTTACAACTCATCGCTCATGCACTCTCCATCACTGGCATTTTTGCCATTGTGGCCATACTCTCTTCCAGAGGGTATGAGGGTGAACTCGATGAAATGGGAGGACTCTTTAAACCCATGCCCAAATTAGGTGCCATGTTATTATTCTTTTTTATTGCCAGTGCAGGGTTACCTGGACTCGGTAATTTTGCCAGCGAAATACTCATCCTAGTAGGCAGCTATCAAAGCTCACCTTTATGGGCAAGCTTAGCAGCAATCAGTATTGTTATCGGTATCGCTTACTTTTTACGTTGTTATGAGCGCGCAATGTTAGGGCCTTATGACCCAAAGGCTGAACACACGGGAAACCAGCAAAAAACCGCACTAAAAGATCTCAGTTGGCAAGAAATAATTCCCTTGTCTCTTCTTGTTATCGCCATCTTATGGTTAGGTTTGTTTCCTAATACATTTCTTCAACCGCTACATCACACTGTAACTCACATCATTGAACATCACTTTAATGCACTAAGAGGTGGCTAACATGTCCATCCGAGCAAACCGATATATGACCCAGATAAAATGTAAATATCAAGAAATAATGCCACACAGCATCCTTCTTCATTTGCCATTTCTATTGTTCTGCCCCAAGGAGAGATAACAATGACATTATCCGATTTAGTCTATTTATCTCCCTATATCACCTTAGGTTTAGGCGGATTAGTCATTTTATTAACAGGGTTATTACCCGGCTCACATAAATTACCCCTCTTTTTCACGGCATTAATTTTCATTTTGACCATCATATTATCGGCTGAACAACTCAACGCCCAATATACAGTCGAAAACTTTGTTTTAGTCAATCGATTTACTCAATCCTGCATGATCTTCTTTTGCATTATTGGGCTTATCACCTTATGGATGTCGGTAAATGCTTTATCACTGCGACACCAACTCGATGAAATTTTTTACAGTTTATTGGTTTTTTGTGTATTAGGCATGAGCCTTATTCCCAGTGATAACATGATTGCATTTTTACTGGGGATTGAATTAGTAACGATTTCAAGTTTTTGTTTATGTATTTGGTCACCCAATCGATACGGCGCCATAGAAGCTGCCAGTAAATTGACCATTATTGCCGGCGTGGCTTCAGCCTTTTTAATTATGGGTATTGCCATCACTTATTTAGGCACTGGCAGTTTATCATTTTCAGCCATGGCTAACGGAATGGATACAGAGAAAGGAAATAATATCATCACCTTTGTCGGGTTAATATTTATCCTCATAGGCGTAGGTTTTGAGCTTGCTGTCGCCCCTTTTCATAATTGGCTTGCCGACTTTTATGAAGGAGCCCCACTCCCCATTGTTAGCTTTATTGGTACTATCGCTAAACTCGCCATCCTCGCTTGGGCATTACTCTTACCGCAGTGGTTAGGTATCGCACTTTGGCAGTATCTTGAACCAGTCATAGCTGTTATAGCCATTTTCAGTATGATTTTTGGGACGCTATTAGCGCTAAAGCAAAACAATATTAAACGCTTACTCGCTTACTCATCCATCAGCCATTTAGGGGTAATACTTGTGCCATTGGCCTTTTATCAGGCCACGAGTTTCACGGTGATTATCTATTACGGCGTAAGCTACACCTTGATGACATTTGCAGCCATCAGCATATTAAATAGCTTGGAAAACCATCGGGAGGTAGTCACACTTGAAACACTATCAGGTATTGGAAGACGTCGACCTATAATAGGTTTATGTATGACATTAGTGATTATATCTTTAGCGGGGATCCCTCCCTTAAGTGGTTTTTTTGCAAAACTTCTGGTGCTTCAAACCACGCTGAATAATGAGCAATATGCTGTTGCTATTATTATTATTCTTTCTAGCGCAGTGGCACTGTATTATTATTTACGGCTCATTCTCGTGCTCTACCACCCCTTCCAAAACGACAGTCCATTATCCACTTCCCCCTCTCTTCTAAAAAGCAACAATTTACTCTATTGGAGTAATCACATTTTTATTATACTCGCCACATTCACTGTTATTGCACTGGGGATCTGGGCGCAAATATTAATTAGTTATGCCATGGAAATACGCTAAACAAAATTAATCCCCAAAAACCTCACAAACTTTCAATAGGATGGAGAATACAATGAAAGGAAAGTCATCAATAGATGTCATGGAAAGTAATGAGTCATAAAAAAGCGGCTATGAAGCCGCTTTTTATGACTATAATGCGCTTAATGATTACAATGCCACCCATAATTGAGCCGCGATAATAATGACTCCCGCAATACCAATCAAGGTTAAGCCTATGTTACCTCCAAATACCTGATAACCGGTATCCACCTCTTTTCGCTGTTTCAATGCCATTAGCATTGGCAGAAAGATAATCATAAATACGAGTGGAATAGCGGCAAAACCTAATACGGCAACAAAACCATCAGGGATATATAAAGCACACAGTAACGGAGGGATAAAAGTGAACAACCAAGTCCTAACTCTAGCAAGTAATGTATCATTTGCACGCGTCAGCTCAGCAATAAAATCATACAAACTCAGTGTCACGCCTAAAAATGAAGTCACCAAAGCAAGATCGGCAAATAAAGCAATAAACTTACTGATCCATTCTTGATTTGCCATTTCTTGAAGTGCACTCACTAAAGCCGGTAAAGAGCCTGAAAAACCATAAATAGCCTCGCCGCCAACGGTCCCTAAACTCACAGCAAGCCAAAGAATATAACACACCAAAGGTAGACTCGAGCCAATCACTAACACTTTACGTAAAGCAACGGCATCGCCTTCTAAATATCGCACCAATGTCGCAATACACACATGGAAACCAAAAGAAGTAAATACCACAGGTATCGCAGCCATCCACAATGAAGTAGATGTATCTTGTGCAACGACTTGCATGGCCATTTTAGCAGGGCTGACTTCAGGTAATAACACGCCTACCATAACCACCAATAATATCACCATTAATGAGAACAGAAACCGAGATACCTTATCGACCCATGCAACCCCAAGCGCTGCGAATAATCCTAAACAAACAGTAAAAATAATAACAGCTAATTGGTTATCCAGTACCAAATCAAACATGGTTCTCGCTTTTAGCACCAATAAAGACGAACCACCAGTTAAATAGGCCGCCGTCAATGCAAAAAGTAAACTTAAAAATGACAATCCTTGAATAAATTGGCCTTTTTTTCCAAGCAGCTTACCGGTTATTGCATGAACATTATCACCCACTCCCGTGCGTAAATTAACTTCTAACATCAATAAGGAGGTATAAATAGATATTCCCCAAATTGTAACAAGCAAGAGTACGGCAGGAAACATTCCCAATGCTGCTGTCGCCAATGGCAGGGCCAACATACCAGCCCCAATAGCCGTACCAGCGACTATCGCAATTGAACCTAATATTTTTAAATTCACAAGTTCATCCTGTTTATTATATTTTATCGTTATGACACCAAGATAACTTAATCAAAAAAAGAAATGCAAAACAATACTATTTAAGCTTATTCGCCACTTGAGTAAGTCATTGATATCATCATAAGCTACCACTTTACACCACAGCAAAACAAACAAGGGTTAACAAAAAAACAATATAAACACAAAACAAATACATAATAAATCAATTTAGTAACGAAAGAGCCGCATTTATCCTTCCAACGAACAAGCCATCTTCCATACATTGCACTTTACTCATTTATCTTTATAATGCTTGTCCTACTTCAGGGGAGTAGCTAACGATTTTTGTCTATTAAACGGATAAAAATTGGGTCAGCATCAACATACTTGGCCAAATGCCATGGTGCTGACAGCGAGTCTAGTATCAGGATATTCCTGCTTAGGCTTTCCAGCAAGACCTGAATACAATGACCACACTTCGGGGTGGCGGTTTATTGTGTTCAGCTGTTTTTGCCGCCCCTAAAGGATCATGATTTTGGAAGCATTAATCACATCAACTATCAGTGTTGCCATCGCCGAAATTGGTGATAAAACCCAACTATTAGCACTCATCCTTGCAGCGCGATTTAAAAATAAAACAGCCATTATTATAGGTATGCTCATTGCCACGCTATTCAATCACTTTATCGCCGCTTGGTTAGGTGAGTGGTTAATGGGCTTTATCAATCCTACAACGATAAAATACTTAGTGGCCGCAGCCCTATTTTCATTAGCATTATGGATGTTAATCCCAGATAAAATCGATAAAAAGGAAAGTCCTTTATATGCATTGGGTCCATTTTTGGCAACATTTTGTCTGTTTTTTCTTGCGGAAATTGGAGACAAAACGCAAGTCGCCACTATGGTACTCGCCGCAAAATACCAAAACTTATTCTTAGTCGTTGCAGGAAGCACTCTCGGTATGATGATAGCCAATGTTCCTATGGTCTTTTTAGCACATTTTAGTGCCGATAAGTTGCCCATGTTATGGATCCATCGACTGTGCGCCATGCTATTTGTATTGCAAGGTATTGCCACATTGCTGTGGCCTTAAATTAACCGAAAAGGGAAGCCGAAGCTTCCCTTTACATTGTTAATCATTAACCCCTACAAACCTAAAGCTCGTCTAATACGGGCGCCATAATCACTGTCTGCTTTTTCAAAATGAGCCAACATTTTCTGCTGAGTTTCAAGCGTCACTTGTGACAAGGTATCGGTGATCGTTGCCACTAAACGTGACTTTTCTTCATCAGAAAAAATGCGATATAAATTTCCCGCTTGAGTGAAATCATCTTGATCATAACGGCTATAACGATCGGCTTCCCCCTCTAATCTCAAAGGCGGCTCAGCAAAATGAGTCGCATCTTTGAGTCCTTCTAATGAGTTTGGTCCATAATTAGGACTATTGTCTCCGCCTGTTTGACTGCCATTATAAGGACATTGCGTCCCAGCCATCGCCCCTCCACGTTGATGATGATCCGCTTTAGCGGCATGTGGGCAATTAACCGGTAACTGATTATAGTTAGCCCCAATTCGATAACGCTGCGCATCCGCATAAGCAAACAAACGTGCTTGCAACATTTTATCCGGTGAAGCGCCCACTCCAGGTACCAAATTACTCGGAGCCAGAGCGGCTTGTTCAACCTCAGCAAAATAGTTCTCAGGCATTTTATTGAGTTCTAATTCACCAACTTCAATCAGTGGATAATCTTTATGAGGCCAAATTTTCGTTAAATCAAACGGATTAATATGATAAGTATTCGCATCCGCTTCTGGCATGATCTGCACTTTCACTGCCCATTTAGGAAAATTACCATCACTAATAGCAGCAACCATGTCTCTCTGTGAGGAGTCGGGATCAATTCCCTTTAAAATATCAGCTTGTTCACCCGTTAAATTCACAACCCCTTGCAAGCTCTTAAAGTGAAATTTCACCCAAAAACGCTCTCCCGCTGCATTCCAAAAAGAAAATGTATGTGAGCCATAACCGTGCATTTGTCGGTAATTCGCTGGAATACCACGATCTGACATTAAAATAGTCACTTGATGAAGCGCTTCAGGATTTAATGACCAAAAATCCCACATTGCTTGGGGATCCTTTAAATTGGTTTCGGGGTTCCGTTTTTGAGTATGAATAAAATCAGGAAACTTTATGCCATCTCGTAAAAAGAAAGTCGGGGTATTATTGCCAACAATATCATGGTTTCCTTGTTGTGTATAAAAACGCAATGCAAACCCTCTAGGATCTCGCTCAGCATCTGCCGATCCCATCTCCCCGCCAACCGTTGAAAAGCGAAGAAACGTGGCCGTTTTTTTACCAATACCATTAAAGTGCTCTGCAAGAGTATACTGACTCAAATCCTTTGTTAATGTAAAAACACCGTATACTCCAGTGCCCTTAGCATGTACAACCCTTTCAGGGATCCGTTCACGATTAAAATGTGCTAATTTTTCAATTAAATGCCAATCTTGCAATAGTAATGGACCACGTTCACCCGCCGATAATGAGTTTTGATCATCTGCAATTGGCGCACCATTTTGTGCTGTTAAATACCCATCTTGGTCATTCACTTTCATCACTCTACTCCTCACTCTTCATCTTGCTTCTTATGCCAATATGACGATAAAGGCCATCTCTAGGACAGTGCTTGTCATTTTTGACCGTTAGATATACGTTATTTCCTGATGAACTAATACTAGTAGAATAAAATGAATTTATATAACGATTAAAATAAATTAAACCAATCTTTTTTAACGATTAAGAATAGGTAAGCATTTAAAAAACAAGAAACAAAACAACAAATAAAACAACAGTAATGCAAAATAAAACCCACGAAAACCCCACAAGAAAACATTCGATTAAGCTAATGTTAGTTATTGAATTAATGACCAATAATAAAAAATATCCATTCGTCATCTATTAACATAATCGTGATATCCCCTCATCTAAAGTACTGGCAATGACACTCTATTTAACAAAATAATGAATGACATGAAAAAATATCAATACCTTTTAAATATCAATCTACAAGGTTATTCCAAATTAGCTGATACTTGTTGACGCTCATTCATACTATAATCTCTTATCACTTGAGCCACCCGTATTCGGTAATCTTGAAATAAAGCATTTTTACCTTGAACTTGTGCTTTTTGGTGTAAAAAATGATTTCGCCACTGTTTCACTGCAGTTTCATCCTTCCAAAATGATAGAGACAAAAATTTATCCGGATCATTAAGGCTTTGAAATCGTTCAATCGTCATAAATCCATCTATTTTGATTAAATCACTTTTCAACTCAGCCGCAATACGAAAGTATTCATCTTTCCCTGCTACCTTAGGCATTACTTCAAAAATCACCGCAATCATCTTCTCGCTCCTACATTTTTCAAATAGGTTTCTGGAATAGAGCGAAGAAATGTCCGCTTTTCTTCTAAAATAAATTGTTCACGTTGAGCAAACATAAAATTATCTTTGCCCAATTCATCTGTTTTAAGCCGTTTTCGATACTGTTCATACGCCGCCAGATTTGCAAAACTGATTAAGCCAAATGCCACATTATTCGTCCCTTCATGAGGCAAAAAATACCCCACCAATTCACCGCCACAAGCTGGAATTATTTGCCCCCAGTTTTCAGCATATTGTTGAAAAAAATTTATTTTAGACGGGTCAATTTTATACTCGATAAAACACGTTATTGCCATGGTAAGTCTTTCCTTTTATATTCGTTTCCACTTAATATTTGAATCACAGTCAGTGTAAAGCGAACAAAATCACTATGCTTCTACCCTCATCGAAGTGTCATAAAATCATTAAGGAAAAGAGATTGCCTAATATCACCTATCTTATGCTTGTATCGTCATCGAACTATCAGAAAGTCATTAAGGAAGAACAGATTGCCTAATATCGCTTATATCGCCTCACTTATCGGCGATTCAACACGCGCGAGTATGTTAACGGCATTACTATCCGGTAAAGCGCTGACAGCCACAGAGCTTGCTATTGAAGGGGAGATCAGCGCTTCAACTGCAAGTAGTCATTTGAATAAACTCATTGAAGGAAGGCTTATTAAGGTCAGAAAACAAGGTCGGCATAAATATTTTCAATTATTCGACCATCATATTGCGGCGTTACTTGAACAACTTCTCAATGTAAGCGCATCAACATCACTCTCAACAACAAAGACAGGACCAAACAATTCAAGATTAAAGCAATCTAGAATTTGCTATGATCATCTTGCAGGCACATTAGGCGTTGCCTTATTTGATAGCTTAAAACACAATCAATATATCATTGAGTGTAATAACGATACACGGTTGACCGATAAGGGGCTTGATTTCTTTAAAACAATCGATAAGGATCTCTTTCGATTAAACACGAGTCAAAGACCGCAATGTAAAGCCTGTTTAGATTGGAGTGAAAGACGCAGTCATATGGCAGGTCAATTGGGTAAATGGATACTAACCGATTTACTCAATAACAAATGGGCTGTAAGCGATCTCGATTCAAGAGCCATTGAGTTCACACCACTCGGACTCATAAAATTTTCTAAACGTTATGGCATCTCCTAACGCTTCCAAGATATACCCGTGATACTTGAAGATGCAGGATTCAGCTGGAATTAAAAGCCTTTTAGGCAAGGCTTTGAACAGCGTGCCTAGTCATTCTAAGCTGATGTTCAATAACGCAGTATAAAAGGCCTTGCTTTTACATATAAAGAGGCCAGCCCCTTGGGAGTCTGTAAAAGCACCTACTTCTGCGTTGTATCACCTTAAAAGGCAATAAGCATTTCGGCAATAATACGCCTTGAATTAGGCACTTTTACAGGCTCTGAAAACATTCATCTTCAAGTATCACGGGTATAAATAGAGAAGGCATTAAGCCTTCTCTACTGTGCCACACCTTACTCGTTACACTGACAATCGGCGTCTGACACCTGCAAATAATGCCAACAAGCCAATACCGATAAACTGTAAACTGCCGCCGTCATCCTCTTCGACTTTAGGGGTGCCTTCTGGTGTTTCAATCACACTCGTCTTCGGATAGTAAAGATCCACAATCAAAGGATCATGATCCGATGAAGAATACACATTCGATGATTTTTCAAGCCCTCCAGTATACTGGCTCGAATATTCAAACAAACTCGACTCAGGCGCATTGATATGCCAGTTAATTATACTGACCACACGTGTCGTTAAACTCTTATTACCAATGGCATGATCTAAACTCCCCACTTCACCATTGTAATTATATGAATAAGTCGTTAAACCATTTTTATGGGTATTAAGGTTAATCAATCCGTAACCTTTTTCGATTTCTCGGCCATGTTGCTCATACACATTCCCGCCCAAGGTCGTCCATGATGCTGTGCAAATAGGCTGAGCAGTGGCAGAGGAATTACTGGTTGAAGTGAGGGGACAAGTCAGTGCACTGGCAGCACTACCAAAATCCAAATCTGATGCATCATAATCAGTTAATACTCGAAGGGGATCTTCCATACCATAACTGTTTAAATCACCGATTATTAGTAAATCACCCTCAATATGTTGTACTGACTCCGCTAATACTTTAGCCGCAGAAACTCTAAGTTCATTACAATGCCCTTGTAAATCATCGGGCTCCGTATATTCGCTGCTATCTACCCAGTCCTCGAAACAAGCCGAACCTTTTGATTTAAAATGGTTCACCACGACTGTTAAGCTGTCTTCATTAATACTAAAAGTCTGGCCTAAACTATAACGCTGAGACTTATCAAAGGCAGGATTTAAATCAGGTTCAACAGCCGTTTCACTTTCAGAGGTCGGTGCTACAGCGCGATCGGCAACACCTGCTGTCACGTGCTGCTCTGGCATTTCAATCACAAACGCATCATTCACGGGTGACATTTTCTCTACCCGATATAACAGCCCAACCATGATGGAGTCACTGCCTAAATAATGGCCTTGATATTTATCACTATCGCTGATTTCAATAAACTGATAGGCTAATTCTTTTGGCAATTCTTTATTAAGCGCATTCAACAAGTTTTGCAGTGCACTCGTATCATTAAATCCATTATTTTCAATTTCCATTAGACCAATAATATCGGCATTCATCTCCACTAAAGCATTGACGATTTTACTGCGCTGTAATTCAAAATCATGTTCTGTTTTTGCCCCACGAATGTCACTCCCTTGAGTCGCGTTTTCATTACCACCAAAAGCAGAATTGAAAAAATTCAACACATTAAAACTTGCCACACGGATATCGGCATTCTTTGCCAGGTCGGGCGCCGCTTCTCTGTCACTCAAATGAGTTAAGTCACTAATCAATATTGAGTTTGTCACCACCAAACGGTATTCACCGTCACTAAAGGTCACCATGCCTTCAAGGCCGATAATACGATCGTTGGTGCGAATATAGCCCAATTCTGGTTCAAAATCGGTAAAATAAGGTATTACACCAGCGGGGGCAGGTAAATCAGACTCCAGCATTAATCGATTCGCTTTATTCTTAGCTTCAAGGGCTATCGCCGCACTGGATAACGCAGGATACACTTGTGTCGCTTTCACTGGTATCCCTTTGTGGGAGAGCATTAAATTATTACGCCCCACACTGCCATCATAACCAAAATTACGTGAAACGAATAAATCACTCTTTTCATCAAGCTTGATCTTCATTCCCTCAACACGCTCAAGGGCCGTTGCTAAGGTCTCTCCATCACTGACAGATAATATACTTGGTTCAGGCAAAGAAGTACTCGCCCCCATTTGCATTTTAGGCTCAAGCGTTAAATCAATTTGAGTTAACCCGTTATCTTCTTTTACTTTCCCCTGAACACACACTTGAATACCGGGTTGAATACTATCTGGTGCGACATCACTTAAGGCCACAAAGATGCCATTTGAGCTAAATGGTGACTTAACTCCATCAATTTGCTGTAAGTAAAAACCTTTCAGTAATCCGTCAGCTCTTGCGGTCACCACCCCTTCCACATAAAGTTCATTCTCTGAATAAAATACCCCAGACTCGTCCCCTTCAACGGTCGCTAAAGGACTAACAGCCTCTGTTCCCTGAATATCATCAATGGACGTGATAACAGACTCTGTGCAATCAATAGCTTCAATTGCAACAGCATTAGTTAACCCTTGACTGGCAAGGGATATCTTGCTTATGTCTGCTTGTGCCATACTTGGCAGCATCGTGGCAAACGCCAACGACGTCATAGTCAATTTTGTTCTACAAACCATGTTATCAACCTTAGTTATCAACCTTACCTATCAAACTTGCTCAAGACGCTTACCTTTATAGTGCTAGCCCTTTATTCACATATAAAATACAGGCTAAAGACGAACAAGAAAGAAGTATAAAAACACAACAATTAACAAATAAAAAACAAAAGTAACATAAAGTAGTTAGCAAGATAAAGTCTCTTACCATTAATGAAATCAATAAATTAAAAGGTAAACATAAAAAAGGGAGCCAAAGGCTCCCTCAATCTAGATGTGATTAACTCAACACTACCTTGATTAACTATTCAGCTTGTTTAAATAGTCTCTCCTTAAAGCTTGCCTATCTTTTTTCCCTGAAGGCGTTAATGGAAAGCGCCGTATGATCTTAAACTGCTCAGGGATCATAAAGTTAGGTAACCTCTCTCTTAAATAATTTGATAACACATTACCGCTTATCCCCTCACCTTGAACGGTTATGAATGTAATAAGCTTCTTGGAATCAGCGATACTAACTTCCATAGTGCAGGATTCAACAACCCCTCTATAAGTTTGTAATACACTGTCTATTTCTCCCAACTCAATGCGAAAACCTCTAAGTTTAATCTGGTCGTCTTTTCTGCCTATATAGAACAAGTTCCCCTCATTCTCATACCGAACCAAATCACCTGTTTTATAATAAATAACTCCCCTACTATCTTGTACAAACTTATCTTGAGTAAGTTTTTGATTATTCCAATATCCTTTCGCTACACCATGCCCAGATAAATACAATTCACCAGTAAAATAATTAGGGACTTCTCTACCATCACTATCACATACTTTCGCTCTAGTACCACAGATGGGAGAACCGATAAAGATTTTATTAATACAATCTTTAACCAAAAAAGCCGTTGAATAAGTGGTATCTTCACTTGGGCCATATAGGTTATATAAGCGTGTTGTTTCTGAGTTTTCCATAATATTCTGAGCAAGAGATGTAGATAATGGCTCTCCAGCCAAATTGACCACTTTTAACTTGTCCGGAAGGTCAATGAACCTAAGAACCTCATTCAACAAAGAAGGTACAGTGTTAATCAATGTAATTGGCAAAGTTGCGACGTCATCTATCAACTGCAATATATTACACGCAAAGTGGAATCTTCCACCAAGGCTCCAAGTGACTAAAATTTCAAATATGGATAAATCAAAGCATATTGAAGTGCTTGCATATACACATTGTAAATCGCTACCTGAGTATGTTTGTCGAGCCCAATTTTGCAATGCGGTAACACCTTGATGAGAAATTACAACACCTTTTGGCCTGCCAGTTGAACCTGAAGTATAAATAATATGGGAAGTATCATCGCCGAGGATCGCAATGGGTTCAAAACTGAATTCGCTATTTTTCGTTTCAATTTCCGCAATATTTAGCCAATTAATGTGCCCTAAATCGGACACTATTTCTCCGTTATGAATACCCAAGTGGACATCTGCATCCTCTAAAATATACCTATTTCTTTCCAACGGGTAATCTGAATCAAGAGGAACATATGCAGCACCAGATAGCAAGATCCCAAGCAGAGATATCGGTAACTCTGCTGTACGCGACATCATAATTGCAACTCTATGTCCCTTACCAACCCCAAGAGACTGAATATATCCAGCAACTCGAGTTGCCTTCACTTTCACTTCCTCATAGCTAAATTTTGCAGTTCCTACCGTCAGCGCTAAAATATCGGGGTGATGCTCAGCCATTTGAATAATTTGATGAGGCACGCTAATCCACTTATCTTCTAAGGTAAGTGCCACCTGAGCCTCAATGATAGGCTTGACTTTAACCAGTTGAACTTGATTTAAAAGAAGTCTGGGACATTCAGACACTTGCTCTGCCACATAAACCAATGTCGCAAAAAAACTTTCAACGGCATTTGCACTGTAAGCACACGCTCGATATTCTAACTCTATTATTGGGGAACTGGTTTCCAAATTCATCGTTATAGCAAAATCAAACTTCACACCTTCATTTCTGCCTACGGCTAGATTTGAGTAGGGAACGTTTTGAGAAAGACTAAATAGCACTTCAGAAAGCCTCTCTTTACAATTCAATACCTGTTTAATTTTATCGTAAGAGAGCAATTGATGACAAAAGTCCTCAGTTAATTCCAGCTGTCTTTTTTTTATAAACGCTTCGAAACTATGAGTTTCCACCCATTGAGAAAACAAAGGGATCGTATTAGCAAAAAAACCAATACTGTCGATTTCGGTATGATTAACTCTCTTAGCAACAGGTGTTAATAGAGTCACAAAATGACTTTGATTTAAACGGCCTATCACCAGAGAAACAATACCCGACCAATAAGTAAACTCACTGACTCCTAGTGTTCTAGCCATTTCTCGACATTGAAGAACTAACTCAGTAGAAAGAGAAAAAGTAGAGTACGCGCCCGCTTTAGAGTCACTGGGGGTTGTTAGATATGGAACGACCGTTGTAGCATCTACCAAATTAAATCGATTTTTCCAATATACAATCTGCTTACTCATTTCCAAATCATATTCTTGAGTTTGTTGCCATAAAGCATGGCGAATAAAACCGTCATCTGTGGAAAGTTGTTCACTTGCTAAGGCTTTATTTAACGCTTTCGTTAGCGTATCAATGGATTGTCCATCAATAGCAATATGATGGACATTGAGTACTAAAACAGATTCTTCGCCTTCAATTTTTACGAAATATATGTTGCAGACCCCTTTTTCCAGATCAACGGTTTCAATACTCAATCGCTGCTGCAAACAGCTCCATTCCATTGGATTGACTGAAATCTGACCAACATCAACCTCATCAGAGTCAAGTAACTGCTGTTTTATCTCACCTTGCTCTTCGATAAGTCTCATTCTTAGTGCAGGATGAGCTTGAATAACGTTACGAATTGCTTCAGTGAGTTGTTCAAATAATACATCTGGCGGTAAAGTAAAGAATAACGGTACATTGTAACAATTTGATTGTTCAAACATTTGAGTCAAGTATATTCGAGTTTGCTCATTAGTAAGAGGAAAGCTAGTCCCATTTGAAAGTGGAACAATCAGGGGGATGCTACTATCACTTTCACTATCATTTTCAACAGCTTTTGCTAAGTCCCTAAGGAGCGGTCGTTTAAATATCAAGCTAATCGGTAACTCAATGTGAAATCGTTCAAATATTAACAGTTGAATTTTCAAGATTGACAACGAATTACCACCCAATTGAAAAAAGTGGGAATCGGATTCAATAACAGTATCTTCACCCAAAACTTGTTTCCAAATACCTGCAACTAACTGTTCTTTTTCTGTTAGCTTTCGCGTCATACCCGTTTTCTGCCAGCCATAGAAGTAGGCTAATAATGCACGCCTGTCTAATTTACCATTAGCAGTAATAGGCATATTGGGAACGGCCAGCACA
>NZ_CANLKR010000009.1 GCF_947491715.1 uncultured Shewanella sp. | reverse complement strand
GTAAACACGACAAGGTTGTCGGTTATTCAAGGTGGGAACAGGGCGAACGTGACAAAGTTGTCGGTTATTCAAGGTGGAACTTAGGTAAACACGACAAGGTTGTCGGTTATTCAAGGTGGGAACAGGGCGAACGTGACAAAGTTGTCGGTTATTCAAGGTGGGAACTGGGCGAACGTGACAAAGTTGTCGAATATAATCCTAGAGTTTCTTGGTTTATTCGGTATGTACTGCTAATATCGTGACATAATACATTTACAGTCACGGACGAGGTTTAAGCTTAATGCCAGATTTAATCACAAGTAACAAAAACGAGATTATCAAGCAGTCCAATGTATTAACCACAGCAGCGTATAGCTTGGCAAAAAATGAAAAAAGGTTAGTTTATCTTGCGTTAAACGCTATTCACAAAGGTGAAGCAAAGCAGAATGAACTTGGTTCGTTCCCAGTTGAGATTCATCACTCAGATTATTCAGAGCTTTATACCATTAAAATGGACACTGCGTGCCGTGATATACGCAATGCTGCAAAATCCTTAAATCAAAAAGAAGTTATTTTTTATCTTCCAGACGAAGATCTTGATGATGAAAAGGCGTTGGATGCTATATCGTGGACGGTAAAACGGTCTCATCGGCCTAAAAGAGGGGTTACTGTTTTGCATTTTAATGCAGAGTTATTGCACGTAATTAAAAATGTGGATAACAATTTTACTAGACTGCTCAAAGGAGATATCTCAAAACTTGAAAAACCGTGCTCGATGAGATTATATGATTCAATGATGCAATGGGCGGTTAAGGGGGAAGTCACTTTTTCTATAGAGTGGATGATTAACCGATATGAGTTGCCTATTAAATATTTAGAGAGGATGAGTGATTTTAGGCGTAGGTTTTTAAAACCTGCTGTCGATGAAATTAATGAAAAAACCTCTATTAATGTTAGCTATGAAGAAATTAAAGGCAAGGGTAAAAGAGCTAAGCCTTCCTCTATTAAATTTGAAATAACATCAAGGTTATTACCAGAAAAAATTATTAATAATACTGCATCAACATTAGAAGATGCAGTAAAAACGTACTGTGAATTAAACGATCAAATTTGTTTGCCGAGTAAAAAAGAGATAGAGAATTTAGAACGTTTTATCTCTGAGTTAGTGCTTGAGGGTTTTGATATGGGTTTGGATTTTGGACAAAAGCTAAAAGCAGCTAAAGCTGCTCTTATTGAGTGATTATCTACTATGTGATTTTACTATAGTAGTTCAGTATTAGCTGTTCAATATCTTCGATTTCGGTAGGTGTACCACGTGTTATTTCAAAAATTGTTTTGTTTTTATTTGTTGCGATTTTGACAAATTTATCTTTCGATATATCTACAAATTTTCTAGGTTTATTATTATTTTTTGATGTATTTAGACCTGTTTTCTCATAAATAATCCCCATTATTTTGTCATTGGATTCAGTAGTCATCTCTATATCTTTAATAAGAAATTCTAACGTTGATTCCTTGCTAACTACTGATCCTTGGCAGTACTTTCGGACACTCGGCTAAGTGAGTAAAATCACTAACCTAGGTGGTTCAAGGGATGCCAATAATACGTTGTGGACAGTCGCCCTCATTAGAATGCGAAGTGATCCTAGAACAAGGATCTACATCGCTAAGCGTACGGCTCAAAGTAAATCAATTAAAGCGATCCAACGATGCCTTAAACGTTACATTGCGAGAGAATTTTACCTCATAATCATATCCGACCTGTCGGCATTAACGTGATAGCTTGACATAGGAGCGTCAACGCTGTTGCTGAGCGTTTCTTGTAAGCTATCCAATATGAACCAATAATGACCCGTGACGAGATGCGTCATGCAGTTTTCGAATACATTGAAGTTGATTACAATCGAACAAGAAGGCATAGTGCAATTGGGTATCAAAGCCCACTACACTATGAACAGTAAAAAGTCGCTTAATTGAGTGTCCAGTTTTAGTGCAATATTAGTGTATAGATTGAGGATTTCAGCCTGAAATCCTCAAATTTTTTACCTTCCCTCCCCTCTTTTACTCACACATCTACTTTTCATTTAAAAAGTAATACTCTATAGCTTTGCTATTATTGATTATATTTTGCTATTAATTTGTAACATTAATAAGAAAGTCAGGGCTTCTGATCCGTATTTTTTATTAATTTTAATCGTACTTTACACTATTTAGGTTGTTTTATAATAAATAAGCAGTATTATTGCGCTAAAGCATAAAAGCTGCACATGTATAATAAAAAGGATTCATATGTATCAAGCACAGGACTCTTTACGTAGAATAGCAGAACGTTCTCATGATTTATTAACCTCTCTAACTGAAGAAATAGAAGCACAGAAAAGAGAGTTTAATACTGATTCTTATTTCCAAACATACTCAAAGGCAGCAGTTGCTAAACTACCTCATTTATCCAAGGCTGTAGTCGATAAGGCTGTTGGTGAAATGGAAGGAGCTGGGTATCAATTTGGTAAACGAAAAGCGGGTAATACTGAAAAATATGCAATGACAATATCAGATATTGTTAGCATTTATGAACATAGAAAAGTCAAAAAATATCGCGATAAAAGGGATAAGGCTTTTACTCTCTTTGTTTCTAATTTAAAAGGCGGGGTGTCGAAGACTGTTACTTCGGTTTCATTGGCGCATGGATTACGAACTCACCCTGCCCTGTTGAAAGAAGATATTCGGGTATTGGTTATTGATCTTGACCCTCAGTCATCAGCAACTATGTTCCTAAATCATCGGCATTCTATAGGCGTGGTTGATACTACTGCTGCTCAGGCTATTTTACAGAACGTTTCAAGAGAAGAGCTTATTAGCGAGTTTATTGTTAAATCGGGCGTGGATGGCGTGGATGTGATCCCTGCTTCTATTGATGATGCGTTTATAGCGTCTAATTGGGAAGCATTAGTTGCGGAGTATCTGCCTGGTGAAAATCCCAATAACTTAATCAGTTCTGCGATTATAGATAAACTAGAAAAGGACTATGACTTTATCTTTATAGATAGTGGCCCTCATTTAGATGCGTTCTTAAAAAATGCACTCACTTGCTCTGATTTATTAATGACACCAATTCCTCCGGCGCAAGTTGACTTCCACTCTACTCTAAAATACTTAAATAGATTACCTGAGTTGATGTCAGTCATTGAGGAGTCAGGCGCAACCTCTAAATTGAAAGGGAATATTGGCTTCATGACGAAACTCGCGAATAAGGTTGATCATAAATTGTGTCACAGTTTAGCAAAGGAGATCTTTGGGGGGGACATGCTTGATGCTGTTTTACCTAGGCTTGACGCTTTTGAACGCTGTGGGGAGTCCTTTGATACTGTTATTACCGCTAATCCGAATACTTATGTGGGAAGTAAGGATGCTTTAAAAAGTGCGCGGGTTGCGACAGAGGATTTTTCAAAAGCTGTTTATGATCGTATTGAATTTATTCGCTCAAATGAGGGGGCTTAGTCATGTCGAAGAGAGGGACTATCGGTCGAACTTTACAGGGATTTTCATCAAATAAACATACGGATAAAGAGACTAAAACTCGCAAACAAGTGTTTACTTTACTGTCAGGGAAAGAGGTTGAGTTCACTTTACAACATATTCCTTTTGAGAAAATAGAATCTGTATTGTTTGTCGATATGGAAAATAACGGCAGGGATCAGTCTGCATTAACGGAGGCTTCTGTAAAGCCCATTATTGATACGATTATTACTCATCAGTATTTTCCTGCTATTGGGAGAAAGATGAATGATAAAATAGAAATATTGGATGGTTCTAGGCGATGGGCGGCAGCTAAATTTGCAGGTGTGGGGCTGGATATTTTGGTTCCAGACGAATATATCGAGTCTCCAGATGCGCGTTATTTAACAAAAACGATTCAAACGGCGAAAGAACATAGTTTGAGAGAGTTAGGAATATGGCTGATTGCAGAAAAAGATAAAAGGCAGTTAGATCAAAAACAACTTGCAGAAAAAGAAGGAATGTCAGCCGCTAAGGTCAGTCGTGCTATTCAATGTGCGTCTGTGCCTGCGGAAATGTTATCCATTTTTCCTGTTCAGTCTGATTTAACCTATCCGGACTTCAAAAGTCTGCTGGGAATGGCCAGTTTTATCGATAAAGAAAATCTGGATTTACCTGCATTCTTAAGCATGGTTAAAGATAATATTAAGGAGGTGGATGAGGTCAATAAGGATGACATTAAAGATTATATTATCGGGGGGTATAATAAAGCATTTCGAATTTTCAAAAAAGATCATGCTGATAAGCAGTCAGATGGGACAGATGCTAAAGATGTCATTATAGAGAAGCTATGGGCGTTTGAAGGTAAGAACTCGTTTGCTAGGAAGAAGACTAAAAAACGGGGTTTTAGTTATGAATTCGGTCAAGTTCCACAGGAACTACAGAAAAAGTTAGATGCGGCCATCAAAAAAACGTTAGAGGATAATTGCTAGCAATGAGACACATATTGCTATGATGTCGGCTATTTTTAATCGGTATACCTACTCTCTTAGTTTTTTGCTGTAACTAATTAATTAAGCAGTGATTTTTTATTTAACATGATGGATTTCAGGCTGAAATCCTCAACTCTTCCAATTCATAGTGTGGTAAGTTGCTTTTCTACACGGCCCCTTCATGGTAACAAACTTTATTGTGCGGATACGTTTATTCGCACTGCTTATTTGTTTATAGTATCACTTACGTCAGAAGTCTATTCTATAACAGTGTCTTTAGTCTTCAATTTAAATATAATAATAATTTAAGGAAAAATAAATGGAGGACATAGATGTTTCTGGCTTTACCATGGTGGAACTTTTAATACTTAAGGAGCTGGTTCTTTCTCCTGGGATGATAGTGAGCCGAGATCGATTATTGACAGTACTTAACGAAAAAAGAAGTGGAAAAAGTGCTCGTATTATTGATGTGCTTATTTGCCGGATAAAAAAGAAGATCCCAGTAAATCGAAATGGAGTCGATCGGCTCCAATCTGTTCGAGGTAGGGGTTATGTCTATATTGATGAAGACTGGTTTTCTAATCATCTTAAAGGGTTTGAAAAAAAGATAATTGAAGTTAAGTAAGTATAGTTGATGTGTTTTCAGTAGTCTTAAGCCTGTCCTATCTTATTTAGTTGTTTTCTGTATTAAGTTGGTGAAGAATTTGATTTATATGAGTACTTAATCATTTACCCTTTTGTTTAAATGAGGAAAAGGACTATTGACAACAAATGTTCTTCTCGCTAGTTTGATACTGTTTTTGCCATAAAATGCGCCAGTCAGTGACACTAGTGTCCTGTTCACAATTGAAGTAATCTGCCGAATAGGTAGTTGAGAATGAATCTACTAGTGTACCAACTGTTAAGAGAAACCCTGTCAAATAGCAGGGTTTCTCTTTATCTATTGTTGGTGATTTCTTAAATGTACCGTTTTGATGGTTTAGCGCATGGATACATTTAGTCAACGTATTCCCTAAATTTGAAACAATAAGGCTGAATTTTAAAGAGTGCTACTTTGAATAGTCGGCTTTTACTGTTTGGTTAGAGCTTATTTAAGGGGAGTTCAGTAAAAATGTGGGATAAGGCAGTATGAGTTTTCATATAAATGGAATTAAAATACCTACGATGATGTTGAATAAATCAATGAAATGTGAAGCTGTAACATATTTTGACCTAATTGATGGGCCAGAACGTCAATTGAATTTTGCTATAAAAACAAGTATCAAGAAGACAATTAGGGTGCTTGAACAGTTAACATTAGACAGTGATAGACTTCCCTTTGAAGATACGACTTTAATTATTAAGCAACTATTTGGTTTAGCTGCAACGATTAGCGTGATGGATAAAAAAAGTACTGCATTGATTCGATCTATTGGTAACTTTTTGTTGAAAGTATCACGTTCAAAAAGTGGTGCGGAGTACTTATTTCATGAGTGGTCGATTCGCCTTTTGAGTATTGATTACAATAGTCAGCCTCAATGCCAAATAGCTTATCAATGGTTACTATTACTAGAGTATCAATATGGTAATTCCATATCATCACACGCGTTAAAAATAGAATTTGATGGCTCTGAAGACGTGTTAAATCAGATCTGGTTTAAGTTATTCGCTTTAATTAATGAAAATAATGTCTTTTATGATAGGAAGGGAGAACAGCCTGGCGTTAAACTGCTTGAGTTATTTTCAGACCTTTATTATTACTACTCCAATACTTGTTCTTGTTATGTAGAATCATGGATTGTTGCTTGTATTACACGTGAACTTAATTTTGGTGGCCATGAGACTTTATCGCTATTGCAGCGCTCTGATAATCATCCTAGGATAGCTGCTAACCTATTAAATTTATACTTTACATCCCAAGTTGGTGAGATACGTACAGGACTGTCTCAATTACTGATTTCAAATTTATTCAATATTGAACAATATCCAACTGATGTACTTAATACAATTATTGGATATTTAGCCCCGATGCTCAAAGAGTGGAATACAGGGCAACTTAATGATGCTATTAGTGCTTTATTTCCAATGGAAGGGGATGAAAAAAGTAAAACTAAACACATGCTCATACGCTCCAAAGGGGCGAGTAAATTAGCGAGATTACTTGTAGATCAAGGCAAAGGCGAGCTAGTCGATACACTGATCTTATTGCTAAAAAGTGAGTTAACGCCGAAATATAAGCTTCCCGTTGAAGGTGTAGGGCAGTTTATCGATATAAACGTTAAACTACTTGTGGTTGAGGAGCTGATGTTCGTACAAGGATTATTGACGCCTATTTTCAATTTACAGGATTTTATTCAAAACTTCGATCATAGAGAAATTACGTTTACAGGTTATGACATAATTCCCGAGGCTATTGAATATATGAAAGGCATAAAAATCCCCGAGGAACTGATGTCTTGCGTTACTGAATTAACCTATGATCCGAGTAATGAAATTTATAGCCAATTGGTGCCATATTGGGATGGTGAAGATGGTATTTTTGAACCTTTAGTCTTAGATGATCTTAATATGATGGAGAATATAAAAATAATTAATGGCTTTAGCCAAGCACTCATTAATGCTAATCAAATTATGATTAAAAATAAAAAAATGGTAGTTAATGATACTTTTTAAAATAAAGACATTGTCAATATAACTCAAGGATATGAGAATGGTTGATGTATTCTTTTGTATCGCTTTATTCTATGTATGACTAAACAGCCTCTTTCAATCTCGCTTGTAAATTGGTTAAGCGTTGCTTAGAGGTCACCGTTCTTGCGGCCATGGTCACCGCCTTATGTTGGCCTAAAAGCACCACAAGCTGTTTGCCTCGCGTCACGCCGGTATAGAGTAGGTTGCGCTCTAATAACATGTAATGTTGCATGGCCATGGGGATCACCACACAGGGGTATTCGGAGCCTTGGCTTTTATGAATGGAGATGGCATAAGCCAACGAGACTTCATCAAGTTCATTGAAGGCATACAGTACCTCACGGCCATCAAATTCAATGAATAGCTCACTGTCTTCAATATTCACGCTGATGACACGACCAATATCCCCATTAAAGACTTCTTTGTCATAGTTATTGACGGTTTGAATGACTTTATCGCCGGGGCATAGGTCCAGCCAAAACGGGTGACTTTAGGGTGCGCATTGGGATTAAGGGCTGCTTGCAGGGCAATGTTTAAACTGCGCGCGCCTAAACCGCCTCGATTCATGGGCGCTAACACTTGAATATCATTCACCGGATTCGAAACCAAATGTTTGTGGCAGTCGCTGGGTGACGACCATCATGAGTTTGTGAAAGAGTTCTTCTGGTTCATCAGCTTGAAGATAAAAGAAATCCGTTTTCGCCCCTTTGGGGGTAGGTTTAGGCGCTTGGCCTTTTATTGATGGCGTGGGCGCAAGTAATGATCTGTGAGCTTGCCGCTTGGCGAAATATTTCGGTTAGTCTGGCAACGGGGAGGGCTTGTGACACAATTAAATCCCTGAGCACAGAGCCTGGGCCCACAGAGGGAAGTTGGTCGATATCGCCTACCAAGATCACGGCGCAATTATCCGGTACGGCGCGAAGTAATTGATTCATTAACACGATATCCACCATGGAGCTTTCATCGACAATGAGTAAGTCAGCCTCTAATGGATTATCGGCATTATGTTTAAAATCAAATTCACTAGGGTCAAATTCCAGTAATCGATGAATGGTGATGGCGTCTTCCCCCGTGGATTCTGCCAAGCGTTTAGCTGCGCGGCCTGTGGGGGCACACAATAACACCTTAGCTTTTTTTGCTTTAATGATTTTGAGCATGCTATTAATTGTGGTGGTCTTACCGACACCAGGGCCGCCGGTCACAATACAGAATTTGTGTTTAATCGCCTGCTCAACGGCGGCTTTTTGTGATTCAGACAAACTCATTTTGTTCTTTTTTTCAACCCACTGAATCGCCTTATCGATGGCAATCGTCGCCCAATCACTTTGACCATTCAGTAAGCGCATCACATGGTTAGCTACCCCGAGCTCAGCGCGATAAAGCGGTGACAAAAAAAGGCAATCGATATCATTGATCGTCTCGGGAGTGAGCCGCTTTTCATTGACCTCACACACTATGGCTTGTTTGATAGTGTCTTCGGGAATGTCGAGCAGCTTAACCGCATCGGCTATCAGCGCATCATGGGGCTGAGCGCAATGGCCTTGCCCTGACGTTTCCTGTAAGACATGACGAACGCCTGCTTGCGCTCGAATGAGCGACTCACGGTCAATCCCTAATTGCTGGGCTAATTCGTCTGCGGTTTTAAAGCCAATGCCATGAATATCCAGCGCCAGTCGATAGGGGTTTTCAGAGACCTTGGCTACCGCCTGATCGCCATAGGTTTTATAAATACGCACCGTGAGATTGAAGAAACACCATGATCTCACGAATGACTTTTTGCTCAGACCAGGCTGAGGTGATTTTTTCGCGGCGTTTTTTGCCAATGCCATCAAACTCTAATAAGCGGCTAGGATCTTGCTCGATAATATCAAAAACGGCTTCACCAAAGGCCTTGACTAAGCGTTTGGCAAAGTGGGGGCCAATACCTTTGACCATACCAGAGCCAAGGTACTTTTCGATGCCTTCAAGGGTGTTAGGTGTGACCGTTTTGATGTGTTTGACTTGAAATTGCAGGCCATGGCGATGGTCGTTAAACCATACGCCCGAGGACTCGACAAACTCTCCTGGCGTGATCGACGGTGTGCTGCCCGTCATGGTGACTAAGTCCAGTTGTCCTTTGCATTTTACGCGGATCACAAAAAAACCAGTGGCTTCACTGTGAAAGGTGACTCGCTCAACCGACCCTTGCAGTTGGACCAGTGGTTGGTGATCGACGTATGTAGGTTGAGTATGGGGCAATGACATGAAGGAATTTAAAGTAAGGGACCTGTTAGGCAAAGGATATTATCAACTTAATACCCAACAAGCGATAGAATAAATTGATCATAATAACAATAAATTTTATATGGATTTTTGAAATCCCAGTGTGATACATTTGTTTGTTATATGTTGGGGTGAGTTGTTGTTTTAGTGGTTAAAGATGAGAAACGACTCGTGTATTGAAGTCAGAAAGATATTATGAAACATAATAAAAAATGCGTCGTTGGAGCCCTATGTTAAGGTTTAAATCTGCACTGTCTATTTTGTCTAAAAGCTCGCCTTATGCGGTGAGTACGGAGAGATCTGAAGGAGAATCTCTACTTCACGATAAAATTAAAAATCATCTGTATATCAAGATGCCTATAGAACAGGATGTTGAAAGTAGAATTTCAAGTTTTTCGGCAGTAAATCCAGCGGTGTTGTTTTTATGTGGGAGTTCTGGTGATGGTAAATCAGAAATTCTTACTGCATGTAAAAAAAAATTTAGTCCGCGAGTTAGGTTTCATTTGGATGCGACCCATAGCTTTAACCCCCAAGAAGATGCGATTGAAACACTTGATAAGTTATTTGATGATTATCAAGAAAGCCCATATCCTCTTGTGATCGGAATTAATACAGGGATGTTGGGTAACTATGCTGAAGAAGGTCGTAATGAACTTTTTAAAACAACAATATATAAGTATCTTGATACAAACAAAGATACAGATTTATTCTACTTTATTGATTTTGAAAGCTATCCTAAGTTTAGGGTAGGTGTTGATGGTTATACTGCTGAGTTTACTGAGAAGTTTTTACAGAAGTTGACAGCAGTTGATAATAATATTATCAGACAAGTCTTTGATAAAGATGTACTTGAACATTGCGATGACGAAAGTAGAAAGTTACAAGCCAATTATGAATTGTTAAGTATGCCGACGGTGCAAAAGGTAATCATTGAGTTACTTTTTAAAGCTAGATTGGTGAAAGATCAGTTTTTAACTGCACGTTCATTATTAGATTTTATTTTGACATTATTGGCTGGACCCGGTTACTTGTTTGATAATCTTTTTTCTGGTGGTGATAATGAACTCGCCAGTAAAATTATTGAGTTTGATCCCGCACATCTGAGAACTAAAAATATTGATCGATTTATTTTAGCCAATGATTTAGCGCTGCATGATGATGCATTTTTAGCCTTTAAAGCAGAATTGAAATCTCTCGGGATAGATGCTTTTATCACTAGCCATTCTTATTTACGATTATTTTATATCTTGAAAAATAGCGATTTTTCGAATAATTATCATAGTAATTTTGTTAAGGATTTCAATGAGTCTTTAATCGAAAAATATATTAAAATTTATCAGCTTCACAGGGATTATGATAATAGTTCTGAACAAAAAATATCACTTAAGAATTTCTATAACAAGACATTAAGAGAGGCTTTGAGGAAATACAATAATAGAAATGCTTCTAATTTAGAAAAAGATCATTACCTTATCTCTGAGCTTAATGGTTACCAATTAGTTGCTAAATTAGATATTAAATTTGATTCTAAAAGAATGCGTCTGTTCAGTCATAAATCATCATCATTTTTTATTGCTTGTATAAAAGTTGAAGATGAGTCGATTACCCTTCCAATCAATATAAATTTGCTAGCGCTTATGTTAAAAATAGTCGATGGGTATCGACCGAATAAACATGATAAAAATACTGTGGTATTACTTGATGAGTTGCTAGAAGAGATAGCACAAATTGCTAATCGAGCAACGATATTACACATTTTTAAAGGCAATGAAAATTATACAGTAAAAAGTGTGGATGATGATGAATTTGAAGTGAGTGGAATGTAAAATGATAAAAAATCAACTAACACCACCAAGGCATAATACAGTAAGTACATACTTGCCATTAAGAAGCAAAGATAAGCATTATAAATTCTGTTGGGATACAGTACTTGGTTATTTTACGCATGTTCTTTATGATAAATCCTTAGTGACAAAGACTATCGATGATTTTAAAAAGCTTTGTAAAATTCAATTTGAATCTAAATTAGATGAGCCAGAATTTTGGTTAGTACTTGAACAAATGTATTTTGAAGAAGGTCAGGTTTTTAATATTTCGCCGGAATTACTTATGTTTAAAGCGGTGAAAGGTGAAATAGATACAAATAGTCAGAATCTAGGTGAAATGTATGCAGGTTTACTCAACGGTTTTACAGTACCGAGTTCTGCCGAAAGCCAATTAAATTTTTTAGAAAAAGAAATAAAAACTGAGTTTGATAGTTTTTATGTAACAGGTAAAAATAACAGCAAGATTAACGTTATTACACCTTATTTACCTTTTTTAACTCATTATTTTCAACAAGACTTACTTTTACTTAGTAAAAGACCTCATTACTTTATAAGTAATTTCAATTTAATTATTCGCTTATATGGTTTTTTGTTTGTGACACAAATGGCGCTTAATATTAAGGATTGGGCTAATAATGAACCGAAAAATAAGCCTTGTTTTTTTATTCTTGATAATGAAAAAGCTAGTGATGAACGATTACAGGTTAAAAATTATGGTTATAGTCAACTTCACCACTATTTAGAGTATTTGTTTCCCTATTTAGCCATGAATGAAGCATTACAGGAAAAAGGGCAAACAAAACCACTGTGGATGTTGGCCACCTATTTAAAAGAGAATGATCATTATCAAGAAGAATTTTTTGAATTTGCGAATGACTTTAAGTCAAAGCGGAATTTAACTAAAGAAATAGATGCAAGGACCAGTGTTGCAATGCTTGCTGAGTTGCTTGAGCTGTCTCATCAACAGTTTTTATATCCACATGGAACGCCAGACAAAATAAAAATTAATGAGACTGTAGTAAAAGGTATTTTAGGTAATATATGTGAACCCTTTATTCAACACCGTGGTCGTGCAGGTCAAGTACTTACGTTTAATCAGGATTATATTGTCTTGCTCACTAATTTAGCCATTGGTGAGAAAGAAAAGTTACGCCTTCATGAACTCGTAAAAGCGTTTGAAGCCAGAGGTGTATTTTTTGATGAGCAAAGCCAGCAAAGTTTAATTGATTTTTATGAGCGCATGGGAAATGTTGAAAGAATGAGTGATAGCGGGGATGCGGTATATGTTAAAAAAACAGTTTGAACATTTTTTAGTCATTCATTTTAATGAGTGGGCAAAAGTTGAATTAAAGGTTGGTTATCGCTACCAGTTCAAAACACCCGCCATTGAGAAAGGTGAAGCACTCTATCAAGCTTTTATTGGTTTTTCTAATACGAGTATAAGCATTAAAAATGTTGAATTGAAAACTATTCAATACGACAGTGTAAAGCTGATCCCTGTTTTTCATGGCACTGGTAAAAATGGCTTTACTGAAAACTTTATCTCTCATTTACGTGATGAAGTATCTGCTCAGCAGGGAGAATTTAAAGGGACAGCTTTACTCATTATCCATAATTCTATGCTTGATACTCTGATTAATTCGACAAAAGATGTTGCTCAACCTAATTTTGTTTGGCACCCACAAAATATTAAGCTGCTATTACATGCAGAGATAAATCAAAATGACAGTAGTGCACAAATTTCTGAATGCCTGTTAGATTATCATTTTGATGAAATTGTTGAAGATGGTGCCACTATGTTTGGTTTTGAGCAGTTATTTTACTCAATTGATAATGGAGATTTGCAATTTTATGAGTTAGGGCTTTTAAAAGATGATCAGTTATCTAAAGAAGGTTGGGAAGGTGATCAAATAAGTCAGCGTTTAAAGGATAATAAAGAGTTAAGTGAGAAACTTGATTTTATAACCCACCATTTTCCAAATGAGCTGTTAGATAAATTGCCAGTATTAGACTTTAGTGAAAAATTCATTAAAGAACATTTTCCTGAGGGTGATATAGAGCAATACAAAACAACACTGGATTTAGGTCAGTGCTTTGCTGAACAAGAAAAAAATAGAAAAAACTTGCTTGAACTTGAAAGCGAAAAAGCGCCCTATACTAGTTTAATCTCTAAAGCTAAATCAGAGAAAGGCGCTGGGGCGAGAGAAAGGCATTTAATCATCTTATTAGAGCAGGAACAATATGCATTTGAACTCGAAATTTGCTTTTTAAATCAAAAGTTAACTGAGAGTTTTTGTAAGGTTCAGCACAATAAAAACCAGCCTGATGTACAATTTACCATCAAAAACTTAGGCGGTGTACGAAGCCGTGCAGTATTAACAGGCTGTTTTGACGGTCAAGCTCATTATTTTACTTTTCAGGTTAAAACAGATAAGCCTCAAGAAACACATAAATTTAAAATATTGGTTATAGGTAAAGAAGATTTCTACGTTGATGGATTTAAACATATTTACTTGATCGACCCAGCTAAAAAATGGTTGACACTTCAAACCGATGAACAAACATTACAAATTAGTCAATTAACGAATAGCTGCGTATTAAATAATAATGAGCAAGTATTTGATATGGCGGATTTCGGCATTGTTGATTTTAAACAACTTGCGAGTGAGTCTGATGACATTTGTTTTACTGTACAAGGAGAGACAAGCCAATTAACCTTTAATGTTGAAGGTGAGGTTGCAACGGACTCATTGGGTTTACCACTTATATTAGATCAAGGGCGTTTTAATCGTTTATTTACGGATGAATATTTTGGACAATTTAACCGCAGTAAAAATAAAGTGCTTATAGATAGTAAAGAAGTGGCACCAAAGGGAGAACGATTAAAGCTACTGCGATATGAAGCACAATTACTTGATAACCAATTATTGTCTAAATTTATCCTCGATACTGATATACAGTTGCTGGACTTAGAAGCCCATTATCCTGATTTATATTGTGCTTATAGGAGTTTGTTTGATTATTTGGTTAGTCATAAAACATTGCTAAGTTTAGTTTCATGGGGGAGTCGATTACGGGATTTGATAGAGCAAGTTGTAATTACTTATCAAGCAGGTATTGAAACTATTGATTACCATGCTCCATTACGGCCAGAACAAAAACTGCTGGTTAATATCGGTTTTGCTGAGTTTGATGAATACAGTTATATCAGTCCTTATCATCCTATTGTACTCGCTTATAATTTGAATTTAGCGAATGAATTACAAGAAGATAAAAAGAAAACAAGTAGCTTTAAAACACTACCTGCAGTAACGGTACAGCGTTTAACAGCGCAAGGTTTACTGCCTTTTATCTATCATCCTCAATATGGTTTTTCCTATAATCATGCTGAAAAAGAAAATGTATTTTGGTCAAAGTTAATTCCACAGCAAGAGAGCAGTTATGATTATGTTCGAACACTGGTAAAAGACAAAGTTGGTAAGTTTACAACAGCGTTTAAACAGTTATTTGTTGCAGAAAATAAGACGACACTGATTATTAACTCGATTAATAATCAACAAAATAAAGAATTGTTTTTAGGATTAATTGATTACATCAAACTTAAAAAAGATAAAGTGACCAATATCCATGTCAATTTATATGATGAAAAAGAGTGTTATAGCTGGTTTGATCGATTTGCTGAAATGGCCAGTTACGATGACTTAAAAGATCTTTGTGAGTTAAATAAAGCGGGGGAAAAGCAGCAGGCTGACAGTATTATCGAGTTACTTAGAACGCGTTTAACTTACAGTAAATATGAGCATGAAAAAGGAAACAAAGAGCAAGTGTATGCGCATATGTCATTTTTTAAAAATAATGAGCGGGTTCAAGCTGTTGATGTTGATTTATTAAAGCAAGAAAGTGGCGTGGTATGCCATGGCTTAATGCCGGGGGAGTCAGCATCGACTAAAAATGGTAGCTATTATACATCGTTTGGTTTGCAAGATGTTGATATTGAAAGTGCGCCACAACTGAAGTTGATAGCTAAGTATAGCGGTTTAATAAAACCCGCAAGACGTCACCATGAAGAATACAGCGCAGCTAAATCACAAGCTCTAGTGGTCACTGAAAATTTTAAAACGTTACTTGAACGTGCTTACGAAAACTCAATTTGGACCACGATCATTGATCCTAAAGTGACACTTGATTTTTTCCAAAATCAAAAGAATATGGTGCTAATTCATTACTCTGATAATTACACCAATTCTGTTAATTATGATGCCATTACGGTCACAAAACAAACTGACTTATATAATAAAGTTCTTGAAAATGATGATGGGGGGATCATCGAAGAGTTTAATGCGTTTAATGGTGAGTGGTTGTTAAATTTAGTTACAGCTAATGCCAATGAGCGTAAAGAAAAGCGCGGTATTATTGGCGCCTATAAGTATGTGAACTGTTTACTTGCTGAGTCGAATATTACTTGGGTACCCTTATCGGTTGCTGAAATCATTAGAGTTGCGGGTAATCTTGGTTTAAGTATGCGTGATAGTGATTTTTCACGGCACTCGCAAGGTTTTAAAAAAGGTGTTATTTCTGACGATATCTTATTTGTCGGTTTTAAACATCAACAAATGATTTTATTGCCTGTTGAAGTGAAAACAGGTAAGCGCCAAACTCACAGTAAAGGGGTACAGCAAGCCAAGGAGCTTAAGCGGTATTTTGAAGAGTTGCTTGGACAGAAAACGTTAGCTGGGCATTTATATCGTGGTTTGTTCATGCGTCAAATTTTGATGCAAATCGATAAGTATAAATTGTACAAGGTGTACGAAAGTAGCTACTTTAATATTATTGAGGCTAATCGCGCTCAATGGCTTCAAGGTGATTACCAGTTAGCAGAACTGGTCGATTACCCTGCCGGTTTCTTGTTCGTCAATGTTGAAGACAGTGATTTTACCAAAGCGTCTTTTTTGAAAGCACAAGATATATTAAAAATTGAATTGCCAGCAGGTAACTTAACTCACTGGGTTAAAACACCCATGCAAAAGTTAATTACGGAGTTAACTCCTGCTAAATTGCACCATATCGATGAAAAATACATTTTAAAAAAGAGGTGTACTATCACCTCAGTACAGCTTGAGTCGAATGATAATAGCACTTCTGCTGAGGAACAGATAAAAGATGAGAAAGAAATCCCGTCTATATCAAATATTATAGCTGAGCCTTTAGATGTTAAGTCAGAAGCACTTACTACGCAAGATGAAAAAGTGCAATCTGTCAGTATTTCAGGTAATGAAATTGAACGGAAAAAAATGCCTATTGATGTATTACAGGCTATTTATCAGCAGATCATTGATTGTTACTACAGTCACAATATAACAGTAACCAAACCCGCAATAGAGGATGCCTTTGTTGAAGGTCCAGCTTCTATTTTATTTAGGATAGAGCTAAATCCTGGCACTGATCCTAAACGTGTATTTGAACGTTCTCAAGCGCTTAAATTGGGCTTGAAATTAGATCAAGAACAGGAAGTTGGATTTGGTATCGATAAAGGCTGTGTCACTATTGATGTCCCTAAAAGCCAGCAACAACGCTATTTTGTTGATCAAAACGATATTTGGCCTAGTTGGCGACGTCCAGATAATGCGTTAGAAGTGCCATTGGGTGAAGATCGTTTTGGTGATGTCATTAAGCTTAATTTTTCATCATCAAACTGCCCGCACTTATTAATCGGTGGCACAACAGGCAGTGGTAAGTCCGAAGCATTGAATACTATTTTATACGGTATGGTAGAACATTACAGTGCGCAAGAATTACAGTTAATGTTAATTGACCCTAAAGGTACTGAGCTAAATGGTTTTGAGGGGTATCCACACTTACTTGGGCGGATAGGATTTGATGATGAAGATGCATTGCAATTACTCACTCAAGCGGTTGAAGAAATGCAATCCCGCTATGCGCAATTTAAAGCCCAAAATGTGCGATCTTTGCCTGATTATAATGCCAAGGTAAGTAAAGAGTCGCGGCTTCCTTGGTGGGTGTTAGTACTGGATGAATATGCCGATTTAACATCAGATAAAGAGATGAAAAAAGCGATTGAAGGGGAGCTCAAGCGCTTAGCGCAAAAAGCGCGGGCGGCTGGGATCCATTTAATTATTGCAACGCAAAAGCCCAGTGGTGACGTGATCAGCACCAACTTACGTTCTAATTTGCCCGCGCAGCTTGCACTTAGAGTGAAAAATGGTACTGAAAGCCGCGTTATACTCGATGAACAAGGCGCCGAAGTGCTCAACGGTAAAGGGGACGCTTACCTCAAATCAGAGGGTAAATTAGTTAGAATTCAGTGTGCAAGAGTTAGTTTAATTAGGAAGATATAGTGGAAAAAATCTCTTTTGAATATGATGCAATTCAAGTAATACAAACAGAAAATAGTAAGCCATTAATCTTATTTGGAGCAAAAGTTTCTGAAATTGAACGGTGGGCTGGTATACCACAGAAAAAAACTTTGAACCCAGGTTCGGCTGAGACAACAGGATTTCAGCGAACTGAAAATAATTCAAGACTTAACCAGCTAACTAGCTTTTATAAGAATAAAAATAACGTTGTACAAAATAATTTAATATGTAGTTTGAGGAAAATTGAGGGCTGTAAAGTTGAGTTTAATTCAAATAACGGGCAAGGAAATGTTGGAAAACTAAAAATTGAGTTTCCTAATTTTTATAGTGCCCCTTGGGTTAATTTGTTTTCACTTTTAAGATGCTCGTTAGAAGCACGCATTGGTGAAGTTAGTATTGATAAATCTTCATCAAAATACTTAGATTTAAAATCGCAGATAGGTCTTTCGGGCATAAGTGATAACTATTCTTTCGATGACAATGACAATGACAATGACAATGACAATGACAATGGTAATGATGATGACAATACTGGTGATAGTGTTAACGCTGCAATTTATGAAGAAAGTCACTTAAATGACTTTTTAGAAGATATTGCTATTCGACATGAATTGTTAAAAGAACTTGGTGAAGAAGAAATCGAGGAAAGCAAATTTCTTGGCTTCGATCGCATTTCTTTACTTTCTTTTTTACTACCTATAACTTTAGTTGACGGTCAACATAGACTAAAAGGGGCTGTATTAGCAGCCGAAGCGACAGTTAATGAGAGAACTAATGAAGGGGTTGAGCTTATGGAAAAGGGGTCTTCACCTGATGATGTTTTCAATAAACTTAAACATAAGTATTCAAGAGAGTTACCAATTTCATTATTGATGGAAGACGAACCTAAGGAACAAGTATTTCAATTTGTTGTTATAAATCAAAAGGCTACTCCTATAGGGAAATCTCTTTTAGGTACAATTATTTCCACAACATTAACAACTACTGAAATGGAAGATGTTAATGAACGCCTTCTATCCTCAGGAATAGCCCTAGATGATGCTCGTGCAATTACTTGGGCAGTTAGAAACCCAGTTAGTCCATTTTATAGGTTAGTGGAAAGGGGCACTCAGAATGAAGGTAAAGATTTATTACAATGGAATGTAATGGGTTCGCTTATTCAAATTTTTAGAGAATTAAAAGGGGGCAAGTTATTTCATGCAAAGAATGATTTTGCAAAGAGGTGGAAAGACAAATTTCTTGCAACTAGCGATTTAGTCCAATCAAGTAATACTGCAGATGCTTTTCAAGAATGGAGTGCTTTAGACGGTCCTTGGCAAAAGGTTTTTATTGCATTTTGGGATAAGGTAAAAGTTGAATTATCTCAGAGCCATAATCCAAGTAGGTATAATTACTGGGGTAACACTAGAAAATCGAATATCTTTAATAAAATCTCACTGACAATTCTAGCTGCCGATTTCTTTAAATTTCTTGTTACTACTAGAGCTGCGATAAACAGAATAGAATGTATAGATAGTTTAGTGGATGATTGGTTAGAAGACGTTAATAGGTCGTATTTTGATCAAGACTGGGAGTTATCAGGGATTAAAAAAGATAGCCCAGGTATTAGAGCAAGGTGGTCAGAAAACTGGGCTGAATATCGAGAAAGCCCGGAGCAACTTCCCTACATAAAAACTTTTAGAAATCCTAAAAAATAATGGTATTGCCAATAGAGAGTCAATTGGCTGGTAGTATCTTACAGTCAAGTAATAATTGGGACTTAGATGTTCAAAAAAAATTATCAGAGTATAAGGCACCTGATTATTTAATGGGTCCGAGGGGCTCATTGCTACAAGGTGATATATCTAGAGAATGGTTTAAATGGATAGTAGATCAATTTGTAGACAAGAGCTTTTTAAACAACACCATCCACTATTATCAAGTATATTCGGATGTACTTCTCAGTGTTGAACATTTGGTAGGAAACCAAAAAGATGATGACGATAAGAAGAATATAGCAAAATTAATTAGTGATGTGGTTTTTGAACGTATTAAATTCTTAAATTCTGAAGAGCGCAGAAGAAAAATTATTTCGCTCTCTTTAAAGGAGGATTTACTAAGTATTTATGGACCTAAACCTAGATGTTGGCTAACTGGGTTAGAGTTCTCTAGTGATGCCTTATTTAACTTCACAGCCAAGAAAATAGATAAAGTATCTTTAAAGCTTCCTGTATATGTAGATAAATATAGGCCCATAGGTGTTAATGATAGAGATTTAAGTATTGAGATTGATCATTTATATCCATTTTCCTATGGAGGTAAAGACGAATTAGATAATTACCGCTTAATATGTGGATGGGCAAATAAAGTTAAAAGTAACCATGTTACCGGATATAGTACAGGCACAAGAGTTAGTGGGGCTAATAAACTTTATCCAAATAGTTTTTATTATTGGGTTGTTCGAACTATAGGGCTTAAACGAAAATGTGAGGTAGCTAATTGTCAAAGAACTATAGATAATTCAGAATTAACAGTATGTTCTCAATTGGGGAATAGCAAAGCTATAACCCCTGTGAGTATGAAGGTCGTATGTAAAAAGCACGATACGAGAAAGAACCGTTATGTACCAAGAAATTTAAGTAAGGAGCCTTTTCATATCTAAAAAACCAATCCCACGATTCAGATGTAGCTTAACAAAATCAGCAAAGTGCACACCATCAAGGTGGGCACTTTGTTGTTGAAAAGTCTCACGCAATAGGGCTAAATACACCTCAGCATATTCTCCTGCGAAGACTTTCCAGCTCATTTCAACATTACTGTCTGCTGGAATGGTTTCTACTGGAGGGACGCTGTCTTCAGCTAGCGACAGACACAAAGCCCAGCGGCATAATACATTCCAATTTTCGATGCCCGTTTTTCTTTTGAGGCGGATCAGCTGTTGTTTTTGCTTTTCTGACAACTTAATGAAGTCGATTGTATGGGGAGTGTGATTTGTCATTAAAAGTACCCCGGTGTAAAGGTTGAAGACTGTTGTTGTTCATCAAAATGAATATAATATTCACGGCATATTTGGGGTTTTAATTGCTGATAATACTTATCGACAATTTCTTCATCGGTCGATAGCAAAATGACTTGTTTTCCGGCATAGGGGAAATAATTTTTAATTAACTTAGCGCGGTGTTTTCCATCTAAACGACCGAGAGGTGTGTCAATGATGGTGGGGATTTCTTTGCCAGAAGCCTCAGCTAAACCCCATAAAATAGCAATGGCGAGTAACTGGCGTTCACCTGCAGATAATCTATCCGTTGACATTTCAGTGCTTGTTGAGTCAATCAGTGACAGTGAGAATGTTGTCGGGCAAATTTTTATGTTTTTAACGAGGTTTACTTTACGGTTGAGATCATTAAAGTTATCTTTGATATGGCGCTCTAGTGATTCAACATTTTCTTGAATGAGTTTCAATGAAAATGATTGCATTGTGCTTTTTAATTTTTCGATATGTTCAGCCACTTGAATGGCGCGTTTTTGCTCAAAGGTCTCTTTATTTTGTTGAGTCAGTAAATTGGCATAGCGGGTATTGAGTACTTCATCTCTAGCTTGGTGTTGTGTGAGTAATTGCTGCTTTTGTTTAATTAAAACAACATTATTCTTATATTTTATTTCATGATAGGCGAGATCATTGAGTAGATGTTGGACGGTTTCATAATCCGGAATGGACTCGAGCTTTTTATCAAATAAGGCTTGTTGTTCTAACAACTGTTCTTTTTGTGAAATTAAGTTTGATCGTGTTTGTGCATCTAATTCGATTTTTTCATTAAGCCCATTAAAAATGGCGATGTTGGTATTTAAGTAACACTCGGTATTGGCTATTGCTTGACGTTCATGAGCCATTGCTGACATGGTTTTTTCTAGTGTTGCTAATGACTTTTTAGGTATATTCTCATCGATTAAAGTTTGTTTGATCGTGTTTTCATACTCGCTGATGGCACTTTGAATAACCTTGGCTTGAGTGGCTTGATTTTCTTCAATCACTTGTTGTTGAGTACGCGTGATTAATGAACTCACTAAGCCAAGTGGACCTGCGCCAGCATCAAGCTTCACTCGCTCAGCAAGGTTTGTTTTTAGTTTCTCTTCAATGGCGCCTAATTCAAATTTGATGTTATCACGCTCGTCAATTAAATGAGCCCCTGCGTTGCGTACTTTTTGTCTGGCTTTATTAATATTAAGATTGCAATCACTGGCTTGTTTTTCAAGCTCGGCAATGTCTTTTTTAAGCTCCGATACTAAATTTGTCTGTTCAGTAATTTCGGCTTCTAGAGTGGTTACTTTATGAGAAACACGACTGTCTAGGTTATCACCTTTTCTTTTTCGCTCAACGTTGGTTAAATCGATGTGCAGCTGCGATAACAGGTCAAGACCAAGCAAGTTTTCAATACCAGTTTTAATTAATTCCGCGCTACGGTCCGGATGGGCTAAATTTTCAATTTTTTCACCATCAAAAAAGAATAAATCAGATAAGCTAAGCGGAATAAATTCATTAACGAACTCATCCCAATATTGGCTTAAATGTGGATCTTCTTGCTGATTGCAGTAAACAATGACTTTATCTTTAACGTCTTTTAGTTGGGTGTTCCACGAACGAGTGACAGTGAACTCATTGGTCGTTGTTTCGCTAGTATGGCTAAAGGTAAGGGAGAGCTCCACAATATCATTTGCTTGTGCGTAACGGTTTTTGGCGTTGGTTAAATAAGCGCCGTAAGCTTGATGGCCTCGGTTTGAGCATTTAGCATGTTTACCATAGAGCACCAGTTGCAGTGCATCTAAGAAAGTCGTTTTGCCGCCGCCATTTAGGCCACCAAATAAGATTATGGGTTGCATTTCGGTGACGGATAAATTAACTGTGTGGCGGCCTTGGTAAATACCAAAGTTTTCTATAATAAGTTGCTTAATTATCATCTTGTACCTCTTCGAAATCGATGAGCAATGAGCTATAACCTTGTTCTTTGATCGATTTCGTTACCATGATAATTTTTTCTTGAATGCTATTTTTGTCATCGTCAGTTAAGTTAGGTGAATTATTGAGTTGGATTTGCAAGCGATGGCGCTCACGTTCAAGGGCAAACTGCTTCGCTTCAAATAATGTATTGAATGCACCTTTATCAAGACTGGTGGTTAATTCATCCGATAGGTGAGCTCTGCGCAGTTGGTTTTTATGTTTATTGGCGATACTCATGACTGAGCGCATTTGCTGATAAAGTAAACCATCTTCATCGCCTTGTTCTTGGCAATGTTGCTTAAGCTTGTTTAATACATCAAGATTTAAAATTGGGTGATGTGCACGCTGCTTGCCCGGATAGTCTTTTTTTAGTACTTGCTGATAAATCTTCGGGACACTGTCTTCAGCTTCATGTTTTTCCTCAAGCCAGATCCGGCGAATTTCTTCTAGCTCTTCAAGAGGTAATAACTCTAAGTTTTTAACTTCTATGGGCCCTAATTGTTGAACGGCTTGTTGAGCTTCAAGTACCTTGCCTAGTAGATGTTCTCTGAAAGATTGAATATAAGGACCCGGGACGAGATCTGCACCGTGTTTTGAGACATGAACGGTTAAATTACCGTTCATACGCCTAAAGTCTCGATTGGCTTTATCTCGAGTGAGCTTTTCTATTTTTTTTGCTCGATTAGCATCATTAACTTCAATTTCATTGCGAAGTGATACCAAAGGATACATCCATTCTTTTTCCTCATCGTTTGAAATCATGGCATTCATTGATTTATCTTCAGACACCATGGTACAGACATAGCAGCCAAAACGACTGTCACCACAACTTTGAGTGGATTTGTCAACAACTAATGGGCATTCACCACCTTCAGTAGCCCCTTGGTACATGCCCATTAAATCATGATTGGGGAAGTTCCATGGGTTATCAATACTATTGAGATAAATCCAAACATCATCATTGCTCCAACTTGAAATGGGTGTATAAACCCAGACACGCTCAAGAGAACCATTTTCGGTTAAGCCAAGCGCTTTACGCGTATTGGTTTCAGAGTTTTCAAAACGTTCCATACTGGCGGCTCGGGCTGTACTTTCTGCTTTTCGTGTGCCGAGAACTAAAATGGCCTCTCCATTTTTGTCTGCCATATTTTGGATAAATGTATTGGAGGGGGAAATTTTTAAACGGTCGGTACACCAACGAAATTTATATCGCGGTGCAGGGTATCCTTTACCAATTAAATTAACCCAAAATCTATCTTTGACGGCAGGCGTTAATCTGTGGGGGATTATAGGTAAACCTTGTTTTTTTGCAGCTTCAGACATTCGCTCGAGAGATTTTCCTACCCACATTGCTACTATGGGATTTTCGACTAACGTGTCTGTACTAATAACATGTACTTGCTTATTACATTTACCTTCTTGAGCTAACTCTTTTAAGGCATACCAGATTAACTGTAAAATAGCCGTTGAGTCTTTTCCGCCACTGTACCCAATAACCCAAGGTATAGAGTCACTTTGGTAAAGCATTTTGATATGCTGAATGGAGTCATTTATCGTGATTTGTAGCCCTCTACCATTAAATGGGGTCTTCACATTTTGCACTTCATTTGTTCCCATTGCGGGCCTCTAAAAATTTGTTTTCTTCTATTTGCTCTTTCTGGGTTAAAGGCAAATCTAAATAATGCTTAATTCTTATCATAGTGAGTTTTGCGGCGACGCTTGAATTACGCATTGCGCCATTCACAACGCAGCGGCCTTCCCAATCTTTCTTGTTACTACGATCCCAGTTGAGCTTTTTGAGCTTTTTGAGCTCTTTGCCTAGATTGCAATTATTTTCGAGTAATTGTTTTCCAACCATGCCTAATGCTTGCAGAGTGACCGAGTGCGCATTTATACATTCTTTTCTAACATCATGAGCTGACATTTCATCTTTATAGACAAACATCCATACAGGTAAGTTACTGACAACGGCATCCCAAAACTTTGTCGCTAACGGAAGTAATTTCTTATGGTTTTCTTGGGTTATATCTTCGAAAAGCTCACTCGTTGCTTTGTTTAAAGCACTATGTGTTATTAATTTCTTCGAGCGAGGACCTAAGTTGCTCTCCTCCATGTGTACGAGTTTTGAAAGCTTTACACTGTTAACAATTACCGTTTTTGATAAAATTGATGATGCTTTATCATCGTAGGTAATGCTAAGCGAACGATCTGTTTTAACTGGGTATAAGTTCAAGTCTTTAAAGATTTTCTGTCTATCTTCAAGGGTTTTTTGAGCAAAGAAAACAACTGAGATAGTTTCTGTTGCTAATGTTGGATCTTGTTCCAGCGCTTTCAATATTGCCGCATTTCGGTGTTGACCATCCGTGATGAAGACATCGGCATCCTCATCAATAATAAGCGATCCAATTTTTTGTTCATGAGGTTGTTCACCAATTGGTGCGAATGTGCTTTCACCATCGATACAAGCCGTTATGGCTGAGAATACGTAATTATCTCGTTGGTTAAGTATATAGTTTGTGATTTCAGGTATGCGGTCTGCATTGAGACTTCGTTGAGCCCTTGCTTCAACAGGAAGGGCACCTTCATCAAACGTAAAAACCTTTTTAAGTCTCTTTAGTGGGCACATAACGATATAATATTCGTGACCGGATTGGATGCCTCGAATCGCGGGGAATGACGTGCCTGAGATTATTGGATTCATTGTTCAGTATCACTATTGTTGGCTGTTTTATGTTCGTAAGAAATTGTTCGTGTGTTCGTACGAACAGGGCGGTAGAATAGCTGAAAAAGATGGACTTGTCTTGCTTGTTTTAACCTACATAGGACTTTTTAATGGCTTTATATTTAGATTGTAACGCGACCACTCAGGTAATTGAGCCTGTTGCTGATTTAGTGTGCAAATTGATGGTAGAAGAATATGGTAATGCAGGTAGCCGTACACATACTTACGGCCTTGATGCTAAAAGGTATGTTGAAAAAGCAAGACAGCAGGTAGCTGATGTTGTTAGTGCAAATAAAACAGACATTATTTTTACTAGTGGTGCGACAGAAAGCAATAACATCGCCATTTTGGGGCTAGAAAAGTTCGGCAAGGAAACGAATAAAACACATATCATAACGACAGAAATTGAGCATAAAGCGGTTTTAGAGCCGATTTTAGAACTTGAAAAGAGAGGATTCCAAATCACTTGGTTAAAACCAAATAAAGAGGGATTAATTAACCCTCAAGATTTGGCCGCTGCACTTCAAGATAATACCTTATTAGTATCAATCATGTTTGTGAACAATGAGACTGGATGTATTCAACCTCTTGAATTATTTAGTGAGGTATTGGGTGAGCATGATGCTTTTTTCCATGTTGATGCAGCGCAGGGTTTTGGAAAGTATATTGAACCGTTATGTGAACAACGGATAGATATGATCAGTATCAGTGGGCATAAGGTGTATGCACCTAAAGGCATTGGCGCATTAGTCATGCGTAAGCGGGGCTATATTAAGCCGCCTTTAACGCCTATTTTATTTGGTGGTGGACAAGAGAAAAAGTTACGGCCCGGAACCTTGGCAGTTCCTCTCATTGCAGGGCTAGGTTTAAGTAGTGAGCTTGCTGTGAAGCATGGAGATGAAAGGAAAAAACATGCGAGTATGATTAAAGAGCAAGTTTTAGAATTATTAAATGCTTTAGGGGCCAAAATTAATGGCAGCAATACGTCTGATTATGTCATTAATTTTTCTGTTCCAGAGCTTAATTCTGAAGCGGCCATGGTAGCGTTTAAAGATGTTGTGGCCGTTTCTAATGGCTCAGCTTGTACATCTAGTTCATATATACCGAGCCATGTTCTTGTTGCTATGGGAATGGATGAAAAAGAGATAAACGGTGCGATAAGAATGTCTTGGAGCCACATGACTAATGAGATACCATTAGTACAACTGCATGAAAGGATTAAGCAATTATTATAACCTTATGAAAATTTATGAAGCAGCTATAAAAGCGTTAAATATTTTAAATAAACCATCTAATATTGAATTGGTTTATTCAGTAATAATAGAGAATCAATTATATCAGTTTGGCTCTAAAACTCCTCTAGCTGCTTTGTGAGTGACAATGGATCGTCATTGTTCTAATAAAAATATTTCCCAGATGCATAAAGATAGGTTTTTTTATAAGCATTCAGATAGTACTTTTGAGTTATTAAAAGAATACAGACTTGAACAAACAATAGTTTATGAAGTTAAACAGCCTACAATGTCTGAGCTTCAAGCTGATAGTTGTATTCGACAGAACAATGAATTAGCTATTGTTCAAAATGAAAAAGCCAAACGTGAAATACTTGAGCATTTACGCTCAGTTAGCCCACAGTTATTTGAGAATTTCAGTCGTCATTTTTTATCTCGATATGGATTCACGAATATGCAAGTCACATCATTTAGCCGTGATGGTGGTATTGATGTGAAAGGTGCTTTAAAAATGGGTATTGCAAAAATGGGGGGGTACAGCCCAATGTAAGCGATACGCAGTTCACAATAAGGTTGGTAGGCCTGACGTCTCACAATTTAGAGGGGATATTACAGGCGAGTTTGAGAAAGGCATTTTTATCACAACCAGTAGTTTTACCAAAGAGGCGATGGCTATTTCATTCAAACCAGGCTGTGTTCCCATAATCTTGATTGATGGAGAGCAATTGGCTGAAATTATGATAGAAAAAGGCATCGGAATACAGAAACAATCAGTAGAGGTGTATGATTTTGATGCCGATCTTGTTTTTGAGTAGTTTTTAAGAGTTCGATCTATTCTTTAAGCGTATTCTATTCTAACCGATAAAATCGATAACCTCTGATCTCGAGTCCTTTATGTTTTAAACTGGCTTTGATTTGATTGAGTGTGCTGGGATTTTCTAGCTGCTCAAAAATGCCTTCTTTATACAGTCGTTTATCAAAACTGCTTTGTTTCTTATTATCGCTAAAGTCTTCATTGAGGTATTGGCTTTTATAAACCAGTGGCGGTCTGCGTTCGGCGTCGATATAATCGAAAAAATCGACATCGAGCTGCCACATTTTCACTTTTATTCGCTCTCGTAAGACGGGCAGGGGAGTGGTGTCAAAGTTATCGTATCCCATGAAACTGACTTTACCTGACGTGATATGAATTTTGACTAAATCAATATCATCTAGCTCACCATAGAGTTGAATGGCTGCGCCGACATAGACTCTTAATAATGCGGGTAAATCGTCAATAAAGTGCTTATGAAGTGCTAGTGAGTGGCCTTGATTCAATTTACTGGCGGGCAAATCGTTATGGGCTTGAATGCAGGCTTGTTCAATGAGCGCAGTATCAGCGATGGAAAATAATAATTGTTTTGCTTCAGTAATGGCGACCTTATAAGTATCAAAGAAGACTTTTATATCGCGTTTTTGCTCATCGGGTAAACGTTGGTAACCTTTGTGTTGCTCAAATTGGCTTAGCGCAAAATAGACGAGTAAATCTTCTCGGCGTAATGAGGCGGCGCAATCGAAGGTTATCTTGGCTTGCTCATCTTGTACTTGAAGCAATAAAGCAAAGGCTTTCTTGGTATTACCGCATACCACTTGGAGTGCCTTCATATCAGAGAATTCTTCATTGACAGGCAGTCTTCCGAGCACTAGACACCGTTCCCAAAAAGCATTGAGCAGAGGTTGATGTTGAGTGAATAGCAATCGTGCTTCTACGTCGCTGGTGGGCGTTGGCCGTGTAATTTGTTGCCATTGGTGATGACGTTTATGGCGACTCGCTAAAAAACGCTGCTCTTCAATTTTGTCACGAAAAATATAATAAATACCAGGGGCTATTGCGATGGCATTTTCATCAAGTATTCGCTCAATATACCCCTTTAACTCTGCTTGAGCATAATACTTTTGGAAAGTATTGCGTGAGGTGATGACGCCATCTTTGTAGGGCGTAAATTGGTTAATATAAGCCTCATTGGCGATCATGGCTGAAACGACTAACAGTTTTTGAGTGAGTGCCCATGCTTCCAATAACGTTTCACTACGCTCAGTTTTATCTTCTATGACGTTAATGACAAAGCCCAGATTGACCAGATCGGAGCTGATTTTTTCTGCATCGGGTTGAAAATTAGGATCCCAGCCGAGTGCATCGAGCCCATGTGCTTGTAATTCGATGAGATCGCCTCCTTGCCCGCAACCATAATCAAACAAACTGAAGTCACCGTTTAAGAACCCTTGTTTGGCTAATTGTTTCATAGGGGCACTGAGCTCATGCCTAACTATGGCGGTTTTATGTCTATCGACACTGTGCTTGAGATCATCATTGGTGATTTTGCTGGTCTCATTTGAGCGTTTAAAGAGTCTGCCTTCAATAAGATTATAACCTTGTTGATTGATGATTTTTTCCCAAGACTGTTTGAAACCAATCATGCGGGTATTTTCATATAACCCTGCTGCTTCACCTTCCTGTGTGAGGGCTTTAAAATGAAGGTAGCTTGGGTGAGATCTTGGGATCATGGTTTCTTTGCGATGCAATATTGGGGGGTTGTCGAAGGCTTGATATTGAGTAATACGATGAGACAGCTTATTGAGGTCCACAGTGACACTTTGAGTGAGCGCAGGGTAAGACTCATCAAAAAAATCGGGGTAGGATAATAAAGACAATTTGAAATTATTCTTACTGAGTTTGGCAACATGCCATTGCTCACCATCAATATTTAAAGCTTTGCCAACTGCGATAATAAACTGGACGAGTATAGGCTGTAGCGAATCAAAAGCCACTTTATGAATATAGTGGGCCTCGGGGAGTTTTTTACCGAGTGGCATCTCTTTTACTAGCTGTTTAAATGTATTCGCATCCATTGCGTGTCTCAGTCAATTTTAATGAGATTATTTTGAGGTAAAAATAATATATTCGATCAATAGGGAAAGTGGAACACAGCATAGCTTTTTATTGAATTTAGCGGCTTTTTTAAGTATTTTTAGTGTCTTGATAGCTAATGGCTATCGTCACTGTCATTTTTATTTTATTGTTATACGATGATCATGTCGAGGATAAAGCATGCCTAAGCTTGTTATTGCAGACGTCAATAATACTGATAAAACCGTCATTGATAAAGCGATGAAAGATAATACACCATTGAGTTCAACAGACGCTCAATTCATCATTGAAAAATTAACTACCGATGGACAGGTTGAAATTAACATAGAGACAGGCTTTAATCTGATGGGGCTACTTTCTGCATTGCATACCGCCAAAGTGAAGGTTAATTTCAAAGAGTGACTTAACTATATTAAAAGCATTTTTAGTGGTAAAATAATAAGCAAATATATAGCGTTACATGAGGTTAGGATTGAAAAATATTGGCTATCAAAATCAGCTCAGTCAGTTGGTTGATAATACACTGTTACACCTTTATATTGATTGTGCAGAAAGCGGACGCTTTGTGCCCCCACACAAGCGTAATGATATTTTGATCCAGCACTTAAAGCCCAAGATTAAAGATGATCGCTATCGTTATGTGAAAAAAGAAATAAAGCAGTTTATTTCCATTGGCAGAAAACCCAAATTGGATTTAGAGCAAAGTTTGTTGGAGCTTAAGGATATCAAGATTGATCCGACTGCAGAGGTGTCTGATGCGCAAAGGTGATTTGATTTATTAGAAGAGCTTAAAATTACCTTAAAAATAGATAGCCGTTTTCTGCAACCAAATGAACAGAAAAAACTAGGCTTTATTTATATGTTTCAATCTGATATCGATAATGGATTTACACAGGAAGGTGAGCAAATTGCGTCATTGTCTTTATTTGTCCCACCTAAAAAAATCGAGGCAGTTATTCAGCTTATGTCTGATCTGAATGCATATTCGTTTGAGTCACTGAGTCCTGTAGCGCCTGATCTGCATCACTGTATTGTGTTAAACATGCATTGCAGCGGTGAAGCATGACACTCTTTTTTGCTCAAATGTGACGTAGAATAATGCACACGACCTAGCTAATATTATGCCATTCTAAGATACATCAGCCTTGCATTCGGGCATGAAGCCATGTAATCGATAGCGTGTATTTCTGCCGCCTCCTTCAAGAGGGTGTAGACACCCTTTACTGACTAATCCACTTAAGTCTCGGGTGGCTGTTGCTTTAGAGCAGCCCGTCATACTCATATATTTTTTTGCATTAATGCCATGTTCAAATCCTTCTGGTCCCGCCTTAAGGACTTTATTGATGACTTTTGTTTGTCTTTCATTTAGCTCTGCATCTTGAAAAATATCCCAGAATTTGGTTTTTTTCAGAATAAAATCCACTCTATTAACTGCTTCAAATTGTGCTTGTAATACAGTATGGGTGAACCAGTTTACCCAACTCGTAATATCAAGGGTAAACTGGCTGGCTTTATTGAGCTCGGCGTAATAAGTATTTTTGTCTTTTTCGATAATCGTCGACAAGCTGAGAAGAGGAGGTCGATTAAGGTCTTGTGCTAATGCTTGTTCTGCAAGTGCTCGCCCGACACGCCCATTACCATCGTCAAATGGATGAATGGACTCAAACCACAAATGGGCGATAGCTGCACGAACGGGACCGGGTAATCGATTTTTTTGTGTTGAGTATAAGGGGTTGGATTCATTATACCATTGCAATAAAAGGGCTATTTCAGTATCAATTTGTCCCGCCGGAGGGGCTTCATAGTGTACTTTTTCGTAGCCAATCGGTCCCGATATGATTTGCATTGGCTCTACTGATGTTCGCCACTGGCCAATGTTAAGATTAGGGTGAAGCACGCTCTTTTCTGGTTGGGGAATGACTAATGTGTGCCAATGGAAGAGTTTTTCTTTGGTTAAGCGCTCAGTAAATGTTTTTTGTACATCAACCATTAAAGCTGCTATCCCTTCGGCGCGAGGATCCGCTATTCGAGTAAAAGGCGAACTGAGGCCCATAAAGTTCTTAATGGATGAACGGACATCTTCACGATCTAACTTTTCTCCTTCTATTTGGCTGGTGTTAATCGCTTCACTCACCATGAGATCAATATAAGCCTCATATTGATGCGAGCTTTTAAGTTGGCTCATTCCGCCTGAGAGTCGACCCGCTTCGAGTGCATATTGATATAAAAAGTCTCCACTTTGCGCGCTATCAAAGGTGAAGTGAGGCCAATCAGGGTGTTGCCAGCTGTATTTCATCACATTGAGCCAATTAATTACCTTATTCGGCTCAGTATAGTCCATTTTGTGAGCCGAATAAAATCGTATTCGGCTCAATCTAAGGGAAATGACAATGTGTTCAGCAGGTAAGGGAGCACTTATGCATGATTATATCCGTGATATTTGTAAACATGTATCTTCATTGATCACGGGTAAAGGCTGAACTCTGATTTCTTGTCTGACAGCCACTCTTCAGCTTCTTTTTTATTTTCAATAAATTGAGTTAGGTTAGTGAGTTCTTCAATTTCATCTGAATAATCAGTCTGTTGGTTAGTTATCCCTATAGTGTTAACTATTTCAGATGCACAGGTTTCAAGGAAGAGTGTTTTGAGTTCGGGTTTTTCTTTAAATGTATTAAGCAGTTGCTCTTTATAGCCTTCAACTTCATCATGGCCGTATTGCCCATTAGCTGAGGTTTGGCGGTATGCTAGGATTTTCACCGTATCGTTTGTTAAACCATACAGATTGATGATTTGTTCTATTTGATAGCCTTGGTGGACCTCGTGATCTAAATCTGATTGGAGCAGTAAGTCTGTATACAGAGGGATAAACTTAGGGTTTGTTTTACAAAGGACGGTTGCGCCATCTTGAGCCAAATGATTTTCCTCATCCTGCCAGATCACCGTTTCATTGTCTTTTGACCACCGAATGATATTTTCAATAAAGACGACTGCCTTTGCGGTTAAGTTATTGTCTTTGGAAAAGCAATGAAAGAGCGCTTCTTCGCTAATATTTTGTTGAGGAGTGGTGATATTGATAGCGCAATAGAGTTGGCCGTAGCGGGTCATCTCTTTGTGAGTGTGGCGGTCAATGGAATAGGAAAAATTGACAAGCTCATCGGCAATAAAGTGCAAATTATCTAACGCTTCAATATTGTTCACTTCAATGGTGAGTGATAAACCCTCTTCAGTTCTAGACATACTTGTTTTCATAACATCCTTATTGATAACGACTTATTGTATCCAATTGATTATTTTATATTTTAATTTTATTTGCAAGTAATATAGAGAGTCGGCTGTGTGTTTTTGTTCGGTGTTGATCACATTTTACTCAATCTAGGGTTGTTCACACTAGAGAGCTGTCATCGCACTTCGGTCATTTTCATTCTTCGCGGGCAATTTGTTGCCCAGAGCGAGCAAGAAGTTGCCCAGCTGGGCAATAACTTGCCCGCAACGCCAGTGCGAATATCGTACAAAACCTTTTAAATCAACAGAGTAAAGTTTGGCACGCTTTGTGCCGTTAATAATTAGCAGGTAAAGGGTTATTTTTGTAATAAAAGTAACTTATTGGTGAATTGATAAAGCCAAGCAAACCTTAAATATTCACTTTTTGGGCTAGCGCTCAAAAGGCAACCAAAAAACCATCATTATTGACGAAAAAAGGAATTAAATCATGCCAACACCATGTTATATCTCAATCGAAGGTCAAACTCAGGGTAACCTTACTGCAGGTGCATTCACATCAGATTCAGTGGGTGACATTTTTGTTGAAGGCCATGAAGATGAGATGCTGGTTCAAGAGTTTAAGCATGTCGTCACTGTGCCAACGGATCCACAATCAGGCCAACCTTCAGGTCAGCGTGTGCATAAGCCGTTTATTTTCACTGTGGCACTCAATAAAGCCGTCCCGTTAATGTATAACGCCCTATCAACCGGTGAAAAACTCAACAAGGTTGTGCTTAACTGGTACCGCACGTCTATTGAAGGTAAGCAAGAGCATTTCTTCTCGACCACGCTTGAAGGCGCGACGATTGTTGATATCGATTGTCATATGCCACATTGCCAAGACCCTTCTCAGTCCGATTTCACCCAATTAGTTCAAGTCTCATTGGCTTACCGTAAAATTGATTGGGATCACACTAGCGCAGGCACATCAGGCTCTGATGATTGGCGTAAGCCTACTGAAGCGTAAGTGATCACTTAAGCTTCAACGCTCGCTCAATGTTATACCCGTGATACTTAAAGATGCATGTTTTCAGAGCCTGTAAAAGTGCCTAATTCAAGGCGTATTATTGCAAGAATGCTTATTGCCTTTTAAGGTGATACAACGCAGAAGTCGGTGCTTTTACAGACTCCCAAAGGGCTGGTTTAAAAGCCTTTTATACTGCGTTATTGAACATCAGCTTAGAATGACTAGGCACGCTGTTCAAAGCCTTGCCTAAAAGGTTTTTCATTCCAGCTGAATCCTGCATCTTTAAGTATCACGGGTATATGTGTTTCACTTTTGATGGCGCATGACTTGGGCGAGTTTTTGGTTATGGATTGTGAACCCCAAGCCTATTGACACGACAAATAGCACGCCCAGTAGGCTTAGGGTTCATTTTCCAAAATAAAGAATACAGAACACAGAAAACGAAAAAGGATGTGGGTATGACACTGGCAGGATCGGGATTACGCTATCAATTTACCAGCAAAGGGGTAGATGAAGACAGTTTTGATGTGCTGCGTTTTCAGTTTACTGAGAGCATGTCTACGCCCTTTGCGGTCGAGCTGGAGTTATTGAGTCGCAAAAGTGATCTCACGCCGCAGGCGATTGTCGATCAAGGCGGGTTATTAACATGGGCGGTGAATGGTGAGATCACACGCCAAATTAATGGGATTGTTAGTCAATTTACCAAAGGAGATACGGGCCATCATCACACCAAATACAAACTCATTTTAGTCCCCGCCTTATCACGATTAAAGTTGAGACATAATAGCCGAATATTTCAAGCGCAAAGCAGTCTGGCCATCATTAAAGCCTTACTAACTGAGATGGGCGTGACCGAATATGCCTTTAATTGCGATCCCAGCTTAGATAAACGAGTGCGAGAATATTGCGTGCAATATCGTGAATCTGATTTTGATTTTATCAGTCGACTGGCGGCTGAAGAAGGCTTGATTTACCATTTTGAGCATGATAAAGCCAAGCATACAGTTGTTTTCAGCGACAGTACTAAAAAACTCGGCAAGCTGGGCCTGCCTTTTCCATATAATGCCATGTCTGGTGGCGTTTCTGAGGTGCCGTTTGTTGGTCATTTCGAGATGCAACATCAAGTCCGTAGTAGCAGTACCGTGCTTAAAGATGCCAGTTTTAAGCAGCCTCAATACAGCTTTTTACAAGACGGGCTGGCAACAGAATTAGATCACCAAGGGGATTATGAGCACTTTGATTTCCCTGGGCGCTATAAAAGCGATGACTCGGGTAAGCCCTTTGCCCAAACTCGGCTGGAATACTTAAGGCGCGATGCCATTCAAGCTAGCGCCAATAGCAATATTATGCAGGCCTGTGTCGGGTTTAAATTTGATTTGATGGAGCATATCGATCAAACCTTTAATCGTGATTGGTTGCTGATCAACGTGACGCACATCGGCGTACAAGGGGCGAGCGCCGAAGAAGCCAATAGCACGACACCAACAACCTACAACAATACGTTTTCCGTTATTCCTGCGAATGCGCCTTGGCAAGCCACGCCGATGACGAAACCCTTAGTCACTGGGCCACAATCGGCAGTGGTCGTCGGACCGAAAGGCGAAGAGATTTTTTGTGATGAGCATGGCCGCGTTAAATTGCAATTCCCTTGGGACAGAGAGGGGAAAAGCGACGAGCAAGCCAGTTGTTGGGTGCAAGTGAGCCAAGGTTGGGCGGGCGCGCAATATGGCATGACCGCCATTCCTCGTATTGGCCATCAAGTCATCGTGAGCTTCTTAGAAGGCGATCCAGATCAACCCATCATTACGGGTCGTACGTTTCATGCGACCAATGTACCGCCTTATGTATTGCCTTCTCATAAAACCCGTACCGTCATTAAAACTCAAACGCATAAAGGTGAAGGCTTTAATGAATTACGCTTTGAAGATGAAGCCAGTCGTGAGCAAATTTTTGTTCATGGGCAAAAAGATCTCGACATTATCACTCGCAATACCCGCCGTGAAAATACTGGCATGGATCATCATCTCACCGTTGAAAATGAGCAGTATGCTATCGTAAAACAAAGCAAGCACAGCACGGTGGGCAAGGATTTAATCGAAGAAATTCGTGGCGATAAGCACCAAGCCATTGGTAAAAACCTCATTCAAAAAGTCACCGCAGGGCTCAAGCGCATCATTGGGGGCGGTATGGTGACTCAGGTGGATGGCGCCCATAGCATGAGCATTGCGGCTTCGGAAGAAAAAACCATTGGTGGCGATCAAAAAATAGAAATCAATAAAGACAGTTATGTAAAAGCCGCCAACATTGTATTAGAGGCAGGCACGGCTCTGACGCTGAAAGGACCGGGCGGCTTTATTAAAATCGACTCGGGTGGGGTCACGATTTCGGGCAGTAAAGTCAAAATCAATGAAGGGGGCTCACCGGGTAAGGGCAGTGCACCGAAGGCGGCCAAGGCAGAAGAGCCCAATAAGCCCACATTGCCAGATCCCGCCGATAAGCGCTAAGCCAGTTGATGAGTGTTAGGGCTTAGTTAGCATATCAAAAAATCAACAGCATCAAGCGTTAGCAAGGTTAAACAAGGGGGGCGAGTACTATGTTCCCCCTCAATAGTCTTGTATATGGATAAGCAGAATTAAGGAAAAGGAACCAGTATGCCAAAAGCGGCGAGATTCGGTGACAGCGCTGCGGGTCACGGCTGTATGCCAGCGACCCCTATTTTAGCGGGCAGTGGTGATGTGAGTATCAATGGCATGCCTGCGGCGCGAGAAGGTGACATGGTGCTGCTGCACATGTGTCCTTGTCCTAACATGCCTCATGGCATTCATATGCGCAGCATTAAAGCGGGTTCATCCAATGTCAGCATTAATGGTAAACCCGCAGCCAGGGTCGATGATGCCATCGATTGTGGCGGAAAAGTCGCCGCAGGCTCACCCGATGTGCTCATAGGTGATACGCCGTATCAGTCTCCCGCCCACAAATGTGCCGAAGGCGCGGCCAAGTCCCATGCGCCCATGCTCAATTTCGAGCCGATGCTGACGCCGCTAGCAGCCGCCTTTACTGAGGCCATGGATATTTTTGATCCGAACACATCGAGTCAAAAAACCAATAAAGATGAGCAAGCCGCGAAAAAAGATGCAAAAGCGCCAGCCCCTATTGCCACCAAATGCGAAGGCGATCCTATTGATATGGCCACCGGTAACGTGGTGGAGTGGCGCACTGATTTTACCTTGCAAGGGCGAGTGCCCCTTATTCATAAGCGTTTTTATCACTCAGGCAAAAATAAACTCACGGGTTTGTTGGGGCGGACTTGGCGCAGTTATTGGGACATGAGCCTTGATATTGACGACGGCATTGTCACTTTTATCGATGATAAAGGCAGTCAAGCCCACTTTGCCTTGCCTGCCGATGGTGAGGAAAAACGCGCAGCCCATATGCCTGCATGGCGATTAATCCGTCAAAACCAGCAGCTGGTGATGCGTCACCTTGATGGCACGTATTTAGGCTTTGATAGTGCCGAGCCAATTTATCCGATTGAGGATGAAGGTGATGATAGTGATATCAATATATTTGCTGACAGTGAGATTGTTGAAACAATAGAAAAACATCATTTAACGTTGAGCCACATTCGTGATAGCTATGGCCATGAACTGCACTTTATTTATGATAATGGTAAGTTAGAGTGGGTGAAGCTTAGTGACAACAAACAGCAGGTTAACGTCGAGTCACAAGATGGGCTTATCACTAAGCTCATTTTATGTGATGAAAACCAGCAAGCCCTTAAAACCTTAACCACCTTTGAATACAATCGTGATGGGCAGCTGGTATCAGTGCGCAGCGATGCGGGTAATAACTTTGATTATGAGTATGACAAGCAAGATAACTTACTTAAATGGTCCGATCTTGGGGAAACCTGGGTTAAGCATACCTATGATGAGTTTAATCGCGCCTTAAGTACCCGTGCCAGTAATGGTCGCTGGCATGATGAAACCCGCTATGACGATGACAAAAATGTCATTTTTTATAAAAGTCCTCATAAAGGTATTCAGTGTTATTACCGCGATGAGCGTAATAACATCGTCAAGCACATCGATGCCAATGGGTATGTGACGCTATCTGAGTGGCAAAATAATCAGCTTGTCAGTGAAACCAATGCGCTGGGTGAGCAAACCCAATATGCTTATGATGACTGGGGGCAAGTCAGCAGTATTATTGCTGCCGATGGCGGTGAGCATGTGTATGACTATGATGATAATGGTCAGCTGCTCTGCGTCACTAACCCCTTGGGCGCCAGCTGGCAGTATGACTATGATGAACAGCAAAACCTGACTCAATCGAGCGATCCCTTAGGGCGCAGTTGGCAGTTTGAGTACGATGAACAAGGCCTATTAACCAAGCAAACGAGCCCGAATGGCCTGCAAACCCAGTTTAGCTTTAATGAACAAGGGCAAATGAGTCAGATGTGTCCACCCTTTGGTCATCGCTTAGGGTTTGAATATGATGCATTGGGGCGTTTAATCGCACGCAGTACCTATGTCAACGAAGCCGCTCATGATAAAAATAATGAACAAGCAGAGAATAAAGAGCCCTCAGCTAATAAAAAGCCATCGCAAACCTTAGTCAGGCGTTGGCATTACCAGCAAGGTAAGTTACAGCCCAGTCACGTGGTCTTTGAAGATGGCAGTGAGCAGCGCTTCGATTATGACATCGAAGGCAACCTTATTAAAGTCGTCGATCCCTTAGGTCAAGTTTATGGTTATGAATACGGTGCCTTTGATAGCTTAATGGCCACCACCGATCCGCTCGGGCATACCACGCGTTATCTGTATAACGGCGAAGGTCAATTTGCAGGCGTCATTAATAGCCAACATCATCAGTGGCGCTATCATTATAACGAATTAGGCCAAATTACAGAGGAGCGGCATTTTGATGGCCGCAAAACCCAGTTTGAATACGATCCCTTAGGGCGAGTGGCAAAACGCATTGCCCCAGATGGCACTCAATTGCGTTTTTACTACGATGTGCTTGGGCGCCTAATTCAAAAGCAAGCGCTGCAATTGCAAGGCGAACATTTCGTTACGAGCAATAAACACACTAATACACAAAACAGTACACACAGTAGCACAGGCGTAGGAAACAGAGGATCATCGCTTGAAAGTGAGTATCGCATTACCAGCAATAGCTTTTTTGAATACGATGACGCCTCACAGCTCGTTAAGGCCACGGTGGATGATAGCCGCTATAAAAGTGCCACTGCTGCTGAAAGAAACGCACCACAAGTAGAGGCTGATCCACTCGCATCAACCAAAAGTAACAAAGTGGTCGTTGAGTATGAATACAACCTTGCAGGGCAACGTATTCTTGAGACAATCAACGGTCACGCTATTAGCAGTGAATATGGCGATAGTGGCCAGCGTGTTGCGATCAACAGCCTTGAGCGGCCCTTAAAGGATGCCAGCCCCTATCAAATGCAACTCACTCATCAACAAGGCTTACTCACTGGTGTTCAAATTAGCGATCATCAAGCGTTGCAATTTAAACACAACAGTCAAGGCTTTGAAGTTTCCAGACAAAACCAGCAAGGCTTTCATTTAGCCCAAGATTGGAGTTTGGGTGGAGACTTAGTTACTCAGGAATTATCCACGCAGCAATTGGTCGGGCAGAGTGCAGAGACTGGGACGGTCGATACAAAAGGTGAGGCTCATCAGCCTTATTATTTAGGGCCAACCAAGCCCCAAGGCGCGCGGATATTACTGCGGCACTATCAATACGATGCGCTAGCCCGTATTAGCGCCATCGATGAAACTCATTGGGGCGGCAGCCAATTTAGCCATAATGCCAATGGCCAAATCACTCATCAAGCTACAATGCCTGTAGCAGGTATGGCTAGCGAAACGTCGGTGGAGTCAGAACTCAACGTACAGCAATTTGACTATGATGCCGCGCAGAACTTAGTAGCAGTGAATCAGCTTCGTTCAGCTAAACCAACTCCTGAACAAAGTACTGAACAAAGCGGAACTGTTTCCAATCGTAGTCAGCCAACATCGAATAACATTATTGATTTTGCTGCTAAGCGACTAGAAAAACAGCTCAAATACCAACAAGGTGGCCGAGTTGAACGTATTGGTGAGCATAGTTATCATTATGATGCTTGCGGCCGGGTGTTTGAAAAAATCACGCAGAAAAAGGGCTTTAGGCCCCAAGTCACTCAATATCAATGGGATGAAGAAGACAGGCTGATTAAAGTTTGTGTGCCAAACGGTGACATCTGGTTCTACCAATACGATGCCTTTGGCCGTCGTGTAGCCAAGATTAAGCAGCAGAGCGGGGAAGCTGGCAGTAAAAGAGCCAATAAACCGTCTCAAATAAATTATTTATGGGATGGCAATAACCTCATTGAACAACAAAGGTGCTATGCAGATGGCACGCTGGTTGATTCAACTCAATGGATGTACGAACCAGAGAGTTTCCGCCCATTGGCTCAAAGAGTGCAAAAAGCAAATAGTGATCAAAGTGAGCTTGCAGCACAATTACACTACATCATTGCCGATCATGCGGGCACGCCACGAGAGCTGTGCAGCGAAACGGGTGACGTAAAATGGCGCGGCCAGCAAAGCCTCTGGGGGGAGTTCAAGCAGTTTAATGAATTGGATACCCCACTCACACGCTTAGATAGCCGCGACGAGCAAGCACTGTATGATTTTGAAGATAGTCGTCTTGAGAACAATAACCAACAAGCCGCTAATGATCCGGTTAATTGTGACTTACGCTATCAAGGTCAGATTTTTGATGCTGAAACAGGGCTTTACTATAATAGGTTTAGGTATTACGATCCTGATTCGTGTCAGTATTTAACTCCCGACCCTATCGGGATGGCAGGTGGATTACGTCCAAGCTCCTATGTTCACAATCCAATGGAACTCGTAGATCCGTTGGGGCTGAGTGGAGGGGCTTGTAAAAAAGCAATACAGAATTCATGGAATCAATTTCAAAAAATGACCAAAGGTCATTTTGCTAACAGTGCAGAAGCTGCTATTAATTATCATAAAATGAAGAATGTCCTAGCCACAAATAAACCTAACCGATCGTCACCATTAACATATCTTCCTCCATCTTATATTGATATGCATGTTAACAGTTTTAACAAACAAGGTGCTGGTTTTATTGCAATTGAATCTTGGTTAAGTAATCCGTTATATAAAAGCTTACCCCCTAGAAAATTCGTGGGATTAAGTTCTGAAATGGATAAAATTATAGATAAATATGAATCTTCTGGAAAAGATTGGAAAATATTAAGAGATGATTTGGCGTTAGGTGTAAATGTAGACCTTTCAAATGATAAAATTTTATACATAAAAATAGAACCAAATGATCCACGTTTTTCCTATGATATTCCTGATGGTAACGAGGCTGGTGCTTATCCAAATGAATGGGTTCCAGGAGGTAAAACGAAAGGTGGTGCAACTGAGGCAGCTTTAGTTGGTTCAGAGAATATCTCACATAAAAATAGTCTAAATGAACTATCGAATGTATTTAAGAATACCAAAAGGTTACAGTAAGAATGGATAATTTATTTGAACAAGCAGTATCACGATCAGAAACCGAGCGCTTTTTTAAGGGAGAAGGGCAATACTATGCTCATAATCCTATGGATGGTGGGCATTGTTATGGAATAAGGTTATCTGGAAATTTGGCTCCATATTTGAATGGCAATAGAAATAATCTTTGTATATTTAATGAAGCGTTTAATCGCTTTATTGGCTCGCTAACGTCAAATGAACAAGATTTAAGACATTTACTAGCCAATATATTTGAAATTAATAGATTAAAAAATAACGGGGTGCTGTTAAACGTTAATTTTGTCAATGAGGAAGAAGCGCCAATAACACAATCAATTAAACAGTATTTTGCGCACTTAGAAGTGAGTGAAGCTAATAAGGAGTTGATTGCAATGTATTCAGAAGCATTTGATGACTTGAATTCACAAGTGTTAGTGAAGATTATGAATCACTATATGAATAAAAGTAATTGAACTCTTTTATTCAATGATGAGTTTGTCCCCTTAAGTACTTATCAAGCAAGCTGCCAAGGAGGAACCGATGAATTGTGACTTGTCATCTTCATCATAAAGAGTCTGGGACAAGTGTTTGTTTAAGAAATTGGGTCATTTTTTAGTAAATAGCAGTAATTATTAGCACTATTACGATCCTGACAGTTGTCAGTATTTATCGTCGGATCCCTTGGAACTGGCAGGGTATGCGGCTTAACATGAAGCTACAAGATAATGATAAAAAACAGATAGCAATATGTGAGCCTCAGTTGAGATATTATTCTTATGATAGGACACCTCATAATGCTGCTGAAGAGGGATATGTATGTGATGAATGCCAAGTTGGTATCTCTTTTCCTCGAAAGTGAATTGACAGACAAAACTTTCTTGGTTTTATTGATAAATGGTTTCAATGCAATGAATGTGGCAATGTTTGGAGGTTAGTTGAACCTGATCCCCTTTTAAAGGTAATTGGTCTCTAGTGTAGAGAAGAGAACCTATATGAATATCAATGTGTTGTTGAACTATAAGCTCCAAGAAGTTCGTAGTTCATTAATTACAGTCGATGAGTTTTGTCAATGGGTTAAAGCGCATGCTAAAGAGCTTAAGAATGGACTTTCTAGTGGCGTTTTTTTGGAAATGAAGTTAGGGAAAGTCATGTTGATGATGGATTATTTGTCCAAATCTTTAAAGGACTGTCTGAAGTGTGTGGCTATTCATACAGATGGTCAGTTTATTGACCGAGTTGAATTTAATCAATGTGATGATGCGATGGAAGCGCTCATTTTAGAGGGTGTATTTAGAAGGATAAAAGAGCCCTGTTGGTTTGAAGAGCCTTCGAATATTCTCGCTTTTTCAGGTTTTTATGAGTGTATATCTTGTGGGGCAATTTGGAAATTGACTTCCCCTGAGAGAGAATATACTGGTGGATGGTTTCGAATTGCTTGAATTGGGAAATAAGCACTTAAATTAAGTAATCAACTGTTTAACAATGATTAATTAGTGAATATAAATAACATCAAAACAGTTAGGCAAACAAAAGAGCTAATCAAATTACGATTAGAAAAAGCTCCTAATTTTGTTACATTTAAATCTGTTGAGGCCAATTGGATTATGTCTTAGATCTATCGGAAGGGAGTAAAAAATGGATAGGCAAGCAATAACATCAGTGCTAGCAAAGACTCGCAACAATGATTATTGGCTAGAGAGAATACAGCAAGGCGGCTGCTTTATCCTCGCGGAAGCGGTGAGCAATGAGGGGGTGTTGGGACTCGCCGATGAACTCAGTGGTGGCCGTAGTGAAAAGTGTCGTTTGTATTGGGGCGAGGCGGGGCGCATGCACGCCTCCATTTCACCCTATTTATTGCCTGTGACGATTGACAATTGGCCACAGCTGAAAGAAGAGGTGTGCAGTGTCGACCATTGGGGCGTGGCGATAGTGCTGGATGCTAAGCAACGCGCTTTGCCTCCTGCGCAGCAGTTCAATGGGTTATTGCATCATTTGCGTCAATGGACGCTCGTGAAAACGGAAACGAATGCTAAAACACAAGCTGAGGGGAATAACGGCCAGCAGGTATTGCGCTTATCGGATTGGCAAGTGCTGTCGACCTTATTACAGGCAAGCACTGAGCTTGAACAGTCGGCTTTGTTTGGCCCAGTGGATCAATTTATGTTTACAGCCAACGCGGACACGACAGCAGAGAGTGAGAAGGAAAAAGACAGTCAATGGCAAGCCTTGCAAGTGCTGAATAATCAAGCGTTAAATAATCAAGGCGGTCAAGGTAAGACTGAAGGTCAAGCTAATTCGCCTAACGTATTGAGTCCGCCTCAGCAGTTGGCACTCGATAAAATGAGTCAGCTTGAACACTATAAAACCTATCAAGCACATTTACATCAACATCATGCAGAGAGTCAGTCTTGGTCTGATGATGACATGCTGCATTTTATCGAGCAGCGATTATTGGTTGCTAAGCAACATGACTTTACTAACCCACAAGATAAGATCCGCTTTTTGAGTTTATCTATGGTGTGTGGTGATGATTTTATCGAGCAGCAATGGGCTCAAACCGTACTCGCTAAACATAAGCAAAAAGGCGGAATAAGCAAAATGGATCAATTACATGAAGCGGCTATCGCTCAGCTATAGCCGCAGATGAGTCGCTATACAGTGATGGGGATCGCCACAAGTTAGGATAAAGCGTAGCAAAAAGAAAAGTAAATTAATTGAATGCGCAGGTAAGCCACCGGTATCGAAAGGAAACGCGTCAGTATGAGTAATGATACGAATAATAATAATTCAAGTAGCAATCAAAACACTAGCTCAAATAGCAGCCAAAATAAGAAAGCCGAGCTCATTTCAAGCTCAGAAGCGGCGAAGAAAAACTTCAGTACCAACAATACATTATCGGGTGGCTGTACCGAATGTGGTTGCAGTGCCTTGATTTACTATCATTATGATGATGGTAAACCCGTCCCCAACGCCCCCTTTGAACTCACTGACAGTAACAATACCAAGGTTGCAGGTGAGACCGATGAAAAGGGCTTGTGCCTCATCGAAGACATGGGCTGTGGCAGCTTTGATTTATTACTTGAAGAAGGCAGTGATGAGTTTAAGGCGCCAGAAACGCAAATCAATAACCCAGTACTGCAAAGCAATCCTGAGCATGCGGCGTTATCGGGGGAGTACTTTAGTTTATTCGTCATTTTACGTGACAAAGGTTACTTAGTTTACGATGCCGGCGACAGTGATGATAACAATGTTGACGTGGATGACAGTAGCCTATTTTTAAATGTGCCCGATGAATACGAGCCCGCCTATGCGCGCTTTTGGGAGCTGAATAAGCAAATTAATGGGGGTTCGCGTGACTTAAAAGTGGCGGTAAACCGTATTCATACTAGTTTGCCAGCCGAAGTCAGTAGTAAGGCCAATGATAACAGCTCGATTTTGCTTTTTTGCGAAATTGCCTTGGGATTTGTGCCCGTGGTGGGTCAAGCCATGGATTTATATGATGTGGGCCAATGGGGCTGGACGACGTATAGCGAAGAGGGGAGCCGCAGCGATCCGCTGCATTGGGCGGTAGGAACCTTGGCGATTGTGGGGTTTGTGCCCGGTCTTGGCGATGCGCTGAAAAAAACCGGCAACGTGGTGATTGAGGCGTTAAAGAAGAGTGATTCAAAATCCATTCAAGCGGGCATTAAAATGCTGCGCAGTCTCTCTAACGGCAATGTGATCAAGTTTTTAGGCAATTTTGCCAGCGGCATTAAAGAATACGGTAAAAAAGCGCTGGATTTACTCAATCAAATTATTACAGGCTTGAAGAAAGCCCTCAATAACGCGGCCAAGAGCAACTGGATTGTCAGATTATTAAAAGATGGCTTTGATGGCATGATAAAAGCCATGGAAATGCTGTCGAAAAAAGTCGATGAAATGCTCGATTGGGTAGCGAAGAAAGTCGATGAGTTTATGGGCAAAGTGTTCACCAAACTCAGCGGTACGCCTAGACCCAAAGGCACCAAAGATCCACTGGCTTCCGTGAGTGCGGGTAAAGGTGACATAGTGAACGATCAGCAGAAAGTCTTGCTGAATAAAGAGAAAAGCAAAGGCCAAAACGCAAAGCAAAAGACCGATAAGGCCACTGAATGTGAGAACGATCCTGTGGATATGGCCACGGGAAACGTGGTGGAGTGGCGCACCGACTTTACCCTGCAAGGGGTAATGCCACTCATTCATAAGCGTTTTTATCATTCGGGAAAAGACAAAATTCCCGGATTATTGGGTCGCACTTGGCGCAGTTATTGGGACATGAGCCTGAGCATCCATGATGATATGGCGGTGTTCACCGATGACAAAGGCGGTGAAGCCCATTACATCTTGCCTGAAGAGGGTGGCTCTGAGCGTGCAGCGCATATGCCACAATGGCGCCTTATGCGGTTAAAGGGGCGTTTATACATGCGCCATCTTGATGGCCGCCGCTTTGGCTTTAATCACTCTGGCTTTCATAAGAGTACCTTATTACTCACGGATATTAGCGATGCTCACGGGAATGCGGTGCATTTTTTATATGAGCGCGCTCAATTAAAATGGATTTTACTCGGCGCTAATTCCAGTGCTAATTCCAGTGATAGTCAGCAACGTATTCAGGTTGAATTGGATAAAGGCCGTATGCAGACGCTCACCTTATGCGATGAATACCGCACGCCACTGAAAACCTTGGCGACTTTTGGCTATAATCACATGGGTCAGCTGGTTAAAGTGCGCGGCGATGCGGGCAATAATTTTGATTACCAATACGACGATGATGATAATTTATTACGTTGGTCAGACTTAGGCACCACTTGGGTTGAGCATACTTATGATGATCAAGGTCGTGAACTCAGTACACGGGGGAGTGATGGCCGCTGGCAAGGTCAAACCCGTTATGATGATGCCAATAAGGTCATTTTTTATAAGAGTCCCTTAAAAGGCATTCAGTGCTTTTACCGCGATGAGCGTAATAACATCGTTAAACACATCGATGCCAATGGTTATGTAACGCTGTCAGAATGGCAAGACAATCAGCTTGTCAGTGAAACCAATGCGTTAGGTGAACGGACAGCGTACACGTACGATGACTGGGGACAAATCACCCGTATTATTGCCCCAGATGGCACTGAGCAGCAATACACTTATAATGACGATGGCTTATTGACTGGTGTCACCAACCCCTTGGGGGCCCGCTGGCAGTATGACTATGACGCGCAAGGCAATTTACTCAAGGCGCAAGATCCCTTAGGGGCGGCGTGGCAGTACGGCTATAATTCACAAGGTCAATTGACCCGCCGCACTAGCCCCGATGGGCTCAATACTCAATTTGATTATAACGGCCAAGGTCAAATCGAAACGATTTTACCGCCGTTGGGGCATAAAATTGGTTTTAAGTACGATGACTTAGGCCGCTTAACCGAGCGCCGCACGTTTGTTAAAGATGAAGCGCCTTCAGCGTCTCTTCCTTTTGACAGTAATAAGCAAGAGCCCTCAGCTGGTCGAGAGCCTTCAGCTGCTTTTAATAAAGAGAAGGAGCTAGTCAGGCGCTGGCAATACCAAAATAGCTCACTCACACCCGAAAAAGTAATTTTTGAAGACGGCACTGAGCAGCGCTTTGAATATGATATTGAAGGTAATCTCACCAAAGTCATCGATCCCCTCGGGCAAGTGTACGGTTATGAATACGGCGCATTTGATATTTTAAAGGTGAGTACCGACCCCTTAGGTCATCGCACGCAGTACATGTACAACGGAGAAGGGCAGTTTACGGGCGTCATTAACAGTCAAAAAGATCAATGGCGCTATCAGTATAACGAGGCAGGTCAAATTATTGAAGAGCGGCATTTCGATGGCCGTAAAACCCAATTTGAATATGATGAACTCGGTCGTGTATCAAAACGCACCACCCCCGATGGCGCGCAGCTGCGTTTTTATTACGATGCGCTGGGCCGTCTCATTCAAAAGCAAGCCTTTGCCTTGGCAAGTCTGCTTAACGATAAGAAAGCGGATCACAAAACGACGCCGTCAGCGGAAAAACCCCGCTATATTGTCGCCTCGAATACGTTCTTTGAATACGATGACGCCTCACAACTCATCAAGGCCACGGTGGATGACAGCCGCCGTAAACGTGTGTCGACTGCTGATGGCGGCTCAGCTAATAAGGTGGTGGTCGAATACGAATATGACTTAAGCGGTCGCCGCATAAAAGAAACCATCAACGGCCAAACTCTTAACAGTGAATACGATGCCGCAGGTGAGCGTGTCGCTATCAATAGCCTAGAGCGGCCCTTCGAGAATGACAGTCCTGAGCGGCCCTTAGAAACAGCAAGCCCATACCAAGTGGGGTTAGATTATCAGCAAGGGCTATTGAATGGCGTGCAAATAAGTGAGCATCAAGCCCTGCAATTTGAGCGCAACAATCAAGGTTTAGAGACGTTTCGCTCCAATGGGCAAGGATTCGATTTAGCCCAAGAATGGAGCCTAGGCGGCGACTTACTCAGCCAGCAACTCATCGGCTATGAGCATGCACGTCATTCAGACCATGCGGGGTTAATGCCTAATACGGGGGCCAGTCGTGGGGATGATTTAAAAGGGCCAATCAAGCCCGATTCTTTCCAAGCACTGCAACGTAGCTATCAGTACGATGCGCTGGCGCGCATTACCGAAATTGATGAATCTCACTGGGGCAAGAGTCAGTTTAAGCACAACGCCAATGGCCAAATTACTCATCAGAAGCATGAAGCGCCTTTTACCAATACAACAAGCGTCAAGCAGTTCGATTATGACGAAGTGCAAAACCTTACCGCCGTCAATCAGCTTGACCTGTCTAATGCCAGCGCCAATGCCAGTAATCATGCTGCGCAGATTACATTGGCGAATCCACTGGCAAGGCCCAAAACCAACATTATTGACTTTGCCGCTAAGCGGCTCGAAAAACAGCTTAAATACCAAAAAGGCGGCCGCGTCGAGCGCATTGGCGATCACACCTATCACTACGATCTCTGTGGTCGCGTATTTGAAAAAGTCACTGATAAAAAAGGCTTTAGACCCCGAGTCACCCGTTTCGAGTGGGATGAAGAAGATCGCCTTATCAGGGCAACAGTGCCTAACGGTGACATCTGGTTCTATCAGTATGATGCCTTTGGCCGACGAGTCAGTAAGATTAAGCAAGCGAATAGCCAAACCGAAAAACAAAGTGCCAAAGCCAGTCATATTCATTATCTTTGGGATGGTGATAACCTCATCGAGCAACAGCGCCGCTACGCAGACGGCACGCTTTATGACACTACACAATGGATGTACGAACCGGATAGTTTCCGTCCATTAGCTCAAAGAGTGATTAAGGAGACTGATCCGAATCAAGGGGAATTAGCACCGCAGTTACACTACATTATCAACGATCATGCAGGCAGTCCTAGGGAACTCTGTAGCGAAGAAGGTCACGTGGAATGGCGCGGTAAACAGCAACTGTGGGGCGAGTTCAAGAGTGTTAGTGACAGCCGATTGCCGGAACGACAGTATTTGGAACAAGCAGCAAACGATCCCGTCAGTTGCGACATAAGATATCAAGGTCAGGTTTTCGATGCAGAAACAAATCTTTACTATAACCGTCACCGATATTATGATCCTGATTCATGTCAATACCTAACACCTGATCCTATCGGCATGGCGGGTGGGCTACGTCCAAGCTCATACGTGAGTAATCCCATGGAATGGGTGGATCCACTTGGGTTGAGTGGATGCCCGAAGAGTGAATGGAAAGCAAAAAATTCGAGAGATAGAGCTTCTAAAACAGTTGAAAATGCAGATCAAACATTGGAGCCTAATAACCCTCGAAAAGCACAACATGGGCATGGGCATGCCGAACATGGTTCACAAACAACAGCTTCTCAGCAAGAAAATAGAATTGTGACAGGTATTAAACCTTCAGGGGAGCAAGGTGCTCCAACTTCAAAAGCGTCTAAATTTATTACACCACAAGCAGAGGCTGAAGCATTAGGGCGTGGTAGAAGACAACTGAATGATGATTTAATGAATCAAAATATACCAACAATGACAGCGGATGGACCTAATAGGCATGCTGTCACTGTTAATACTAATAATCCAGAAGGGTATGGTGAACGTTGGATAAGATCTAAAGATTCAAGTGGACGTAATTTGAGAGATTCACAAGGGAACTTCATTCCCGAAAAAGATGATGTAAAATTAGCACAAGCAAAATTAATTTATGAATATGTTCCTAGTACTAGTAAGTGGGAACCCGTGACTTATTTTCCTATAGAATAATTAGAGATAATTAAAATGGTTTTAAATAATATTGAAGAGATTGTTGTTCAAGAATTTGTTTGTTTTTATCACGCTGATTTAATAGATGAAAACTGGGGAGATAAATGTGTACAAGAAGATTTAGCTAAAGGTTCTGTGGTGAGATTGTTATCTAGGATTAATGAACCAGTTCAATTGCTTGAGTTATTTGAAAGAATGGTGGTAGAACGTCAATATCCAATGAATCAAACCCTCTCAAAAGAGACGGAAATAGAGTGGATGATAGAGGATGAAGATTGGATAAGTTATAGAACGCTTTTAGAAACAATGATTGTTGTTTTAAAAAGTAAAATTTAGCTGCGCTTAAATTCATAAAAGGGCTTTTTAGCCCTTCTTTCTTTTGTGAGTACCAATACCTCGAACAAGCCGCCAATGATCCCGTCAGTTGCGATCTAATTTTTTATTGATGGAGAGTCAGGGCCAAATTTTTGATGCTGAAACAGGGCCATTCTTTGGGTAAAGAGTTATAACCGTCACAGATATTATGATCCGGACAGCTGTCAATATTTAACCCCAGACCCAATAGGAATAGCGGGGGGATTACGGCCAAGCTCATATGTCCACAACCCCATGGAGTGGGTGGATCCGCTGGGGTTGGCAGGATGTCCTAAAAAATATGGCAAGAAAGGAGCGTTTAAACATGCCAAAAAAGATGCTGGTATACCAAGAACGCAACATCCAGATACAGTGATAAACAAAAGAACACAACAACCTTCTCAATATAATGAGGTTAAGATGACTGATAGTGAAGGTAATCCAATATTAAATGAATCAAACCAGCTTATCTGGACAAAGGAATATCAATATACGCGGGGAGATGGCTCAAAAATAATAATACAGGATCACTCCGCTGGGCATATTTTTGGGCCGGAAGGAACAGCAGGAACAGCAGGGAATCAGGGATCACATTATAATGTTCGTCCAATTAGCAACACAAGAACAGGTAAAGTGCCTGGAACTTTACCACATTATGAATTTTAAAGAGTGACATTATGAAATGGAATGAATTTGATGATACAGTTTTTATAAACAAAATTTTTAGTATTTGTCCTGATATCGGTCTCATTGATATCTTTGATTTAGAGTTAATTAGGGATGCAAAGACATTAATATTGGCATTTGATTTAGTAGATGAATTACCAGATAAACCGCCAGTAAAATGGGGAACTGATTTTAACAGATGTAGGATGGGAATAAACTGTAGTGTAATTGATAAGTTAAACATTGTAGGCTGGGATTATAACATCAGAGCTAAACTGACTATAAAAAAAGAAAATAATCTATATTATGTTGATGTAGAAGCTGACAATGTTCGTATAGAATTTAATTGTCGATTCCTTAACCTGACGACTCCATCCGTTTATTTATCAGAATAACAATAATTAGGTCACCACAATGATTTTTAACATGAAAGTCATTGTGGGCTTGGTTACTCGTAATGTAGTGTTGACCTTTTTGACAGTGAATTGAGGGCCTAATCAAACTCTTCTTCTTTCATTCCATGTAACGCAGTTATCAGTAAATCTCAGTAAAACCCCTTAACGTGGTTCGCCGAAATTGATGAGTCACTATTCTAACTTTGGTGCAAGAACCAGTTTAAGCGGGACGAAGAAGGTAGGCTAATTAAAGCTTACGTGCCCAATGGTGATATTTGGCCTTCTTGTCAACAAAGAGTCAGTAAGATTAAGCAAGCTAAGCAAAGTGATAAACAAGCCGCAGCGACTCAGGTTTCAACCAAAGCTAGCCAGATCCATTATCTCTGGGACGGTGACAGTTTAATAGAACAACAAAGGTATCTTATACGACACCAGCCAGTGGATCTATGAAGTTGATAGTTTTAGATCGTAATCGTTATCGGGCGAGTTCAAAAGTCTATCTCAAAGCAATAAGCCCTACCAAACAGGAACTCCATTGAATGATCTATCCCTTAAACATACGCTGAACCTTAAGAATTAAAGTATTCATAGATATCATGTAAGCTACTATTTAAATTAGATTTCTTCTGTTGTGATAAACTGGCGTTATTTCGTAGATAAATATAAGCCCACTCCAGTTTTTCTTGTAATGCTAAATATTCTCTATCGGCCAGTGCTTGCAGAAGAGGAATTAACCAAACATCTGTATTCATTGCAGCTTTAAAGAAGGAAACTTGCTCAACCGCTTTTGTTGATATGGCTCTTTTTATGATAAGTGTGAGTAAGCTTGCCCAAGTGAGCCCTTCTACAATGGGCTTCTTTTTAGTATTGAATTTCCTCAAGTTGTTATAAGATTTGAGCTCTTTAAACAATAACTCAACTTGCCAACGAACCCGATATAGCATCGTCACGTCATCCGCACTAAACGTTGAACGCGGTAAATTGGTTAACCAAATAACAAATTTTTGCTCGGATGCAACCCAACATCTAAGCAAACGGCATTGATACTTACCCCATGCAACGTCAAAATCCATCATCTTTTGCCCATTTTGTTTTTGAGTTATCTCCTTGAGTTTTTTACCCACTGGACGTTTTAATGCTTTTCCTCTGCCGTTATACGCCTTGATAATGATGGGGTTCAAGTTACTCTTTCCCTTAACAATATAGTTAGCATTGTTGGCGTCAAGCTCTGCAAAATAAGGCGTGTTTACATAACCAGAATCAGCCAGAAATAAGCAGCTTTTGAGTGTTTGCGCAGCGGGTAGATAATCATGTTCAGATATTGAATCTGCCGCAATGTTCATTCGTGTGATTTTGCGTTCAAATAACGACAAGCTGACATGACATTCGACGGCTGCAGGTGCCGTTTTGGTGAAACGGCCTTTAAATTCAGAAGCCAATTCGGGATGGACGGTAAGTGATGACCCATCATGCAAAATGACTTGCTTGAACTGCTTCAACCTCTTGGGGAGCGCTTGCTCTTCTGGAAGCAAGGTTGCCATCGCTTGCTGAGTTATTTGCTTGATAAATGTTGGAAATGCTTCCTTAGCGAGCTGATTATGAAAAGGTTTGTAAGCGACAAACTCATCTTCAGAAAGCCTCATTCCATTGAACTGTCTAACAATTTCATTAATCGATGTCACATTACTTTTGCTTAATGCTGCAACAAGACTCGTCACTAACGCTAGCGGTTTAATGGCTCTAATTCGTTTCATAAAGCCAGTACTCTTAGCTTGAGCATCTAAATTTGAAGGAATAAAAAATTTGGTAATTTGTTGCTTTACTGAAATAATAGTCATTGGCTTCTGAGTGATCGCTTTTACTTTGGCGAGAAAATTTGATCACAAATGAAGCCTTTTTTCTATCTTTTTATTACGCGGTGCTTAAGATCCTGTCTATGATCCCTTAAATAACACTATATTCACTGTCACACTTTAATGCGCATAAAATTGCTATTTTTCACGTTTTTATGCGCGTTAAAGTGGTATTGTTTGCGTTTTTTCGCGCATTAAAATGTGATTTGGGCTATAGTACTGACCAGATAATGAACTTGACGATAGGAAATGACAATGCAACGTACCTTACTCAACGCATTAATGAAGTGGAAAAACCAACCCTTTCGCAAGCCTTTATTGATAGATGGAGCAAGGCAAACGGGCAAAACATTTTTGCTGCAAGAACTGTTTGGTAAAACCTTTCCCAATATCCTACGCATTGATTTTCTGGAAAACCCAGCCTATAAAGAGGCATTCAATGGTTCACTTTCGCCAGATGAAGTGTTGATGAATATTGAGCTGATAACCAATCAGGTCTTTAATCCAAAAACAGACCTGCTTATCTTAGATGAGATTGGCGAGTGCGAACGTGCCGTTACTTCACTGAAATATTTTGCCGAAAAAGCACCGAGTTACTTTGTCGCTGCCAGTGGTTCCAATATTGGTTTGTTAAACACCTTTCCGGTTGGCAAGGTCGAGCAATACAATTTACGTCCGTTAACCTTCCAAGAATTTATTTATGCATCTCAAGAGCCAGCCTTGATAAAGGCATTTGATACGCAAGCAAATTCGCCAGCTGCGCATAGTAAATTGATGGATAAACTCACGGATTACTTCTTTACGGGAGGTATGCCTGAAGCTGTTATGACTTGGTATCAATATAAAGAGTCGAGTATTTTAGAGAGGGTTGAGAAAGTAGTAAAAATTCATGCCGATTTAATCCAAGGCTACCGCCGTGATTTTGGTAAATACGCCGGTAAGGTTGATGCAACGCTGATCGAATCGGTATTTAATAGTATTCCCGCACAACTATCACTGGTTATAGATGAATCGGTTAAACGCTTTAAATTTAAAAACGTCCATGACCGGAAATCTCGTTATAGCGATTTTGAAACTGCTATTCACTGGTTAAGATGCTGTCGCTTAGCATTGGCTAACTATCCCATTGAAGGCAGGCCAAAAGCCCCACTTGCCGCTTATAAAAAAGACAATATGGTAAAATTGTTTTTATTTGATTTGGGTCTTCTTAACCATATGTTGGGTAGCAAGTATAAAGAAATAAAACAGCAAAATTATGAATATAAGGGTTATGTTGCTGAAAACTTTGTTCAGCAGGAGCTCACCGCTATTGGTGTTGATCCCAGCTACTCATGGAATGACGCCCGAGCTGAAATTGAGTTCATCATTTCAACCGATGAAGGTGAGATTATCCCTGTGGAAGTAAAAAGTGGTAAACGAACACGGGCTAAATCTCTGACGTCCTATATAGAAAAGTGCTCACCTAGCAAAACATTTAAGTTAACTGGCACGCAGGGATCTTCCGCATTAGAGCAAACCAATATTGTGATGCCCTTATATTTCACTCAGTATTTGTTTAGGAGGGGGTAACTGGTCGCTGTATGATCCCTTGCTGTACTTTTGGGCTTTCGACTAAGTGAGTAAAATCACTGGGCTTGTTGACCGCCCAAGATCGATTAACAGATCACATCGTAATCCTTCCTTTGTATAAAGTAGAAATGACTATCACGCTTGTTTATGTTGGTAGTCGTTTTTTTACTTTAGATATCGTGTGTCGAGAGCATCCTAGTAAATCGACTATATAGTTATATGTTTTACCATCAATTAATAATCCAGATATCTTTCTGTGTAATTCAGCGTCTTCTCTGCGTCCTTTATATTTTTTCTCTGCTTTTGCTTTGAGTATGCCTTGTGCTTGGCGGCGTCTTCGGTCGTCGTAATCTTTTCGTGATATTGCTGCGAGCATATCAAGCATCATGTTATTCAGTGCGGAGAACATTCGTTCTGTGAAGGTATCTGTGTTGGTCATAAATAAGTGGCTTGTGGGTAGATCGAGTGATACCACCTTAATGCCTTTATTTGTGATGATGTTTTTTAATCTATCCCAATCTTGTGAGTTGAGCCGACTTAACCTGTCAACTTGCTCGATGAGCATAATATCACCAGGTTGGGCAACATCCAATAATCGAAATAATTCGGGGCGATGTAAACTGGCCCCTGATTCATTTTCAGTAAACCAACATGCGATTGGGATGCCCATTTTTTCAGCAAACTCGCTAAGGGCATTATTTGCACGATTTGCATCTTGTTCGGCAGTCGAGGCTCGGGTGTAAGGATAAAGTCGCATCATCGTCATATTTAGTGCATTTTAAGTCGGTGCACTAATTGTAGTGCATTTTAAGTGGTATTTCACTCTATAATGCACCAAAATGGTTTTATTTTAATTGGTGCACGTGAAGTATACTCTATCTGCATCTGTGGTTTTTGAGTTTTCAATATCGGTGATGATTGAAAGTGAACCGATGTGATATGTTCACTGAGATTGGCACTTCTGTGCATAGAAGCACGCTTTACCGTTGGTTTATTGAATATGGGCCAACATTACGTAAAAAATTACGTCACTATCAATTTATTCGCACCGATTCTTCATGGCAGTTGGATGAAACCTACGTTAAAGTGAAGGGAAAGTGGCACTATCTATATCGGGTCATCAACAAACAAGGAGAGACACTGGACTTTTATTTCTCCCATAAACGTAATGATCATGCGGCTTGAGGTATTACAAAAAAGACAAGCAACCTAAGACGTTAAACACAGACAAACACGCTTCTTATGCGTATGCCATAGCGAGATTGAAGAAGGAGGGTCACCTACGACAGGACGTTAAACAGCGGCAAGTCAAATACCTTAACAATGGCATAGAGTCGGATCATGCTCCCATTAAGAAACTCGTTAAGGCAACGGGTGGTTTTCGGCTAAAAAAACGGGCATGGTCAACCCTTCAGGGTTTTGAATCTCTACGAATGCTCAACAAGGGGCAATTTGATTTTTGGCTACGTCATGATGAACGGGACACCGTGGTGAGGGAGAGATCTGCCTTCATTAATCGGTTGTTCAATATCGAGGTGGTTTTCACCGGATGATTTGCTTAGAATAGAGCAAAGTTCACCCGAATAGATTTTTTGCAACAAGCCCAATAAAACAGCTCGGGTAGCCTGGGCTTTGGTACATGATAATTCAACGTACGACGAGACTAAAGTAACGCAAATCTAACATTGAAAGTAAGTGAATAGTTTTAGGAGCAAACCACCACGATTGCAGAGCGAACGAGCTCGTGTAAGCGTATGGGAACTGACGTGCGAATAGCCCATTAAGGTCCGATGCCTAAAATACGGCATCATTAATGAGACCGGATACACGTAGGCAGTCGTACCTTAGCGCAATTGAATAAAAGCTTGCAAAAGAGGAGGAGTTCATACACTATTAATATAGGATGGTCTTGCAGGAGGCTAACCTGTCCCTGTAAGTGTTTAGAAGCCATGTGGTCAAGGCAATGTGACAACAAATTACACGTATACTGAACATACCCCATCAGGTAAATACCCCTCTAGAATCGCTCAAATAACATTCATGTTCTGGCCCTACCATATTAGGTCACAACTCATTACTGATTGGTTTTGGTTTATTTTTTGTTTTTTTAATGTTTTTATTTTGTTGACCTGTGACATGTTTTTATTTAGGATTGCAGCGCTTAGAACTAGGCGGTAATTTGCCAGTCAAATGTGAGTAGGAATCACTTACTCTAGAAAATTTTAAAGTTCAAGGAAGAATACGTTGAAAAAGGTAGTTCTAGTTAGTCTAGTATTTGTGTTGTTATATTCTGCATTTATTTTATTTAATTTAATTTATAGTAAACCTGATTTAAAAGGTCAGTTGCAATTTGACTCACTGAATGATCAAGTAAGTATCGAAATAGATCAGTTTGGAGTTCCACTAATTACTTACAATCCAGATGACGATTTGTTTTTTTCTATCGGGTTTCTTCATGCACAAGAGCGATTTTTCCAGATGGATCTGTTACGACGTAACGCTGCTGGTGAATCTAGTGAACTGTTTAGTTTTTTATCTATTGAACAAGATAAATCAGTAAAAAAGTTTGGATTAAAAGAAAGAGCACTAGAAGCATTTAACTCTTTGCCCGAATCGCAGAAACAGCTATTGGTTAGCTATTCTAAAGGTGTGAATGATGGTCTGAATTCGCTTGGAGCTTGGCCTTTCGAATATGCACTCTTATTAACAAAACCAGAAGCGTGGGAACCGCAAGATTCTATTCTTGTTGCCTATAGTTTGAGTCTTGAACTGCAAGATGAAAATGCTGAACAAGACTATGCAATGGATGTGTTATCAAAATATTATTCAGACGACACTGTCAACTTTTTTGCACCTAAAAGAACCGAGTGGGACGCACCAGTAATTGAAGATTTAGCTCCATATCAACCGGAAGTTTTACCTGCGTTCATCCAAGCGGCTGACTTTGTGGAAGAGTTTGATATTTCGGAGCGAACGGCTTCGGGAAGCAACGGTTGGGGACTTGGTGGACAATATACTGCCAGTGGGGCTGGTTTGTTAGCCAATGATATTCATCTGCCATTGTCGGCACCCTCAACATGGTACCAAGTATCTTATCAACAATTCAAACAAGAGACTTTGGTCAGCGGAATTACTTTGCCGGGGTTACCCTTTATTATCAGTGGCAGTAATGGTGATGTTGCCTGGGGGGTAACCAACTCTCTTGGCAAATGGAGTCAACAAATCACGCTTCCCTACGACCAAACCAATCATTGTATTATTACTGGCAAATTATGTGAGGTTGTGACTGAGAAGACATTGTCTATAGATGCCAGGTTCTTAGCCGATGAAGAATTTGTAGTACGACGTATAAAACATGCTTTGGTGCTGGATATTGAAGGTGATAAAGCCAGGGTTTTACAGTGGATGCCTTTGTTGCCTGAATCCTTTAATCTTGCTCTTCATCGTATCAAAGATAGCAAAACCGTCCCTCAGGCTATCGCAGTGATACAACAAAGCCGCGGTGTGCAACTTGATACCATAGTGACCGACAAAGCAGGCAATGTCGGTTGGACGGTTCTTGGCAGTATGCCGGTCCGAGGCTATCCAAGTGATTACTGGCAGCAATTGTTGCAACCATCGGAATATCCTCAACTGATCAATCCTAACGAAGGCCGAATATGGTTGGCAAATCAGCGGGTCGCGAGTGGTGATATGTTGACCTTGTTGGGTCATGGCCGCTATGTCAGTGGTGCTAGGGCAAAACAAATCAAACAAGGTCTGTATGCGCTGCAAAGCGATGTAATAGAGGCGGATATGGCGCAGATTCAGTTGGACGAACGGGCGCTATTTTTACAGCGTTGGCATCAAAAAATGCTTAATGTATTGCAATTGCCTAGCTTGGTTGATGACATCAACCAGGCAGATGTTACAGCACTTGTCTCTATTTTGCAGCAATGGAGTGGCAAGGCCGAAATTGACTCTGTTGCTCATAGAATGGTGAGAAAGTTTCGATACGTAGTAGCGAGCAGGTTGTTGCAACAACGTTTTACAGTATTGGAGCAAAAATACCCGGGGTTTGAGTTTCTGGATGCGACTGACAATTGGGAGTCACCAGTGTGGCAATTGATTACGAAGCAACCTCAGGATCAGGTCCCTCAGGGATTTTCTAGCTGGAACGCATTCCTGTTTGACTCGGCACTTAACGGCGTCAGTCGTTATTACCAGGCAAAATATGGTGATCTTGAGCGTTTAACTCAAGGTGAGTTAAACCGTACCGAGATCAATCACCCGTTGAGCATGGTTTTTCCATTTTTGGATCCATTGATCAATATGCCGCATGTACCGATCGGTGGTGATATGTATATGCCCAAAGTACAGACGCGTTCATTCGGATCCTCGGTTCGTTTGATTGTCAGCCCTGGGCACGAAGATAGCGCGTTAATATCATTTCCGGGTGGGCAGTCAGGCCACCCTCTCAGTCAAAATTACAAAGACGGTTTCAAACGTTGGAGTGAGGGAGAGTACCGACCCTTGTTACCCCAAAAAACAGTCAACAGCCTGATACTAAAACCGACAAACTAGCAAATAATCCGATCTCATCTTTCATAGCGTAAGCACAATAGCATCCGGCAATGGGTGCTGAGCTGATTTACTGTATCTGGACAATTTAAAAAGTGAATTATATTAAATTAAATAACAATCAGCAGGAAAGCCTAGTGCTGACCATCGCTCAAAAAGCCATTCTAATGGAACAGCGTCTCGATGAGGATGCGTTGTTTTATAATTTAGCGGCAAAAACTGAGTTATCTCCATTAATATGTCTTAAAAATCTATCCGATGCCGTCAATCTGGTGCTCAGTTCATCTGACGCCTGTCGTATTGAGCCTGAGAAAGGCGGTTATATCCGTGATATCGATTCCAGATTCAGCCTTGAAGTGTTGTACTTTAACAGCGCAACTGAGCGTGAAGATTGGGTGACAGCTTGCCTGGCCGAAAAGTTCGATTTAGATCAGGGTCCATTGTTTAAAGCCTTTGTGACTTGTGTTGGTAAAGAGCTGATGATGTATCACTTTTGGCATCATCTGGCCGTCGACGGTGCCGGTTTTGCCATCTATTTAAGACGGGTGTCCGACATCTATTATGCATTGTCGCAGGGTTCCAATGTAGATGAGTTGTCAAGAGAACAGCTCAAAGATGCTATCTCAGCTGAAGATATTATCGCAAAGGAAGAGGCCTATCTGGCAACCGAACGTTGTGCAAAATCCCGCGAGTATTGGTTGAACAAGTTTGCCACCTTGCCCGAAGCCACCTTTAGCCCGCGTTTCGTTCATTTCGATGAAGGAAAATATCAGTCCCTCAGGGTCAGTACTTCACTGGATGAAACGTTTAAACAACAGTTTGGCCAGGTCTGTGAGTCTACCGGGTTCGCGCCTGCGCAAGTTTGGCTTAGCGCACTTGCTTATTTGCTTTGTCAATTTAGTGGCCAGCAGAAAATCTGTATTGGGGTGCCTTCGCACAACCGTTCCAATGTCGGATTAAAAAACAGCATCAGTGCTTTGACCAGTGTTCAGCCTTTATTGGTGGATTGTGAACGCCAGGATTTGTGGTCATTAGGCCAACAGCTGAGTGTCGATTCGAAAAAAGACAAACGTCATTCCCGCTATCCGATGGCGACATTACATAGGGATTTAAACCTGATGCGTCAGGGCCGACAGTCGATATACGACGTGATGTTCTCCTATCTGAAATTTGATGAAGAAAATGTCTTGGGCAACAGTCAAAGCCGGTTTTTGCACAATGGTCAAAGCCGGTTGCCGTTAACGGTTTACCTCGAAGAATTTAGTGACTCGACTCCCTGGGTTGTACATTTCGATTGTAACGGGCAATACCTCAATGCAGCAGAAGTGACAACATTGCAGCAAAAATTGTGTTTGATCATCGAGCGTTGGGCGCAAAATCCACGCCTGGCACTGTCGCAGTGTGACTTAATGGATGAGGCAGACGCCAAAACCCGCGAACAAATCAATCGTACAGCATTGGCCTATGACAATACCCAAACGGTGATTGGCCTCATCAGCGAACACGGTAAAAATGAAAATGCCGACAAAATAGCACTGCAGTATTTAGATCAGTCTTTCACGTTTGCCCAGCTGGACGAAATCTCCGACAAGATTGCTGCAATGCTGCAAGCACAAGGGGTTGTTCGTGGCGACAAAGTCATTGCCTGTTTTGACCACAACGCCCAGTTGGTGCTTTCTTTACTGGCCATCTGGAAATGCGGGGCCGCCTATGTGCCGGTGGACCCACAATATCCGGTCGAACGAATTCAATACGTGATCAGCGATTGTAAAGCCACCCATGTGTTGTGCCAACAATCCTTAAAAGCCATGTTTGATGTGATGGCATTGTCTGCCATCGCGCCATTTGCCGAAGATCAGACGATAAGCGCTGTAGCGACTTACATCAAGCCAGAGGTTAGTAGCGAAGATCTGGCATACTTGATTTATACATCCGGTTCAACCGGCAATCCCAAAGGTGTGGTGATCAGCCATCAAAATGTGCTCAATTTCTTTTGCGGTCTTGAGCAAAAAATTGGCCAGTCGATGCCACAGGGCAAAGGGTTATGGCTGGGCAATACCAGTATTTCCTTTGATATCTCAGTACTTGAACTGTTCTGGAGTCTTTCCAGGGCAGATCAAGTGGTGATCCAGGCCAAAGCCCCCAGCACGGCAACACCGCGCCAGCCGGTCAAATTCAGTCTGTTTAACTTTGCCTCCAAAGAAGATGTCGGCAATGGTCAAATGTACGATTTGATGCTCGACAGTGCCAAGTTCGCCGATAAAGCCGGTTTTGAGGCCGTTTGGGTGCCCGAACGGCATTTTCATCCCTTTGGCGGCATTTTTGCCAATCCCTCGGTAACCGCCGCTGCCATCGCCGGTGTGACTGAACAAATCAATATTCGCGCAGGCAGTGTGGTGGTGCCTTTGCATCATCCTGTCAGAGTTGCCGAAGAGTGGGCGATGGTAGATAACCTGTCTAAAGGCCGTGCCGGTATTGCTGTTGCAGCAGGTTGGCAGTTTAATGACTTTGTGCTGGCGCCACAAAACTATAGCGAACGGCTGGATATCATGTTTGATAACCTGAGCAAAGTCCGCCGCCTGTGGGCTGGTGAGAAAGTCGGATTTGTTGATGGCATGCAACAGGAGATTGATGTAGAGCTATTCCCCAAACCCATGCAACAAGACATCCCGGTTTGGGTCACTGCAGCGGGCAATCCTGAAATGTTTCGCCGTGCCGGTGAAATGGGTGCCAATATCTTAACCCATCTGTTGGGCCATGACCTTGAACAGGTCAAAGAGAAAATTGAAATCTACCGTCAAGCCCGTGCCCAGGCCGGGTTTGACCCCAGTAGCGGCCATGTAACGCTGATGGTTCACACCTTTATTTCTGATTGTGAAAAACACAACAAGACTCAGGTGCATCAACCGCTTAAACAATATCTGGCGCATTCATTGGGATTATTAAAACCATTGGCAGAAGAAGCCGGATTAAACCTGGAGCAGGACAAAGAGGCCATTCTTGAAATGGCATTTGAGCGTTACTATCAAACCAGTGGTTTGTTCGGTACGCCACAACAAGCTCGCCAAAAGGCGCTGGAAATTCAACAAGCCGGTGTCGATGAAATTGCTTGTTTGATGGACTTTGGCATTGATTCGGCGCAGGTGATGGCGAGTCTGGCCAAAGTGGCCGAAGTGAAATCTCTGTTTGATATTGAAGCGGCCAGAGATGCGGCCGCTCCAGTGTCTGAAGATATCCCTGATATTGCCAATAATATTATCGACCTGAGCCTGAACAGCTTTCAATGTACGCCTTCTCACTTAAAAATGTTGCTGGCCTCGCCACACTGTGAATTGGCCATCGCCAAATTAAAACTGTTGTTGGTCGGCGGTGAAGCATTGCCTCAGGAATTGGTTGTGCAGATATTTGCCATCAATCCTGAGATTCGCATGTTTAACATGTACGGCCCAACTGAAGCGACGGTTTGGTGTGCGGTGCAGCAGATCAGTGCCGATACCGTGCCACGAGTAGGTCCTCCTATAGCTAATACTGAATTATATGTTTTGAATCAACAGTGTAGGGAGGTGCCTTACTTCTTCTCCGGCGAGCTGTGTATTGGCGGTGACTGTGTTGCCCTGGGATATTTTGAACGACAGACACTGACTGATGAACGTTTTATTCCATTGCAGCTAAGCGACGGTACAGTCAAACGAGTGTACCGCACTGGGGATCGAGTGCGGGCATTAAAATCCGGCGAATTTGAGTTTCTGGGTCGCCTCGACAACCAGGTCAAACTGCGGGGTCACCGGATTGAGCTGGGTGAAATCGAAAAATGCATCATCAAAAGTGGTGTCAGCGACAGTGTTTGTTGCGAGATCATCGGCCGCGAAATGCTGGTGGCCTTTGTTGAAGCCGATGGTGCCACAGAGCAACTACAGCAATCGGTGCAGCGCTGGGTGCAAGCCAATTTGCCGGCAATCATGGTGCCGACAAAAGTTATCGGTGTCATAGATTGGCCACTAACCCCTAACGGCAAAATAGACCGAAAACAACTGCATCAACTGGTGCATCAAGATGCTGCCGAGCAACAACTGGTGGCTGCCCAAGGTGAGGTTGAGGAACAACTAATGGCGATTTGGCAGCAAATTTTGTCTGAACCAAGGCTGTGTGCCGGCAGAAGCTTCTTTGAACAGGGCGGTAATTCGCTCCACGTGGCTACTATGCTCAATGAGGTGCATCAGCAATTAGGGCTTGAGATCAGAATGAGTCAGTTTATGGATCTGCCCAGCATCAAAGGGCTGGCTGATTTAATCAATTCTCACAGCTGGTTACACTCTGATGCCGGGGAAGAAATACTTGACGATGAAATGTTTGAGGAGGGCAGTCTATGACTTTCGTAAAGCTGTTAAATGCGTTAAAAGCCGCACAAATCCGGGTTTGGTCAACAGACGGCAAGCTTAATTTCAAAGCGCCCAAGGGCAAATTTACCAAACAAATCAAGGCGGCGATGATTGAGCATAAGGCAGAGTTGATTGGCTTTGTTAGTGATGACGTTGCTGTTCAAGGGCCTGTCAGAGTTGCAGCTGACGAGCCGGTAGCACTGTCACAGGCTCAGCAATCGTTGTGGGTGTTCGAACAAATGCATCCTGATTGTCATTATTATCACTCGCTGCATAGTATTGAAATTAACGGTCAATTGAATGAAGCGACACTGCAATCGGCCTTAAACTTGCTGATACAAAGGCATCAAGCATTGCGCACCTCGGTTGAGGAGCATCAGGGCGTATTGTTGCAAAAGGTGAGGGACACTATGTCCATACCATTGCATCTGAAGGATTTTTCAACCATTTCAGACCCTGTTCAAGCAGATGAGGCTCTGGCCCAAGCCGCGAGAGTATTGGCCGCTGCTGACATGGATTGGCAAAACGGCCAAATGTTGCATTGTAGTTTATTTAAAACGCAGCCGCAAAAACAAGTGTTGTGTTTGGTGATCCACCATGCATTTTGCGATGGCGGCTCGTTAAACCTGATTTTCGATCAGTTGTTGGCGATTTACCAGCAGTTGACGTTGGGTCAAACCGTGGCAGTTACAGATGACTGGCAATATCGCGATTACAGCCGTTGGGAAGAGGGCTATTTATCCTCTGAGCAATATGGTCGGGACCAGCAATTTTGGCTCGATTACCTTAGCGATTGGCAACCCCTTGAATTGCCGACAACCAAAGCCAGGGGCCCGGTTCAGTGTTTTGGCGGCAAACGGTTTGAATTTGAATTACCGGCATTGCTTGGCGGGCAAATCAAAGACTATGCAAAAGCACAGGGCGCCACAGTATTTTCTGTGTTGATGGCTGCCTATAACCTGATACTAAGCCGTTATAGTGGGCAAAGTGATATTCTGGTCGGCTCTGTCAGTTCAAACCGCACTCATCAGAATTTGTTCGGTGTGGTCGGTAACCTGCTCAATACCATAGTGGTTCGTAGTGAGGTGAATGAACAAAACAGTTTTTCGCAGCTGGTGAAAAACGTCAATGCCGATGTCCGCAATATCCAGGAACATCAGCGTTTTCCTTATGATGCGGTGTTACAGTCACTGTCGCTTGAGCGAAATATGGATCGCAATGGGCTGTTTCAAGCCTTTTTTGTGCTGCAACCTGAGATCAGCCTAAAGCAAGGGGCACAAGGGCTGCATTGTATGCCTTATGAAATCGATCCGCAGTTGTCGGTGTTCGATTTGAAATTGAATCTGCAAAATCACCATGACAGCTTTGCCGGTTACCTGGAATATGCCGACAGTCTGTTTAGCGAAGCATTCATCCATGCGATGGTCGATAATTTTATCGCCATTGTGTCATCGGCAATCAACTGTGACGGGCCACTTATGGACCTGGCTACAGTTACGGCGCAACAACATCAACAGTTGAATGAGTTGAATAACACTCGTCAACCTTACCCTGAACACTTGCGGGTAATAGACTTAATTGAACAACAGATTGCAACAACGCCAGAGAACATCGCAGTTCGTTGTGGTGAGCAACAGTTGAGCTATGCCCAGCTCAATGAACAGGCCAACCAGCTTGCTCGTTACCTGGTCGAGCATCATCAGATAAAGGCCAACCAGATTGTCGCCTTGTGTCTTACCCCTGGCGTGGATTTCTATGTTGGTTTGCTGGCGATCTTAAAAACCGGCGCTGCTTATCTGCCGATAGAATCCAGTTATCCTGACGAGCGTAAACTTTACTTGTTGCAAGATGCTGAGGCAGTGTTGGTGATAACATGTGCCGAATATAACGAGTTATTGACTGATTGCAATACCCCATCGCTGGATATACGCGCAACAACTCAGGTATGGCAATGCGGTGATAGCAGCAATCTGGCAATAGCTGGGTCGCCATCGGATTTGTTTTATATCATGTATACCTCCGGCAGTACGGGCAAACCTAAAGGCGCGTTGATCAGCAATAAAAACGAAGTCAACCTGTTGCATTGGTATGGACAGGCGTTTGACTTGTGCGCCCAAGACAAGGTTTATATCATCAGTGTGCTGGGATTCGATTTGACCCAGAAAAACCTGTTTGCTCCCTTGCTGCACGGCGCTTGTGCAGTATTGCGTGAAGGTATCCGCTTTGATCCGGTAGAAATCGAACAAACCATAGCGCAACAGCAAATCAGTTTTGTCAATTGTGCCCCCAGTGCTTTTTATGCCCTGGTTGAGACGGTAACGGACCCAGCCAGACTGTCTTCGCTACGTTGCGTGTTGTTTGGTGGTGAGCCGATTAACCTGGAACGATTGGCCGGTTGGACTCGTTCAGCTGGTTTTGCGGCCCAGATCATCAACATGTACGGACCGACCGAATGTACGGATATATCCAACTACCACCAAGTCAGCAAAACAGAATTGGCAGAACTGGCCACAGTGACCAACCTTGGTCAGGCCAACCCAAATGTTCAGTTGTTGATTGTTGACCAACATTTACGCTTGGTGCCTTACGGTGTGCCCGGCGAGTTATGTATTGCCGGCGATAGCGTCGGTAAAGGTTACTGGCGACGTGAACAATTGACTGAAGAAAAATTTGTCGATGTCAGGTTTGCACAAGGTCCAAGGCAAAAAGTCTATCGCACCGGTGATCTGGTTAAGTACAGTCATCACCAGGACATCGAATTTATCGGTCGATTGGATGATCAGGTCAAAATCCGAGGGCTGAGAATTGAACTGGGCGAGATTGAAAAGTGCATTAAAGCAATTGCCGGTGTCGAACAGGCCGTCGTTGTGCTGTTCAATCACCAAAACGAACAAAGCATTGGTGCTTATGTCTTGTCAAAAACATTACCTAAGATATTGCGCGCTGATATAAAGCGTCATTTGTCCAAGGTTTTGCCGGACTATATGCACCCGGCAGCCATCGAAGTGGTTGCTGCTATCCCCCTTACGGCCAACGGCAAAGTTGACCGAAAAGCCCTGCCCGAGTTTAATGTTGCCTGTGCATTGGCCGTAGATGAGAGCCGTTTTGAGCCTTTGCAAGGTGAGCTGGAACACACCATAGCGGCAATTTGGCAAACGGTAACCGGTTGGCAAAATATCGGTGCCGGGCAAAATTTCTTTGCCAGTGGCGGGCATTCGCTGTTGGCCACCCGAATTATTGCCAGATTTCGCAGCCAGTTGGGGATCAAGCTGGGGATCAACGATTTCTTCAATCAACCGACTATCCGTGAACAAGCTTGTTTTATCGCGGGGTTAACCAAAAATCACAGTGAGGTGATCCCTCGTTTGAGCGCAGAACAAGCGCCGCCATTATCTGATGCCCAATCACGCCTGTGGTTTGTTGACCAACTCGAAGGCGCATCGGCTAAGTACAATATCAATGCGGCACTAAAGGTTGCTGGTGACGTTAATGTAAAAGCCGTGTCGCAAGCGCTCAATGCGGTTATAGCCCGCCATGACGTGCTCAGAACCAATTTTGTTCAAGTGCAGGGTAAAGCTGCGCTTGAAATCCACCCACATCGAGCGATAGAGGTTGAACTGCAAGCGGTTGATTTTGACGGTGCGGCAATTGGGCGAATCGATGATTTTGTTACAGCGGCCGGGGAGCATGTGTTTGATTTGGCCCAAGACCTGCTGATCAATTGCCGTTTGGCGCAAATGACCGATGGCCGGCATTTGATGGTGTTGAGCATTCATCACATAGTGGCGGATGGTTGGTCGATGGGCGTGCTGGTTGACGAGTTTTGCCATTTTTACCGTGTCGCTTTAGGCATGAACACCGAGCCGTTGGCGCCGTTGAGTATTCAGTATCAGGACTACGCACTTTGGCACAAGCAACAATGGCGTAAGCAACAAAACGACTCAGAGAAAATGCAGCAGCAATTGGCATTTTGGCTTGAGCATTTGCGCGATTGTCCACAGACCCATTCGTTGCCACTTGACCGCCAACGGTGCAATGAGCAAAGCGCATTGGCAGATAGCCTGAGTTACCAATGGCAAAGTGATACCGTCAAAGCAATGGATAAAATCTGTGCACAATACCAATTGACCCGATTTAATTTGTTGCAGGGCATGCTCAGCTTGTTGCTGGCAACGCTCAGCGGCACCGGTGACATAGTGATCGGCACTGCCATTGCCAACCGCGAAAGCGAGCAGACAGAGCCTATGGTTGGTTTTTTTGTCAATAACATGGCGATCCGTACTCAGCTTGATCGACAAAGTACCCTGGCGGCGTTTTTTGGCCGGGTTAAACAGCAATTTGCTGCGGCCATGGACTGCCAGGACGTGCCTTTTGAAATGCTGGTGGAGCAATTGCAATGCGAACGTAACTTGGGGATCCATCCGCTGTTTCAAGTGATGTTTGTGATGCAACAGGACAGCAGCAGTGCAATTGACTGGCCGGGTGGTTCGATGCAATTGCTGGCCACTCAAGAACGCTTGGCCAAATTTGATTTAACCGTTGAAATTGTTGAAAAAGACAATGATATAGCGATGAACTGGACTTATGCTCAGCAATTGTGGGATCAGCAAACCATCCGGTTATGGATGGACTATTTTGTCGCGGCGATTGAACAGGTGGTGAATCAACCTGAGCTGAGATTGTCCGAAGTCGATTTCAATCAGGGCTCGTATGTGCAACATACGGCCGGTAGTGGTCAGTTGCACCAGCTTGAACAGTTGCCGTTATATCAGCAAATCGTTGCACGTAACAGCGGCAATGGTGACAAAACGGCGGTCGTTGATGCCGATGGACAAACCCTGAGTTACGATGAGTTGATTGCCCAGGCGCATTCGGTTGCAACGGCACTGATAGCATCAGGGTTCGGCGCAGGCAGCCGGGTTGGCTTAATGTTACCTCGTAATACTCAGGCCATTAGCGCTATATTGGGTTGTCTGTTCAGTGGTGCCGCTTATGTTTATGTTGATCCGGATTATCCCAAAGCGCGTATCGAACGTATCATTGAACAAGCAGACTTGGCCATACTGGTGGTTGATCAGCTTGACTCAAGCGATAATCATAAAGTGAGCCTGCAATCGTTGTGTAACACAACAGCCAATGCCGATTTGGTGACTGAACGCTGGGCAACAGCTTCAATGTCAGATCCTGCCTACTATATCTTTACATCTGGCTCTACCGGTTTGCCTAAAGGGGTCGAAGTCACTCAGCGCAATCTGGTCTACTCTACGGATGCTCGGTTGGGGTATTATCGCCAATCGGTAAAAAACTTCCTGTTGTTGTCCTCGTTGTCATTTGACAGTTCTGTCGCCGGGTTGTTTTGGACGTTGATATCCGGTGGCAAATTGATGATCGCCTCAGCGCCACAAATTAACGCTCCCGAGGCGATTGTTGCGCTGATTGAATCGAGCCAAATCAGCCATTTGTTGTGCGTTCCTTCATTATATCGACTGATAAGCAATGTCGCCGGTGCACAAACCGCCAGCTCGTTAGAGACCGTTATTGTTGCCGGTGAAGCCTGTAAACCTGATTTGGTGCAGCAACACTATCAATCCAGCTGGACGGCTGACGCCACCTTGTATAACGAGTACGGACCGACCGAGGCCACCGTTTGGTCGGTAGCCCACCGCTGTGAACTGGATGATGCTGAAGGTGCCATTCCAATCGGTAAACCGATACCTCACGTTGGTTTTGCCGTGATGGATTCACAAGGCAAACCGGTTGCACCAACCATACCTGGTGAACTTTGGCTTAGCGGCCCTCTGCTCAGTAATGGTTATCTCAATGACCAAACCCGTACCGACGAAGTATTTGTCATCCATCAGCAAGCTGATGGTAGCCAGTGTTTGCATTACCGTACTGGCGATGTGGTCAGGCTAAGTCATGATGGTAAGCTGCATTATTTGGGTCGTAATGATAACCAAGTCAAGTTAAATGGATTGCGGGTTTTCCTTGGAGAAATCGAGTCATTGCTCAGTACTCATGACGACGTGTTGCAAGCGGCCGTTATTGTGGCGAAAACACCGGCCGGTAGCGATGTACTGGTTGCCTACTATGTTACTGATACCAGCGAAAATAGCGACGATGATGAGCGCTTTTCATTGTTTATGAGTCAGCATTTGCCGGGTGGATTGGTCCCGAGAGTCTATATCAAGCTTGATAGCCTGCCATTGTCTGAACATGGCAAGGTCGACAGGCGTCAATTGGTGCTGCCTGACTTTGAACAGTCAAAAGACGCTATTGTGGCAGCAGAAAATGACCGCGAAAAAGCGTTGTTGGCGGTTTTTAAAGCGGTGCTTAAAACCGACAAAATTGGCGTGACCGACAATTTCTTTAGCATTGGCGGCGATTCGATTTCAGCCATTCAGATTGTTTCTGAAGCACTCAAAAATGGCTATAAGCTCACCACCAAAGATTTGTTTTTATATCAAAGCGTGCGTCAATTGGCTCGTCATATTGCCCGTTTGGATGCAGCCATCCCGGCCTTTTCAGCTTGGCTTGGTCCGGTTGGATTAACTGCAATACAAACCCAGTTTTTGCGTCAAAACCCTGGCCAGACTCACTACAACCAAAGCTTGAGTTTTAAATTGTCCAGTGCAGTCGACGTTGATGTATTGTCGTCGGCCATCACCAGTGTGCTGCAAAAACATGACCTGTTGCGTGCGGTGTATTGTGCTGAGCAAGGGACCGCAGAGGTATTGCCGGATTCGGCGCAAATGCTGAACCACGCTTTTGTGACCATCCAATCCCCTCAACTTGAGGTGAGTCAGGGGTTAATCGACCAACACCAGGTTGAAATTCAGCAAAGCTTTGATTTGGCCAAAGGCCCGTTATTTAAATGCTTTGCCTTTATCACCGCAGGTCAGTTGCAACATTTTATCTTGGCGGCACATCACTTGGTGATCGATGGCGTTTCCTGGCGCATTGTGGCGCAAGATTTAACTACGGCACTTGAACAGGCGGTACGCAGCGAGCCAATCAACCTGGCGCCTCGCACCGCCGGTTTGCAACATTGGGTGGACTATTTACAGCAGTACAGCCAAAGTCAATCGCATCAAAAGGCACGCCAATACTGGTATCAATGGGCTGAAGCGCTGGATAGCCGACAATTGACACAGTGGCAGCCACAAGGGCTGGTGGGTGATGTTCATCAGTGCAAAGTTTCACTAAATGTCGATATGACCAGCAAGCTTAGGCAAACAACTGCTGGGGTATTCAATGCCAATATCAATGAAATTTTACTTGGGGCGGTATTCAAAACATGGCAGCAGTGGAGTCAGCAAAGCCAATTGTTGCTCGACCTTGAAGGTCATGGCCGTGATGGTATCGATCATGATGTCGATTTGTCGCAAACCGTCGGCTGGTTTACCAATGTTTACCCGCTGTTGCTCGACAGTGAAGGGCAAACTCAGTGGTCTGAGATTATCGGTGCGGTAAAAGCCGGTGTTAAACCGATACCAAATAAGGGCATGGATTTGCCTTTACTCAAAGATATTGAACAGGATTTGCAGATCACCGAGGTGTTGGGTCGAAATCCGTCAACACTGATCTTTAATTATCTGGGTGTCACAGATACACCAAGTGCAGGTGAAACCTTATTGGGGCTAAGTGAATTGGACCCGGGGCAGCCGGTTTGTTTGGCGGCGAAGGTGTCTCATGCTCTGGCGGTAAACTGCGAAATCACCAATGATTGTTTTAGTCTTAAACTCGATGCTGACAACTGCCACTTTAGTGCACAGCAAACCGCTGATCTGGCGCAGCAGTTAATTGACAACCTCCAGCAACTGATTGATTTTGCCGCTGAGTCAACCAAGACGTATCAACATCCGTGTGATTTCCCGCAGGTCAGCTTGACTGGAGAAGAACTGGAGACGTTGCAACAGCAATATCCGCATGTGAGCAAGATTTATCCGGCCACCGGGATGCAACAGGCACTTATTTTTCATTCACAACTGACCCCTGACAGTGGGGTTTATGCCACTCAGTTGAGTTTGAATCTGTCGAACATTCACTTGCCGCATTTTAAGGCTGCCTGGCAGCACGTGGTGCAGTCGTTCGATATTTTCCGCAGCGGTTTTAAACAACGCAGCCAGGACACCTTGCAGTTCGTGGTCGACCGTTGTGAGTTGCCGTGGGAAGAAATGGATCTGTCGGCGCTGGATAGCGGCGCACAGCCGCAAATGATTGCCGGTCTGGAACAGAGCCAGAAGTGTCTGCCTTTTGAGCTGGAAACACCCTGTTTGATGCGCCTGCTGATGGTGCAGCTCGGTGAAAATCATTATCAGTTTATCTGGACCCACCATCACAGTTTGCTGGATGGCTGGAGCCAGCCGATAGTCATGGCACAGTTGATTGCGGCTTATCGCACTTTGCAAAACAAGCAGTTGCTAAAACCGGCTGACAACCCGCAATTTGACAGCTACCTTCGCTGGTTGGCCGATTATGACGTTGACCAGGCGCAACAATACTGGCAGCAATACTTGTCGGTGATTGAAGAGGCACCACAGTTACCGCTGAGTCATGTCGTAGACAATGCTCAAGAGAAATACTGCAAAGTCAAAACCGTACTTGAGGTAAGTCAAGTCGAGCAATTGCAAGCTCGCTCAAGCCAGCTTGGTGTCACCATGAGTACCTTGTTCCAACTTGCCTGGGCGAAAACCCTGGCCAGTTACAAGAACAGCGACAGTGTGACCTTTGGTATGACGGTTTCAGGCCGACCGGCACAATTGCCGGAGGTTAACGAATTGGCGGGTTTGATGATCAATACCGTACCTGTGCACGTTGACTTGGCAGCACAGACAAGCCTGGATGTACTGGTGCAAAAGATTCAGTCTGATCAGGTTGAACGCATGGCGCATGAATTGCTGCCGCTACCGGATATTGTCAAGCAACATCCATTGTCCGGTGAGCTGATTGACAGCGTCGTAGTGTTTGAAAACTACCCGGTTGGTGAGGCTATTGACGATGAAATCACTCAGGCAGGTATCGTTTTGCACGGCAGCAATGTCAATGAACAGACCAGTTTTCCACTGACGTTGGCGGTTTTGCCCGGTAAACAATTCACGGTTGAGTTGCATGGCAATGATCTTAAGCTATCGCCTGAGGTGATACAAAGAATGTTGAGTCAGCTCGAACAAGTGCTGGCACTGATGGTTGACCAGGACGTGTGCTCAGTGGAGCAGCTAAATGTGCTGGGCCAGCAAGAACAGCAAATGCTGGCAAAATTTGAAGCTGGTGAACAGGCACAGGTTTGTGAACAAACCCTGGACCAACAAATTGCCGCAAAAGCGGCTGCGTACCCACATCACATCGCCGTACAAGAGGCGGACCGGCAACTGAGCTATGCCCGCCTGGAAGCTGACAGCACCCTTGTTGCCAGATACTTGCAGCAGCAAGGTGTTAAGGCCGGTCAGGTGGTTGCCGTCTGTCTGCCCAAAGGTTGTGATCAAGTCATTGCCACACTGGCCGTGCTTAAAAGTGGTGCTATCTATTTGCCGGTCGATGCCGCTCACCCGTCGCAGCGGATTGATTTTATGTTGCAAGATGCACAAGTGAGCCACTTTTTCGCCGGTACGACTGAGCAGCTGCGAACTTGGGGGGCTGGACGTTCGGTCATTGATATTGAGGCCGTATTGGCGTCTGGCGAAGCTGGATTGGCGCCATTGAACAGCAATCATAACACTGACTCGGGTGCATACATTATTTACACGTCCGGTTCGACCGGGCAGCCAAAAGCGGTGGTTTGTCATCATCGTGGCGTCAACAACATGTTGCATAGTTGCCAGCGCATACAGCCGTTGACTGCGACTGAGCGTTGCGCCTGGTGGTCCAATTTCTGTTTTGACGTGTCGGTTTATGAAATGTTTGCGCCGCTGATACAGGGGGCCACCTTGGTGATAGTGCCGGAAACTGTGATCATGGATGGCCCTGGTTTTGTTGACTGGTTGAGCCTGCAAAAAATATCGGCCGCTTATGTGCCGCCGTTTTTTGTCGGCGACTGGCTGGCGTCTTGCCGTCAAGGCCAAGGTCCTGCGATGAAGCGAGTGTTGGTGGGCGTAGAACCTATCGATGAACAGGCTTTGAGCGAAATTCAGTCGCTGACTGACGGGCTGCAAATCATCAATGGCTACGGTCCTTCTGAAACCACTATATGCAGTACCTTGTATCCATTGACTACTGATATTGACAAGGTCCGTACCACACCAATTGGACGTCCGGTCATCAATTCAAGCGTATGTGTGTTAAACAGCAAAGGCCAACGGGTGCCTTTGGGCGTACCGGGCGAGTTGCATATAGCCGGTGCCGGTGTATCTCACGGATATCTCAACAACCGCGCCATGACTGACGAGAAATTCAGCGAGTTATCAAATGCCAAGGTGCACTACAAAACAGGCGATATCGTTCGCTGGTTGCCATGTGGCAATCTGGCGTTTGTAGGGCGTGCCGATGAGCAGGTGAAAATTCGTGGATTCAGGGTTGAACCGGGTGAAGTGACCCGTCAATTGTCTTTATGCGATGGCGTGGCCACTTGTTTGGTTATGGTCACAGAGGTTCAACCCGGCAACAAGCGACTGGTCGCTTATGTTGAACCCGATCAGCAGGCTCCTATTGATGAAACTGCATTGACCAGTCAAATCAAGCGCCAGCTACAAGCCGGGTTACCCAGTTATATGGTGCCTGCAGATTTCGTCGTGGTTAGGCAATGGCCGTTAACACCGAATCGCAAAATAGATAAAAAGGCCTTGCCACAACCTGGTGCTGCCGCTGAGCAAGTCAGTCCGGCAACGCCGAACGAATTTGTGCTGGCCAGCATATGTGCCGAGTTATTGAAGCTCGACAGCAGCGAATTGAGTGTGACCACCAGTTTCTTCGAACTGGGTGGACACTCACTGCTATTGGTTCGGTTACTCAGTGCCATCGAACAGCAAACCGAAGTCAAACTGGAGCTGGCGCAAATATTCGATAATGCCACCATCCGCGAAATGGCCAAATTGGTCGATTATTACCAGTCGGCCGGTCAGCTTGAACAATTGATCAGCAATGAAACTGAATTGGAATTACACAGGACAGAGTTTTAGTGAAAGCAATCGACATTATTTTACTGTTGCATGCGCAGCAGATACAGGTCAGTGAATCAGATGGCAAACTGTTGGTTGACGCACCAAAAGGCGCGTTAACCCCGGCTTTGACCACCATAATCAAAACCAACAAAACCATTTTGGTCGATTTTTTGCGTGAGCAATCGGCTTTTAAACAGGCCAACGACAATGTGCCTGTGATTGAAAAAGCACCGCGCAATCCAGATACCGGTTTGCCTCTGTCTTTTGCCCAGCAACGCCTGTGGTTTATCGACCGGATGGAAAATGGCAGTGCGCAATACAACATGCCTTCGGCTTTGCTGGTAGAAGGGGCATTGGATATTGATGCGGCGCAACAGGCAATCACCCGCATAATCAATCGCCATGAATCATTGCGCACCATCTTTGCCGAGTGCGAAGCCGGGCCGGTGCAATTGATCAAACCAGGCTTCGAATTTAGCCTTAAACAGCTGGATTTGTCTGAATTGGACGATGCCGAGCAAAGTGCGCGAATTGACCAGTTAATTGCACTGGACAGCGCCAAAGTCTTTGATTTGAGCAGTGATTTGATGATCAGAGCCACTTGTCTTGCGCTGGACTGCGATGGCATGAAAAACATGATGCTGTTTAACATGCATCATATCGCCTCTGACGGCTGGTCGATGGCCTTGCTGGCAAAAGAATTTGTCAGCCAATATCAGGCGGTGATCGCAGACCAGCCTGACCCTTTGCCGCCGCTGGATATTCAGTATGCCGACTACGCCAAATGGCAGCGAGATTCGCTCGAAGGCGATGCAATGAACCGGCAACTGGATTACTGGACCAATAAACTAGAAGATGTTGCCGTCGTCCATGATTTGCCGCTGGATCACCAGCGTCCGCAGATCAAAGGATATGCGGCAGATGTGGTAAATGCCCGTCTACCGGCGGATTTAACCCGTCGTTTAGAGCAACTGGCGACATCACAGAATATGACTTTGTTTATGTTGCTTCATGGGGCACTCGCTTTGGTGTTGTCACGGTTGTCCAACAGCAGTGATATTGTGATTGGCACCCCGGTGGCAAACCGGATGAATGCCCAACTCGAACCCTTAATCGGCTTCTTTATCAATACCCTGGTATTGCGAACAGATACGGCACAAGCCAAACTGTCTGATTATCTGGCCCATGTCAAACAAGTGAATGTTGAGGCTCAGGCCAACCAGGATGTGCCGTTTGATCAATTGGTCGAGCATTGTCAGGTACCTCGAAGCACAGCCCACAGTCCTTTGTTTCAAGTCATGTTCAGCATGAATACCAATGAAAGCGGCGAATTAAACCTGCCTGATATTCAATTTACGCCGCTGAGCGGGCAAGAAGTGATTGCCCATTTTGATTTGGATATTGAAGCCCAAGTCGTGGCGGGCGAAATTGAACTGCAATGGTGTTATGACAGTGCATTGTTTGAGCGCAATAGCGTTGAACAATTCAGCCGGTACTTGCAGCGAATTTTGCAAAGCCTGGTGCAAGGTTGCGATAATCCACATTGCCGGTTAACCGATTTGACTATGCTCTCAGCAGAGCAAATCAGTCAGCTGACCAATCAACTCAATCCTCTGACATCCCAAGATCAGCAAAAGCCGTGGGCAGGCCCAATGCACCAATTGTTCGGCGCACAAGCTGCCAAAACACCAAACAACATAGCGGTGTCATCAGTCAAAGGCGAATTGAGCTATCGACAGCTTGATCAAGCGGCCAATCAGCTGGCTCACCATCTGGTTGCACAAGGTGTCAATAACGGCGCTTTGGTGGGATTATGTGTCGGGCGCACAGAGCAAATGCTGGTGGCCATTATGGCCATTCTTAAAGCGGGTGGTGCTTATTTGCCACTGGACCCCAATTATCCGCAGGCCCGATTGCAATATATGCTCGATGATTCACGTCTGGCACACCTTATAATCGAGTCAGATTTGAGCAACAACTTTGAACTGCCTGCAACTGTCACCGTGATAAGCCCAGATGAACCGCAAACCGCAGATTTGATTGCACAGTGTCCGCGCACCGAAGTGGTTGCCGACGCGGTACCACAACCGGATGATCCGGCTTATGTTATTTACACTTCAGGTTCTACTGGTCAGCCCAAAGGCGTTGTGGTGGGCCATAAGAGTATTGCAGCCCATGTGTCAGCAGTGATTGATACATTGAACATCACGCCAGCGGACAAAGTATGGCAAATCACCTCAGTCAGTTTTGATACTTTCATTGAACAAACCTTTGCGGTGTTAGTCGCAGGCGGCTCGCTCTATGTTCAACCGGCTGAATTGCCTGATTGTGATGCCTTTTTCGCCCTGACAAATCAGCTTGGCATCACCTTGACCGATTTACCGGTGGCTTATTTTAGCCAAATACTCAGTGGCGCAGACACTAGCCAATGGCAAAACAGCAGTTTGACCCGGATTGTGGTTGGTGGTGAAGCCTTGCCGGGCAATGTGGTAGAGCGCTGGTTTGATGGCGGTGCAGCACAGCAGTGTCAGCTGTTTAATGCTTATGGACCGACCGAGGCGGTGATCACATCTACCCTCAGAGCGATAGATATTGATGATAAAACTCAGGTGAGAATTGGCCGAGGCATGGGCGGCCGCAAACTTTATGTGTTGGACAAGACCCGCCAACTTTGCGCCTATGGCGCTGTCGGCGAGTTGTATGTTGGCGGCGAACTGCTGGCAAACGGTTATTTGCACCGCGAAGAGTTGACGCGTGAACGCTTTATTTCCGACCCGTTTAGTGATAATGCCAACGACAGACTGTACATGACAGGCGATTTGGTGCGTTATCTGCCTGATGGCAACCTGCATTATATCGGCCGGGTTGATGAACAGGTTAAAATACGCGGATTTCGCATCGAACTGGGCGAGATTGAGCATCAACTTGCCGCATATGGGCAGGTTGCCTCTTGCCAGGTGTTGGCCAATACCGACAACGCAGCATCGGCCCAGTTGCTGGCCTTTGTGGTGGCACAAAACAATCAGGGTGTTGACGACCTTGAGCTTGCCCGTACTTTACGACAACAATTACAAGCGGATTTGCCGGCGTACATGGTGCCAAGTAGTGTGGTGATACTGCAAAGCTGGCCTTTGATGCCCAGCGGCAAAATCGACAAAAAGGCACTCATACCGCTAGCGGCACAAAACGACACGCTGGCACAAGGTGAATATCTGGCTGCGCAAAACGATACCGAGCAGGCATTGGTCGATATTTGGGCGCAATTGCTGCAACGCAAATCTGCACAAATCAGTATCACCGCCAACTTTTTTGAACTCGGTGGCCATTCGTTGTCGGCAGTCAGATTGACGACCCTGGTGAACAAACAGTTTGCAACTGCGATGACCATTCGTGATGTATTTTCATATCCTGTGCTTAAAGACTATGCCGCAACGCTGGACAAAGCCGAGCACCAAGCAGTGACCACTATTGCCCGCTGTCAAAGAGACAGTGACGGGATGCCTTTATCGTTTGGCCAACAACGACTGTGGTTGATAGACCGAATGACAGGCGGCAGTGCCCAATACAATATGCCGTGTGCACTAAAAGTGGCTGGTCTTTTTGATGTGGCTGCGGCACAACAGGCTATCACTGCAATTATTCAGCGACATGAATCATTGAGAACCGTCTTTGCCGAACAGTCCCACGGACCAGTGCAGATGATCCGTGCACAATTCGGTTTTACTCTGGAACAATTTGACTTGTCGAACCTGCCTGCACAGCAGCAGTCACAACAAGTTGCAGAACATATACGCAAAGACAGTCAGCGGGTTTTCGACTTAAGTGGCGACTTGATGGTGAGGGCCAGTTATCTTCGATTGGCCGACAAGGCACAGGCGCAACAGGGCGTGCTATTGTTCAATATGCATCATATCGCCTCTGATGGCTGGTCGATGGCCGTGCTGGTCAAAGAGTTTGTTAGTCAATATCAGGCAGCACTAAACGCTGAGCCGGATCCACTCACGCCACTGCAAATTCAGTACGTAGATTATGCTCAATGGCAAAGAAACTGGTTGCAAGGAGAAGTGCTGCAAAATCAGCTGGATTATTGGCAAGGTCAGCTAGAGCTGGTGCCGGTCACCCATGAGTTGCCGCTGGATTTTGCCCGGCCACAAACCAAGCAAACGGCAGGCAAAGCAGTCATAGGTTTGCTCGATGCCGCACTGACCAAGCAATTGCAACAGTTGGCGACAGACAAGCAAGTGACTTTGTTTATGTTGTTGCACAGTGCGCTTTCGTTGGTATTGTCACGCAACAGCAACAGTGATGATATTGTTATCGGCACACCGGTAGCCAATCGAATGCAAGCTCAGCTTGAGCCGTTAATCGGCTTTTTCGTCAATACCCTGGTGCTGCGAACCGATACCGGATTCGACACTTTTTCCAACTATCTCGAACACGTTAAACAAGTCAACCTGGACGCACAGGCAAACCAGGATGTGCCGTTCGAACATTTGGTCGAGCACTGTAATGTCCCGCGCAGTCTTGAACATACGCCGGTGTTCCAAATCATGTTCAGCATGGACACCATGCAAAGTGATGAATTAACCCTGCCCGGCGTGTCCTTCTCGCCACTACAGAGCGATGAATTGGTGGCCAGGTTTGATTTGGAAATCAGCGCCGAAATGACTGAGCAGGGGATCCGCCTGTTATGGGTCTATGATGAGTCGCTTTTTACGCAAGAGCGTGTCGAGAGACTTTCTGTGCATATGCAAAACTTGTTGCAGGGCATTGTCAGTAAGCCTGATAGCAAACTTGGCGAGCTTCAATTGTTGAGCCCACAAGAGCACAATTACTTGCTACACCAACTTAATGACACTCATGAAAGTTACTCGTCGGAGCAATTGATTCATCAACTGTTTGAAGCACGTGTGAACGAGTCTCCTGATCAAATCGCCGTGATCTTTGCTGATGGTCAATTGAGCTATCGGCAATTGAATGAGCGAGCCAATCGCCTGGCCCATTACCTGATTGCCCAAGGCGTCGGGCCTGAGGTACTGGTCGGCTTGTATCTGCAAAGGTCGATTGAAATGGTTGTGGCCATCATGGCTGTCCTCAAAGCGGGCGGGGCTTATGTGCCGCTGGACACAACATTACCCAATGCCAGGGTGGCATACATACTTGAAGATAGCCAGATTAAACAATTGTTGAGCCAAACTGGATTGACTGCGGCACTGGGTGTGCCTCAGCACGTCAATGTCAGTGAGCTAGACAGCATTGCACATCAACAAATGCTCAGTGATTATTCGTCAGACAACCCGGTTTGCGATGAAGCACAACATGCTCAAAACCTGGCTTATGTTATTTTCACCTCAGGTTCAACCGGTCAACCCAAAGGCGTGATGCTGGAACACCGGGCTTTGGTCAATCGTATCGACTGGATGCAAAAAGCTTATGGCCTGACTACGGCTGACAAGGTATTGCAAAAAACGCCCTACAGCTTCGATGTTTCGGTGTGGGAATTTGTCTGGACTTTGGGTTATGGTGCGACTTTGGTGGTTGCCAAACCTGAGGGTCACAAAGAACCTGAATATCTGAGTGAGTTGATAAGCGCTGAGCAGATCACTGTTATGCACTTTGTACCGTCTATGCTTAATGTCTATTTGGACACTGAGCAAGCCAACTTTGCTGACACTGTGCGCTATGTTTTTTGTAGTGGTGAAGCCCTGGCGGTCAATGACGTTAAAACGTTGCAAAAGCAGGCCGCGCATGTGGCTTTGCATAATTTGTACGGCCCCACAGAAGCGGCAATTGATGTCAGTCAATTTGACTGTTCTTTGCTTGGAGAACAGCGCAGTGTACCAATCGGCAAACCGATTCAAAATATCGAACTACTGGTGCTGGATAAAGATCTCAATTGTTGCCCGCAAGGGGTGCCAGGGGAGCTTTACATCGGTGGTGAAGGTTTGGCCCGTGGCTATTTGAACCAGACACAATTGACCGCAGAAAAATTTATTCCCCATCCGTTTAGTGATAAACCCGATGCCCGTTTGTATCAAACCGGTGATCTGGTTCGCTTGCTCGACGACGGCAACCTGGTGTTTATCAGTCGTCTTGATGGTCAGGTGAAGATAAACGGATTGCGTATTGAGCTGGGTGAGATTGAATGTTGCCTGTCTGCCTGTGATGGTATTGCATCGGCAATCGTACTGGCTCGTGAAGATCAGCCTGGCCAAAAACGGCTGGTAGGCTATGTCGTACCTGAGCAACAACACGCCGATGATGGCAAGGCGCTGGCACAGACATTGAAGCAAACTTTATTGTCACAATTGCCTGTTTATATGGTGCCCTCTGTGTTCATTATGCTGGATGAGTGGCCACTGACGGCTAACGGCAAGATCAACAGAAAGGCACTTAAGGCCCCTGATGGGTTATCACAGCAGGGTGAGTATGTTGCACCGGGCAATGACAACGAACGTGCGCTGGCTGATATCTGGTCTATGTTGCTTGATATACCGGCTGATAAAATCAGTGTTACCAGTAACTTCTTTGCCCTTGGCGGTCATTCGCTTTTGGCGGTCAGAATGGTTGGCGAGATCAAGCAAAGGTTACAGCTTGAACTGACCGTCAATAGCATCTTTGCCTTGGCTGATATTCGCAATCTAGCGGCTGAGCTTGGCCGTAGCGACACAACCATGAGGTTGCAAGAGATTACAGCCCTTGGCCGTGACACCAATGCTTTGCCTTTGTCTTTCGCTCAGCAGCGACTTTGGTATCTGGACAGCGTCGGCGAGGGCAGTGCCCACTACAATATGCCGGTAGCACTTAGATTGTCCGGTGATTTGAATGTTGCAGCCGTCTCAGCAGCATTTAGACAAATTATTGACCGTCACGAAAGCATCCGCACCCATTTTGTCAGTGGTGATGACGGTCAACCTTTGCAAGTCATCGAACCTATTGACAGTGCCAAAGCCCGGTTTGATATTGCAGTAACCGACTTGTCGCCACTTGCCCAAGGTGAACGGGAATTGATGTTGGCTCACGCCCTGACAAACGATGCCGAGCGCACTTTTGAGCTAAAAGCCGACTTAATGTTGCGGGTCCAGCTGGTCAAATTGGCGCAAAATGAACACGTGTTGTTGGTCACCATGCATCATATCGCCTCAGACGGATGGTCGATGGGCATTTTGATTGATGAATTCAGCACATTATATCGTGCCCATTTGCTGGGTAACGATAGCGGATTGGCACCGCTGGCAATTCAGTATGCAGACTATGCCCATTGGCAACGCAACTGGTTGCAGCAAGAGGTGCTGGATAATCAACTGGGCTATTGGCGCCGTCAACTGGCGGACTTGCCGGTTGTCCACTCGCTGCCATTAGACAAGCCGCGACCAGCGCTGCAATGTTTTGCCGGAGATACGCATTTTAGCCGCATTGATGCTCAAACGGCACAGCAGCTCAATCACCTGTGTCAGCAAAACGGTGCGACCTTATTTATGGGGCTGCATGCCGTGTTTTCAGTCCTGCTGGCACGATATACCAATGAGACCGATATTGTGATAGGCAGTCCGATTGCCAATCGTGAACAACCACAAACGTCTGATCTTATAGGTTTTTTTGTCAATACCCTGGTATTGCGCAGTGATTTGTCCGACGCGCCGTCATTTGCAACCTTGCTTGAGCGCAGCAAAGCCCTGTTGCAGGATGCTTACGCCCATCAGCAGGTGCCGTTTGAACAGATTGTCGAACAATTACAACCTCAACGCAGTTTAAGCCATAGTCCGCTATTTCAGGTGATGTTGGTACTACAAAATTACCAGCAAAATTCACTGGATTTGCCGGGACTGACACTGGAGCCGATTGCAGCACCAGACAATATCGCCAAGTTCGACCTAACACTCCACGTCACTGAAAGCCCTCAGGGGCTGTTGTTGGGTTGGGAATACAATACCGCGTTGTTCGAGCTGGAAAGCATTACCGCAATGGCAGAGCATTTTGCAACCTTATTGGCTCAATTGACTGCTCAGCCACAGCAATGCGTTCTAGAGGTACCCATGCTAGGTGCGGATGAGGTGCATCAGCAAAAGATTCAGTGGAACGATACCGCGGCTGATTTCACGCAAGATCAAAACATCCATCAATTGTTTGAAGCTCAGGCGGCCAACAGGCCCGATGCCATCGCTTTAGAGTATGCAGGTGAGTGCATGAGCTATGGTGAGCTAAACAGCAAAGCCAATCGTCTGGCCCGCTATCTGATTGAAAATGAGCAGGTTAAACCGGAAAGTCTGGTTGGTGTTTGCCTTGAACGTTCAATGTCTATGGTGCTTGGCATATTGGCAATACTCAAGGCAGGTGGTGCTTATGTGCCGCTTGACCCGGCTTATCCTGAGGCTCGACTTGCCTTTATGATGACGGATGCCGAACTGACCACAGTGCTGACAGATGCTCAATGCCAATCGCGCACACCGGTTACAGACGAGCAGGCAGTTTATCTTGATGATGTCGACTTTGTGACGCAACTCAAGGCATACAGTGATGCCAGTATCAGCCCGACAGAACTGGATTTGACCGTCAATCATCTGGCTTACGTGATTTATACCTCAGGCTCTACCGGCCAACCCAAAGGGGTGATGGTTGAACATCTTTCATTGGTCAATAATATTCAAGACAGTGCACGTCGCACACAGGTCGAACCGACCAGTCGTTACTACCAAAACACCTCGATAGGGTTTGATGCCGCCAGTTGGGTGGTGTGGGTCTCTTTAACCCGAGGTGCGACTTTGGTACTATCTTCTTCGCTGGATGCCCAGACTGAACTGAAAGCGCTTAGTCAAACTAACCCTATCAGTCATTTGATGATGACTCCGGCGGTATTGCAAATGTTGCAGCCGCAATTCTTGTCAGGTGTAAGCCATGTGATGGTCGGTGGCGAGGCATATGATCAAAGTTTGGTGGACACCTGGACACCATACGTCAAATTCTTCAATGTCTATGGACCGACAGAAAGCACCATTTGCGTCACCATAAGACAGTTGCATCCCGGTGAGCCTATTTGTTTGGGTCAATCGATGAACAATGTCACTGCCTATGTTCTCAATAGCAAAGGACAATTGCAGCGCCGAGGTGTCGCCGGTGAATTGTATATCGGGGGGGCGTGTCTTGCCCGAGGTTATCTCAATCGTGAGGATCTGACACAAGCTGCTTATGTCGCCAACCCTTTTTATGACGCAAATGACAGCAACAGCTCTGAACGCTTGTATAAAACCGGTGACTTGGTGCGTTGGTCGCCCGATGGTGATTTGATTCACATGGGCCGTATCGACCATCAGGTGAAAATCCGTGGTTTTAGAATTGAACCTGGTGAGATAGAAACGGCGCTTGTCGTACACGCACAGGTTAATGCAGCAGTTGTGGTGGCACAAGTCAGTCCACAAGGTGAGCGGCACCTGGTGGCTTATGTGGTTGTCGATAATGCCGAGCAATTGCAGGCAGAAGATGAGGCGGCTCGAGCATTACGTCGTCAATTTTTCGGTGAAACGCGACAAGCCATTGAAGCGCATTTACCTGAATATATGCTGCCCTCAGTCTTTATGCCAATGGCCGCATTGCCAATAACCGCCAACGGAAAAGTCGACCTGAAACGTTTGCCTGAAGCGGATATGTCCTTGCAGCAGTCGGCTTATGTGGCGCCGTCCAATGAGATAGAACAAGCCATTTGCCAAATCTGGCAGTCGCTGCTTGGCCTGGAGCAGGTAGGTATTACCGACAACTTCTTTGAGCTGGGCGGCCATTCGTTGCTGCTCACTCGCCTGGCGATGACTTTGGGCGAACAATTCTCAGTGTCGATCACTTTGCTGGAACTGGTTAACGCCACGACCGCTCAGGCTCAAGCGCAGCTGATTGAGGCTATGCGCCAAGCCCCGGCAGGCATAACGGTGGCGCATATCAAGCCGTTGGATAAGGGGGCAACTGCACCTTTATCATACTCCCAGCAAAAGCTGTGGTTGATTGATGCCATTACCGAACAAAAACAAAATTACCATATTAACGCCACTTATCAGGTCGGGGGTGACCTTAGACTTGATGCTTTAAATCAGGCCTTAAGAGAGCTGGTGATGCGCCATGAAGCGTTGCGCACTGTGATCCGTTTTGATGGTGCAGAGCCTTGCCAAGTGGTCCTCGAACAGCCGGAATTTGCCATCGATTGGTGTGAACAGACACTTGATGCAGATACAGCTCAACAGCAGCGGGATTTATTCAGCCAACAAGCGTTTGATCTTGGCACCGACCTGATGCTTCGCGTACAGGTTCGGCGACTAGCAGATCAGCAGCACATTCTGCATGTGGTGGTGCATCATATCGCCTTTGATGGTTGGTCAATGCAGGTATTTATTGCTGAACTGACGGCCATCTACAACCAATTGGTTCAAGGCACCCCGGCCAATCTGCAACCGTTGCCAATCTCTTATCGGGCTTATGCCGCCTGGCAAAGGCAACAACTGTCTGGCGATAAGATTAAGGACAAAGAACAATTCTGGTTGAAGACGCTTGCCGATATGCCGTTGCTGCATTCGTTGGCGACCGACAAACCGCGTTTGAAAGATCATCAAATGGACAGCAAGTTGCACATTGCTACCCTGGATGGGCAAATGAGCGAGCAATTAAAACAACTGGCCAGACGCAGTCAGGTCAGTGTGTTTAATGTGATGTTTGCGCTGTTTCAGGCGCACTTGCATCGCTGGAGCAACAGTGATGATGTGGTTGTGGGTGTGCCGGTGGCCAATCGCTCGCACCATCAGCTTAAACCTCTGGTTGGATTTTTTGTTGATGCGCTGGCAATCCGCAGCAGATCGGCACTGCAAACGGGTTTTGCCGAGCACCTGCGCCAAAGCAGCCAGTCGTTTAATCAGGCAATGACCAATTTGATCCCTTTTGAACAAGTCGTAGAGCTTATCAACCCGCAGCGGGCGCTGGATCACTCACCTCTGTTTCAGATTTCTTTTAATTTTAATTCATTTGAAGCGCAGCAGGGCACCCTTGTAGGGCTTGAATTGACACCGCTTCAAGAGACCACAATTGCAGGTAAATTTGATTTAACCTTAAATATCAGTGCTGCTGAAAATGGTTTTGAATGTGCCTGGCGCTATGATGCTGCGCTTTTTTCACCGCAGCAGATCACCACTATGGCCCAGTCATTTGCTTTATTGTGCGAGCAGGTAGCGCTCAATTCTGAGCAGTCAATCGGTTGCGTGCCTTATTTGCCAGACCAACAAACCTTTAGTTTAAGCGGCGAAACACGACCACTGGAAGGGTTGAGCATATTGGATCACTTTGAGCAAAATGTTCAGCGCTACCCTGACAAAACCGCATTAAAATTTGGCAACGTCAGCTACAGCTATGCTCAATTAAACCAAAGATGCAATCAGCTGGGGCGATATTTGATGGCAGCCAGTGTCGGCCGAGGTGATGGTGTTGCTATCTCGGCAGAGCTGGGTGACAACATGATTTTGGCATTGCTGGCGATCATCAAAATCGGTGGTTACTATGTGCCGGTCGACCATAAGTTACCGTTGCAACGTAAGCGGTTTATGCTCGACAATGCGCAGGTCAAATTCCTGTTGATGACTGATACAACTCTCGATAGCGGGTTACAAAACGCAGCAGTTAAATCTGCGGTATTGAATCCGACATTGTGGACTGATATCTGCACTTTGAATGCGGATAATCACACCAACCCAGTTGATAGTGACTGCACTATTTATGTCATTTATACCTCGGGTTCGACCGGACAACCCAAAGGCGTAGTAAACACTCATAGAAACTTGCTCAACTACAGCCAGTCTATTTGTCAGCAACATCAATTTGAGTCGCAGTGGCAGCATGCTGTGGTGACACCAATCAATACCGACCTGGGTAATACGGCAATTTTCACTGCGTGGATGACAGGTGCCACGCTTGTGGTATTCACTGAAGATCAAATGAACGACCCGTCGTTGTTTTGTGCCGCCTTTGCCGATAGCGCCATTGATTTGTTGAAAATAGTGCCTGGGCATTATAGTGCTTTGCTTGGCAGCAATATTTCAGCTCAGTACTTGCCTTCATCAAGGCTGTTCCTTGGCGGAGAAGCCATCGACCCGCAATTGGTTGCCAAGGTGACCGAAGCTCGCTCGGAATGCCGTGTTATCAATCATTACGGACCAACAGAAGCTACCATAGGTTGTTTGACGGCCCTGGTTGATCCGCAGCAATCGGCAATACCGGTAGGGCGACCTTTGTTTAATTCACAGGTGAGCGTTTGCAATAGTGCCGGGCAATTATGCCCTGTCGGCGTTGCCGGGGAACTGGTGGTCAGCGGTTATGGTATTGCCAAAGAATATATCAACCAGGCTGATTTAACGGCCAGGCATTTTAAGATGCTGCCTCAGGGAGACAGGGCGTATGCGACCGGTGACCGGGTGGTTTGCGATAAGCATGGCGATATTCATTTTCTTGGCCGCACCGACCATCAGGTTAAACTGCGAGGATTCAGAATAGAGCTGGCTGAAATCGAACAGGTACTGAAAAACCATGCCGACATTGATGCTGTCGTCGCCACAGTTCTGGAGCATGAAGGTACGCCGACACTAGTTGCTTTTTATAGTGCCGCAACTGAAGTGCACAGTGAAGCCTTATCCCAGTGGTGTGATGAATATTTGCCGGATTATATGGTGCCGTCACAAATGCAGTTTGTTGACGCCATGCCCAAGCACAGTAACGGTAAAATAGACCGCAAGCGGCTTGAGGCAAATCACCAGGTTCAACTGGCGACACAAGAGCTGGCGCCGATTGTTGCAGCCCAAGGTGAACTGGAACTGGCATTGGTAGAGCTGTTTTCGCAAGTGCTTGGCAATCCCCGGATTTGTACCACCCGGAGCTTTTTTGTCATGGGTGGTGATTCGCTCAAGGTCATTCGTCTGGTGGCATTGGCCAAAGAGCGTGGCTTGTCGTTTTCCAGCCGGATGTTGTTTGACCATCAAACCATTCAACAACTGGCCAAGGTTGTGACACTGGTGTCAGAGGACAAACAGCTCAACGCCGCCCACTGGGATTTAACTGGCGAGTCGTTTGTGACGGCTTGTAAAGCACCTTACCCGATAACGCCAATGCAATCGGTAATGATTGAACAATATCGTAAGCGAAATAATGGCACAGATGAAGGCGTTTACCATGTGCAACATTGTTGTCGTTTAAGTGGTCCCAAGCTAACTGCCGAGCGTTTGCAAAAGGCCATCGAAAGGGTATTTAACGCCACTCCGATGTTGCAGACCAGCTTTGTTGAAAGTCACTCAGGACAGCTGTTTCAGTGGATAGACGAAACGCTCAGCGTCGATATCAGACAATTGGACTACCAACATCTTAATGAAAGTGCGCTCAGTGCAGCGCTTGAGCAGCTGTTGCTGGCAGACCGTCGCCGCGCGTTTGCTATTCCAAATAGTGATGCGCTATTGCGGTTTTATCTGGTGAGCACGGGCAAGGCCCAGGTTGAGGTGATCTTCAGTATTCACCACGCCATTATCGATGGTTGGAGCAGTGTCGAGCTGATCAATCAGATTTGCCATTGTTACGAGCAAGCACATCAGCAGTTGCCAAAATCAGGCAATATTTTCAAAGAGTTTGTCGGCCTGGGTGATGCTCAGCGACAACAGCCAAAAGAGGATGATTTTTGGCCTGAGTATTGTCGTGATATCAGTGTTCAATTGCCGCAGTGCAATGATGGTGTGTCTGGTGTGTCTGAGCAAATGAATTTCATCGGTCCAGGGCCTGCGCAATTGACTAAAGCCTGTGAGCATTATCAGGTGCCGGTTAAAGTGATTTATGCCTATGCCTTAAGCAGGGCGCTCAACCAGGTGTTTACCGCGCAGTCCAATACCTTAGGTGTGGTAACCAACGGCCGAAGTGAGCAGTTGTCAGATCCGTTGAAAGGCATTGGCCTGTTCTGGCACATGTCGCCTTTGCTGGTAACGCAACAAGACAGCGTTGCATTGCAATTACAGCAGATTCACCAGCACCTGCTGGCCATAGAGACTCATGGGGCAACATGTCCGTCTGGGAAATTTTATTGGGCAACAATGAATTATATGGATTTTCATCACCGTCAAGCGGCTCAGGCCGGGTCCATTGAAGTGCTGGCATCCGGCGGTCACGACAAACTGCATTATCCGCTGAATGTGGCGATCAGTCCGGCAGCAAACCCGGCGCAACTGGATATTCGCATCGATACCGACGGCCGTTTTGTTGTGCCGCAACAGGTCGGCGCTTGTGTCGCGCAATTTAACAATTTAATCAACCAAATGAGCAATGCCTCGGAGTCCTTAAATGTTTAAACAAATCTTGTCAATGATGCGGTTTAAAATCGCATTGTCGATTTTGCTGAGTGCTTTTGGCGCGGCGGTTTCTGTCTATTTGTTTACCATCATCGGTGACATTGTCGACGAAAACAGCCAAGTGGACCTGGGCTCATCGCTGGCATTGTATTGCGGCATTTTATTGTGTTCGCTGAGTGTTTCGGTGGGGTCGTTTTATTTGATGGCAAAAATCAGCGCCAGTCTGGTTTACCAATTGCGCATGGGGCTTAGTGCCAAGGTGTTGGGCACGGATATCGCCGAACTGGAAAAAAACGGTGAACACCGGATTTATAATGCGCTGACCACAGATATCAATAACATATCGGTGGCGATGGCAGAAACGCCGTCATTGATATTTTATTGCATGCTGGTGTTGTCATGTTTGGGTTACCTGGCCTGGTTGTCACCGGGTTACATGGGCGTGATTGGCGTGGTGTTGCTGCCGGTATTGGTGCTGTTGCATTTTATCTCCAGCAAAGGCACCCAAAAGACGCTGGCGACCCGTAAAGTTCAGGATGATGTGTTTTTCGGCGTTCGTGGACTGGTAGAAGGCGCTAAAACCTTGTCGCTGAATAAAAGTCGCCGCGACTTTTACCTTCAACAAGTGGTCGACAAGGATGCGGCAAGATTGCAAACGCTGGATTTTCAAACCCGGGTGATTTGGGGGCTGAACCATTCGGTCGGTTCTATGTTGTTATTTGTCTTTATCGGTGGCGTAGCGTTTTGGAGTGTCAAACTTGGTGAAGCGGGTCAGGTCGGTATGTTTATTGTGGTAATGACGTACTGCATCGGGCCGATTGATTACATTCTCAATACCATTCAGTTGCTTGCCCGGGGCAAAGCGTCGCTATCGCGGTTGCAGGCGCTGGATTTGACCGCTAAGCAGGGTCTGCAAAGTGCCGACCAGGTGTCTTTTTCACAATGGCAAACCATTGAGTTGGCGGCGCTTGAATTTACTTATCCGACACAGGATGACGGTGAAAAGCCGTTTTCCATCGGGCCGGTGAATTTGACCATCAACCGTGGTGAAATCATCTTTTTGGCTGGTGGCAATGGCAGTGGAAAAACCACCCTGGTCAAATCCCTGACCCATCTTTATGCGCCGACTAACGGAACAATTTTGGTTGATCAACAAAAGGTGCAGGGGCTTGGCATTGAAGCTTATAGAGAACTGTTTACCATGACGTTTTCAGACCAATATCTGTTTGAACATGTGATTGATAATAAAGGTGTGCCGGTTGCCGACGAAGTCATTATGCAATGGGTCGACAGAATGGGGCTGTCCGGCAAAGTTGAGGTCATTAACGGCGCTTTTTCGACCACTCGTTTATCGATGGGACAACGAAAACGCTTGGCCTTTATACTCAATGTTTTTGACAACAAGGACATCATTATCTTTGACGAATGGGCAGCCGATCAGGATCCGCACTTCAGAGCGATGTTCTATCAACAATTGTTGCCGGAATTACAAGCAGCCGGTAAAACGGTTTTGGCCATCACCCACGATGACAAGTATTTTGACTGTTGTGATCTGTTACTGACCTTCGAACAAGGGCAATTCAAACAAATTGAACCGTCTGCCGACATATTGAATAAGGTAAGCTAAGGGAACTTATTATGAATAGAATACTATTTTTATTAATCTACATTGTCAGTGGCCAGATACAGGCGGACCAAGCGAAACAGGTGAATGTACGCCCTATTGGCGACTATCGCTATTCACGTGATATTCAAACTATGGGACAGGTCATCAGTGATGGTACCTTTACAGTAGCTGCGCCACACTTTTCACAAGTACAGTCGTTATTGAAAGTTGGAGATAAAGTAACGGCTGGCGCTGTTGTCGCAACACTTGATGTAACTGACATTACTATCAAACTAAATGCAGCTAATCAGCAACTTGTGTTATTGCAGCAACAGATTACTTTGCAAAATAGTGAGCTTTCAAGGCTGACGACACTTAATCAGCAACAGTTTGTGGCACAACGTGAAAGGGATCTTTTGGCTTTGCTGATCAATAGTTTGAAACAGAAGTATAACGAAATAAAACGAACCAAAGATCTGCTGGAATGGGATATATCCCGAAGTCAAATTGTTTCGCCAGTGTCGGGAATTGTGTTGCAGCGCCACGTAAATATAGGTAGTTATCCAGTTAAGGGGAGTGACATGCTGGAAATCGCCGATGACCAACAATTGTTGATAAAAGCTTCATTTCCCATTGATACTTACGACTTACTTCAAGTCGGCGACAAAATAAACATCCACGAAGATACTACTACTATGAAAGGAACTATTTCTCGCATATTACCGTCAGGTCATTTTTCCAACCAATCCATCAGCGTCTACATTAGTCTAGATGATGTTCAGTCGTTGCCAATTGGCCAAAATCTCTCAATCAGTTGGCAGGAAGATAGGAGACTGTACTATTTGCTGCCCAAGACTCTGATATCAGGTTTTGGTAATGATGCTTTTGTCTATAGCATCAATAGTCAAAACAAGGTAATTGAAGTGGCTGTAGGCATCATTTCGCTCAAAGGAGAGGGATGGCTAGTTGCTGTTGATCTTTCAGCGGATAAACCACTGATCCTTACACAAAAAGACAATTTTAAAGTAGGAGAAGCTGTGCTGGCTATTTCTGAAACTGCTGGGAGTTTCTTATTGTGATCCGTTTTTTCCTTGAACGCCGGCAACTGGTCTGGTTCATTACCTTTATTATTCTTGGTACTGCTGTAGGGGCTTTATTTAAGCTACCTGTACAGCTTTTGCCTGATATTAGTAAACCCAGCATTACCGTGATAAATGAATGGCCGTCGGCATCGGCACAACAAATAGAAAGAGAAATTGTTGAACCGATGGAGCGGCAACTAGCCACAATAGATGGAGTTGGTACACTGCAAACTATGATTTACGGCAGTATTGCGTATACCACGATTGACTATCGCATGAATACTGACATGAATCAGGCTTTTGTTAATGTAGTGAGTCAGTTAAATCAGCAAAATGACCGGCCGCCTTCGACTCGTCCGCCGATCATTTTTAATGGTGCATCGGGAAACCGTCCGGCGATCGCCAGTCTGCTGCTTTACAGTACTCAGAATCAAGCTGTTGATGATATAACCTTCGTCGAGATATTTGAAAACATGGTCAAACCGAGGTTGCAGCAAATTAACGGTATCGGCAAATTTGATGTTGACTTCAATCCCACTGACCTCGTAATGAATGTAGTCATCGATAGTGAAAAACTGGCTTATCACGGTTTAAATGCCAACGATATTATCAACAAAATCAACGGGTTCAAGAGCATTACAGCTGGTACCAGCGATATTGGTGTTAACCGTTTTACCGTGAAGTTGGCTGCGCAGCTCAACCACCGAGAGATTGAAGCGCAAATCATTTCGATACAAAACGGTTTTCCCGTAAGGTTTGGAGATGTAGCAAAAGTTGAAATGGGCACTTATGAAAGGGTTGGAGAGGTATTCTGGAGTGGTCACAAAGCTTTTTATTTTCGGATAAATCCGGCGGAAAAAGGCAATACACTCGACATCATTTCTGACATAAAATCAGCGATTGATGAATTGAATGACTCAACACTGAAAGGTACGGGTTTAAAATTAGACCTGAGTCGTGATAATTCCAAGAGTATTAAACAGGCGCTGTCGTTTGTGAAATCAAGCCTAATTGTTGGAGTCCTATTGGCGACCCTAGCCTTGTTGCTGTTTGTCCGTAATTGGCGAACGTTGGCGATCATTTTCTGCTCCATCCCTATATCTATGGCGTGTACTGTGATCGTCATGTATGTACTAGGACGAAATATTAATATTATTTCGCTCGCTTCTATTGCCTTGTCCAGCGGGTTAATAATAGATGCCGCTATCATAGTACTGGAAGCGATGAGAAGGCGAGACGGCAGGCAACTGAATGTATCTGATATTGCCCAGCAGATTGATACGGTGAAATTGCCGTTGATGGTGTCGGTAATTACCAGCATCGTTGTGTTAATTCCGCTGGTTTTTGGCCAAAGTATGCAAAGTCAGTTGTTTGAAGATATCGCTTTGACAATTTCGGTAACCCTACTTGCGTCACTTTTTACAGCATTAATAGTGATTCCAGCAATCTATATTCAGTTTGGTGAAAAAGCGGCCTTAGATGACCCCCTCCATGGGCAATGGCAACCATTGTCGCAATGGTGTCTTAATTTAAACAGAACCCGAACACGTCAACTGCTTATTATTATCACATTGATCTTACTGCCAGTTATAGGTATTGCAACATTGCAACTGGAACAGGGGATACTACCCAAGGCGAAGACTCCAGTGATTAAGGGTTATGTGGAAGTGAACGGAGTCTTTAATCCTGCCAGTGTCAAGGAGAAGGTGACTTCGAGATTACTAGCACAATTAGAAAAAATACCCAAAACACTCCTCGAAAAATATCTTTTGATACAAACACCTGATGGAGGCAGTGTATTCCTTTACCCCAAAGACCCTCAAGACATTGAACAGTTGATGGAAGTTGCCGAGCAAACGTTTAATAAAATCAAAGCTGACTACACAGTTTATCTTAGTAAGGATTCCTTATTGAGATTTTCACTACCTAAAAGTGACAGCCTTTTTATTGATTTAAAAGGAAGTGATGACAAACTATTAATTGCTCAAGCTAAGTTGGTATTGGCAACTCTTAATGAGAAATTTCTGGGAATTCAAGCATGGTCAACAACTCCTTTGGAGTTGACCTCTAAAACCATCAGCTTAACACCAAAATACGATCGCATGGCATTGGCTAATGTGTCTATCACGCAGTTACAGCAAGCAGTAACCGCGAATACTGACGGGCTTTATATTGGTAATTTTTTTGAAAATAGTCGCAGCTATGATGTTTTTGTCAAGACACCACAATGGTCTGATTTTGATAAGTTTTTGAATACTCCATTGGCTGTAAATCAGTCTTCAGTTTATAACCTCTCACATTTTGTAGATGTTGATTATCGCCTAGAAGCATCTGTGATCAACAGGATTGACTTGCAAAAGGCCATAACTATTGAAGTGCAGTTGACGGATGAGGTGTCTATGGATCAGTTTCGGCAAGTATTTGCATCCAGTGTTATCGGTCAGGTAAGTGAGGATTCGCAAGGACTGGTATCGACAGTATTAAGAACCCAATCTGGGACACTAGATTCGTTGTTAGATGAAATATTTACCCAGTTTATTGTTGCCTGTGTTTTTCTTTTTTTGTTGATGGCTACTTTGTTTCGTTCTTTCAAAGACAGTTTGTTAGTTTTGCTGTCGCTGCCAGTGTCAATTTTCGGTGCTTGCATGGTATTATATATTGCCAATTGGTTTACTCCACAACGGCTGGATATTCTCACCTTGGTAGGATTTATTATACTGATTGGATTGGTAATCAACAATGCGATATTATTAATGAGCCAGTATCGGCAGAAACAAAATCAGGGCATATCTAATACTAACGCGCTTGAGGCTACTATAAGTGATCGAATTCAGCCGATATTGATGAGCTCCATAACCAGTATTGTTGGAATGTTGCCTTTAGCATTATCTCCTGCTATGGGTGCTGAAATATATCGAGGTTTAGCATTAGTGATTATGGGTGGAATGATATTTTCTACTCCATGTAGCATATTGCTAATCCCTACGCTGATTAGGTTGTCAGAAGGTTTCGAGGTTAATAGAAATTAATATTAAGGATAATAATGTTTAAGATAGGAATTATAGGTTTAGGAACTATGGGGAAGCTCATGCTGGAGAGTATGGTTAATCATCCACAGTTTATCGTAGTCGGCGGATGGGATACTTCGAAAGAGGCATGTGAAATAGCTTCGAAAATGGTGCCTAATTTGCCCATCACTAAAACAGCAGAGTTTTTGTTGCAAGGATATGACATAGATTGTGTGTATATTGCTACCCCGCCGTCTACGCATGCTCACTATGCTGAATTGGCAAGCAATTTAGGACTAAGCATTTTATGTGAAAAGCCTTTGGGTGTTGATTTAAGTTCCAGTCAACACCTTGTTTCGTTGGTTAATGATTTAAATATTCCAAATGCAGTGAATTTTACATTAATGAACTCTCCACTTGTTAGTTGGCTTAGGAGTGAACTAATTCAAAACAATGGAGGTGAAATTCAGGCTATAGAAATTAGACATAGCTTTAATGAATGGCCTAGAAAGTGGCAAGGAGGCGCGAGTGAATGGCTCTCTCGCCCGCAAGAGGGAGGGTTTATTAGGGAAGTTTTCTCTCATTTTGTTTTCATGATGCAGAACATTTGGGGTAACTTATCAATTCAATCTTTAGATATTGTTTTTGGGGAAAGTGAGCTTTCTGAAACAGAGTTGTTTGGTGTGCTGCTGACTGAATCAGGCATTAAGGTGTCGATTGTTGCTGGTACTGGAAGATGTGCACCTGAATTGAACGAAATGACTATATACGGAACATCTGCCTCATATAGATATGTTAATTGGTCAGAAGTTTTTGTTACTCATGGTGCTGATTGGAAACCTGTTTTAGAAAAAAACCTACCGCCAGTAAATCGACAACTTGATGAAATTGCTCTCTGGTTAGAAAGTGGTAGTGCAAATCTTGCTTCTTTCGATGATGCGAACCAAGTACAGTTGTTTATAGAAGAAATGCTAGAAAAGTTAAAAGTAAGTCACTGTTGAATAAATAAACTTTAACTTTATAGAAGCTGGAATTTTAAGTAAAAAGGATGCTAATGAAAAGTATTTGGTTCAAGAGGTTCAATCCTCAGCAATCACCCGATATTCGGATTATCTGTTTTCCTTACGCTGGAGGGAATGCAAGCACTTATTCAAATTGGTATAAATACCTGCCAGCTAATATTGAAGTTATTGCGATACAGCCTCCTGGTCGAGCTAATAGGTTAAATGAGCCCGCTATTGATAATGTGAATGAGTTGATTGAAAACCTGTCTACATATATCGATTTTTTTACTTCAAGTAAATATATTTTATTTGGTCATAGCTTAGGTAGTAGAATTGCATATGCGTTAGCATTACGGATACAGCAATATGGTAGACCTCCACCGTTACATTTTTTTGCTTCTGGTAGTCAAGCCCCTCATTTGGTGCATCGTAGAAAGTGTATTTTTGATTTACCCAAAAAAGAATTCATTAATGAATTAAGATTATTGAATGGGACACCTGAAGAAATACTTCAGTGTGATGATCTTATGGAGATTCTAATTCCAATGCTACGTGCTGATTTAAAAATGTCAGATTTTTTCATCGGAAAAAATATTCTTAGATTGTCCTGTTACTGTTATTTGTGGTTTGGATGATGTTGGATTGAAAAAAGGATGTCAGGAAGCATGGGAAGAACTAACGAATTATCATTTCAGTATTCACTACATACAGGAAAATCATTTTTTTATCGATAAAAATGTACGTGAAGTAGTGAGTTTGGTGAGAACAGTATTACAGTAGTTAAATAATTTACTAGGTTTTAAGGATAGGAAGAAGGGATGTCTGAGAGTCAAGTGCATAAGTTTGGTGGCTCAAGCTTAGAAAGTTATGAAGGTTTTTATAGAGTTGCTAAAATTATTTTAGGTAGTAGTTCCAAGAAGGATTTAATCATAGTTTCAGCTGCAGGAAAAACAACGGATCATTTGTATGAATTATTTTCTAAGGTGAATATAGAATCTGAATGGAATGATGTTTTACATAAAATTCAATTTTTCCAAGAACAGCTGGTTGAACAGCTGGTTTCTAGTGAGAATGTAGAATTTCAACTGAACTTATTGATTAGGGATGTTGAGTTTATAAGGAGTTCAATATTATTTGGAAATATAAATAAATATCAAATGAATCATATTTTAGGTTTTGGGGAATTATGGTCTGCACGGTTACTTTCCCAATTATTAACGGAGCTTGGAGCAAGAGCTCAATATTTAGATGCAAGAGATGTGTTAATAGCTACAGATGACGTTTTACCTATAATTTATGATGAGATATCAAGCTATAAACTTTCTATAATACGCCAGAATCTAGGGGAGCAGCATCTGGTTATAACGGGCTATATTTGCGCAAATGACAAAGGTGATACTTTACTTTTGGGTCGTAATGGGTCTGACTATTCTGCAACCGTTATTGCAAGTTTAGCCAAAGTTAATTTTGTAACAATCTGGACAGATGTGAATGGGCTTTATACAGCGGACCCAAAAATAGTCAAGAATACAAAGCTGATTGATGGCATTTCATTTTCGGAAGCTGATCGTTTAGCTAAACTTGGTTGTAGTTTACTTCACCATCGCAGTTTGAAGCCCATATTTAAAAGCAAAATTAACTTAGCGGTAAGATCAAGTTATAAACCTGATGAGAGGTTTACAGTAATCTCTCAACATGAAGATGTAAATAATAAACCTGTCGTGACATTTTTAGACTCAGTGTATTTAATTGAATTAAAAGTTAGTTCTGTTAGATTTTTAATGAAAGAGTTGCATGAAGCTGAGGTAAGCCCCCTTACTTACAGAGTAAGTGGTGACAGGTTATTTATAAGCTATAACAGAGATCAATATTTCAAGGTAAAAGAATTTTTCCCTTTTTTGAAAGGTAAGTTTGGAGTTGAGTTTATAAATGTTGATTTAAGTCATGGCTTAGTTGCGCTTGTCAGTAGAAATGTCACTCTATATAAAAAATGGTTCATTAATGAATTTTCTTGTCGAGAAAATACTATCTATTGTGATGAAATAAGCCTAACATTGACAATGCCTAAGTCTAAAGTATTTTCTTTTGTTAAAAAGATTCACGACTATTGTGTTGCTTCACTTGAAGAGTCAGGTGTTCATTAGTTTTGGGGGCAGAATTTAGATGCTCTGTCTTATTTAGGTAAAGTATCTATGTGTAGTGGTCAACTAATATTGGCCACCTAATTAGAGGTGATATCATCACCTCATCAATACAACGGTGGGCTGACACCAAATGAATCAGAGCGATTGTTCTGGTTAAACTCTAAGAATGTGGCCAATATTAGTTGACCACTACATAGAGCTGCCAATATTAATCAACTTATTGAAGAGTTAGGTAAGCTTAATTGTAGATGTCTGCAAGCACGAAATTAAAGCTTGGCTAAAGGCCTATATTAATATTGAGATAAACGTCACGAATATCTTCATCACCGATACCTATATAGAGTAACGTTTCACGCGATGAACTGTGATTAAACAATTTTTGCAGTACGTGGATATCTGTACCATTTTTATAAGCATGGTATCCGAACGTCTTTCTGAAACTGTGGGTGTTGAGTCGGTAACTTAACGATAGTGATTCTCTCACCTCTATTAGCAGCTTACTGATGTATTGCCGAGATACCGGTTTGTTCATTCCCTTGGTGCGATTGCCACTGGACTGAAAAAGGTAAACCGCTTCTGGGTGTAATTCTCTTAGTCTATGCACCGATTTCATCCCTCTTGAGTTAATGGTGAGTTTTTTCGATTTGCGGGTTTTCTTCTCTCCAAGTTCGACGTTGCCAATTAATTGGCCGTCAACATCACTCTCTTCGATATCGTCAAACCTGAGGTTGAGTAAATCACTAATGCGCAATGCGACATTACACCCAAGCATGACTAATTCTGCTTCGCGGTGTTTACCGTATTTCTGCAAACGTCGATAGATGATACCCACATCATCGAGATCTTTTATGGGAGAAACGTCCTTCATTAGGGGCTCATTTTTTAATTGCTATAACAAGACATTATCATGTATAAAGCAATTAATCAAAGCCGGATTGCCAATTATCCCTTCATAGCGGTGTTTTGTAATTGCTATAATCAGTTTGTAGCAACTAGAGGGTGATTTTTTATTAAAGGTACGTATTGTTTAATGTCAAGACTCTTTTCTGTGTTTTTCCGATCATTCTTTGTGGTGGTCTATATTCGGTCTTAATATGGACTAGTTGGTGGTTGTCTGGTAAAGTGTAAATAATGAACACTATTGATAGAGAGGTATTATGAACGTCGAAACTATTAGCTATTTAAAAAAGAATGCGGCGAGTCTTTCGTTAGAGGAACCGATGACAATCACACAAAATGGTGTGCCTGCTTATGTTATCGAGTCGGTTGACGATAGACATAGGCGAGATGAAGCAATTGCATTGTTGAAAATGGTGAGTTTTGCCAAGAATGACAAAAAACAGAATAGGGTCATGTCATCGTCGACGTTTAAAGAGCGCTTAGCAAATAGAAAACAAAAATGAAAAAAGTAGAGATTGTCTATACACAGACATTTGAGCAGACAGTTGATAATGCCATTATTCACTGGTCACAATGGAGTGAAGAAAGCACTATCATTGAAAAAATTGAGGGGTTGATTGAGTATTTTGAAACAAAAGTGGGGAAAAACCCTTATATTTACTCGCTTTGCTCTGAGTTAGTGCCATTGGGAAACACAGACATTCGAGAGATGAAAAGAGAAAATACTCGGGTTTTGTATGAAGTTGATGAGCAAGAAGAGCAATTAGTTATTACTGTCTTATTATTTCTAGGTCAAAAACAAAGTATTCAAAATCAACTCATTGATCACTGCATATTATACAAGTAAGCCACTAAACGATAATCATCCTACACACTCAGTATGAAGATGGGTCTGTGATAAACTTTTTTATCTCAGTGCTTACTCTTCTCTCTACCAGTGATAAATCGGGTTTATCACTGGTAGGGAAATAAGGAAATTATATGAATCAGGTTTTTATAGATACAAAAAATACGTTAAGTGATGATGAAAATTCACAAGGTCAACTTACTGACGAAGATAGAGAAATTATTCAAAAATGCATTGATAAAGCAACACGATTAATAGCAGAACATCAAAAACGTGAAGGTTAATTTTTGAGCCAGTGATAAGCACTATTATCACTGGTAGTAGCCAACTTCAATAAACTCACCGCACTCAGGGCATTCAAAAATGTCATCATGGATTATGCACTTCATTGCTATACAGCAATTTCGGCGGATAAAACAAGCGGGGCAAGGATTTTGGCCTTTTGCGTAGATAGTCTCGTAATATTTAATTGTACTGTTTGCAATAGGGATACCCATATCTCGCATGATTGCAATTTCATCATGCAAACACTCTCTGAACTCCGTGTGGCGGATTCAAATCCCAAAAATACCCCTGATATAATCGAAGTGATTAGAAATTCTTCTCTCTTTGTGGTTGAAAAAACTGAAATAAAGGGCGATATTGCATTAAAATCAAGGACGTAATATGGCTTACGATGCAGCTAGTATTCGTGTATTAAAGGTTGATGAAATTTACGACCGTTTTGAATGGGTCAGAGCGAATGAATTGGCTAAGGAGCACAAGCAACCGTTAGCATGTGTTGAAAGAGACATTGAAGCGTGTCGTATGACTGATACCCCGCTTGACTATTTTATTGAACGTTATCTGAAACATAATAAAGATACTCTCAAAAATGAAACTTTCGAAAATGCTTATTTCGACATAATGAAGAGAAGTCAGTGGCGGCGTAAATAAACATTTTACTTAGGTGTTTCATTCAAGGTCTGAACTAATGGACATTGCGTTAATTTTATATAGTCACTAACTAGCGTTATCGCATCTCTTTCTTTATCTATTGATAGTTCGTAGGGTGAGTCAGGTGTGAACCACAAATTGGTATGATGCATCCAGCAACTTGGTAATTCAAATTCAATAAATGGATTTTTATCGACAGTGGCGATGATGTGCCAGCAATGTCCATTTGTGCCTCTTAGTTCGTTTGTCACTTTTACTATTCTCAGTATGTCATTTTTGTCGATGATAAATGAGGGATCCCAGCTTGGAATTTCACTTGTCCATTGAATGAGACTCTTTTTTCGTGTGGGTCTGGGGGATGGGGGAAAGTCCGGGGGAAAAAGTCGATACTCTACACTTGAATGGGCTTCTCTGGAGTAAACAGTAAGGGTCGATTGGGCTTGGTAGCATTTATTGGCAATTTCTTTTGCTGGATCTTGGTTTGTAATATCTTCGTTATATGCACACCCCGATAAAATAAATAGGGTCATCAAATGGGGATGGGTTATCCGGGGCCGCCGGAGATACTTTAGTATTTTCATATTATCCCGCCTTGGAATGTTATTGTCATCTGTATTTTAACTGTAAGTTTCTAATTATAGGAATGTGGATTGAGTATGTTTGATGTTGTCAGCAGTAATGCTTGTTGGGTTAGTTGTTCTAATTCACTTTCAGCAATGAATAGCTGAGAGAATAAGACATGGCTTCTTGCCATAGTAAGTCATTATTCTCTCAGGGTGCTAAAGCACGGGTTCTCTTATATTGTGCTTGTGATTTCTGTGTACTCTAACTTAATGAGTTCGGTTAGCCATTTTTCGATAAATTGATCAAGTACTTTAGGTTGAGTAGGTGGGTTTAGCTGTGGTACTAGGGGGTTATAGTAATTAAGGCTATAACCGGCGGCCGATTCTTTTTCCGGGTTAATTACGATATCAACGTGGAGTTGACCGTGGTTTTTATCGTGATCAACATACTCATGTGAGAGTGTGTATCCATAGCTTATTTGTCCATGGGTTGAATGGAGCATGGGCTTAGCTTTTGCAACTAAATTGGCGTTATCTTCGGTCTTAAAAACATTGAAGATTGGGGGGGTGATCGTATTTAACTACGCCCAGTTTCTTTAATAGTGCATAGTTGTTTTTACGGGTATTATTGAATTCCATAATGTGTTCCTTTCTTTGTAAAGTGGGGGAGAGATAAGGAGTACCTTCTTATCTATTTATTTAGGTAGTAGGGATCCACTTTTCACCAGCGCCTTGTTTAAACAAATCTGTCAGGCAATTGTGTAATATCGTATCGATATTTTTTTGTGGGCCTATATTGTTAGGTTTATCTAGTGGTGGTTTGGGTATATAAAATGGAGGGTTTTTTTGTTCATATGACTTTGCTAGCACCCACTTTTGGGTTGGATTGACGTACATTATCAGTTCGAACTCGGGGGCGGGTTGGGGTTGGTTAAAATTCAGCAGTGATAGTCCTAATGTTCCGTCGATTGCGGCTTCACTTTGAAAGTCCACTTCACGTGCAATGAGCGATGTGGGGTCTTCACAATAGACGGTTCGATGTGCTATCCATGGTTCAACGACATTGAGTAATTTTAACAAGTAATAATTATCATTATGTACGTAAGATATCTTCATGATGTACTCCTATTTACACGAATTATCCCTCTTGTTGTTACGGCTAATTCTCATGTTATTCAGGGTGGTGCGTGATAGTTCACGCTCGGTTGGATCGAGACTATCGAGCCAGTTTTTAATCAAGTTTCGATTTCGTGTTGCCGTCTTTTGCTTACAGCGTAAATAGCGGCTGTAATGTTCAGCTTTTTGATTGGCCCACATTTGCTCGCGGTTGCTCTTGCTCATACTTGTGCCTCTACATCACTCGCACCCAGTGCGGGCGCGAGTGAGTTGAACTATTCCCAGTGTTTCCCATGATCTTGATCGATCAGGTTTTGTAACCAATCACTGAGGAACTGGTTGAGTTCTTTCTCGAGTGCGGGTTTGTACATTTTGGGTTCAGGAAATACTTCACTGTGGAACGGTGGTAGATCTTGTTGGAATGAATGGGCTGCTACCCACTGATTTTCATTGTTGATATGTATTTGCATAAAAGGATCGCTACACATATCGCCATTTTGTACAAAATAGTGTGCAAGTGAGTATCCTTTGGTCTCTGGGGACAGAAATTGATCCAGATGGGTTCGTTCTTCAATAATTAAATCCATGTATCCTGAACTGATACTTTTGGCGTGAGTCCTTAGCGTAAAATCGAGTTGTATGATGTTAAGCGTTTGCAATCGTTGATAGTTATCAGTATGAATTTTTCTGATTTTCATAATGTTTACCTCTGTTGTTGAAGGGGGTGAGTTCGGCGATCAGAAAATTTGCCTTAAGCCGTAGGCAGTGAACTGGGGGATTGGAGGCGTAATAGAAACGGCATCAAGCAGACAGAGGCTGGTTGATGGGGTCTTAGTGAAAAAAGCTAAGGGGTGTCCCCCTTACGCTTTTTTGGATGATTGTTACGTTATTTCGTGGGATTGGGTTGGTAGTCTGAATAAATTTGATCAATGTAAGGTTTCCAGGACTCAAAAAAATTCATAGCTTGTTTGAGTGATGCTTTTTTCACATGGCCATTTTCGCCAATGAAAAATTTATCGTTACTTTTGAGTAGGGTTAGAATTGTGTCGTTAAGGGTTTGAATGGAAGGTTTAGTGTTATGTTCGTCAAATAGAGGGAGCCCGAAATCAAGCAAGTGCTCTTTTTGTTTGATAACAAAATTAGTACCTGATTTTCGCATAGCTAAAATAAATGCGCCGGTATGTCCTGCTAGCATTTTTTTATCTGTCACAGTGAAATCAGTTTGGTAGTGGGTTAGAAAGGGAAGTACTTTGTCTGATAGTTGGTGGTGATAGTTGATATTTTTCATAAAAATTCCTTAGTTATTCATCGGGGTTGGTGGTTTTCCTTTTGATCTGCTTGCATTTTCCACACTCAGTTTCACCGTAAAAACTCCATTCTTTCCTTCTGTAAGGTATTGATATGCCACATAGTGTTTTATTTCCATTCTCTATATGTTTGAGTGACATTTTACCGCGTTCGTTTGTCCATTGGATGGTGGCCATGGTTAACTCTTTTAAATATGGGCCCAATGCTTACCGTGGCCTTCTTCAAAGATATTTAGAAGGAATTGGTTTACGCACTCGGCTATCACTAGGTAATTTATGATTGATTCGTTAGGGTTGTCGAGATGGCTTACTAAAGAGAAGTTGGTGGGAGGGGAGTCTATCTCTGTTCCCAATACCCAGTTACTCTTTGGAATGATGAGCATCTTTGTGCTTACATTACATTCCCCCCAATCGTGAGGGTTATCTTTAGCTTTGGGGTTGTAGTGCTCTGAGAGTGAGTACTCTACTGTGGGGTTTTCGGTGGGGTTGACATAGAACCCGTATACGCTAGTGTCAGTCGTATTTTGACTAACAACAATGAACGGTATAGGGATATGTTTTTTGATTAGATTTAGTTCCTTCATTAATTGATAATTACGTTGAGCTACACTATCTAGTTGTTTAAACAAATATTTGTCGTTCTTACTATCGTTAGAGTGATGGCTGAGTTGTTCTAATGTGTGTTTGATGTCTTCCATGATTATTTTCCTTACTCGCTTATTTCCAATGATGGCCATGACCTTCGGCAATGAGCTCTTTTAGCCACTGATTTAAGACATGGTTTAATTCTTTCTCCATACCATTCGTGATGGGGTGATCAGAACGGGGGATTGAGAGATATATTGGGGGGTTGTCTTGTTGAAATGCTTTTGCCAGCACCCATTGTTTGTCACAGTTAACGAGCATTTTCATCTCTGGACTGCAGGTTGTATGAAAGGTGTTGTTTCTATGATAATTAACAAGAGATAGTCCTTTAGTACCTTCGATCATATAGCCATCTAAAAACTGTATTTCTTGTGCAACTAGTGACATGGAATCTTTCATGTTGGATGTGATAAGCAACGGGAGTACTTTGTTCGATATGATGTTGAGTGATTTTAAAAGGGCATAGTTATCCCTGTGGACTTTTGAGATCCTCATAGTGTTTTCCTTGGGTTGGATTAGTTGAATTCGGCGATCAGAAGATTTGCCTTAAGCCGTAGGCGGTGAACTGGGGGAGCGGTGGCGTAATAGAAACGGCATCAAGCAGACAGAGGCTGGTTGATGGGGTCTTAGGGAATTATTATGGGGTAAAAAAACAGGCGGTTAAAAAACAGACTATATAGGGAGGGGGTTAATGTCAATAAAAGCGTTGCGTTAATTGCTCACTCGCCATAGTGAGCAATATTAATAAATTAATGTATGAAGGCGATATTGTCAGCCTTGTGTTGTTGGATTAAATCATCTAACGAAGAGGTGATTGCGAGATACAGTACTGTGTCAGTATACTCGAATGCCATATATGCTGTCGCGTTAATCGTGTGTGCTAGATAAGAGAGCATTTCATCTATTTTGTAGCTGGACGTAAGAATTTCGGAGGTGGGGTTTCTTATTGCTTCTGATGGGATGTACAAATACTCGTTACTAAACTCTTTAATCTCACTGCATTTTTCAACAATCTTCGTATACATTGCTTTATGTTTTGGGGAGTATGACTTTAAATTCATAGCCTTAGAACGAGTAAATGGCCAGCAAATAACACTATCAGCGGAGAATTGGATCCCTAAGGGTATCGTATCTATTTTTATTTTTTTTGTATCGTAATAAACAACTAGTTGGAATGGTGAGCTTATATCAATTTTGTGGGGGGTTGTGTCTCTTATTCTTTTACCAAAGACTTCATTCTTCTTTCTATACTCCACAGCATATTGATTAAATGTCTGATCCATATTATTGCCTTATTTTTATTATAATTATTAATATATTGAAGGACTTCTATAACTTCATTGTACATTGTATTATTTTCAATCAACTTTTAAAAGGGAAATGAACCTCCGTTTTGTCAGTCTACGTTTAATCTTCATGGAATTAAGGTGTTATTTGTCTGGATGGGCTTTGTTCTTCCTCGGTCGTTATCTATCAGTATATGGGGTTAGTAAAAAAGCGAGAAAATGGGCTTATGAGATAATAGTTTTACAAATAACTTACTCATAGATGAGGTTAATAGATATTTGCTCTTTGAATATGATGATGTCAGGCATAATTGTCTACTTACATGACAATTGTAATAAAGACCCTTACCTCAATAAGTGTGTTGATGAGTTGATGACTACGTATGAGTTTGAGACCGTGGGTGTTTGCCAGCGAAATTTACTGTTACTCATTGAAAAATATCAATTAATGATAACCGCTGATATTGATTTACTAGAGTTTGAACTACCTATTCCTATTCTATCAGATAAGTACACTGACATTGTTAGAGAGCAGTGTGTGTTAACAAAAGATGGTGGGGTGTTGTTTTACTTTTATATGGCTAATGAGTCCTCTTTTCTGTTCGATTTAGAGACTGATAATTTAAAGGGATTTTTACCTTATGTCAGTTTAGATTTTATAAGCGAATGTGATGACAAGGTATTTAATCCTTATTTATTGATAAGGGAGACTAATTGTGGTGCAGGGGATGCGTTTGAGGTGACTTATGACTTTCTGGCGGAGCATCGTTACTTCATGAGGGGATATTATGCCGTCGATGTATTATTTGCAGATAGTGATTTTGACATTATTAATTTTGATGGCCGGGTGAGGTCGATGGGGGCTTGTGTCGGGATGGATAATGCTTTTCTGCTCGATGGTAACGAAGTCATTATGGATTATAGGTAATGGAGTGTGTGTTATGGATATCATTTTCAAAAAGGAATATTTAATCGATTGATCTAATTTCATTGTTTTTGAGTGGAGTGACTGAACGTGGGGTGAGTGATGAAAGCGAGCATTAATATTGAAAGGCTGGGCACACTTGAGTTAGCTCAGTCTTTTATGCGTGAACTAACGCGTGCCTCTTTAAATCATACATGCATATTTGATGGGGTTGAATATGTGGTGGTTTGGGCGACGGTGGGTGAAAAAGATCAATTGGTGCTCGCGCTTATTTAGGTCAAAAGGAGATGAATATGAGTAAGTTAAATGATGGTTTGTTAAAAGAAAAGTTATCATATGACGCTTTGCTTACAAGCTATAAAAAGGAGCCCAGCGCACTGATTGAGCATGAGCTATCTACAACGTTATTTGAGGACTATGAGGATGGTGTATGTAATGATTTATTTTTATTATCATCGAGATCGAGGTTTTCTTCTGCGCTTGATCTTTTAGCGAAAGAGGGATTTAAAGCGGAGGCGGATAGTTTATTACACATTGCGCGAAGTATATTTGAACTAAATTACTTAAAAGATCACTGCTAATCACAAAAAAGCGAGAAACCTAAAGTTTGTTATTGTTTTCATATTACTGATTTCATGAGGTAACAATGATGAGTGATAATACCACTGTAAATTTAGTCTTACTAAAGGAAGACTACGCGGCTCATAAGTCTATATTCCATCGATACGGGAGGTCTCCACTGTGCGAGTGGACAGAAAAAGAGGGGGTGCTTGTATGTGTACTTACTTTTGAAGATGTTGATTGTGCTCAGCTCAATATTGAGGATGATTTGCAGGCGCTTTGTATCCCCTTTACAAAGACATGGGGGCCGGGGCTTGAGTATGGTGAGGGTACCGAGGATTTCCGAATTCGATCCGATGGTTCTACAATATTATTTAGCGGTGATGATATTGATACTTTTTCTTATGCTGAAGTGAAGCGCTCATTTGAGAAGGATGAAATTGCAGATCTACTGGAAGATCGGGTTCTTGATATCTTACTGTTGAGGTGGGAAAATCAAAAACCGATCATTGATAGTATGATTCGATAATCTGCATTCATTGCTTTTACCAGTGCTTAATCAATCTATGTGCCCATGTTCGAACTAGAAAGAGGAAAAATACACTCGGTATAAATAAGAGCAATATAGGGGGAATGGCGATTGGGATAATTAGAAAAAAAATCCAACTAATCATAAAGGAAGGCCAGATCATCACTTTTGTTAGTGCATATTTACGCCCAGAATCGAGGCCTTTGTCGGCTTTGCGTATGTCTCTGAGAACGAGCCCATCAGTAATGGATACCGCAGTAAGCAATAATAAAATTGGGAGATAAAAAATGACGACAAAAAGCTTGATTAGTGCAGTCAGGATCACAAAACAACTTGATATAATATAGGTTTTTGACTTATCCATCCAAGATTGAATAAGAGGGAAAGAGCCCGCCCCTATTTTTGACGCTATTTTATCCAATGAAATGTTCTGGTCAATCCAGTTTATGTATACATGGCTCTCTTGATTGATTAATTTCTCATCAAACCAATGAAGCACGGCATTGAATTGATTCAGTGCGTGGTGCTCATCGACTAGTCCAGTAAACAAGAACATACATTCAATAAAAACAGCGGCGATAATACCTATTATTGATGCTGCTACTATTTTACTCAGTATAACTAATGGGTTGAGTTTATTTTCCACTTTTTCAGGGTTGGGTTGTCGGTTGTCGCGGTTACTCAATGTCCATTACTCCGCTTTGAACCACCATGATTCTGATGTCTTGTATTGTTGTCTCATTTGTTCCGCAAGGTCTTTCAATGCGTGGGGTACCGCGTCAATATCGGTATCTGTTTCGATGATATATGGCACTCGGATTTTGAAAAGTTTACCCCCATCGACGAGTGCAAAGGCGTGTCCTTTTGGTAAATTCATTATCATTTGGGGGGTGATGGGTGGCGTGTCAATGAGTTTTGATTGATCGCCGCCAGAGGTTCTGAAATCGTGAACGCTGTCAGAACGAACTGGTTGGGCGCTACTTACGTTGGTCGTAAATCGATTGATTTGAGTAAGGGCCAGTTGTGATGTGAGTAACTCTGCGGTTTCTGGACGTTTCACTCTGAATGTGATGATATTATTAAAATTACCGAACACCACAGCTGCTTTTTCTTTACTGCCCAAACCGACAGCCACGTCCGCATCGGTTTGAGTGTAACAACACATTCGTAGTCCAGCCCCCCCTGCTTTACTAAGAAGAGGTTGGAATTGATCACCTATAAGATCGGAAAGCTCGTCGGCATGGCCATATATATTCGGCATTTTTAATGGTGCCGCGTCTGATAATCCAGATTCGATCCCATGTTTATACCAATACCCAATTGATGACACGAAATCGGCGAAACACGCTTTGCCAAATGCTTTTGCTACCTCATTATTAGAGAGTGCGTCGAGGCCGATGTAGAAAACGGCATTTTTACGGATAACTTTATCCCAAGACACTATCGGGCGGTGATCGGATAAGTCGTTGTAACTCGGTGCGAGAATTTCCATCAAACGACCTGAGGTGAGCTTTTCCAGTAAAGGCAATGCACTTGCGGTCAGTTTATCGAAATGGCTTCGTGAGTAGCGAATGGCTGACATTAATCCACCCAGTACTTGATCATTAATACGCTTTCTTTCCACAAAGATATACAGTGCGGCGGAGTGAGGGGAGCGGCCCTCTAATTTTCGTTCAATATTTTTATAGGTGGTTTCAATGCGGTATACCTCCTCTTGCCATCCAAAATATTCACTTTTCTGACTTAAAAAATGCTCGCAATAACGAACGAATAACGGATCCATGTTATTAATGGCTTCAGTGATGTGTTCGAAGGTGGGCCTTTCTTGCATGTTCACCATGGCTTGGGCTGCGATATTGACAAATCGCCAAGTAAACTCTTTAAATGCAGCTGAATTACCTTCCCCTGCGACACCTGATGCAACACGGGTTGCAATTTCTGACACTCGTTGAAATATACCCACACTATTGTACCGGGCGGATATATCCGGGTGGCCAAGATGGAGCATGTAGAAAGTGCGGTTGTGTTTTTTAGCGTTACTGGCGGCGCAAAGCATGAGTTCCGCGTCGCCTTTTGGATCCCATATTATGACAGGGCCGTCGTTACGGGCCACATCTTGGTTTATCAAGTACCGGGCAAAAACGGTTTTTCCTCCTCTGGTTGAGCCAGTGACTAAAGTGTGACCGTTGGTCTCTGCTAATGTCATCCCTATGTCGCTTTCGTGCGTACCGACTCCGTGGATGAAGCAGTGTCCTTGGATCGAGGGTAGTGGTCTAAATGGGTTCATCCAATGATCGAATCCAGTGATTTTAGTTATTTTTTTAACCGCATTAACAGGGCTTTTTTGGAGTGTTCGTTCCATTTTTCTGACAAGTAGGGTCATAACTGGTTCCTCACAGTAACCTCGCCCTTCTGGTGTCATCAATGTGTCTATTCGCTGTGCGTGGAGGGGTTTCCATTCAAACCCTTTACCGAGTAATCGATGAGAATAACTGAAGGGGACGTTGTCGTTTGCGACAGCGTAGTGCGCTAGGAAACGTAATCGCCTTCTCATTTTAATAATCTGAATAGCTTGTATACCGCGAGATAGTCCCAAGATGGTTAAAAAGGCGACGAAGAACAATCCAGTGTGTAATGGCAAGAAGGGATAATAATAGATATGGAATGCTGCGCTAAGGTAGGCGAGGAAGGAAACCCACTCCACTGCTGGTCTGTAAATATTGCTGGTTTCATCAATCAAAAACATAATATATGATCCTTCTACAAAAAAATCACTGACGTTTTTTTACAAATAAAATTATACAGTTTGTTATTTTTAAGTTATCATTGTTGCATAATAAAAAGCAGTATTACTTTTATCTCAACATTAGGTTAGCAGTGTCAGTTCTATTGTGGTTTCAGAGCGATTGCTTACTGGTTTATTGAGATATTCCTTCAGCGGTGATGAGGATTGGGTAAGTATCTATATGGAACTCTGATAAGACAAAATCTGCCGATACAGGTAGAAGTTTTAATCGAGAGTATGCATTTCTAATCTCTAGGTACTTGTCCAAGTTTTCTACTTGAGTAACAAACCCAATCGCACCTATCTTCATAAGATTATCTTGATTTCTATCCAGCCATTCTCTACAAAAAACGGTATCAGCAACGATGAATATGGGTTTCACTCGTGGTTTATTGTGTTTTATGGCTTGGTCTAACACTCGTTGTTCCATTGTTGTGGTGATAGGGAACAGACCTTCAAACATGTTTCTATACATAGCCATATTTTTATCCTTATTAGGCAATGGGATGAGTGTTTCTACCTGTTCGGCTGTCGGGCTGTTTTTCTGGATTGATTTATAGGGATTTGGAATAGGCAGGTGTCTTCCGCTGTCATATATTTCAACTAACTGAGCATGGCCTGGGTGATTAAAAAAATAGAAAACCAAGATGCTATAGGGGGTGAGTTTAATAAGATTAACCACTTATTCACTCCTTCACTAAAAAGCAATCATTTGCAGCGCTAAGGCAAACAAAGTCATAAGGGATCTTTTGGGGATGAGTATTCAAGTAAAAATAACGTGATTGATTATTGAGACTATCAAATTGATATAAAATGGAGAGAACCACGGCAATGATCCGTTTGATTGCTTGAGCCTGCTTCGGATTGTCCTTACTGTTAAATTCACTCATTGAGTACTCCAAAGTGGCAATAGGCCAGTACTTTTGGTGCATTGGGTTCGTTTGGGTTTAAATACATCCAAACAGCTTCATTTAGTTGATGGACTGCTGGCGTAACAAGGCTACCGATGGCCAATAACATACGATTGGGGGTCTCTTTTTGCAGCAAGTAATCAGCACATATTTCAACAGGCACCTTATGATATTGGGACTGATAACTCATCATCGAATGGTTATGAGGAAAGTAATATTTATACTCTTTAACGTCATTATTACCGGGGGGATTATCGGATGTTGAGGAGGATTTATCTAATAAATCAAGCAGCTCGTTTAATGGGGTTTCTGTTTGTGGCGTCAGTAGTTGGCCATGGGTTTGGATTTTTTCAAGTTGTTCTGCATAAGGTTCCATTTCGATATTGAGAAGGGGTTGGAGTGATAATGGTCGATGCTTGAGTGTGCTGACCAGTCTCATTAATTGGTGGGTGATATTAAAGGGCAATGGTGTGATCGGGGGGGATCCATTCTCCTCTGATAACGGGCTATCGACAAGGGTGTCAGTGAAGACGAGTAAATGTTTTATTTCTACTGGTTGCAGCATATTGAGTTTACCTTTTTACAACATATTTGTCGTACGGATTGACTATAGTGATGGGCTCTTTTAGGAGAGGATGGTGAGTGGTATTGGCCTACAGCCTTCCACACATCCCCAGTATGGGTTTTCATTAATTCCTTTAAATATGTCGCACCGGCTTTGATATTTTTCCGGGGGTGAGTTGCTTGCCAGAGTGAGTTGTAGCGCCAGCTATGCCATCTCCAAGAGGTCTGCACAGAGCCAAAATCGAAGTGGGTTATCTTATGGTTCGTTAATTTATCCAGAAAGTAATACATGTCAGTTCTTGAGTGAAAGTAGAAACTTTTCCCATCGTAATTAACTGCCCATGGCCATGGGATGGTTCGTTTTTTATTAGTGTAAACCTGTGATTCTTGTAGGGCAATTGCGTATAAAATATGGGGTTCTACCCCAACTTCACGTGCAACCTCGAGATATAAGGATGGAATATCTGGTTGAGCATGGGCGTATAGACTCACCAGTAAGGGAAGCATTAGGATGGGACAGGTATTAAAAGGCATACTTAATCACTTTTTGCTGTTCGCCCATATTACTTATGGCAATAGGTAATTGTTTATTTGGTAGCGTTAACTGGTTGAATTCACCCTTGTCCCGGTGGAGTGTTATCGAGCCATCCCTTATCCTATCTTTTGATATATTAAGAATTTGGATATAATTTTCGATATTCGTTTCTGAAGCGGCATTTAACACGTATATATCCAGTTGTGTGGAGAGACCTGATGCTTGTATGACATTTTCGGTATATGACTGGCATCGCCTATTGCAGTTATTAATGTCAGTAAAAAGCACTGTCCTATTTTTCTGATATTGACTCTTAATGGGCTTGGGGGTAATTTCTGCGTAGGATTTGCTATTGATTATTTGGCGATAGCTCTTTTTGAGAAAGGAGTTGGGGTACTGCTCTATTAGTAGTTGATTCTTCACATACTCAAAGCTGATTTCTTTTTTCTGTCTGGCGGTCTGCAGGGATATCCATTTCTTAGCGAAGTGTTTTTGCTGATTTACATTTTTAGCCTCTATCCCAAGCAAGGTAACGGGATCGATATTAGGGGACCAGTGTTTGCGTGGGGTATGCTCGACTAAATATTTATACCTTTTCATTTCATCGTCGGTTAATTGATATTCTCTTGCCAGTGTCTTATCTTCCACAGTTAGTTTTATAACATCTTCAGTAATGATGTTAATTATTTCCCCCTGATCTTGAGTGATCTTATCACGGTCATGATTGGCCTTAACTGTCAGCGCTTTAGTGTCATCTGCCACCGACACCGATGTGAGTCCAAGGTAGCTAATCACAATAAGTATCGCGGTTGTTATCTTATTCTGACTCTGCATGTTTTCCCTCGCTTTAAAAAGATGATGATGTAATTTCGCTCAACAGTTCCTCCAGATAGGTTGGCATTGACACTAATTTTCTCTCTCAGTGCCTCTAATGAGCACCAGGTTATGTTATTAGTGGGTGGCGATACCACGGAGCTGCACCCAGTAAAAAGACACGTAATAATCGAGATTAGGATGACTGTGGTTAGTTTGGGCATTTATTTGGTCACAAGCATCATTAATTTGACTGTTTGATCTTTCTTTGTCAGCTTCACATAGCCTTCTTCTCTATCGATGACGCTCAATCTCCAATCGTTAACGTGTTCGCCTATCACTCGTTTCTTGAACCTGAATTTGCTATCTAAAAAGACAGCAATTCTTAAATCACCATATAAATCAATCGAGGCTAATTGATTGTCTTCTAGTGAGTGGATTATTTTTTCTCTAGAAGCGTGGGGTGGGGCCACAAGGGGGAGTGGTACCGCTCTCTTGTCACTAAGACTCGTCGATATATGATTAAGACTGGAACGCAGGCTCGGAATTTGAGTTTGTATCTTACTTAATGTCTCTTGTTGGGTTGTGACATATTTATTCAAGAGGGTTAATTGGACTTCATGTCTCGCAGTCTCACTTTTTAAGGCGGCTTCTTGTGTTCTACTTTTAGTCATAAATTCTTTTATTTCAATCAGTTTATTCGATTGGCTATCTAAAAGGGTTTTGAGATCGTTCACACCGCTAATTGCGGTATTAATTTTGTTATGTATGGCCACACTTGAGGTACTAAGTTCTACAGCTTGACGGTTTTGTTCCTCTACGACTGTACTTACCCGGTTATAAGTAAAATAAAACTGCCAGATCATAAAAATGCTAAATATACCGATCACGATTATTCCAACATAAACAAGCAATAATCGCTTATCTTTCGCCGATTGCTTAGTGATGTTTAAAGATTCCCCGGTGGCTGGGGAGGGTATCGGGGTGTGCTCGTCAGTCTGATTTACTTGGGATAATGTGGTCTCTATTTCAGGATTGGCGTTAATCGCTTCGCTAAATATTGTTGATTCTGAATCAGATTCTGTGCTCATATGTCCCTTCTAATCTTGGGTATTATTAGAGAGTTGGGAGATTGAAATTGGGTCTAGCTCTTCATTCCTTGTCTCATATCTGAATGCTGGGATAAATGTGACCTGCCTTTTGATGGGATCTTTTAATAAGATAAATGCATCACTAGCTCAAATTTTGAGAACGCTTTCCAGCGTTTGTTGATGAAACGTTCTGTGTATTTTTGGTAAGGGTAAGTCGTACATGGTACGTGTATTTTCGTGGGTGTTGGCTGGGGTGAGTAATTCGTAACCAGAACCACTCAGGGCGTAATTTATGGCTTGGCTTACGCGGTATATCGGATTGGGGAGAGTGATTGATACCACCGTTTTTAATGGCATTGCTTGGCTGACGTTGTGATCAACGAACGTGTTGGTGTATCTGGCTAGTTTTTTTAATTCTCGAGGTTCGACGACTAGGCTTGTGTCGTTGTTAATTTCATTAGCCTTACTTAATGAAGATAAGCAGCAAACAATGCAGCACAGTCCTGTTAAGTAATTGGGATTGGGTTTCACAGCTGCGCTCTCTTTACTATCGCCAATTGATTAGGAACAGTTTATCTGAGGTATTCTATTTCAAAGGAATTTATAGGGGGGGGTGTTGACCCAAAAAATGGCCCACTTACTATTGTGGGCCTATTTATAGAGAATTAAATAGGATAGGAGAAGTGGGTAATCAACGCTCTTACAACCCTTAAGCGACAAGTAGGCTCGCGATGGCGAACAAATATCGGTTGTCTATTGACTGGATGACCGAACAGTTTTTATACAGCCTCTCGGCAAAGGTAAGCTTATACCACTGATGATGTGAATGTCTAATTTAAACAGCAATAGATAATAGTGATCCAGTTATAACTGAAAAAATTTCTATTATCCAAAAGCGCAAAAGGGATTATGTCTTAAATGCATAAAAAAGTATTCACTCAAAAGCGTAAAAAGGCTTTAGTCCCAAAAGCGTAAAAAAGAAAAACCAGTGTCCCTTTATTATCTTTAAAGGTTAATTAAAGGAAAGTGTTGCCGTGACGCGTCACCGTAACACCTTTTAAGTGTTGCCGTGACACGGCTCAGATGTCACCGCGACAATATTTGGCTGTCACCGCGACATTTAGGGTTGTTTTTGGGGGACGGGAGGCAATATTTCGGATGGAATAGCTGGGGGGATTTTAATTGTATCGACAGTAGGCTCCGGGGCTGTTGTGGCTCTATTTATTCTTTTTAGCATATCATCAGTGAGATTGATCCATTCGAACTGGTTCTTGAGTTCATCAGCTAGGCTGGTTTTTTTTACTACATCCCAGCGAGTGATCGTTTTTGTATAATCAAACCGTTGTACCAATGCAATTATTGAACGATATGAATTAGCGGCCTTTTCGGCTTTAGCTGAACACTCTTTACTGCTCATCTCTCCAATATGTTTCAACGTAATTAGGGTTCTAACATATTGATCGATAATGGTAATTAAATGAACCAGCTTATACGCTAATGGGCACTTAAAATTCAACTCAATACTGATGGGGTTAATTGATATACTTTTAGAAAAACTGAATGAGTCGTTGAGTTTATTGACCACTTGAAAATGGAGCTGTTCGTTTTGTTGGTTATTATGCTCTTGGGCTGATGTAATTCTGTTTTCTATCATTAAATATAGCGCATCTGCATAAGGATCATCATTGATAATTTTATTCTCTATTTCTAATAATTTTAATGATGCATAAGGTACGCCATAGAATCCTCTTTTATGCTCGGATGGCCTTTTTCCTCGCCATAACGCAAGGGCTTGGTAGGTGTGTAATATACAAGTTGATGAGGTTTTTAGTTGTCCAAGTGTCTTACTCACCTCTTTTTGAGTAGGACCTGGATGGGTCAACTTGTCGTCGAATGTGAATTTACTCATATGTCCTAATCCTCATCGGTTTAGCTCTACTGCGTGGTGTATCTCATCGATAACCCTTTTCTCTTGTTTGGAGAGTAAATTGGAATGATAATTTTTAAGGATAAATTGTTTTAGGACCTCAACAGAGATACTTGATTTTCGGCATATAAATATTATTTTTTCTCGAGTATCAATGGTCATGAAATTATCGAAGATCATATTGATTGTTGTTATGATCAATTCAGCCTCAGCATCACTGTATGTGATGTTAGGTCTTCCTTTCCTATTATCAGCTCGATGGAGTTGTTTATACTGAGCCTTAGTATATGTCCTGCGCATTAGTGCTTGGAGTGTGTGTTTTGATGATTTAAGAGCGACTAATTTTCGTTCAATATTATTTTCTATTTCTAAATAAGAGATTTTATCTTTAACGATTTCGGTTGCCCTTGATGACACACTGACTATAGGTTGGCATAGTTCGGAGTCGCTATCAACAAAAGCGATGGCTTTCGCCAGGGTTTGGTAATCGTATTCGTGGATTACCATTTTTAACTCCTGGGGCATCGGGGCTAATGTTGCTTCGAATGATGCAATGCGCTTGAGCATTAAGGCCTGTTTGACTGCTTGGGGAAAGTATATGTCCTGGTTGAGAATGGATCCTTTAGTTAGTGCCATATATTCGATAAGTTCAGCACATAAGATGGGGTTGAACTCAAAAAGGGCGACGTCGGTAATGGCTAGCTGGTGCAGGATCTTTTTATAACTAGTGTGGTAGCAATTATCTATCCCATCTTGGGTTTCGCTGTCATGTATGAGCTCCCAAAAAACATCAATAGCTGCGCATATCTCAAAGCTTTTTTTGTTAAATAGTTTGGGGGTCGCAGGCATGACATACTCCTTATCTTATTATTTTAAAAAAACTTCTGGCTAAGTGCTTTTTCTAATTTAATCTTAGTCTTAATGATTTCTTGGGTTTTTAGCTGGATGAGCGGGGGGATCTTTGGATCGAACATCAATGTTCTTAGGGCGTCCACTATTATCGGTGAGTATGTACTGCCTGCTTTCTGTTGTAGGATCTCGTAAATGAGTATGTGTATTTCTTTATGGTGGGAGGTAGCGAGCCTGATCCCATAAAATATCGCAATCCTGTTTTGTTCTTCATTTCCAAGCGAGAGTGGGAGGGCGAGTTGTAATAAGGCCGTGAATACAAGTAGTGTGCTACTCGATTGGGTATCTGGAAAGACAGGGAGTGGAAATTTTATGTGGGAAAGGGTAATAAAGTCTTGTTGAATATAAGATCCTAACTCGTATAAAAGTTGCTCATATCGCTCGGAAAGTATAGGGCTTGGTTTAGTCTGTTTTTGAGTATCTAATATACTGATAGTGTTATTGATTACATTTTCGAGGGATTGTGTTCGTATTTCATAGATGAGTGCTAAGATATGTTCTCTTGTGAGTTGGCCAGCTTTATCGTTCTGCTCGTAAATAGGGATAATAGGAAGCATAGATTTGTAGAAATGGATTGCTGATCGACTAAATCGGTAATTCAATTCAGGGTGATTGTTTTCTAGGTGATCATTACATATCATTGCTAAATTAAGATTGTTGAGCTTAGTTTCTAGGTTGTCAATGACCGACTTCACTAATAGTGCCTTCTCGAAATGATTCATTCCTTATCTCATCCGTTATTAACTAGTTAATTTATAAAGTAAAAATAGCCTAAGTTAAAAAAGTTATACTTAAACATATAACAACGACCTGATTAAAAAGCAAATTATGGCGATGCTTACCTATTCTTCTGTACCAGCTTTTACTGTTTTTTTGTTTTTTTTAGGCGGGGTTACTTCGGGTTGCTCTTTAGGGGGTTCAGGTACTGTTGGTTCGGGTTCGTTGTTGGTTTGATCATCATCTGATTGTATCTGGTTTTGTTCTCTTATCCGCCGTAAAAATAATTTAGCCTCAAATGCCCCTTCGCCCTCGGTGCGCTTACCAATACTGGTCATAGAGAACATTTTAATTCTTATATTACTAAGCATTGCCTTAACTTCATTGATAATACCAACAAAAACCTCTCTTTCTATCTGATTCGTTAGATAGCATGCCTCGACCTTAAACAGGACTTCATCGATGAGTTGTATTATCTCAGCAAGCTTTTTTATTGGCTGAGCAGTGTAGAAAAAATCGTATCGCTGCTTGGGGGGGATAACTTGGGAAATAATAGAAGGGTCGGTGGGGATAACTTCATATATACAGTCGCTTATAGTCAGGGCTTGGTCGTTGACATCGAGCATTAATTCATTATACCAATGCTCTATCTGTTCATATAATGGATCGGTGGCAGTCATATTTAAAAGTAAAGAAAGTCTCGCGTTAGCTGCAATTAGTTGCTCACCAGGCTTCGCAATTAAGTATTGATAGAGCTGTACAGATTTGAGTGTCAATGGCACGTTAATTCCAGCGCTTGATGTTCTATTTTGGTAAGTTGATGAGTTCATGTGGGCTCCTTTTTATGTAAGAGGAGTATTACACTGAGGATTAAATCGCTTGTGATTAATGGGGTTTGTTTTAATCCATTTAAAAAAAACAGAGTGTGGAGGTGTGATACTTTGAGATATATATGAAAGTAACAGCTTTTATTATGTCTTAATATCAGTGTATTACGTAGGTACTTATGTTCCGTGAAGCACAGCCATCTAGTCAGATCCTACTAAAACATCAGCCTCAAATTGAGCGTCTGTATCATCTCTGCTCTTTGGATGAGTCTAGATTTATTCAGCTCTATTTAGCCCCTATTTCTATATTTAGTGTCCTTGTGCAGGAAATACCAGCTAGTGAGTATCATCATCATTCGGGGGTGGGGGGGCTGGTGTTACACACTCTTGATGTCATGGAAAATGCGATGAAACTGAGGGAGGGAGTGGTTTGTTTACAGTATGGTGAAGAGCGATCCAATGAACTCGCTGAGGTCTTCACTTACTGTGTGGCCATGGGGGCGTTGCTTCATGATATTGGTAAGTTATCGTGTGATTTCGATTGGGTATATATTGACGGCGATCAGAATATTGTCAGCTTTGATCCTTTGACCTCTCCATTTCTAACGCGTGGGACAATGTTCGCGGCTAGGTTCTCAACAGAAAAACATCACAATTTGCACATGTCATATAACATTGCTTACTACAATAGAGTGCTCCCAACCTGTGGAAAAGAATGGCTAAATAGTTATCAAAAAATGCGACATCTATTATTTCAAGCAGTGGCTGGTCGTATGGAACTTGCCGGGGAAGTGGGTAAAGTGTTACTGCAGGCCGATAGGGAAAGTGCTCGGTTAGACACAGCTAAGCCTGAACATGAGCATATAGTCTCAGTTCCTCATTCGCGAAACCGACTTGGGTCCACTTTTATCACTAAATTTAGAGAGCTTATTGATAATGATAAGCTAACTTACAATAAACCAGGTGCCATGCTATGGGTTGATGATGCGTGGATCTATGCTGTATCAGGGACACTGATCACCTGTATAAGAGAGCATTTAAAATTTGATGGAGTGGATATTCCAACGCAATTGCCTACATTGTTTTCTCTATTAATGGCTGAGGATGTTATTTATCCGAATGCTCAGGGGGAGGCGATACATCAACTGACTATATTAGATCTAAGTAGGGGGAAGAATTGGGAGCATACTCTCACCATGCTTAAATTTTCTCGAACACAGTTAGACCCACGTCAAAAACTACCAGTGTTTAATGGGGAGTTAACGTTGCCCAGTGATGATACTGAAAAGCGTGGGGTGAAAAATGGGGGGAATACAGAGGGAAGAGGCTGGGTAGCTCAAGATATCGACAGGACGAGTACTCCTGGAAAGAGTGTTAATCCTACGATACCGGAAAGAAGATCGAAGGACGGGCTGGATCCACACATTAAAGCCAGCGAGGGTATAGTGAGCAGTGAGTCACTCAAACAAAAAATATTATCTAAGAATAAACCCAGCAGAAAAATGGGGGGTAATGATCTAATACAAAAAACCATTGACCGGGTTAATCTTTCTAAGAAAAGGGACTCTAAATGTACCTATAATTCTTTTTTTGTTTGGCTATCAGAGGGGTTACTGGAAAAAAAATGGGTGTTTAATAGGCCTAATTCGGTATTTCATATAGACGGTGATGGTCATCTTTTATGTTTATCACCGAAGGTATTTAGTGACTATATGGGTGGAGACATCAAAGGAATACAAAATCAAGTAATGAAAGCGAGGGTACTGCATAGAAATAGTGTAGGGCACAGCTTAGTTAAAGTGAGTTTTACCGGCGAACGACAAACCTCTTTTGCCACTGCAATTGTTTTTACAGCTAAAGAAACCGGGCGTATATTTAAAGGGAATGTGCCATTAAGAAACTCTGCGGTTGCGATTGCAGAAATAATACAGGCGCCTAAAGGTTAGGCCCTGTGAGAAAATAATCCCAAAAACTAACTTCCTCATTATAATTATACTGTGATTTCAGAAGCATCCATTGGTCACGATAATACGCTTGGGGATTTGATGGTATATTCTCTGGTCGTTGTTTTAGTTCGCATGCTTTTACCCAGTCTCGGGAGTTGTCTAATTCAGGTAGTTTATCTTGTACAATAAGAGCGGCAGTCGCTAAATCAGTAACAAAATTCTGTTCTTTCTTTTTAAAAAACAGCGAGTAATTGGAAAAGCCTTTAATCCGTGATGGATGAAGTGGCCCTTTAATCTTACCCGTTAAGACAGCTTCCCTCCATTCTTCAGGGCTATTAATACCCAGTTTTTCGACATAGCTCATCGCTTCTTTAATGGTGAGCATTCCATTTTCTTTACCTTCGAAGCCAGCGGCGTGGTTAAACGTAATATATCCTTTGTTTCGATATTGGACTTGAGGTTGTTTTGGAAGATTGTTTGCGTCGACGTGTCCACTCCGTACAAATTCATTGTAGTGAACCAGTGAGCTTATTCTATGTTTTCGTATAACAGCGCAAAAAGTATCGTAATTGTGCATTTTAGCTCCTGTGTGGATTGGTCATTAAGACAGCACATCAAACAAGAGGCACTGTCGTGTCGATATTAGCTAGACAATATTGGCGTGGCAGCGGTGACCCCAGTATCCACAGTTTTCAATAATGACGCTGCCGTCATCCTCGCCATCGGCCATGACTGTCGGGGTGAAACAAAATGTGGTAGCGAGCATAAGGCTAAATAAGGCTTTCTTTAGCATGTGAATGTCCTTCTCGTTGGTATTAATGAAAAAAAGTAGAACTTCTATCTACACTAGGTTCTGGTATCACTCTTGCTATTTTTACCAGTAATAACAAGGATAAAAGCGATTAAATATTGTTACTTTTCTTTTCACATTTAAGTTACATGTGATTTTTGTCATAACTAATCAGTTATATATTGTGTTGTTTTACGATTTTTGTGACTTTTTTATGTCTAGATAGCCACATCGTTCCTTTTCTTTGGTCTATGGCCATAGTGTTGCTCCCTTCTGAAAAAGGGAAGATTTTTTGGGTGTGCTCTAAAGTGGAAATTTTCACTTGATGTACAATGAAATCGACCACATTTGGGCTGTAGGTCCAATATACATAATCATCATAAATAAAAATGGCAGGTATGTCATAGTTAGACTCAGCTTTTATCTGGGTGAGAAAAGGGATCCCATCTTTAAGTATGACGATATCGTTGGTGGTATTGAGTAATACGTACCCCCTTTCAAATGGTTTTATATTAGTGTATCCCTCTAATATAATAGACCTTTCTTCTGAATCAACATTGAATTTATTAACGACCCAGTTTTTTTGTAAGTGTTCTGTATACAGTACATCTTTACCATCAGTTGAGAGAGTTGCTCCCCCAATTTTTTGGGTAGGTTCTGTCAGGTATATTTTTGTACCAGTTTCTATATTTAGATGGATCAAGCGATTATTTGCCAGGTATAAGACTATTTTGTCATTATAATATTCAAACACTTGCTGTATTTGTTCATCGCTTGCAGAGATGGGGATGGTTTTTCCATTGTCTTGTTTGATAATGATACGGCTATGTTCTCTGGCTTGTGTATATTCGATGAAAAGAGGGGACTGTTTAGCGTTACTTGTCCCAGTTATTTTTTGGTTAGTCGGCTGTATTATGGTGTTTCTGGCACTGAAATCACTAAAGGGGAGCTTATTTTCAACAAGGATTTCGTGACTGGTGAAGTTGGATATGAATGTACGTGTGTTCTTGTCTATATCAACAGAAGGGTAAACTCGTTCACTACTATGTTTCTGTATGACTTTCTGCCCTGATTTAATATTCAGTTTATAGGTGACATTGTTGTCAACTAGTAGTAGCTCATCATTGCTGATCCAGTCCATATCATAATTAGGATAATCCGTTATTTGTCTAAAAACAACCGCTTTGGATTGAAGGTCGATAATATTGACTTGATGTGTTGTTGTGCCTACATTTAATTTAAGAATGGCGGCTTGAGTCCCTTTTTTATTCACCTTTATTTTGACATCTCTGATGTTTGTATCCAGATTGGCAGTGATCGTTGTCAGTTTTATAGTGTTTGTATTCAGTTGATAGGCGATGACTGGGCTTTCTGGGTATTCTCTTCCAGTGAAATATATTTTACCGTCATCAATATTGGAGTCTGACAGGCTAATAATTTCATGGAAATTAGTAACAAGAGGGATTGAAGTATATGGCTCATCTAAATTGAGTTGATGTAACTGAGAGCTCCCTTTCTCGTATGTATAGTAAAAAAGCTTGTTCCCCGATGAGTTAAAGTCCATTCCACTCGGTTTATTGCCAATACTTGCCATATGGATAAATGTAGGGCTGTTGTTCTTAATAAGATAGAGGTTGTAATAGGTTTTATTGCCTGTCGCGATACTTGCAGCGATAAGATCATGTTCTTCATTATAAGCGTAATCGAAAATATCACCGGTTTCTAGTGTGAGAATATCATCAGTTTGTTGTTGGTAAATGGAGTATTCTGGGAAAAATTTACTATTGTAAAAATGAAAATAAATTACTCCGCACATGACGAAGAAAGAGATACTGGCTGCTAATATACAGTGATTTTTCCTATTGTTTTTAGTGGGGGGGATTCCCTCCAACACTACTTCACATATTATTTTATATCCGCGCTTGTGTGCTACTTCAATGTAACTGGTATCCTGACCGGGTATACTGAGGTGCTTACGCAACATGCTAATTGTCTTTCTGATAGCCGAATCAGAAACAAAGCGTCCTTCCCATACATGATCATGTAGCTCTTGTATGCTCGAGTACTTATCGCGGTTGTTAACTAAATACATGAGTAACTTAAACACTTTTGGTTCTAGTAGCACGTGGCATCCTGCTCTATCTAACCTCATCACTTCCGTATTAAGTGTAAATTCACCTATAACCATAAACTATTCGTCCCTCTTTTATGCTCAAGTTACACTAAAATTAATGTGTTGCAATATATTAAAAAAACTGAGACAAATGGCTAGTAACTAAAAAAACACAAAAGTTACCATATGTAACAACTCAGTGACACAGTAATTTATGCAATATTGGAGGGAGTTTACGTGAGGGAAGTCTCGTATTTTAGTAAGCATTCTCCTAAATATCAATATCGCTACCTACTTCCTGCTGGTTTTTACTAATTATAAATAAACAGTCATACATCTCATCTGAGATAAATGCGGTAAATAAATTGGTCTCATTAGGGTCAGTTGATGACCTGAGTGTGTAATCCGTACTGTTATGGAACGTTTAAAATATGTAGCTGTTCTCAATATATTTAATAACGATAAAAGTAAGTCATAAAAGCGATAGTTTATATGAGCAACGGAAAGTATCCTATATAATGGTTACACATTTTATTGATACGAATGTAGGTAGTGATTTAAAAAAGAACCCTCACTATGAAAGTGAGGGTTGATATTACCATGATGTTCTTTTTACCCATTCAAAACCTTTAGCTCCTTCTCGTAATAAAACATCATTCCAATCTACTGATTTTTCTCCTCTTAAAACTTCAATATGCGGTATGAACCGCCGTACTAGTATCCCACTTGCAGCTAGCCGATTAGCCAGTGCTTCAGAAGCGTAAGTGCCTGCGTAATTAACATCTCGATCTTCGATGATATTAACCTTCTTGACACCTATGGGAGGATTCCATCCCCTAACTAGTGCTGTATTACTAAGGGCCCAGGTTGGCCATCCAGTCATTTGTAACCATGACTGACAAGTTTCAGTTCCTTCTCCGACAGTGAGTTCATCGGTGAACGTCTTAGTTAGCTGTATTGCAGAACCGCTAACACTGACTCCAGCAATAGGAGGAAACATTTTTTTATTCCCTTCCTCTTTTAATGGACTACCATCTTCATTAATAAAGGTTCTAAGAATATTAACTACTTTATTGTTTGTATCCCTCATCAAATGCAAAATGACTGGGAGTTTACCTAAATACTCATATGATTCATCGCCTTCTTCATTTTTGAATATCCGAGTGAATCCTGCACTCGGATGACAACGTACATCTTCGGATTTTGGTAATGCTATTCCTCTATTTTGGTAATAAGTCACAACAGAGGGTAGCTTGTGTAAATCGAGGCTGTTTTCCCAAAAATAACTCAGCTTGTTGCACTTTGCTTGTTCCTTTTTGATCTCTTCCTCATTCATACCTTTACTGTCAAAAGTAACATTGACTTCTCTCGATAGTATTTCAACACTGCTTTTAGTCGTCGTCTTTTTAGGCTTTTGTTCTAAACCTAAGAAATCATGGACCTCTTTTAACGCTGTGTGGTATTCCCTTTTGCTAAACATAACTAATGCTTGGATGCCACCTTTAGCTACACCACAAGTATTGCAAACCATTCCACCGGACTCATTAGTTCCACTCATAGGTCCAAATGCTAATCCACTTTTTCCAGTATGAATTGGGCAGTAGGCTTTAGGGATGGGATCATATCCTTTTTTTCGCATTGCCAGATTAGGCCATTCTGGTTCTAATCCAGCAAATATCTCAGACCAGCGGCCTTTTGCTGCGAGGTATATTTCATCCTGATCATAATACATAGATTGCTCCTTATATAAGCTGTTATTCGTACAATGTGGGTTTGTGGCTTCATTGAACGAATCGAGCCGAAGCTCGATTATTCGTTATGACTAGGGTTTTGTCATAACCTTAGGGTTGGTAGGGGTTGGATCTTTTGGATATTGGTAATTAAATTTTGTTTGATACTGATAATTGGGTTGAGATTCATGTATTTGATTTGCATGTGCATACTGTTGATATGCTGTTGGTTGGGGTTGAGGTGACTGATAACGTTGTTGTCCCATTATCATTTCTTTCGTCAAGTGCTGTAACTCAGTCATCTGCCTGACGGTATTAATTGCCATCTCGAATTGGTTAGTAGGTTGAGAGTTAGCGTGAACGTTTCTGGTAAAATCAGTGACTTTTTTATTCAAATCAATTACTTTTACTATTAGAAGACCAACTGATACAAACGCTGCGATAGTAAATAAGAACCATAGGATCGGTGCTTCACTAGTTTCTAAAAAGTTAAACATAATGCTCTCCTTCCCAAAAAAGGGAATGTGGTTGTTAGTAGACGGGATATGCTACTGTTAGTTGATTAATGGTTAAAGAACCAAGGTTTGTTGGTGAGTTCGGCGATCAGAAGATTTGCCTTAAGCCGTAGGCGGATGAACTGGGGGGCGGTGGCGTAATAGAAACAACATCAAGCAGACAGAGGCTGGTTGATGTGGTCTAAACGAGACATGAAGCTTTGGGGTAGTGACTTAGTGTTCAATTGAACATATTAGGAATCGTGCATGTACATTTTTTAGCCTACCTTATCGTCAAAATCTTGTCAAACGTACTTGATAAAAAATAATCCACACAGTTGCGTTCGAGGAAAAAGAACAAGATAGTCTCTGAAATGATCAAGTAAGCAAAGGATCATGGTTTGAATTGAGTATACCCAGTACAACCTATCCTTCCTCCTTTATCTAATGGTTTATATCTTACGATTAAAGTCATATTTATTTTTAAAATTATTTATTCCATAATTTCATAAGATTAACATGTTCTAAGGGACTTGCTGCAAACATATTTGGTATAGATTTAAATAAGTAATCAAGCTAGGTCCAAAATAAAAGGATATAACGATGTCAAAAACAAAGGTATTTGAAACTAGCTGTACTGTTTCCACACAAGCATTAGAGCAAGACATTTGGTCAGTATGTACTGGTCTAATCCCATCGGACACTTAATTTTGAGACAGTAGTGTTAATAAATTAAGAGGTCTATATGAGTTTGAAGAAATCGCATAAAAGTTATCCGCAAGCATATTAAAAACTCGGCCGCAAGCGACCGAGTTTAGAAGAGCCCAAGCTGATCTGAATTTCTCTCTTTTCGATCTAACTC
>NZ_CANLKR010000008.1 GCF_947491715.1 uncultured Shewanella sp. | reverse complement strand
GCGACATTAGCTCAGTTGGTAGAGCGATACCTTGCCAAGGTATAGGTCATCGGTTCGAACCCGATATGTCGCTCCAATTCTTCATTCTCTTCCTGATAAATATTGAATCCTATATTTGTAATCGCTTAAATCTATACGACATTAGCTCAGTTGCTGATTTTAAAATGATCCGGCGATACCTTGTTTATTCTTTCAAGGTATAGGTCATCGGTTCGAACCACTCTTTATGAAATGGAGGGGGCGCTCCAATTACGTCACTTCCCCCTAAGCTATAAATTCAATGAGTTGAATCACATAAAGTTATATAACATTAGCTCAGTTGCTGACTTTGTAACTAATTAGGCGATACCTTGCTTATTCTTTCAAGGTATAGGTCATCGGTTCGAACCACTTTTTATGCTTTCTGTCGACAGAGTAAGAAAGGTCGCTTTAATTTTTGTTATCTATTAATTTATGTCTTATTCACATTATCTTGAAACATACTTTCGATTTCTGAAAACATCCATTCCATAATAGGACCATAAGCCCTATCTCGACGGTTGACGACGCCCATTTCTACCAGTAGCGGATAGGGAATGTTCTCGGTAGAAAGTTCTTTAACATCATCAAAATACCATTGTGAATTGACAATATGCTCAGGGACGAGTGCCCAACCTAATCCTCTAATTACTAAAGCCGTCATATAATAATAACTGTCAATGTACCAGTGATTCATAGATAAAGCTTTTGCTTGATGATTACCGACACGATCACGTATGACAAATTGTCGATATTGATTGAGATCATTGATGCTGGGAGCGTGAATATTAGCGAGAGGGTGCTCGGATGACACAATTAAACTGTATTTAAATTGTCCTATGGACATAAATTCTAAAGAATGAGGTAAGGGGCTGACATGGAAAAGGATCCCGAGATCAACTTTTTCATTATCCACCCAGCGAGCGATATCTTCTTGAGAACCATTAATAATGGTGAGCTTTAGATCGGGATAATGATGGGCTAAACGAGAAAAAAATAGTTCAAAGGCATTAATGGGAACGGCTTCATCGATGGCAACTTGTAATGCCACTTCCTCTCCCTTGCTAATTGTCATGGCTCGAGATTGTAGGCGTTGGCACTGCTCAAGAATAGCTTGAGCTTGTACGAACATATCTTGGCCATCTTTAGTGAGCGTGGGCAGTTTCCCATTTCGGTTAAATAGCGTGAAGCCTAAGTCAGCTTCTAAGTGTGCGATAGCGGTACTGACTCTTGATTGTGCACGTCCTAGTTTACGTGCTGCCGCTGAAAATGAACCATGATTGACAGCCATAACGAAAGCTTCTAATTGCGCAAGGGTCCAGTTCATATTGAATCTCTTAATCTATCCGAAAAACGGATGGCATGTGATTTTATTTATCCATTTTAGCAGAGTACTCTCATGACTGTTGTTTAAAAAATGAAGTGTAGTATATGCAAGCGAGCTTAAAGTCTAGCAATATAAATGTGAAGCGTACATTTTGGCGTTATGCTATTCCCTCTATAGCTGCAATGTTAGTGAATGGGGTTTATCAAGTCGTTGATGGCATTTTTATTGGGCATTATATCGGGCAACAGGGATTAGCGAGTGCGAGTATAGTTTGGCCTATTATTTATGTCATAGCGGGATTGGGATTAATGATTGGCATGGGATCGGGAAGTTTATTATCTATGGCTCGCGGCCAAAGTGATAAAGCAGGCGTTCCTGTAAGTCCAAAAAAGGTAGTAGGAATATTAGGCACATCAAGTGTCTTAATGATGCTTTTAGGTTTTTTTGTTGCTGTGATTTTAATTTTTTGGGGCAATACTTTTCTCATCATTCAAGGTGGGGAGGGAGATGTGTTATGGATAGCACAACAATATTTGACCGTTTTTATCATGGGAGGCTTCATTACAGTATTGGCCTCTGCTATGCCGATTTTTATTCGTAATAATGATGCGCCAAGTTTAGCGACGGGATTGCTTATTTTCGGTGCACTGCTGAATATCGTCTTAGATTATGTGTTAATTGTACTGTTTGATTTAGGGTTGAAGGGTGCTGCGATAGCGACCTTAAGTGCTCAATTTTCGGTGTGTGTGGGTGGGGTGTTTTACTTTTTTTCTAAGCAATCAAAGATCACTTTTCAACGTAACTATTTAACTTTTGATATGGCTGTGGCTAAAAAGATTTTATTATTAGGAGCCTCAAGTTTAGTCATGTATTTATATGTGAGTTTTGTTTTTGCCTTACATAATCGATTGTTCATGCAATATGGCACAACGGTAAATCTTGGTGCTTTTGCGATTGTGGGCTATTTAATGGTGCTTTATTATTTAGTTGCAGAAGGGTTAGCAGAAGGAATGCAGCCATTGGTGAGTTTTTTCCATGGTGCATTACAGCCACAAAAGATTAAAGCAGTTGTGATATTGTCGGCTAAAGCGACGGTTATCGCAGGCTTGGCGTGGACTGCAATGTTAAACATGTTTCCTCATACCATGATTGGTTTATTTAATAATCTTGATGGGCAATTAATTCAAGAAGCCACTCTAGGTATACGTTTACATCTGTTTGCGATGTTCTTAGATGGCATAATTGTGCTGGCGAGTATGTATTTCATGGCTGTGGGGCTTGGCGGACGTTCATTATGGATAGCGATTGGTAATTTACTGACTCAGCTACCTTTATTGTATTTCTTGCCTAAATGGTTTGGGATCACGGGTATTTGGTTAGTCTTGCCTTTATCAACCATAGTGATGTTCATTATCGTTGTGCCAATGCTGTGGCGTCATTGCTTTTACCAGCAGTCCAGAGGTGATCTTGTTTTACAATCAGATTAAGTTGTTTCGGCGGTTTCGGCTGGTTGAGTTTCTTTTTTATCCAGAAGAGTGTTAATGATTAAATAGGCTGTGGGAACCACAAATAGGCTTAAGCAGGTTCCCAAAGCCATGCCACCGATAATAACCCAACCAATTTGATTACGTGCGACAGAGCCTGCGCCATCAGAGATGACTAAGGGAAGGGCGCCACAGATCATGGAGAGTGCAGTCATTAAAATGGGTCTTAAGCGAATAGAAGCACCATTAATAATCGCTTGTCGGTTATTCATTCCTTCTTGGCGCAACTTATTGGCAAAGTCGACGATCAGGATCCCATTTTTACTGATGAGTCCGACGAGCATGATTAAACCAATTTTTGTGTAAATGCTTAAGGTGGTATCTGTCATATACATCGCATAGAGTGCGCCAACAATGGCTAAGGGGACACTTAACATGACAATGAACGGGTCGAGGAAATTGTTAAAATGGACGACAAGTAATAAATAAATGAGTGCAATTGCAAAGGCAAAGGCTGTGGCGAGTTGAGAACCTGAACGCAATAAATCCCGAGCTTCTCCTGTAAAATCATAGTTATAATTTTGGGGGAGCTGAGTGTCTACATAATTCTCTAAGTAATCTATTGCTTGGCTTAAGGAATAATGATTACCAATGCTGGCTGTTACAGTGGCGGAACGCATTTGATCGAATTGATCTAAACTTTGTGGGATCACTGTTTCAGAGAAGCTGATCACGTTTTCCAGAGAGATCATATCGCCATTTGCAGCTCTAACATACATATGATTAAGATCCACGGGATTCATACGGTAAGACTGTGGCACTTGAGGGATCACTTCATAATCGTAACCATCTAAGCCAAAAAAGCCAATAACAGGTTTACCTAACATAGTGTTCAGCGTGCTTTCTATATCGTTAACGCTGATCCCTAAATCAGCCGCTTTATCTCTGTCTATCGCTACTTGTAATTGAGGTTTATCGATTCTAAAGGTCGTGCTGGGGTTTGTGATCCCAGGGTAATTGCTTAAGTCGGCTAAGAGTTTATCAACATGAAAGCTCATTTGTTCATAGGTGTCGGCAGATTTTAAGATAAAACTGAGTGGTTGTTGAGTGCCGCCTGGTACCGTATTGAGTTTAAAGGCAAAAGCTTGTATTCCTGGAATGGCAGCTGCTTTTTCTTGTACCTCTTGAAGGATTTCATCTTCACTGCGTTTTCGTTCATTTTGTGGTTTTAACAAGATCCAGCTAATGCTGTTTGTTGCTCCAAATAAAGGGATCCCATTAATCATGCCGGAGGTTCTTCGTTCAGGAATAGAGGCATAGATGTCATTAATGGGTTTAGTGTATTTGACTAAGTATTCATAATTAGCGTTACTGGGGCCCAAGCCGAGTATATTGATGGCGCCAGTATCTTCAATGGGCATTAATTCTGAGGGAATATCTTCAAACAATTTAATACCGCCTAATACTAGCAAGATAAAGACAGCAGCGACCATCCACTCCATGTGTAATATGCTTGAAAGTAACTTTTTATACCCAATGCGAACTTGTCGAAAGAGCTTATCGGCGATTTTAGTGAGCTTTGTTTGGTGGCCTTTTCGAGGGAGTAGATAGGTACACATTACGGGAGACACAAATAAAGCCAATATGCCTGAGACGAGTACCACAAAGGACATGGTTAAGGCGAATTCTTGGAAAAAAGCTCCTGAAAATCCTGGGACAAATGCGATAGGGGCAAAAACGGTCGCGACTGATAACGTAATCGTAAAAATAGCAAAGCGCAGTTCTTTCACTCCCTCGATGGAGGCTTGGAGTCGGGTCATGCCTTGTTCCATATGGCGGTGAATATTCTCAAGTACAACAATAGAGTCATCAACGACTAAGCCAATAGCCAATACCCAAGCTAATAAGGTCAACCCATTTAAGCTGTAGCCCATTATCCACATGACAGATGCGGCGCCTAGCATAGATAGAGGGATGGTGACCAGGGGAATGGTAATAGATCGGAGTGAGCCGAGAAAAATAAAGATCACAATAAAGACAAAAAAACCCGCTTCGAAAAATGTTTTGTAGACTTCCTCGATAGATTGTTTACTAAATTGAGTGACATTCCAGTTCGGAGCAATATGCAGGCCTTCGGGAGCATCAGCTTGAATGACTTTCAACAACTCAATAATATTATCTGCAGTTTCTATTGAATTAGCTTTGTCGGCTGCAGTGATCCCTAAGATAACGGCAGAGTCTCCGTGAACAATGCCTCCACTTTGATAATCGGTTGCACCAAACTCGCTGTAACCGATATCTTTTATTCTCACAAATCGGCCATTTTCATTGCGGATCACAATGTTATCGAAATCTGAGACATTGGATAGATTTGTATCAGTACTGACACTGATTTTGACTAAGTCACCATATAAAGAGCCTGTGGTCGACACTAAATTATTGTTATTCAGTGCAGTGGTAATGTCATCTGTGGTAACTTTATGTGCCGCCATTTTTTCAGGCAATAGCCAAATCCGCATGGCGTATTGCCTGCCACCAAAAATATTTATTTCATAAACGCCGGGAACGGTTTCAAGCCGAGGTACAACAATATTACGCAAATACTCTGTTATTTGTTTGTTATCCAATACCTTCGATGTACTTTCTATGTATAAAATACCACTGGTTGCGCCCGCATTAGGATCAATTTTAGTGATCACAGGGCTATTAATCCCCGTCGGTAATTCCCACATAATGCCGTTAATACGATTGCCGATTTGAGAGAGGGCGGCATCGACATCGGTGCCAATAAAGAATTTTAGTGTGATCAGGCTTTGTTCTTCGGTATTACTGGCCATGGAATAATCAAGGCCTTGCAAGCCCGTTAATACTCGCTGCATGGGGACCGTCACAAATTCTTCCATGACTGTCGGACTGGCACCAGGAAAAGTTGTGGTGATGGTGACTTCTGAGGTGGGCAATAGCGGGAAGTGCCTAACGGGAAGTTGTTGGTAGGCGGCAACACCAATTAATATGATTAACAGACAAAGAGTAATGGCATAAACGGGTTTTTCAATAAACCTTTGAATAAGCATAATTATTATGCACCTTTATGTCTTTGATGGTTGTGACTGGGGTGATTTGCTGGTTGGCGTTGAGCTGACTAAAGCGCCATCGGTGACTTTGCGTAATCCTGCGCTGACAACGGTGTCTCCGGCTTGCAAGCCTTTAGAAATAATCACTGTGTTAGCTTGCCTTTCACCCAATGTTACAACCGTTCGCTTGGCTTTACCGTTAATGACCTTATAAACATAATTACCGTACAAGGAGTGCATGACAGCAGTTTGGGGAATAACCAATTGTGGTTTTTTGTCATCAAGCATTAAACTGATTTCAGCATAACTGCCAGGAATTAATCCTTGTGGGGAGACTTCGGCTCGAATGCTTGCTGTACGGGTGCTTTCATCGAGTAATGGGTCTATCGCGTATACGGTACCAATGTGACTTGGACTATTGCCTTCTGTGCTAGAGCTGATATTAATTTTATCCCCTTTTTGAATGAGTTTGATATATTTTTGAGGAACAGAGAACTCGACTCTTAATCTATCAATCAACTCAAGACTCGCTAATTCTTGTCCCACAACGACCTCATCACCCACTTCAACATTGATGAGCCCTAAACGACCGTCGAATTCAGCTTTGGTACTGGCTAAATCTAGAGATTGTTTGGCCGATTCTATTTTTGCTTTGTTGATGAGATAGTTACTTTTTGCTGTGGTCAATTGTTCCAGTGAGATGACTTTACGCTCATAGAGTTTCTTTTGACGTTGATATTCAAACTCTGTGAGTTTAAGTTCTGCTTGGCTCTCATTAAGCTGTGCTTGGAGGACTTGAGGGTTGACTTCTAAAATGATGTCGCCTTTTTTGACATCACTACCAGAGCGGACGTTGACGGTTGTTATACGACCGGGGATCTGCGCACGTAATGTAACGCCACTAAATGATTGAATGGTTCCCACAGCATGGATAATGGTGCCTAGATCTTTAGATGCTACTTTTGCCATTTCAACAATTGTGGCTTGTGAAGTGGGCCGTATGGCAAGTTCTTTTGCTTTATAGTCTGCCTTAATAAAATATGAACCAATAGCGATAATCACTATGATGGCCGTGACAATTAAAATCCTTTTTTTATACGGATCATTCATATTATATTTAACCTGTTATGTTCAAACGAGATGCATTTTGTTTGTCTATATTTAATGTAGTTCTAAATTTAAAAATCGCCATTGCTTGCAGAACGATTATGTATTGATTGTCGTATTGAATTTACCTTTCGTTATAGTTATCTATATGTAAATAAAATATTTTATGTTTTAAGGCGTCAAAAAAGGAAATGGAAATGTTTGATAAGGCTTTTAGTGTCATATCGCTTTATAGAAGTCGACAAGTAAAAGAAGCTGAATTACAAAAAGTTAAAACTGGAGATTGTTCCTTATTTAATTTAGTTGAATTGGCCGCATCAGCGGCTTTTGAATTATTAACGAAATTAGAAAAAACAAGTCAACCCATATGGTTATTGGCAGGTAATGGTAACAATGGTTCAGATGCCTATGTTTTAGCCAGTTTATTATTAAAGGCTGGAGTGACTGCAAATGTTATGTCTCAACATAAAGCAGAGTTACATAGTGAGTTAAAGCAAGCTCAAAAAATTTACATTGATCAAGGAGGAACCATTCAGCCTTTCTGTGAGTCTACAATTTTGTCTTCAGCCGTCATTATTGATGGGTTATTGGGAACAGGGTTAAGAAAAGAAAAGCTAACAGAAGACATGGATAGGCTTATCTCTGTCATTAATGAAAGTGAAGCTTGGGTGTTGAGTTTAGATGTTCCATCCGGTATCAATGCTGATACCGGTTTTGCATATTCTACAGCCGTGATGGCGGATGTCACACTTACATTTGGTGGCACAAAACAGGGATTGTACACGAGCCGAGCACGTCATTTCAGTGGACAAATCCATCATGCGTTTGTTGGACTTAAGGGGCACCTTCCCAGCACCAAGACATGGGCTATTGCAGAGTGTGATGTCAGTAAAATTTTACCAGCTAGAGTAAAAGATGCTCATAAAGGTGACAATGGGAAAGTGACTGTGATTGGAGGTGATGAAGGGATGCTGGGGGCTGTGATGATGGCGTCAGAGGCATGCCTTAGAGGAGGCGCTGGGTTAGTTAGCGTCATTTCCAAGCCTGAGCATTTACTGGCTGTGAATGTGATCAGGCCTGAAGTGATGTTTTGTGCTTGTGAAAAGCTCACAAATAAGGTTAGCCGCCGTATCGATTGGGCGAATATTATTGTTATTGGTCCAGGCCTTGGACGTGAGCTTTGGGGAAAGGTGCTGCTTGATGCGGTTAAATTAAGTCTCAAACACACTCCTAAACCTTGTGTTATTGATGCAGATGCATTGTATTTGTTAAAAGGCCAATCTTGGCATTATCGGCAATGGGTGTTAACGCCTCATACTGGTGAGGCGGCGAGGTTATTGGATATTTCTCGAGCTGAAGTTGAACAAGATAGATTTTCAGCTATCAAGCAATTACACCAGATTTATGGGGGCGTTATCGTACTGAAAGGAGCTGGAACATTGATCTATGATGGCAAACATATGATTGTGGCGCCTGTAGGGAATCCGGGGCTTGCAAGCGGCGGTAGTGGTGATGTGCTATCCGGCATAATAGGGGCGTTATTAGGGCAAGGGCTTAATACGTTAAATGCGGCCGTTTTGGGCGTGGTGATTCATGGAAAAGCCGCCGACTTAGCTGCTATCAATGGAGAGATTGGCATGTTAGCCAGTGATTTAATGCCATTCATTCGTCAACTTCTCAATGAGAATATCGTTAAAATATGAATGAGATTGTTTAGATAACGAGTCGTTTAGTATAAAATACTGGCGGTTATATACTCAAGCCATTTGAAGGTGCGGATCCATTAGGAATAACAACCCATATATAGCCAATATCAACATCACTCTTTTTTAAACAACGATTATTGAAGTAACTATGACATCAAGATTAACATCTGTCCGTTTTCATCTTAAAGACGAAAATGAAACAGTGGCCTTAGGGCTAACATTAGCCAATGTGATCACTGCGCCTTTGGTGCTTTATTTAAGTGGGGATCTTGGTGCGGGGAAAACAACATTAAGCCGAGGATTAATACAAGGTCTTGGTCATAAAGGTGCGGTAAAAAGCCCCACATATGCGTTAGTTGAACCTTATGAGTTGAATGATCTGGTTGTTTATCATTTCGACTTATATCGTTTACTTGATCCAGAAGAGTTAGAGTTTATGGGGATAAGAGACTATTTTACTGAAAATACGATCAGTTTAATAGAATGGCCTGATCGTGGGTTTGGAATGATCCCTGAGGCTGATTTAGCGATTTTAATGCAATACGATGGACTAGAACGGACAATCATTTTGAATGCTAAAACAGATGAAGGCTGTCGTATATTGTCGTGTATAAAAGAATGAAAAAAAATAAATGCTTGGCCCAATGTGTCATTTTACTGTTGACCTGTGTTGTTTCTCTTTCTTCTTATGCCGCGAATAAACTGGTTGGTGTCAGAATTTGGGCGGCACCAGAATCGACCCGAGTGGTATTTGATTTGAGTGCTTCGCCACAATACTCTCATTTTACTTTAACCAATCCTTATCGCGTGGTTGTTGATTTAAAAGGGGGAGCCACTTCGGTTAACCTAAAAAAGATTGCTAACAACAGTAAAATTGTCAAAGGTATTAGGATCAGCACTCCTCCAAAAAAGGGGACATTGCGTCTTGTTATTGATCTCACTAAGCCCGTTAAAGCTAATTTGTTTTCTTTATCTCCCACGGCTCCTTACGGCAACCGTTTAGTGGTGGATTTAGATGATAGTCAAGCGGCCAAAAGTAAGAGTCTGACTGTACCGAAAAAAATGCGCGATATTATTGTGGCAATTGATGCAGGTCATGGTGGAGACGATCCAGGATCTATCGGAGCATCCGGTGTCTATGAGAAAAGAGTGGTGTTGCAAATTGCAAAGAAAGTGGCTAAGAAAATTAATGCAACACCCGGAATGAAAGCCGTCATGACACGAACCGGTGATTATTTTGTCAATTTAAATAAACGGTCAGAAATCGCACGAAACAGTAAAGCTGATTTACTCATTTCTATCCATGCCGATGCGTTTACTTCTCCTAGGCCAAAAGGTGCTTCTGTGTGGGTGTTGTCTATGCGGCGAGCAAACAGTGAAATTGGTCGTTGGTTAGAAAAAAAGGAAAAGCACTCAGAGTTATTAGGTGGCGCGGGTGAAATTATTAAAAACACCGATAATGAACAATATCTAGCCATGACCTTGTTAGATATGTCGATGGATAGATCTATGGCAATGAGTCATAATGTGGCTGGAAAAGTGTTAAGTAATCTAGGTAAAGTCACACAATTACATAAAAATAAACCGGAATCGGCAAGTTTTGCTGTATTGAAATCACCCGATATTCCCTCGATTTTGGTCGAAACTGGTTTTATTTCAAATGCACGAGAAGCAAAATTATTGACTCAAAGGGAACATCAAACGAATTTAGCCAATGCCGTTTATAAAGGTGTTGTGTCCTATTTTAAGGCCTATCCGCCCACCAACTCTTATTTTGCGAGTCAATCTCAAACGCGCCACACTGTCAGAAAAGGTGAATCCTTATCAGTATTAGCACAACGTTATCGTGTTTCTATGGCCAGCATTAAAAAAGCGAATCGCTTGAAATCGGATGGATTACGGATAGGACAAAAATTAATTATTCCTAAGGCATGATTAAGCTGACTTTACGCTTAATCTTGTTGAAAAGGTTGGAAGTATTTTTATGACGATACTCAAGCTATCTCCGCAATTGGCAAACCAAATTGCAGCGGGTGAAGTGGTGGAGCGGCCTGCTTCAGTGATTAAAGAGCTGGTTGAAAACGCTCTCGATGCGGGTGCCACTCAAATTAATATCGATATCGAAAAAGGTGGCAGTAAATTAATCCGTATTCGGGATAATGGCGTAGGTATCGTCAAAGAAGATCTGACATTAGCGCTATCTCGTCATGCGACGTCTAAATTGAGCAGTTTAGATGATCTTGATGCTATTTTAAGTTTTGGTTTTAGAGGAGAGGCGCTAGCAAGTATTAGCTCTGTTTCTCGGTTGACGTTAACATCCAATACCTTAGAGCAAGCGCAGGCTTGGCAAGCTAAGACACAAGGGATAGAGATGGCAGTTGAGGTATTGCCTGCAGCACATCCTGTTGGAACTAGCATCGAAGTTATGGACTTGTTTTTTAATACCCCTGCTAGACGCCGTTTTTTAAAGAGTGATAAGACGGAGTTCACCCATATTGATGAATGGTTGAAGCGGATCGTTTTGGTACGAAGAGATGTCCATTTTATCTTGAAACATAATGGTAAAGTAGTCAGAAATTATCAAGGTACGACTAATCAAGCGCAATATTTACAGCGTTTAGGGCAAGTTTGTGGCAAGGCATTTTCAGAAACGGCATTAGCGATAGATTGTGAACATGGTGATCTCAAGCTTCAAGGGTACTTACAATCACCTGAGATCCATCTCAATCATGCAGATACTCAATACTTTTATGTTAATGGCCGTCTTATACGTGACAGACTGGTCAATCATGCTGTTAGACAGGCGTTCAGTGAGTTGAATATTGCGGTCAATCCCAGTTATGTATTGATGTTAGGCATTGACCCATTTCAAGTTGATGTCAATGTGCACCCCGCAAAACATGAAGTGAGATTTCATCAGAGTCGCTATGTACATGATTTCATATTACAGGCATTACAATCGGCGTTAACACAAATTCATGGCGATGAGCCCCTTGAAGAGACCCGTTCCTCGAGTCAAGAGTCTGTTGAGACGGCATCAAATGTATACAGCGTGGTGGATGCTTCACTTAAGCAAGAGCAGGCTCATTCAGCTCAATCAACGCTCGCTGATTCAATTGGAGAAAATAAAAACGCGCAAACCGCGTTAGAGTTAAGGGAACATACAGCTCACACAACTGAAAATAATCAGCTCAATCGTTATCACTCAGATATGAATGTTGGGCAAGAAGAGGAGAAGCATTTAAAGGCAATGCCAACGGCCTCTTTGTCGACGGCGGCTCAAAGGCAACCCGTTGATCTTCCCTCGCGTACAGAAATTGCGGCTTATGGCGCTTTGTTGACGACGACGCCATCAGTTGGCGGGTTAAGAGAAAATGCGTTGCCAAATGAACCTATGCCTGCGGTTTTAGCACAAGATTATTGGGTAATAACTTGCAATGATGAGTTATTAATGCTGAAGATAAAGGATATTCAGCAAGTTGTATTACATAATGAAATTGAGAATAAGTTAGCTGATGGTCTTGTTGGGCAGCCTTTATTGATGCCTGTTTCTATTACCGCGGATCCTGATTGGGCCGATACCCTTAACTTAAGAGCGCTGTGGTTTAAAAAATTGGGAATAGAGCTAACAATTCGACTTGGGCAGTTGATAATCAAGAAAGTGCCCCCATATTTAAGGGATACTCAATTAGCGACGCTTATTCCTGATTTATTACAATGGATAAGGTTTGAAGAGCCTAATGACGTTGCTTTAGTCACTTGGTTAGCAAAAGCCGCTGTGGTGAAGTTTACCGCACCTAGCGAGGTATGGTTGAAATGGATTGCGTTGGATGAAAAGGTTCAACAGCAAGTAACATCAAAGCAAGCTGTCAGACTCCCCTGGCAAGCATGGTTAAAAGAGAAGTCGAGTGAGTAAAGAGATAGGCCAAAAAGTCATTACCTTGATGGGACCAACGGCATCAGGTAAAACCGCATTAGCGATAAAGCTAGTGAAGGAATTTAATTGTGAAATTATCTCTGTGGATTCAGCTTTAATTTATAAAGGCATGGATGTTGGCACGGCTAAACCCAGTGAAGATGAGTTGCAAAGTGCACCTCATCGTTTGATCAATATTATTGAGCCCAATGAAAGCTACTCGGCAGCGGATTTTAGGCGAGACGCTTTAAATGAAATTGAAATAATTTTACAGCGTGGAAAAATCCCCCTTCTAGTGGGCGGAACCATGCTTTATTTCAAAGCATTATTAGAAGGGTTATCACCTTTACCTGCAGCGAATGAGAAGGTGCGTCAGCAAATAGCCCTTGAGGCTGAAACGAAAGGCTGGCAAGCGTTACACGATGAATTAATGGTGTTCGATCCCGTTTCGGCGGCAAGGATCCACCCTAATGATCCTCAACGCTTGTCACGTGCCATTGAAGTCTATCGACTCACTGGGCGCTCTTTAACGGAGCTTTCTCAAACAAAATCTGATACCTTTCCCTATGATGTGGTGCAATTTGCGATTGCGCCCACCGATAGAAAGATGTTACACAAGACTATTGAACAAAGATTTAATGGAATGTTAGCTGAAGGGTTTGTTGAAGAAGTGAGGAAGTTGAAAGCCAGAGAGGATCTTCATTTAGACTTACCATCTATGCGTTGTGTTGGTTATCGTCAATGTTGGGAATACCTAAATGGTGACATTGAATATGATAGTATGGTTGAAAAAGCTGTCGTCGCAACTAGGCAATTGGCTAAGCGTCAACTAACATGGTTACGAGGATGGCCAGAATTACATTGGCTAGAAAGCGGTGAGGAAAATAATCTTGCTACAATAATGCGACTATGTCGCTAGCTTATTAGCTACAGCTGTATAATACTAAAACCAAACAATAAAGTTTTCTTTATTAGATTTATTACTGAATATTACATAAAAAGGAAATGAGAAATGGCTAAGGGGCAATCTTTACAAGACCCGTTTTTGAACGCTTTGCGTCGTGAGCGCGTTCCTGTATCAATCTATCTCGTTAATGGTATAAAATTGCAAGGTCAAGTGGAGTCTTTTGATCAATTTGTTATTTTATTGAAGAACACTGTTAGCCAAATGGTATATAAACATGCCATTTCAACTGTAGTGCCTTCTCGTCCATTTAATGTGTCTAATCATCAGCCATCACAGAATACGCAGCCAAATTATAATGCGCCTGTTGATGACAACGGTGAAGTCTAGTTTAAGGAGTTTGCTTTTTGTTTGATCGTTATGAGGCTGGTGAAAATGCTGTACTGGTTCATGTTGATTTTTCTGATGAAGATAGTAGAGAAGATCTCCTTGAGCTGCAGTTATTAGTTGAGTCAGCGGGAGCCCAGTCTATTGGCGTTATTACAGCAAGTCGTCGTTCTCCAGACAGAAAATATTTTGTCGGTTCAGGAAAGGCTGAAGAACTCGCTGCAATGGTTGCCGCAACAGAGGCCAATGTGGTGATTTTTAATCATGCATTAAGTCCTGCTCAAGAGAGAAATCTTGAATACTTATGCCAATGCCGCGTATTAGACCGTACCACCTTGATTTTAGATATTTTTGCTCAAAGGGCCAGAACCTATGAAGGAAAGTTGCAAGTGGAGCTAGCGCAATTGCGCCACATGTCAACACGCCTTATTAGAGGATGGACGCATTTAGAGAGGCAAAAAGGTGGTATTGGTATGCGTGGGCCGGGTGAGACTCAGCTTGAAACGGATAGACGTTTATTAAGAGGTCGAATTAAAGCCATCAATAAACGTCTCGCCAAAGTCGACAAACAAAGGGAGCAAAGTAGGCGTGCGCGTAATCGAAGTGATTTAGCGACAGTTTCTTTAGTGGGGTATACCAATGCCGGTAAGTCGACCTTATTTAATGCGCTGACATTATCTGAGGTGTATGCAGCGGATCAACTCTTTGCGACCTTAGATCCCACATTAAGAAAATTGGATTTGGATGATGGTAGTGTCATTTTGGCTGATACTGTTGGCTTTATTCGGCATTTGCCTCATGATCTCGTCGCCGCATTTAAAGCAACACTACAAGAAACTCGCCAGGCTGATTTGTTATTGCATATTATTGATTGTGCAGATGAGAATATGGGAGACAATTTCGAACAAGTGCAAAATGTACTGAAAGAAATTGAAGCTGATGATATACCACAATTGATAGTCTGTAATAAGATAGACTTGCTTGATGATGTGAGCCCTCATATCGATTATGATGATGAGGGAAAACCTATGCGAGTTTGGGTTTCTGCACAAAAGCAACAAGGTTTAACGCTGTTACAAGAGGCCATTAATGCCTTAGTTGGGAAAGCAATTAGTCAATTTACATTGCGAATTCCAGCCAGTGCAGGGCATTATCTTGGGGGGTTTTATCGGCTGGATGCCATACAAGCAAAGGAATATGACGAATTCGGAAATTGCATTTTGTCTGTGCGTTTGTTGGAAACTGATTGGCTTCGATTAACGAAACAGAGTCATGGGGAATTAACGACTTTTATTGTAGAAGAAAGTGATACAGTAAAAGTTGATATTTAGTCGTTTCTTTTATTTTTACATGCATACGGAGTACTAAATGGCTTGGAACGAGCCCGGTAACAAGGGCAATGACCCTTGGGGAAAGAAGAATGGGAATGATAAAGGCCCACCAGATTTAGATGAAGTATACCGTAACCTAACCAAACGTTTTGGTGGTAAAGGGGGAGGCTCAGGTATTAGCTCTTTCGCGGTATTGGTTGTACTGGGGATCCTTGCTGTTGCGTGGGGGTTATCGGGTTTTTACACCGTAAAAGAAGCAGAAAAAGGCGTGGTTTTGCGTTTTGGTCAATATGTTGCTGATATTGGACCGGGTCTGCATTGGAAACCCACTTTTGTTGATACTGTTACCCCTGTAAACGTGTCGACAGTACGTTCAATTCCAGCGTCTGGTAGCATGCTAACGAAAGATGAAAATCTCGTTCAGGTTGAGATGGATGTGCAGTACCGTGTTGTTAATGCTAAAGATTATTTATATAGCGTAGTCAACGCGGACAGCAGTTTACGTGAAGCAACCGATAGTGCGCTTAGATTTGTTGTGGGCCATAATACCATGGATGCTATTTTAACCACGGGGCGGGATCAAATTCGTCGTGATACGTGGGATGAAATTAATCGTATTATGAAACCCTATAATACGGGCATTGAAATTGTTGATGTGAACTTTTTACCCGCTCGTCCGCCTGAGCAAGTGAAAGATGCCTTTGATGATGCCATTTCTGCTCAAGAAGATGAGCAACGCTTCATTCGAGAAGCTGAAGCTTACTCTCGTGAAATTGAGCCCAAAGCGCGTGGTGAAGTGCAGCGTATGGAAGAGCAAGCCAGTGCTTATAAACAGCGTGTGACACTTGAAGCTGAAGGTAAAGTAGCAAGCTTTAATAAGTTAGTCCCAGAATACTTAGCTGCACCTGATGTGACTCGTGAGCGTTTGTATTTGGATGCAATGCAAGTGGTGTTGTCTGGTACAAATAAAGTGTTAGTCGATTCAAAAAATAGCAATAATATGATGTATTTACCATTAGATAAATTGCTAGAATCTTCACCTAAAAAGAGCAATAACACGTCGAGCCAAACCAGCACTCAAGTGACACCTAGAAGCGTTTCAGGGATCCCTAGCAGTATTCCTATAGATGGCCGATCGAGTCGCAGTGATCGTACTAGACAGGGGAGAAACTAATCATGGGTAGACTTACTGCAATTATTATTGCATTAGTGATTGCCATTGGCTTGTCATCTCTGATGGTTGTCAATGAAGGAGAAAGAGCTATTGTTTCTCGCTTTGGTGTGATCATCAAAGTGGATGGCAAAACCAAAGTGTATAGCCCTGGCTTACATTTAAAAGTGCCTTTCTTGGACAAAGTGAAGTATTTGGATGCCCGCATTCAAACATTAGACGGTCAAGCGGATCGTTTCGTGACTTCAGAGAAGAAAGATCTCATGGTGGATTCATACGTCAAATGGAAAATCTCTGATTTTGAGCGTTACTACCTTTCAACCAATGGCGGACAAAAAGCCACGGCTGAATCGTTATTGCAACGTAAAATCAACAATGATCTTCGTACTGAGTTTGGTCGTCGAACCATTAAGCAAATCGTTTCTGGTGAACGTGATGAAATGCAGTCAGAAGCCCTTAAAAATGCCAAAGACAGCGCCGCTGATCTGGGGATTAAAGTGGTTGATGTCAGAGTGAAGCAAATTAATCTACCTGCAAACGTGAGCAGCAGTATTTATCAGCGTATGCGGGCTGAAAGGCAAGCGGTTGCTAAAGAGCACCGTGCTCAAGGTCGTGAGCAGGCAGAGATTATCCGTGCTAGAACTGATGCGAGTGTAACAGTTCAAATTGCAGAAGCACAAAAAAAAGCATTGACGACTCGCGGTGAAGGCGATGCATTAGCGGCTAAGATTTATTCTGATTCTTATAGCAAAGCACCAGATCTGTATAGCTTCATGCGCAGTCTCGATGCCTATAAAGCCAGTTTTGCCAATGGTTCAAATGTGATGGTATTGGATCCTGATAACGAATTCTTCAAATTTATGAAGAGTCCGACGGGTAAATAATTCCTCATTAATACTCAATGAGTAACTGAAGCCCGATTTTTATTGGGCTTTTTTATTGCCATAAATTTTTTGAATGTGTTTTGTTAGCTTTTTAATGGTTAAAAATTACATCTGTATTATTTTGTCACAGTCAGTCGTTATTTTTATTGTCTATTTTTTATACATAAATGTCGTTCAAGTTAACATAGTTAATATACTTGTGTATTTTCGCTATGATCTGTTTCTAATTTTTGGCTATAATGAGCGCGCCTCAAATCTATGTTAATTGATTTAAGTAGATAAGCTTGATTTCAAGTAACGTTATAAAACAAAAATTCCAACACTCTCTGGAGATAAGTGGATGAGCAATGCGCCAGTCAATACCGGACGTCGCAGATTCCTGACCGCAGCAACCGCCGTAGTGGGTGGTGCTGGTGCCGTCGCTGTAGCGGTTCCTTTTATTAAGTCATGGAATCCGAGTGCCAAAGCGAAAGCTGCAGGTGCACCGGTTCAAGTAAATATTAACAAATTAGAGCCCGGTCAATTGATCCGTGTTGAGTGGCGCGGGAAACCTGTATGGGTTGTCCGCCGTACTGAATCGGTTCTCTCGGAGCTACCTACTCATAATGATCAATTGCGTGATCCTGATTCATTAGAACCACAGCAGCCTGTGTATGCACAGAATGTGGGACGTTCTATTAACCCTGAGTATTTTATTGCCGTGGGTTTATGTACTCACTTGGGTTGTTCACCAACGTATCAGCCTGATACGTTTGGAGAGCAAGTGAAAGGGGTGACCTCTGGATTTTTTTGCCCTTGTCATGGTTCTAAATTTGACATGTCAGGACGTGTTTTCCAAGGCGTACCTGCACCGTTAAACTTAGTGATCCCGCCACATCAATATCTTGATGACGGTACCGTGCTTATCGGAGAAGATGAAGGGGCTACCGCATGATTAAAAATCTAGTCGACTGGATTGATGAGCGTATACCAATGACGGCGACGTACAACCGTCATGTGGGTCAATATGCAACACCAACCAACTTTAACTTTTGGTATTTCTTTGGTTCATTAGCCTTACTTGTTCTTGTTAACCAGTTGGTGACAGGCATTTGGTTAACCATGAACTATGTACCAACTTCAGAAGGGGCTTTTGCTTCTATCGAATACATCATGCGTGATGTGGAATACGGTTGGTTATTACGATATATGCATTCCACTGGGGCCTCCGCCTTTTTTGTGGTGGTGTACCTGCATATGTTCCGTGGATTACTGTACGGTTCGTATCAAAAACCCAGAGAATTATTATGGCTATTTGGCATGTTGATATTCTTGGTGTTAATGGCCGAAGCCTTCATGGGATACTTACTGCCTTGGGGACAAATGTCTTACTGGGGGGCACAGGTTATTATTTCTTTGTTTGGTGCCATTCCTGTTATTGGTGATGATTTAACCTTGTGGATTCGAGGAGACTTTGTTGTTTCTGGCGCAACATTAAACCGCTTCTTTGCTTTGCATGTTATTGCCTTGCCTTTGGTATTAGTTGTACTGGTATTTTTGCACTTAATTGCGTTGCATGAAGTGGGGTCTAATAACCCTGATGGCATCGAAATTAAAAAGAATAAAGATGAAAATGGTTGGCCAAAAGATGGTATTCCATTCCACCCTTATTATACCGTAAAAGATATCATGGGGACGGCGGCTTTCTTAATCGTATTTTGCTACATTCTGTTTTTCATGCCTGAAGGCGGAGGATATTTCCTTGAAAAGCCGAATTTTGAAGCAGCAAACCCAATGAAAACACCTGAGCATATTGCGCCAGTTTGGTATTTCACGCCTTTCTATGCCATCTTACGTGCGATTCCTGATAAGTTAATTGGGGTCATAGGTATGGGCTTAGCGATTGCGGTATTGTTTATTTTACCTTGGTTAGACCGCTGTAAAGTGAAGTCTATTCGTTATCGCAGTATGACGCACAAGATTAACATTACACAATTTGCTATTTCGTTCATTGTGTTGGGTTATTTAGGTGCGGTTCCTGCAACACCTGAACTCACTATTGCCGCTCGGATCTTTACGGTGACGTATTTTGGCTTCTTCGTTTGGCTGTGGATTTACAGTAAGAATGAGAAAACCAAGCCAGTGCCAGAGAGGGTGACACGCTAATGAAAAAATTATTAATTGCATTAGTTGCTTTCGTGCCGACATTTGTTTTGGCGGCAGGGGGCAATATTCATCTTGAAAAAGCCAATATTGATCTGCATGATAAAGAGTCACTGCAACGTGGTTTGAACTTATTTCAAAACAATTGCTCTGGCTGTCACAGTACCCAGTATCAACGCTATGAACGAGTGGCAACAGATCTGGATATTCCGCTTGATGAGATGAGTCAGAAGTATCTGTACAATGACACTAAAATCGGCGCATTAATGGAAAATGCGATAACGGATGATGATGCTGCTAAGTGGTTTGGTGCCGTCCCTCCTGATTTGACTTTAGTGGGCCGTGTTCGTGGTGAAGATTGGATTTATACTTACCTTAAAGGTTTTTATAAAGATGAAAGTCGCCCATTTGGTGTCAATAATACGGTGTTTCCATCGGTCGGCATGCCGCATGTACTGCAAACCTTGCAAGGCCTACCTGTTAAGCAGGAAGATGGGACTATTGTATCAACGGGTGGCACTCTAACGCCTGAAGAGTATGATCAAGTTGTTCGAGATATTACTGGATTTTTAGTATACTCAGGTGATCCCGTTAAACTTGAACGTGAAAGTTTAGGTTGGTGGGTGCTTGGATTTCTGTTTATTTTCTTCATTGTGTCTTACCTATTGAAGAAAGAATATTGGAAAGATGTGCACTAAGCCCCAATAAGAGTTAGAATAGCGTATTCATATGTTGTAAACGGGGGGCTATGCCCCTCGTTTGCATTTTTGTTTTTTTTACAGATCCCGGAGGGTATCAATGGCTGTTGCTGCCAATAAACGCTCAATCATGACCCTGTACTCAGGCGCTGACGACCTTTATAGTCATCAAGTTCGTATTGTTTTGGCTGAAAAAGGGGTTACTGTCGATGTACTTCAGGTCGACCCTAATGACATGCCTGAGGATTTAATTGAAATTAATCCTTACAACAGTGTACCTACTTTGGTTGATCGTGAGCTTGTGTTGTATAACTCACGGATCATTATGGAGTACTTGGATGAGCGTTTTCCACATCCACCATTAATGCCAGTATATCCGGTTTCTCGTGGTCAAACACGTTTGATGATGCACCGTATCGAGTCTGACTGGTACACATTAGTCGATCGGATCAGAAAAGGTGATCGTGTTGATGCTGCCCGTAAAGAGTTACAAGAAAGCTTAACGGCAATCGCACCTATTTTCACTGAAATGCCTTTCTTCATGAGTGAAGAATTTGGTTTGGCTGACTGCTATTTAGGGCCGTTATTGTGGCGTTTACCTGAATTAGGTATTGAGCTTGACAATCGCGTCGCAAAAGAGATTAAAGCTTACATGACACGTCTATTTGATCGTGAGTCATTTAAAGCGTCTTTAACTGAGACCGAACGCGAAATGCGCATGGGTATGTAATGAAAGAATTATCACCGAATCGTCCCTATCTGCTTCGAGCTTATTATGAGTGGTTAATGGATAATGAGCTCACACCGCATGTCGTGATTGATGCTTATGTGCCTGATACTATGGTACCTCAGCAATATGTCAAAGATGGACAAATTGTACTGAATATTTCATCCAGTGCCGTGTCTGATCTTGTCATTTCTAATGAGAGTATCGAGTTTAGCGCACGTTTTGGTGGTGTATTACAACAATTGTATTTACCGATGGCATCTGTGATTGCCATTTATGCTCGAGAAAATGGAGCGGGTACGGTATTTGATTTGGAAGATGCCTACCAGACGCCTCAAGAGCCTGAAGAGCAAGGTTTAGCGGTTGTAGAAGAGTCATTAGAAGTTACGAAAAGTGATACTAAAAGCGAGAAAGCCGATAGTTCAAAACGTCGCAGCCATTTAACGTTAGTTAAGTAGTGGCCCATTTGAATTAGTATGACATTGACTTATGTTGAAAAGCCAATCAACAGATTGGCTTTTTTGTTTTTATCGTGATGCTACTCGTTCGTTAGTAGCTGAATCCACTTTCAAAAAATAACTCGTTATGCTTTTAATTATTGATAATTACGACTCATTTACTTATAACCTAGTGCAGTATTTTCAACAACTAGGGCAAACGGTCGTTGTTAAGCGTAATGATGAAACCTCTCTTCGTGAAATCGAGAGCTTAGCGCCTTCTCACTTAGTGATTTCGCCAGGTCCTAAAACGCCTAATGAAGCGGGAATATCATTAGCTGCGATTAAATATTTTTCAGGTAAGTTACCAATATTAGGGGTATGTTTAGGGCATCAAGCTATTGCACAAGTCTATGGCGTAAAAGTGGAGCGGGCACAGCGAGTAATGCATGGGAAAACGAGCATCATTGAGCATACTCAAACCCATTTGTTTGGTCATTTAAATCAGCCCCTCACAGTGACTCGCTATCATTCTCTACTGGTAAATGAATTACCAAACGACTTTGTATTAGAAGCGTGGTTTGACGATCCTCTTCATGGTCGCGAGATCATGGCAATGCGCCATCAAACATTACCTTTATATGGCGTACAATTCCATCCTGAGTCTATTTTAACCGAGCAAGGTCTAGACTTGCTGCAAAATTTTTTAAATGTAAAAAGTTAATCTCTATTATGTTGTTTTATTTTGTTGTTTAGCACTTAATTCTTACGTATTTGTGATATAAATGGGCAAATTATTTTCCATTGCGCTAAGTTTACACCTCTGCATAAAATGACTTTATTTGCTCAAGTTTCTTGAAAAGAAGCGAGCGTCGATGAGTGGCTTGATGATGCAAAGTGCTTTTGAACTTAGGCTAATATCATAAGGAAAGAGGATGAAGCATTTACTTCGCCAAACAGGATTGAGTCTGTTGACCTTATCCGTACTTGCCAGTTGTATTTCTGTGCCATCAAGTGAAAACATCGCCAATTTACCGGCCATTGATGATGCGCCTATCAGATTAGAGGCTCCTCCACAGGCGTCTTCAGCACTCACATTAAAACAGATCATGGCTAATCCTGACTGGATGGGAATATTAGCAAAGAATGCCTATTGGAACGATGATGGCCAAAGTGTGTATTTTACTCGGCAGGCTCATGAATCCAGCATAAAACAATATTATCAACAGAGTACCACAGAGGGGGAAGCGGTAGAGCTGACACTGGATAAACTGCATTCCGCCAGTCAAGCCAAAGGGGTATTTGACGTTTCGAGAACCCATAAAGCGTATATCTATCAGGGTAATGTTTTTATTAAGCAGGTTTCAACACAAAAAGTGAGACAGCTGACCAAGCAAAACCTTCCTATTCAAGGGATCCGCTTTCTTGATGATGGCAATTTGGCTTTCTGGCAAGCAGGTAAAGTGGTTAAAATCCATACTAATACCGGTTTATTAGAAGAAATTGCTAACATTAAAATGGCGATAAAACCTGAATCTTTCAAAGTGGACACTTATATTGCGAAACAGCAAGATCGGTTGATTGAGTTTGTGTCACTTAAAAATCAACAAGCAAAAGAGCGCCGCGAACATCAGCAACAATTAGAGAAAGTGGACCCGACTTTAGCGCCTAAGACTTGGTATCTGGGTGATAGTGAAAAGATGCAAACCTTGAGTGTATCGCCAAACGGGCGGTACATTATTTTATCTTTGATAGATAAGAATTATAACTATGACTTTGGTGGTGATGATACAACGGGGATCATGGCGAAGTTCATTACCCAAAAAGGTCCCATGGAGTCGACACCTGTTCGTGCTTTGATCAGTGAAGATAAGCCAGCAGGTGAGCGTTTTGTGTTACTTGATCTTGATGCTCATACTCAAAAGACCATTAACATAGAAGGCCTCATTGGATATGATGATGATGTATATGAAGATATTCGTGCTGAGAATGCCAAACTAAAAGGCAAGCAGTATAAAGCCACAAAAACGCCGCGTAAATTTGAACTCATCAAAGATTGGAGTCGTAAACAAAGTCCGATCCAATGGCAGATGGAAAGCAATCAAGTCGCGCTGATGATTGAGGCTATTGATAATAAAGATCGTTGGATTGCAACGTTAGATTTTTCATCGGGTGAATTGAAAACGCAAAATAGAGTCCATGATGATGCATGGATTAATTATTTACATAATCAGTTTGGCTGGTTACCCAATACATCAACCTTGTATTATTTATCTGAGCAATCAGGTTATTCGCAACTTTATCTCAAACCCTTAGGTGGCAGCGAACAAGCTTTAACCCAAGGTCAATTTGTGGTGTCTGATATTACACTGGGCCCAAAAGCGGAATATATCTATTATAAAGCCAATAAAGATCATCCCGGTATTGAGAACGTCTATCGTGTGAATGTCAGTACAGGGATGACGGAGCAATTGACCGATTGGCAAGGAAGGCTGACTTATAAGCTAGGCCCACAGGGACAACAATTATTACTCACAGCGTCAAAAACCATTGAACCCGCTGAGCTGTATATTCAAAAAATAGGTGGCGAGCTGAAACAATTAACCCACTATACTAGCAAGGCTTTCAGTGATTATCCATGGCAAGCGCCTAAGGTGGTTAAAGTACCATCCAGTCATGGCGCGGATGATATTTACGCTCGAGTGTATTTACCAAAAGGCTTCAATAACAATAATCCGAGCCAGTATCCTGCGGTCATATTTAATCATGGTGCAGGCTACCTGCAAAATGCTCACTTAGGTTTTTCTGTTTATTTTCGTGAATTTATGTTCCATAACTTATTAGCGCAACAAGGCTATGTCGTCATGGATATGGATTATCGGGGATCAGCAGGCTACGGACGTGACTGGCGCACCGCGGTGTACCGCCAAATGGGCCATCCAGAAGTGGAAGATTTACAAGATGGTGTTAATTGGATGGTGAAAAATGCCAATGTGGATGTGAATAAAGCAGGCACATATGGCGGTTCATACGGTGGTTTTTTAACTTTCATGGCACTATTTACTGAGCCTGATTTATTTCAAGCGGGAGCTGCCCTGCGTCCTGTGACCGATTGGGCTTATTATAATCAACCATACGTATCCAATATCCTCAATACGCCTCAAATCGATCCTATTGCCTTTGAACGCAGCTCACCGATTGAGTGGGCTCAAGGGCTAGAAAAACCTCTGCTGATCATGACAGGCATGGTGGATGATAATGTCTTTTTTCAAGACAGTGTCCGTTTAGTGCAGCGGTTAATTGAGCTTGAAAAGCCGATGTTTGAAACGGCCATTTACCCGGTTGAGCCCCATGGCTTTCGCCAACCGTCCAGTTGGTTAGATGAATATCGTCGTATCTTCAAATTGTTTGAAACTCAGTTGAAGTAATATCATCGAGCGTCAGCGTGTTGCTAACATTCACCTCGGTCATGACCGAGGTGAATGTTATGTTTTCAAATGAAATTGATAACCATGCTCTTTATTGCTGAAAGGTTGTTATTTAATCAACTTGTTGTAATAAGTATCGTCATCAGTATCTCAATATCATCATCTTTGTTGAACATTAATTTTCATTAACTTAGTCTGTCAGTCTGTTTTGTTACTGGATTTTCAATGTCGCCCAAGATGAAATTTCTATTTTTTTCTGTCATAAAATCACTTTTTTTCGCTTTTTGTTTATTGAGTTTATCGGGCTGCATTATGGTGGCTCGAAAAGGCATTGGTCAGCTTAGAGGGACCGAAACCGAAATCAATACTTGCCCCATTGCTATTCCATTTGACAATACCCAGTATGCTGTACGGCTAAATATTGCACCTGACGCGGATAAATTAACGGGGGAAGGGTCTGTTCTACTTGAGCAACTAGAAAAAGATTTTACCGATAAAGCCATTCAATTTCGCTTGTTATCCAGTCAGAGTCAAGGAGATGCCAGCACGGTAAGCAATCAAACTTTATCATCTCCTGTCTTTGACTTTCAGTTTAACGATATTGAGCGGAGTTGGTTATGGAACCAATTAACGTTAACGGGCCAGCTCACAATAGTGAATGACGGGCAGAAAATTACGCGTCCATTTACCGTAACCACTCATAAAACCTTTGATGTGGCAGACAGTTTTTTAGACAGTCTGAGTGCAAAATTATCACAGTGTATTATTGATGAAAACAGCCAACAAGCGTTAACGCCTGTGTCGCAGCCATAAGATGTCGGTATTCTTTTGGTATATATTAGCGATTTAATACTGGACAATCTCGACGATGTAACTTAAACACACTTAAGTAATTATCAAGATTGCTTTCTATACTGTGGCTTAAAAGCGCATCAATATTTTGAGATTGAAAGAGGATGTGTTCAAGTAAAGTGAGGATAAATTGCTGTGTTTGTCGCTCTAATTGCAGCTCTTTTTTTAGCATGTGCTGATAGTCACCGCTTGATAGCGTCTTTTTACTCGCTCGCCTGTGTTGCCTAAAGGGGATGAGCGTGTCTTGATCATGCGCTTGCACTTTATTGTTGAGCTCAGACCAAATGACGCTATTTAAATTAAGATATTGATGATCAATACATAAATTATCTAGCCATTGGGCCAGTAACAGTAAATTGATGTTGAGTTGATAAGAATCTTGAAGGGCAATATAGCCCTTAGGATCCCGCGCATAAAGGGCGTCGCACTCATGCCATAAAGACTGCACAACTTTATGTTTGAACTGCTTGAGTGTATGCGCTTGTTGCATGAGGGATCCTTTACCTTTGAATTAATCGTTTCTCTTGCTCAATTCACTGTCTATTTTAACTAGCTATACCCGTGATACTTGAAGATGCAGGATTCAGCTGAAATTAAAAGCCTTTTAGGCAAGGCTTTGAACAGCGTGCCTAGTCATTCTAAGCTGATGTTCAATAACGCAGTGTAAAAGGCTTTTAAACCAGCCCTTTGGGAGCCTGTAAAATCACCTACTTCTGCGTTGCATCACCTTAAAAGGCAATAAGCATTCTTGCAATAATACGCCTTGAATTAGGCACTTTTACAGGCTCTGAAAACATGCATCTTCAAGTATCACGGGTATAGATTAGCCGTTTATGCTCGCCGCTTGCTCTATGTCTTCTATTTGCTCTTGCAACGTCAGCCACTCCATTTCACTGGCCTCTAAGTCTTGAGTTAACTGGGTGCGCTCTGTGAGTACCTGTGTTAATTGCGCTTTGTTATCCGCATCATAAAGGCTGGTTTCTGCCAGTTGCGCTTCAAGAGCGATCAGTCTATCGCTGGCTTTTTGCTGCTGCTTTTCCAATTTAGTTTGCTGTTTCTTAATGGGCGAAAGTTGTTTACGTAACTCTGCTTCTATTCTTTTTTGTTGTTTTTTATCTTGAGCAGGTGTGGCATCCATACTGGCTAGCTTTTTATTTTCTTCTTTGGCGGCATCCAGTAGCCATTGGTGATAATCATCTAAATCCCCATTAAAGCTGCGCACTTCACCTTGGTCCACTAAATAATAATCACTGCAGCTCAGGCGAAGTAAATGCCTATCGTGCGAGACAATGATCATTGCTCCTTCAAAGGTTTGCAATGCCAAGGTGAGGGCATGGCGCATCTCTAAATCTAAGTGGTTGGTCGGCTCATCGAGTAATAATAAGTTAGGGCGCTGCCATACTAATAAAGCCAATACCAAGCGGGCTTTTTCACCACCGGAAAACGGTCTAACTGGCGCCAGCGCCATTTCACCATTAAAACCATAGCCGCCTAAGAAATCCCTAAGTTCTTGTTCACGTTTTGTGGGCGCGAGGCGCATCAGATGTTGTAATGGCGAGTCATCTAAGCGTAAAAACTCCAATTGGTGTTGAGCAAAGTAACCTATGTTGAGTCCAGGGTTGGTTTCATACTTTCCTGTCATGGGCTTAAGCTCTTCAGATAACAGCTTAATCAGGGTTGATTTACCTGCACCATTTCGGCCGAGCAAACCAATTCTGGCGCCAGGTACTAAGTTAAGGTGTACCCGCTTTAAAATCTCCGTATCGCCATAGCCTACTGACACTTGCTCCATGGTTACCAATGGATTAGGCAAGGCGTCGGGCTTTCTAAAAGCCATCGAAAATTGGCTATCAGCATGAGAAGGCAGTAACTCAGCCATACGTTCTAACGCTTTTAAGCGACTTTGGGCTTGTTTGGCTTTGCTGGCTTTATAGCGAAAGCGGTCCACAAAAGATTGCATATGAGCCCGCTCTTTCTGTTGGCGTTCAAAAGCCACTTGTTGCTGAGCCATGCGTTCGGCGCGAATGCGTTCAAAAGCGGTATAATTGCCTTTGTAATAATTGAGTTTTTGGTTTTCAACATGCACAATTTCATCCACAATACCGTCGATAAAATCTCTGTCATGGCTGATTAATATTAGCGTGCCTTGGTAGGCTTTAATCCAACCTTCTAACCAATACATGGTATCTAAATCAAGGTGGTTAGTGGGCTCATCGAGTAATAATAAATCCGAGCGACACAGCAGTGCTTGTGCGAGGTTCAAGCGCATGCGCCAGCCCCCAGAAAAACTCTTTACAGGATCATTTTGTTTGGCTTCGCTAAATCCTAGCCCCGCTAACAAACTTGCGGCGCGAGAGTGAATGGCATAACCACCAATAGCATCAATTTTGCCATGAATAACGGCAATATTATGGCCATTATCCTCTCTTTGTGCTTTGTCTAATTCAGCCTCAAGTTGTCGATATTCCAAATCACCATCAATGACATAATTGATAGCAGAGACATCAAGAGCGGGGGTTTCTTGAGCCACAGTGGCAATTTCCCAGCCACTGGGGACGTTAATGTCGCCTTTATCTAAGTGAACCTGTCCTAAAATAAGCGCTAATAAAGAAGACTTACCCGTACCGTTCGCGCCCACTAATCCGACTTTATGGCCGGGATAAATGGTGAGCGAAGTCTCATTTAATAAGGTTTTTGAACCTCGAATAAGTTGTGCTTGATTGATACTTATCATGGATGATGACTTGAATGAGATCTGAAATAAATGGGACAGAGATAATAGCTCAGAAATGGGCCTAACTTCTACCAACAGAGTATAAATAGTGCATATTCGGTAAGTTTTTATGGCAAAATAGTGGATATTAAACATCACTGAGTTAGCTTAGCGTGAATACCAAAATTAAAAAGCGGTTTGTCGCCGGTGCTAAATGCCCAAAATGTAAAGCAAAAGAGAGTATTGTTTTATTTAAAGAGAACGGCATTGAAACCGTAGAGTGCGTTGAGTGCGATTACCGTGAGCAGCAAACTGATGAAAAAATCGAGAAAAAAGCCACAGGTGATGTGATTGGGGTGTTTAAACCTGATTAGGCTTACCTTGATAACCCAAAGTTGCATGCGTGGGTTGTTGATCTATCTATTTTTGATTGGGTTTGGATAATTTTACCTTAATAGGTATTAATTGCTGCCGCAGGTTTTTGTGCAGATCCATTTTTGAGACGTCACAAGCACTTCCTTGTGGACTCTGCCAAAACATCCCTGTTTTGGAAGCTAAAAATTGTATCTACACTGATCTAAAAGAAAAATTGATGCTTTTTTTTCGAAATTGGTATTTACTTGTGATCAGGTTCGATTGTTTATGCTTTGATAGTGAGTGCTGCCTTTGAATGAAGGCTGGCGACATTTTGATGGATTAAGCTGCGCTTAATTGAAGATAAGTGAGATTTTGACTCTTTAGGTATTGGGCCTGTGTATTCGAATGATAATACTTAAGTTGAATCAATTGCCGCCGCAGGTTGATGTGCAAACTCGTTTGTGACACAGCGCAAGTATCTGACCAGCATGGATAGCAGGAAATGCCTGAAAATGTCGGGAACATTTTCGGCCCTATAGCTTCGGCCGTGACGTCCTTGTCACGGACGGTCACAACCGTGTTTACACTGGATTTTAAAAGCAAAAAGCAATGCGCTGCTTCGATTTGAGGTAATTGAAGCTATCAGGTCATTTATTAGAAGTGATTGTAATCGGTATTGATAGCCCAAGGTAGTATGCTTTCATTGTAGGTTGTTGATGTGTTTGGTCGGGCTGTAGATAATTTAACCTTAATGGGTATCAATTGCCTGCCACAGGCTTTTGTGTAAATACAAAAGTAATGCTCTGTGAATATCTGACCTGCCTGGATAGCAGGGAATGCCTTAAAATGTCGGGAATATTTTTGGCCCTATAGGCTCAAATGAAAACCAACAACCTTCATGTTTAACTGCCAGCTCGACGTCCATCTTTCGCGCTCAAAGCGGTGACTATTGTAACCTTCGCCCTGCCTTTGATGGTTATTGTTATATTCAAACTAGGTGTTAAGAGCAAAAAGAAAAAGATAAAATTAGAGTGTTTTCTATCAGTGATGAGATGGATTATCATAGGTATTATTAAAGTTGATTTTTATTCTTTTATCTATAATTGTCAGCCTTTCCGTTAGCCGAAATGTTCATAGTGCTATAATTGACCTGCGAATTACACATATTCGCAGGTGTGACTTTTATTGTAATTACATCGCGTTGACAGAGAAAGAGATCATGCCTTATTAGTTGTATTTAGTATTTTAAAATTAATTATGATTGATAATAAGCATTTTGGCATTATGATCTAACCTGAGGATACTTTGGATGAGTTTTAGCCTTATATTTTGAAAAAATACGTTGTAACTTGCCTTTAATGCTGGCAATCAAAGAGGTGTTAAGGCGTGATATTGAAATTTGACAGAAAACTTTAAATTTATTTGGTGAATAGCGACGACTAATATTGAACTGCGGATATAAAGTTTGTAGTTGTTGCGCATCTTTTTTTGGTGATAGTTCTGGGTTAAGCTTATATAGTTCACCACCCACAGGACGAGTGTGAGTTACCGAGATAGTATCGATAATAGCAATTTTTTTATAATTTTTATTATCAATAAGGTAAGGCCAAAGGGAATCTAATCCCCAGCCAGAACTACTTTGACCAAATGTGGCTTTTAAGGAGCGTAGCGTATCAGCGGAGAACATTGGCATCATCACTTCAACAAAATTACAAAAGCGTAGTATTGAGTTTGGTTGCTGCAATAAGCTTGAATGGGAAAAGTATGAGTTCATTGTTAGCGCTGGTTGTGCGAGAGCTAAATGAAAACTATCAAACAAAGTGAACATTTTATTGATATTACAAGCATCGGTCATTATGTCATCATCAGGAAGCCAAACGGCTTCATATTGAGAAATAAGCTCCCAGTTTTTCTCAATAAGTTGATGTATCATTGGCCATTTACCACCTTTTACCTGTTCGTAATAATCTGCTTGAACCCGATAATATTCAGGTTTATCACCGAAGTAACTTAAAAACAAGTCAAAATGTGGCTCTGCATTTTCCAGCCAATACGGATGCAATGAGTTATCGCCTACTCGGGCAATGACTAAAAATCTTTTCATATTTATTAAATCCTAAAGTATTATTACTGAGCGGTGAAAACGGGCATTTTTTGCTTAATGGCTAGATTGTCTAAGAAAATTTTGCTGGTAATCAATGCTTCATCAATCGTGGTATCCATATCTAAATAACGATATGTGCCTAATCGACCCACGAAGGTTATATTGTGTTGTTGTTTGGCAAGTGAGATGTATCGTTCTAACAAGCAGTTATTTTCGCTTAACCTAACAGGATAGTAAGGGGTGTCATTTGGAGTAGCCTCTCGACTATATTCTTTGAATATTATTGTATGGGTATGCTCCTCCCAAGGAGCAAAATGTTTATGCTCGCTGATTCGGGTAAAAGATTGACTATTATCACAATAATTAACGACGGCATTACCTTGATAGTCGCCCTTATGAAGTTCTTTACAAAAATCTAGGGTTCGATAAGGTAACCTTCCAAGTCGGTATTCAAAATAAGAATCTAAAGGCCCTGAAAAAAATGTATGATTAAAGTCGCTTTTCATTGTGGTGCTGAATTTCGCATTAAGCTTGAGAGTTATATTGGGGTGATCTAATAATTTTTCTATTAATGGAGTATAACCATCTTTAGGCATGCCCTGAAAAGGGTGGTTGAAATAGTTATCATTGTAATTAAATCTAACGGGTAATCTTTTTAAAATACTCGCAGGTAAAGTATCAGGTGAACGACCCCATTGCTTAATAGTGTAGTGTTTAAAAAAGGCCTCATAAAGTGGCTCACCAATCATTTTTTGCGCTTGTTGTTCAAAGTTCTTAGGCTCATTAATATTAATATCCGTTTGTGCTTCGATGAAATCTTTAGCTTCATTCGGTGACATTTGTTCATTAAAAAACTGATTGATTGTATGTAAATTTATAGGCAAAGAGTAAACCTGACCTTGGCTCATTGCCTTTACTCTATTAGTAAATGGCATGAATTCGCCCAGTTTTGTAACATACTCCCAAATATGTTCTTTATCTGTGTGGAAGATATGAGGTCCAAAATGATGCTGCATAATATTACTATCTGCATCTCTGGAGGAATAGCAGTTACCAGCAATATGCGGACGAGGCTCATAAACTGTAATTAGATGGCCTGCTTTAGCCAATTCGTTAGCAATAATTGCTCCCGTGAAACCTGCGCCAGCAATAGCGATATTCAGTGTCATAAATAGTGTTATATAATTTAATGTAGAATCATTAAATATTAACTTGTAGATTACTGAATTGCAGCTAAAAAGATAATAGTTAATTATTTGTTTGTGTTAAAGTTATCTTGGTGTTTATTAATTTATATTTGTGTGTTTTTTTGGCTTTAAGTGGTTATTTTTTTGTTTTTTTATGATTTACTAATGTTGTCCAATAAGGAAAGGTTTCATTTTTGATGGTTCAACACCTGAATCAACCCAAGTTAGGTTGAATCAAGTCTTAATTATTTAAATTCGAGAAATAGGATTTGTTTTATTGGTGTTTTACTTACTATTCAATTTTTGCCGTTATACAGTAGATAAAAAAGTGGCTAATAAAATTGAGGCATCAGTAGAGCTATTAACATAGCATGACGATTTTTATGGGAATTGGGATGGCAGTATTGAAGTGTGTGAGCTTAATGATAAATACGCCACAGGCTGAAAAGTTGCTAATTTTAGCAATAAAATCAATGATATATTATTTAGATGTACTAATGATGTGATCCCTGATGGCTTTAAAAATGATGTGTTTGAACACGTTATCAAGCTTGTTTTTATTGGTGGATTAGATAGCGACTGGCAAGTGTTTAAAGCGAGCACAAACAATGACTATTTTAGCGATGAACTTGAAGATTATCTCTGGATTGCTTTTAACGATAAGAATCTGAATGTGTTAATAATTTCAGCATCACTTACATTTTGAATGATAGTGAACATTTTCATTTCATCATGCATTGTTGTAGAGGTAAATGAAAGGGATTATATTTCTGCTTATGCAATTTGAGCATACCCTAGTGGCAGCAATATCTCTGATATCAATAATCTAATAATGATGTACTTATAACTGTACAAGTGAGGGTGTTCATATTAAATCGTACAATAAATAGTACATGTGGAGGTATTTATGGCTGTTTATAGTTTTATAGAGGTAAGAAGTAATTTTAAATCTGTTTGTGACAGTGTGGTTGATGATTGTGAGCATGTGGTGATACATCGTAGAGATGCTGAGAATGTCGTACTGTTTTCTGAGTCTGAATTTAATAGTTGGAAAGAAACTTTATACTTACTGTCAAATCCAGTCAATGCAAAACGCTTGCTAGGATCGGTGCAACAAGTTGAAAAGGGTCAGGCTCAAGAGCGAGAGTTATTGGACGAATGAATTTACTTTTTTCAGATAATGCTTGGAATGACTACTTTTATTGGCAACAACAAGATAAGAAAATATTGAAACGAATAAACTTACTCATTAAAGATTGTAAAAGAATGACCTTTGAAGGAATAGGTAAGCCAGAAAGGTTAAAAGAGAACCTATCGGGTTTACTGGTTTAGGCGGATCACAGATGAGCTTCGTTTAGTGTATAAGGCCACTCAAGATAAATTAACGATCGTTGCACTGCGTTTTCATTACCAGTAAGGTCTTTTTGCCGCAAGCTTATAGTTATTAGCGGGTGAAGGGATTTCACTGTTAATCACGGAAGCGGAATTAAGCACCAATAAACCTGTGATAATGAACCTTATCACTGTAGGGGATTTATTTCTTAAATCAAATTAAAGCAATTATTAGTTAAGTGCTTAATTAAAAGCTTTCAAAGATTGATTTTAGCCATTTAGACAGCGCAAGAACTGGGCTGTCAGGTAATCGAGAAAGGTCAAAAATAAAATTAGATACAAGGTAACTTCAATTTAGGTACTTACATAGATCCACTATAGTTACTTCGACAATAGTGATGATCCATCAAGAATAGGCTTATCTTTGATATTCAAGTAGTCATAAATAGTAGGAGTTATATCAGCTAATGAAGCTTCCCCGTTCGTAGTATAAAGTTTTTTGTTTGACGCAATCCATACAGTACGCTCGTTTGAAGTTTGTCCCCCATGAGTTTTGCCGCCACTTTCAAGAGAACGACCATGGTCTGTAACGACCAGAACCAGCCAATCTTCATTTGGGGATTTTTTAACAGTATTAATTAATCGACCAATATATGTATCTAAATTTTCTATTGCTTCACGGTACTTATTTGAGAAACCTAGTTCGTGAGCAATATCGTCGGCCTGATCAAAATGAACAAAAACAAAATCTGAATTATATTTCAATTTTAAATTTTCAAACATATAGGAAATTTTCTGATCGGTTATCTTATATTGGTTAAGATCTTTGCGGTCATAATCCGGATAATATGTGTAATCAAGCAGAGGTTGATCGTAAGTAAAATAATTACGGAGTGGTTCTGGCCATGCAATTAATGCACTTGAACTCTTTCCATTCTGGAAGAGTACTTTGAAAACAGATGGGTAATTGTGATCTGCTGTAGGAGTATTATTATCCGTTACTTTGTGCTTGTTAGCCCAGACGCCGGTTAAAATTGTTGACCAACTCGGGCCTGAAAAGGTTGCCTGCTGAGTAGCTGTATTAAGCTTTCCGCCTGTATATGCTTTGATAATATTGAGACTATCCAAATTAGGTGTTGGCACTTCAAGCATTTTTTCATATTGAATTCCGTCAACACCAATCAATAAGACCTTTTTTGATACTTTATGTTGAGGTGCCACATTAGCTACGGAGGAAAAAGCAACACTTGCAAAAATCATGAGCATTTTAGCTTTATTTTCGATTTTCATCTTTTCAACCTTATGTGAGACATAAAACATTAGGATATAGATATTTTTCTGAAGTGGTCAACTAATTTTGGCCTCTACCTTAGAGTCTGGCCCACTATTTTGCTTAGCTATCTAAGTTCTTAACTTTCTGAACTATTTCAACCCTTAATTATCTCAAGCCCTCTTAATCTGAAAACTCAAATGCAAGGGCTTGTCAGTGATGATTGATAAAAAGGTGATGCTGTTTATATTCTCATCGAGTATTTTTTGATCTCAATCACAAATGGATAAATAAGTATTTACATCTTGTTACAATTTTCAATATATTGTTTCACCTGAATCTTGAAGGCGAGTTTAGCAGTCATGAATGTGTGAAAAAATAGGCTTTGCTATTGGATTGTTTAGTCTAACAGCTTGATTATTCAAATGACATTTTTCTGTCAATTTTCGCTCACCCATGAGTCATAAAACCGAAAAAATGCAGCGGTATTATTGATGCGATTATTATAGGAGTCATGTATTTCTATCGGTCGTTCAATCGCTTATTGAAGCCGTCAAATAGTGAATGGCAATATTTAAATACATCTAAAGAGTATTTTTATCAAATGGATATTACGCCGAATATTTGGGAGAAACGGCAATGAAACATACGTATATCGACAGGTTTGGACCGACAACAACGCGTCATTATTTTAATCCAGGGGCCTATCTTGATGATATGACCTTGCAACAAATTCATCATGAATTGCTGCTCGTTAATGGGCAGGCAAAAAACTCTGTTGAGCATAAATTACTAGAGAGTGATGATACTCTTGAGCAGATCCGCACTAAGTTTAAAAGCATGGTGGTGGGGATCCTTTATAAGGACAATAATACGCCCATTGGCTTTTTGATCAGCCCGATCATCAAGCAAGATGGACTGACTGTGGTGCATGCAGGATTGGTGGTGATATTTGAAAACAACGGGACCAATTTAATTGCCTTGGCAACAGCGGGATTGGCTAAGATTATTTTTCGTAAATTTCGCCGTGTTTATACGACAAACATCTCCGCGACGCCTCGAATAATTGAGAATTTTAGTCGTTTTACTGTGAAAGGTTGGCCAACTCAGCAGGCTAATCAAATTAAACCTCCTATTCGCACTTATACAAAGGTTGCTCATGCTTTAGTGAACGGCTATGTGAAAAAATACTTTCATAATCCAGAGTCTGTGGTATTTGACGAGAAGCGATTTGTGCTTTCTTCAGACACAGATGAGATGGGCTTTGAGAAAAATTTTCATAAGCTTCCTCGGGCTGCTAGTCATTCAGTGAACAGTTTTGTGCTCACTTGGATTGATACCGAAAAGGGAGAGGATATTCTTCAGGTCGGGGTGTTTAATACCTGGGTGGCCTTTAAAACTTGGGCTCAAGTGTCTTTGTATCGGTTTTTTCTCATGTTTAATTCAGGTCCCGCCTACCGAACTCAACAGAAAGCGGATTTACATTCAATCGAAGCCGATCAAGACAGCAATAGTATAGAGAGAGCATAGTGATGGATTATTCACGTAATTGGTTATTTATTTCAGACATTGAGCAGCAAAAACTTGCTGACATTAAACTTCTTATTGTGGGATGTGGTATAGGTGGTGTGGTCGCTGAGGTGGCGCTGAGAACAGGTATTCGTCATATCACGATTGCTGACGGGGATACCATTGAGGCGAGTAATTTAAATCGTCAAAATTTTACTACTAAAGACTTGGGGACGAATAAGGCGCAGGCCATTGGGCAAAGGCTGACTAATATTGATGATACTGTTAATGTGAACGTCATTCCTATGTACCTGAGAGGAAATGAGTTAAATGAACTTATTCCAAGTCATGATTTTGTCGTTAATACGATTGATTTTGATGCGCCAGAATTTCCATTAGTGCATAAAATTTGTGAAAAGCATGGTAAAACAGAGATCTTTCCCATTAATTTGGGTTTTGGTTCTGGCATGACAATTTTGGATAACACAACGCCTGGTTGGCTGGAACATTACCAAGTTGATGAGCATACTGCCGTTAAAGAGGCTATTTTGCAGCATCTTTTGCATTCAGGAAAGATGAAAGATTACTTGGTCAACAGTGCGAGCCAATATTATCAAAGCCAAGTAGATTATGACTCACAACTATCGATTTCTTCTTCCATCTCAGCGTCAATGGTCGTTGGCGCGATGATATCAATGATAAAAGGTGAGTCAGTGCCTAAGTTTCCACACTTTCAATATGTTGATGTGATGGCACCAAAGATTATTTAAGAGATCATTTAATCCGTAAAGCTCCACTTTTTTGCTAGTCAAAAAGAGTGGGCTAAGCTCTCTTGTTTATGAAAAGTGGCTCTACAACACAGAGTAAAACACGTTTAGCCGGATCCTCCGGTCAGCATTTTTGGCTCCTTTCTGCGACGTTATCGCTTGTTTATGTACGACTCCATGAATGGGGGAGCTAGAGCGATGTTTGAACCAAAGCCGAGAACAACTACACCACACAAGCTCTGCCTCGTATACATAACCCCCAAACCGCTGCAGAAATCATCATCAAAGTTCAACTGGTTCTAATTGTTCAATAATAGGCGGATATTAAATGACATTGAGTGATTACATCTTAGCCTAACTTATTGTAATATAGCTCTCTTTTTTCTGTACGTTGTCGGTAGAGTGTTACATGTTTGATTATTCAACATGCTCATTGGATGAGCTGTATCAAGTGAAAATGGATATTAATAAAGACGCTTTTCCTGAGAGGTATCAAGCACTCTGTCAGATGATTCAGGCCAAAGAATCTGCATTAAAAAATAGGTGTCATGATGTGGAAGCGTCAAGGCAGGAACTCAATAGTGAAAATGATGAGGTCGTCGAGTTAAATCAATGGATGGTTCGTTTTTTATCCGTGTCGACCATAGGTGGATCTTTTTTAGGGATCACCTCCATTTCAGCGAGTTTTGCGAGTATTAGTGGCGCGTTCAGTTATCTCATTTATGTCGTATTTTTAGTCCTTTATGTGGCAGGCATTGTGGTTGCGGTTCGGTTATTTGAAAAAACGACTGTGGGCGCGATCAAAGCAAATTTACTGTTTTGGTTAGCACAAGTGCCGATTTTTATGTCACCAGTGTTAGGCTATCAATTATCCAATGGATTTTTTGCCAATTTTTGGATTTCCAGTAGTGATGGGTTTCAATTTGCGGCGCTGATAGGAAGCGTTTTCAATTTTAGTTTTTTCCAGTTAGAGCAACCTTGGGCATTGGGTATTAATGTCGTAGCGATTGCGGTTGTTTTGTACTTTCATGCGGCTTTACAGTCAGTAGCTAAACATTGAATAACGGATAAGAGCTCATTTCTTTCCCCCTCTAGCCCCATAGTATGGGGTGAGGGGGGAGTAGATTGAAGCTATCTGTATACAAAATGAAATTTTAACGGTGAAAAGTAGACTGGGCTTGGCGGTGCTTAGGCGATATTAATGTGTTGCAGTTAATGTATTTGATGCAACAAATATTCGATCTAAGTGCTGTTTATAGCGTTTGAGATCGGCATGAATATTTGGATTTTTAATGACGTCGTTGCTCATGAAGGTATCCAGTGGCGTCATGCCTAAAAATTGATGGGCTTTGTGCATGGCTAAATACACTCCATCAACCCCTGCACCTTCAAAAAATTGTTGTGTGTCGGTAAATGCCTCTTTTGGTGCATTCCAAGTGACCGATAGCATATATTTCTTTCCTTGCAATAAGCCCCCTGAGCCGTATTGGCTTTGTGCATTGTGGCGTGAGCGTCCATCACTTTGATAGAGGCGACCATGCCCAAGCGTAAATACATCATCGATATACTTTTTGACTGTCCAGGGAACGCCCATCCACCAAGCGGGGGTTTGTTGAATAATGATATCTGCCCATAACCATTTTTCGATTTCCGGCTCGATATCATAACCTTGATCAATGTTAGTGACTTTGACTTGGTGGTTTAAGCCAATTAAGTGCTGCTTCGCAAAATTGACCATACAGTGATTGAGTTCGCCCTTTGAATGAGCAAAACTTTTTCCACCATTTAAAATTAATATCTTTTTCATTATCAATGACCTATTACTGTTTATTGATCCCAAAGGGGCGCGAGTGATTCTGGATTAATTTCACGACTATTGGCCTCTAATTGATCAATGCGTAATATGTCTTCGAGGCTTAATGTGATGTGCTGAGCCTCAAAATTACTGGCTAAATGCTCTTTTTTAGTGGAGGAGGGAATGACGTTATAGCCTTTCGTTACTGCCCATGCCAATACGACTTGGGCTGGTGTGTATTGCCTTTTTTGCGCGATGTCTTGAATAATTGGATCTTGCAATACTTTTCCATAGGCCAGTGTCATATAAGAGGTGACAGTAATGCCTTGGCTTTGCATGAAGGCAACTAATTGGCGATTTTGTAAATAAGGACTGAGTTCAATTTGGTTGGTGTTAATATTTTCCGCCCCCACAATGGCGATAGCCTGCTTTAATAAATCGATATTGAAATTAGAAACACCTATTCTTCGCGTCAGGCCTAAGGTTTTTGCTTCTAATAACGCCGACATATACTCCTCAACTTGGATAGGGTTTTGAGGTGCAGGCCAATGAATTAACGTTAAATCCACGGCATCAACTTTCAAGTTGTTTAAGCTGTTTTTTAGGCTCGGAATTAATTTCTTTTGGGATAAATTGTCTACCCAAATTTTCGTGGTTAAATGAATGTTTGATGAATGAACCTGACTATTTTCTATAGCAAGGCCGATTGCTTTTTCATTATCATATATTTGTGCTGTATCAATGGCGCGATAGCCTAGTTTGAGAGCTTGAGTGACAGATTGAATAACAGTGTCATCTTGTAGTCTGAAGGTTCCTAAACCGAATGTGGGTAAATGCATTATCCTGCTCCGTACTTTACTGTATTGCTGATTGGACAGGATTATAAATAAAGCTATGATTGACAAAAACTCACTAAAGATCAAAATATATTTGCAAAAAAATCAACAATGACAACACTGAATAATTGAAAGACTCAATAAGATAAAAGTCATTAACATGTAAGGGTCAACAATGAAAGTCACGATCAATGAACTTTATACTTTCATGAGTATTGTGGATAAAGGCACCATTAGTCAGGCGTCAGAGCAGTTGAATATTACCGTGTCTGCGGCTAGTCGTGCACTATCAAGATTAGAAAAAAAGCTTGATACTGCTCTATTTAGACGTAATACAAGGCGATTAGAGCTCACTGTAGAAGGGGAGAAGTATTTATCGAGAGTGCGAGACATTTTATATGATCTCGAAGCGGCTGAAGAAATGTTGCTGCAACGCAAAGGGATCCCGTCGGGTAAGTTGCGTATTGATGCCGCTAGTCCTTTTATGTTGCATGTGATTGCGCCGATTATCGGCCAGTACAGTAACGCTTATCCGCAAGTTGAAATAGAATTAGTCAATAATGACAATTTAATTGATTTATTAGAGCAACGTACCGATGTGGCCGTGAGAATTGGTGAGTTAACAGATTCAACGTTAACGGCAACCCCGTTAGGGTTAAGTCAAGTCCGGATTTTGGCCAGCCCTGAGTATTTAGCGCAATACGGCACCCCTGAGAGTATTGATGATTTAGCCGATCATCAGTTATTGGGCTTTAGCTCCTTAGAGAAGTTAAATAAATGGCCGATTTACGATGCTTCAAATCAATTCTTTCATATTAAAGCCAATATCACATCAGATAGCGGCGAAACACTCAGGCAACTTGCGTTAAATGGTGCGGGTATCGTGTGCTTGTCACATTTTATGACCTATAAAGATATTCAAGCAGGGCGATTAGTTCAATTGTTTGCAGCTAGCACAGTTAAAGTCGAGCAACCGATTAATATTGTTTATTATCGCAATAGAGCTTTGTCGAACCGTGTCAGTTCATTGATTACTTTTTTAAAAAAGAACATTGTTATTTAGGCTTGTTTCAAGGTTAAAATTTGCAGGCATGATGAATTCGTCTTCAAAGCCCTTATAAAGGATAAATATGTACATTGGTGAAGTTGCGAGAAAAACAGGCTTATCTATTAAAGCCATACGTTTTTATGAAGAAAAAGGCTTGATTATGCCGCCCAGAAAAGGCCAGTACCGAGTGTATAATGGATCTCATATCGAAGTATTAAATCTCATTAAAGAAGCGAAATTATTGGGTACGAGCTTATCTCAGTTGAAAAATGTCATTGTGTATAAAAATGACCTACCAGATTGGTCAAAGATGAGATCATTTTTGTTAGAACTTAACCAGCAATTGGCGATACAAAGGGAAGCGCTTAATGCAAAAGTGAAAAGAGTTGAGCAATGTTTAGCAGAAATTGACTCTTGCCCATTGACTCTCCCCTAAAGAGGAGAGATTAAAATCGTTATTTCACTCACAGTAATCAGGTAATGAGTAAAATGACGAAGAAAATATTAGTGTTAAATGGCAATCCTAAGAGCAGAAGCTATTGCCAACATTTAGCCGAACTCTATGCGATACAGGCCAACGAATATTTTGATATCAGGCAATTTAACTTGTCGAATATGGTGTTTAATCCCAGTCTTGATTTTGGTTATGATGCGATTCAAGTACTGGAGCCATGCTTAAGTGACTTTCAACAAGCCATACAATGGGCAGAGCATATTGTCATTGTGACGCCTATTTGGTGGGGAGGAATACCTGCAAAATTAAAGGGTCTTTTTGATCGTACCTTCTTGCCCGGTTTTGCGTTCAATTATATTGATGATAATCCGTTCCCCGTACGATTATTACAAGGGAAAACGGCGAGAATAATCATGACGATGGATACACCCAGTGATGGCATAGAAGAACAGGCGGCTCCCGTTATTGCCCAGCTCGATCGTTATACACTTCAGTTTAGCGGAATTGAAAAAGCAGCGCTGACGTTATTGGGATCGATTATATTGGCAGAGCCAAACAATGAAGCAGCATGGGAAAATGAAGTACAGGCTCTTGGTCGTAAAGGTAGCTAATTCTCATGGGTATCTCCCCAATATAGCCATGAACGATGGCCATGTTGGCTATTGTTCAATGATACTACCCGTTATCAGTTGATTATTGGCATGATAGCTATTTCTGATAATCGTTCAGGTTTCATTGGTGTCAAATCACGGTTATACGGATCTGCTAAATGACCCAGGTTGATAATGAGTGAGGACAATTGTTATGGTGGCTATTGATCATCGACACTGGCGGTGATCAGTTGGTTATTGGCATTATAACGATATTGATAAATGCTGATAGGTGTGGTGCCTTGGCTTATGGTTAAGCTAAGGGGGTTGTTATTACTATCATAAGTAAAAGAATATAGTGTCAGTGCCTTTTTTGCGATAGTACTTTGTAGGCTAGCAGAGAGTAAATTGCTATTAGTATCATACTCAAAAGTCCAAACTTGGATGGGAATATTGGCTATTTTTTTATTATTGAGTGAGGAGGTACTGGTGGTGAGCTCAGCGCCAATGAGTCTTTTATTCTCATCATATGAAAAAACATAGGTTGCGTTAAATGTTGTTTTTAATTGATTGTTCAATACTTTTTCAATACTACTGCTAAGACGTTGATTATCAGCATTGTAGCGATAGCGGTAAATACGTTCATTGATGCCGTCATTGTTACTGTCGAGTGCCGCACTGAGTAAATTATTTTGTTGATCGTAACGATAGGTTTCTACACTCGCAATGTCACTATTTCCATTCTTAGTTAAACTTGCGCTAAGACGGTTTCCTCTGTTGTCATAGGTATAAGTAAATGCATTTTTAGGCGCATTACTGGCGTCGATATATTGATCGACTTGTATCAAATTATTACTGTCATCATAACGATATTGATAAGTCACATTTGCAGCGCCATCGGCATCAGTATCTAATGTAGCAGAGGTTAACAGGGATTGAGCATTATAAGTATAAGTGTATAAAGCTTCTTGAGCGCCACAAGCGTTAGTATCTCTACTTTCACTGAGGCGTTGGTTATTATTATTGTAGGTGTATGTCGTCATCGCATCTGCTTCGCCATGAGTATCATAATCAGCACTGGCTTGGATGACATTGCCTTGAGAGTCATAACTGAATTGATATAAGGTATCGATATTACCATCAGCCTGTTGTCCAGGTTGATGGACGGCGAGAGCACTGGCAGTCACAATGGCTGTAGCTGAAGCTGTCGAACTGGCTATGGAATAGGCTGATGCAGTTGATGTGCAAATAGAGATTGAAGGTAAAATTGATGTTGAAACGGAAATATTGGCGGAATAGTCAATACTGCCACTAAAGGCTGCACTGATCTCGGCTGAAAAATCTCCCGCACTGGCTTTATTAATAGGGTTTCGTATTGGAGAAAATGCCCCTGCCGCAGCTAATGCACCGGCTATTGCGCCTGACATTGCTCCCGATCCCGCACCTGCTACTGAGGCACAAGCTGAAACGGTGCCAATTCCCACCCCGACTCCAGCACCTAAACCGACTCCGATCCCGGTGCCTGCTCCGACTCCGACTCCTAACCCTGCTCCGAATCCTGCGGCGATACTTGAAAGAGGAAAAATCATACTTGAAATGAATAAGGGGAGTAGAGGTTTCATGATATTTGAGCCTTTTTGAACTGCAGCTTTAACGAGGAAATATAAGGTTAAATAAAGTTAATCTTGCAAAAAAGATAAAGGATTTCTCTGTTGATTGTCTACTTATCCATCTGCCTTTACATTTCAATGATAGGGTTTATCGATAGAGTTGAATTAATTTAGATGGATTAAACTAAATCCGTGAATACTGTGTTTTTTTTGTGTTTAATATATAGATTTTTTGTAGTGTAGATTAGTGATGACTAAGTTGACTTGAGCAGGGGAGTTTACAAATAGAGGAAACGTGAATGTTAGGAGAGGATCAAAAGAGTGGAGTAAATCAATAAAAAACCAAATGACAAAAATGCTTTCATCATTTGGCGCTATTTTAATATCTACTGATTATTCATCATCAGCGTAATCATCATTGTCTTCATCGAAGTCGTGATCACCTTCGCCAAAATCACTGGCATCTTTTGATTCACGCCATTTTGCTGCGGCTAAATCTTTTTCTTCTTGGGCTTGTGTACGTTCTTCACGTTGTTTAGCGCGGCGATCATTACGCTTAACGAGATTGTCTAAATAAGCTTGTAATTGTGTTTCAGCCCATTTTTGTGCTTCAGCTTCGCTTTCAAAACCTTGTTTTTTCTTAGAAACAACGGTCTTTCTTGCAGTCATGCGTCTGGTGATCTGTGCTGTCCAAGTATCATTTTCTTGAATAAGGCGAAAATCAAACTTTTTGTTTTGTGTCATGTTACATCTTTCCTACAAATAAACTGATTACTTCATTAAAAATATGTTGATAAAAAACAATTTAGAGATTGCTCAGAGTTACAGAGCACTATTATTTTCAATCTTATTGCTAAATGATTTTTAATGAATCATTTGTCTTGAAAACCATCATTATTGAGTATTATATATCTTTAGGCGCGTTGATATCACATTTCTTACAATTTAATTGATACCCTAGCATTTGCGCGCGTCCTTGAGATGAGGTAACCCAAGGGCGGCTTATCCAAGGGGGATTGTGCCTAACGTGCTGGAAATGTCCGCATTCAAGTTCGGCAACCCAATGCCTTTCATCGTCTAGATGATAAGCTATAATCGCTTGTTTCATTTCGCTATATCCATGAATGAATTATGCTGGATAACGATTATATCGTGTTTATGTTCTCTTATCTTGATTGTGTATCATCAGGTTTATAGAGCTGACCTTATTGATAACAATGAAATGAGTCGAGAAGCGCTTATACCATAGCCATTAAAATTGAGGAGCGCGAGGTTACCACGTACAGAGCGGAAACAACATCTTTTTAATGAATAAAAATCAAACAATTTAAATTGAATAAATCATATAATCATTATCCATGCAACCCACTTAGTAATTTTCCTTATATAACAATGGTTAAAATGTTTTACTTGAACAGAACTTTAAATAAAGTCGATGCTGGAATTTTTGATATGCGATGCACTTAACATCCAGCAAACCTGTTAATATTAGCGCTTTTAAAGGGAATGCTGTAAGCTGCACGGCCGCCCGCATGTGCAGGCCCCTTGAAAATTGCTGTTTGTTCGATGTTGAGTTTTGATGAACAGCCGAAAAGAGAGCATTATATGAGCTTTACCTCCCTCGGTTTATCTGCTGCTATATTAAAAGCGGTAACCCAAAAAGGCTATGAAACCCCTTCTGCTATTCAAGCCCAAGCTATTCCAGCGGTCATAGAGGGCAAAGATGTCATGGCGGCAGCTCAAACAGGCACAGGCAAAACAGCAGGGTTTACCTTACCTCTATTAGAAAGGTTAAGTCAGGGACCGCGAGCGGGAGCGAAACAAGTTAGATCATTAGTGCTCACGCCGACACGAGAGTTGGCTGCTCAAGTGGGCGAGAGTGTGGAAACTTATGGAAAATTTTTACCGATAAAAAGTGCAATAGTTTTTGGTGGTGTAGGGATCAACCCTCAGATAAGTAAATTGGCTCGAGGTGTCGATATTTTGGTGGCGACACCAGGGCGCTTACTGGATTTGTATAATCAAAATGCCATGAATTTTAATCAATTAGAAGTACTTGTGCTCGATGAAGCTGACAGAATGTTAGACATGGGCTTTATTCACGATATTAAAAAGGTATTAGCACTGTTACCTAAAAAACGTCAAAACTTGATGTTTTCAGCGACGTTTAGCGATGACATCAGGAAATTAGCCAAAGGATTAGTGAATAATCCGGTTGAGATTTCAGTGACACCTCGTAATGCTACGGCGAATACGGTGACGCAATGGATTTGTCCCGTTGATAAAGGTCAAAAAGCAGCGGTATTAGTTAAGCTGATTAAACAAGATAATTGGCAGCAAGTGCTGGTTTTTAGTCGAACAAAGCACGGTGCGAATCGGTTAGCGAAAAATTTGGAAGCCAAAGGGATCACCGCTGCTGCTATCCATGGTAATAAGAGTCAAAATGCGCGTACTAAAGCATTAGCTGACTTTAAAAAGGGTGACATTCGAGTGCTGGTGGCGACAGATATTGCGGCAAGAGGGTTAGATATTGATCAGTTACCGCAAGTGGTCAATTTTGATTTACCCAATGTGCCTGAAGATTATGTTCATCGTATTGGGCGTACCGGTCGAGCGGGGGCTAACGGACAAGCAGTATCTTTAGTGAGCGATGATGAAGTCAAACAGCTGAGAGATATTGAGCGACTTATTCAGCAACATTTACCGCGCAAAGAGATTGAGGGTTATGTACCGACGCATTCATTACCTGAAACACAATTAAAAAAAGCAGAGCAGGGCAGAAAAAAACCAAATAAACCGGGTCAATCACGCTCTCGTTCTCACTCAGGCCATAAACCTAGTAATGGTTCACCGCGAAGAAAGGTTAATCAGCAAGGTGGAAAAGCGGAACATAAAGATGGTCAGCGCAGTGGGGACGTTGCAAGAGGGCATAAGCCTAAAAGCAAGAACTCTCGACATATGACAGCAGATCAGAAATAAAGGGTTGATTAAAAAGCAGGTGCTAAACCTGCTTTTTAATGTCAACTTACCTCAGGACGGAACAGGCGTTAACGCATTTCCCATGCACGATACGTTCTGCCTTTTAGTTTACCATTAACGATTTTATTTAAGGCTTTTTTGGCGACCTTACGATTAACGGCCACGTAAGCGCGATAATCGGTAATTTTGATCTTACCCACTTCATTGCCTTCAATGCCATTTTCACCTGTTAATGCCCCTAAAATATCACCTGGGCGCAATTTTTGTTTCTTACCGCCATCAATTTGCAAGGTTGTCATGATAGGTTGAGTAGGAAAAGTATCCAGTAAATTCTCGCTGGGTAGCGCTTCATTGACAATATCTCTGCCAAGGTAATCTTCGAGTAATGCAACCTTATAGCCATCGTCGTTATTATAAAAGCTAAAGGCAGCGCCTTTACTGCCCGCACGTCCTGTACGGCCAATACGGTGAATATGGACTTCGGTATCAAAGGCAAGGTGATAGTTAATTACAGCATCTAAGGCTTCGATATCCAAACCACGAGCAGCGACATCGGTGGCGACCATGACAGAGATACTTTTATTTGCAAATCGTAATAAGGCTTGATCTCTATCTCTTTGCTCTAAATCACCGTGTAAGGCGACAACACTAAAGCCATCATTAATCAGGTTTGCTGCCACATCTTTAGTATCACGTTTGGTATTACAAAAAATAACAGCACTTTCAGGCTTGTGCTCAAGCAGTAATAATTTAACGGCTTTTAACCTAGCATTGTTATTACTGACTTCATAAAAATGTTGTTCAATGGTCGCGCCATCGTGATTGGACTCCACTTTACAAATAACGGGTTTGAACATGATTTGCTCTGCAATAGATTGTATTTGCTTAGGAAATGTCGCACTAAAAAGCAAGGTTTGACGCTCTATTGGCATGTGTTCCATGATGGCATCGAGTGAGGGCTGAAAGCCCATTTCTAGCATCCTGTCTGCTTCATCTAAGATCAGTGTTGTGACATTGTCTAAGGTCAAACGGCCGCGATCTAAGTGATCGATAATACGCCCAGGCGTACCGACAATAATGTGCGCGCCGTGTTCAAGCGAACCGATCTGAGGGCCCATTGGTACACCACCACACAAGGTTAAGACTTTAATGTTATGAATGCCTCGTGCTAACGTACGAATTTCTTTGGCGACTTGATCGGCAAGCTCTCGAGTAGGGCATAATACGACAGATTGAATACAAAAACGTTTTACTTCTAATTTATTGAGTAACCCTAGGCCAAAAGCGGCTGTTTTACCGGATCCGGTTTTGCCCTGACCTATCACATCTTCCCCGTTCAAAATAGCAGGTAAACTTTGTGCTTGAATAGGTGTCATGGATTCAAAACCCATGGTAGCTAAATTATCGAGCAAGGCAGGTTTTAACGTTAAGCTGCTAAAGGCTTGATGAGAAGTAGATTTTTTGTCGATATTACTCAAGTTCGATATCCTAAATCATTGGCGACAGCATGGCTCTGATGGTCGCGCGAATATGGCCGCTTAGCGAGGGAAAACCGCTTCATATGTTGGTGATCAAATGCCAAGCAATAGTGGCGGCTATTGTAGCAAGGTTTAGGCTGTCTTGCTTATATCAATCGGATAAAGTTTGATTGGAAAGTGATAGAGTCGACTGCTGTATTTCATAAAACTCAATTGATACTTGGTAAGGTTAAATAGATAATCTTTTTAAAAGTCGTTTTAACAAGTGTCGATAGTCGTTATGTGTCATCAATGATATTCGACCTGCAGAGAAAACATAGCCAAGTACAGTGCGAAGAAGGTAATGTTGAGAGCCTAATAATTTAACTGTAATCTTGTAGGCTTTAATGGGATCTTGTGTTTCTTTTTTATTCAACGGAACTTGGGTTATGTTTTCAACAAGACCTTGAACATAACCATACTCTAATAAGTCCAGTTCAATGGGATCATTTTTATTTAACGTTTTTTTTTCTATAAATAAATCGCATTCATTAATCGATATACCATCAATTTTTCCTTGTTGGCTTTGTCCATTTTTCAGTTTGATTGTTATTTCTGGGGAGATGATAGACCACTTGTGATAGATTCGAGGTAAATCGACAGTCATAAAAATGCCGACGATCAAGAGAATCGTATTGATTGAGATCCAGATTAAAGCAAAGTGAGTATAATCTCCAAAAGAGAGTTGATAATTATAAAAATGACTGTTAAGCATTGACAATAAATATAAGATTATAATAAATATGCTAGGTAAAGCGACATGGTAGTTAACAATGCTATCTTTTACCTTGATATCTTTATTGGTGACAGAAAAAGTGGTTTTACCTCGTCGGGATAAAGACTGGATAATTGACCATACAAGAGGCATAGAAATAACGAAGTTGATGGCATCACTTAATAAAACAAGCATTTTCCCCTTATGCTTTAAACTTAAATACATGACATTTGAAATGATAATAACTGGAATATAGATGAGATAATTTTGTTCATTGATGAGCTTTAATGTTGTGATAGAAAAGAGAAGTGTAAGAATAGGGGCGATTAAACACATAATACGAAATGGATATGATAGCCAATGGATCACACAGGATAAAAATTCAATTCGCTGTAATAAATTTTGTTTATTAAAGGCAAAGCAACTATTTTTTGAGAAAAACTGTTGTAAAGTGCCAATACACCATCTGCTTCTTTGTTTTATATATTCTTTTAATGTCTCGGGAGACATACCATAGGCAACAATTTCTTTAGTGTACCTAACAATATATTTTTTTTCGAATAGGGCGTATGTTAAGCTAATATCTTCTGTTACTGTGTTTGTTGGAAATCCGCCGACTTCTGCTAAAGCTTTTCGCTGTATGAGAGAGGGACATCCACAACATAATGCAGTATCAAGTTTATCTAATCCAGGTAATATCGCTTCAAAAAATATGCGCTGATCATCAACAATGGCTTGACTAGCCAAAAAATTGTGTTGCATAGGATCATTGTTGTAGAAATATTGTGCTGCTTGAACAAGGGCAATATTTTCTTTATCGATACAATTTAAAAGTGTTGTTAAAATATCTCGATGACAAAGAAAATCAGCATCTAATACAAGTATAAAATCGGCATTGGTTCTTGATGAAGAATGATTGAGTGCATTATTTAAATTACCTGCTTTAAAATGTGATCTGTCTTCGCGTCCAATATAATTAACTTTATACCTTGTACAAAGAGTCTGTATGCTTGGGCGATTTCCATCATCTAACACCCAAATGTTAAAGTTAGAGTAATGGATGTTTTGGGTACACACAATTGTTTTTTCAAGGATATTTTCTGGTTCATTATATGTTGTGATAAAAATATCAATGCTAGGAGGGCATTCTTTTACATTAAGAGCGTAATTTTTATCTTTTTTTATGTTGTTCATTGAAATTAAAAAACTTGTAAAGACACTATTTAAAATCATTAATGTTTCAAATAAATAGAATATCCAAGCCCAAGCGAATAATAGGCTTAATTCAGGTAATGTTTCAGTTGTTCTCCACATCCAGTAGGTGAGATTAATGCTAAAAATAAAAACAAAGGTAGTAATATCTAAGTAAAAACTCTCAAAAGATGTTGATATAATGAGAGATAATATGAAAAGTAAGAATAAAATAATAATAAATGATGACGATAATAATGAAGTCATAGGCTAAAAATCCTAGCCATTTTACCTACTTGGCAATGGGAACTTGTATTATGATTTGAAGTATTTTTTTCTTCGTCGATGATTTTGATGACTAGCATAGAATCTGTATTATCAGATGATGTTGTAGCGGCCACATAATCTTGATTTTGTATAAAAGATTGTATTGCAGAAATACTCGCTGTGTGGGCATTGTCTTCTCCGGCTATCTCTATGCTTACCTTATCTCCAACTTTAGCTTTTGCAGCAACGGAGTGAGAAACTAATACTGAGATATAGTCAGGGTTACATGAAGTTAACACCATGATAAGCTGCCCCTTTTTGACATAACTGTGATCGCCTGTCGCCAGTTGCCACAAATAAGTTTCACTTTTAGTGAAAAAATCGACTTTATTTGCTTTATCGTATTGTTCTTTACGAGTGTTAAATTGACTTTTTAAGGTTGATATTTTATTGACTAATTCACTGGCTCTATTATTAATGTTAATGATATCAATCTGAATCTTATCGTAATATTGTTGAGAATAGGGTACATTATTATAGGCATCACCAATAAATACGCCATTTTTGGCAGCAGTGATTTCTTGGTTTAAGAGTTTGAGTGTTTGTGTATTTGTTGCAATTTTTTTCTCAATATCGAGAACTTGTTGTTGTTGATCTTCATGTTGACTGATACTGACATGATTGCCCTTTTTAAGGGTGTGTAAACGATCCATTTCCTGTTTGTTGAGCAATAATATTTTTTCATCGTCTCTGATAATTGATTTGGTAATTGATTGTTTTTGTTCTAACCAAGCAATGAAATATTTTTTGTGTTTTTGATAGTTATTTAAGGTGTCACTTGCAATTGCATCTAAGTTACTTTTTTCTTCTAACAGTAGTTTATGCTGTTTTTCCATATCAATAATTTGCTGTTGAATATGTAGGTGATCTTTTGTTATTTGATTATTGGTCACTGAAAAGATATGAGTATTCACTGGAAATATTAGCCCAAAAGGCATCTGTGGATTGTCGTAATGTAATGTCAAATTCCCATCAATAGGGGAGTAATATTTTATCATTGGTGCTGAGACAATGCCTTTATCCGATAGGATGAACATTCTAAAAGTGATGAAGAAAATTAAGGTAGCAATTATCAGTAAAATAAAAATAATTTTTAGCCATTGCCTTTTAAGCATATCATTTTACCTTGACTGTTTAATGAACTTTTCCCTTAGACAGTATAGTCGTTATTGATCTCGTTATTGATCTCGTCGATATTTGTTGTAGGTATCGACTATATTTGATCTAGATTTTAATTGTCGAAATAGAAACAAGAAGGTCATTATGTTAAATCAAGTGCATTTAGTTGAAGACTTAAGACGGCAGTTATTGACGCCTAATATCATATTGATGCCGTGTGCCTTCGATGCTTTGAGTGCCAAATTGATTGAGCAAGCGGGTTTTTCTTTGACATTCATGAGCGGCTTTGGGGTGTCTTCAGCACGGCTTGCCATGCCTGATACGGGCTTAATTAGTTACCATGAAATGCTAGAGCAGGGCCGAAATATTTGTCATGCAGTGGGCATTCCGGTGTTTGGTGATGCGGATACGGGTTATGGGAATGTAATGAATGTACAACGGACCGTACATGGATATATTCATGCAGGATTTGCAGGCATTATGCTTGAAGATCAGCAGAGCCCAAAACGTTGTGGCCATACAAAAGGTAAACAGGTGGTCAGCCAATTGGAGGCAACTGAGCGTTTGGCCGCAGCCGTTGATGCACGTGAACAAGCCCGAAAAATGGGTCATGATATTGTTATCATTGCAAGAACAGATGCTCGAGCGACATTAGGGCTCGATGAGGCGATTGCTCGAGGACAAGCGTTTCAACAATTAGGGGCTGATATTATTTTTATTGAGGCGCCACAGTCAGTTGAAGAAATGGAAATGATTTGTACTGAAATATCGGCTCCACAAATGGCGAATATGATTGCAGGGGGGGTGACGCCTGTTTTACCTTCAGAAGAACTTGAAAAGATAGGATTTAAATTAGCTGCGTATCCACTGAGTTTATTGACTGCATCGGTTGAAGCGATGCAACAGACGTTATTCAAACTTAAATTCGGCCAAAAAATTGAATCCAATCTCAGTTTTGAGGATTTACAAAAGCATATTGGTTTTCAGGATTATGATAATAACTTGAGGCGTTTATCGACGAAGAAAAAGCCTGATGTATAATAACTGAAGGGAATCTCAAGAGGGTCACCAATTGGCATAAAAGTGCATTTACTGCTTTAATTAGTGGTTAAGGATACAAAAAGTAAAAGTCTAAGCTTACGGCAATTACGACAAAAGGACTTGTGATTATGTGTGCTGTATTTCACATTGTATTACGCAAGAAAATAACGAGCTTTTTTCTACTCCTCGGATTTTGTTATGTGTTTAATGCATTCGCAACAAACAGCGGTAATAGCAATTTTATTTCTCACCCTCTGGTTTCTGTCGATTCATTTGTTAGTTCAAATACAGTTTCTGATGATGCCGCTGCTCGACTATTACAACAAGCCACATTTGGTCCAACGATTGAGGCTATAACCGATGTAAAAGCATTGGGCATTGAAGCTTGGATCGATCATCAAATTAACTTACCCGCTTCCTTTCATGCGCCGCTCATTACCCAAGATTACACTCACAGTAGTGCAATTCGATTAAGTGCTTGGTGGAAAACGGCCATTGGCAGTGATGATCAATTAAGACAGAGAATGGCTTTTGCGTTGAGCCAAATATTAGTGGTGTCTCAAAATGCAGCAAAGCTCTATGAACGTCAAGAGGGATTAATTCATTATTATGACTTATTAGTACAGCATGCATTTGGCAATTACAAAGCGCTATTGTATGCCGTGAGCTTGAGTCCTGTCATGGGGAAATATCTCACTCATTTAGGCAATGCAAAGGCGACGGCAACGACCCATCCTGATGAGAATTATGCTCGAGAGCTATTACAATTATTTTCTATTGGATTACATGAACTGAATATCGATGGCAGTAAAAAGCGAGATGAATTAGGTATGCTTATTCCTGCGTATACTCAAAATCAAGTTGAAAGCTTTGCAAAGGTTTTTACTGGATGGTGTTTCGCTGAGCCGACAAATGATAGGTTTTGTAATTCTAGCAATGATTATGTCACGCCCATGCGAGCATGGAATGATTATCACGATCAGACAGAAAAGGTGCTTTTATTAGGGCAGATCTTGCCCGCAATGCAAGCCGCTGAAGTGGATTTACAAGGGGCATTAGATAATCTGATGGCTCATCCAAACGTGGGGCCTTTTATCAGTGAGCAATTAATAAAGCGATTAACGACTTCGAATCCGAGTCCAGAGTATATTGCTCGGGTGGCTCATGTGTTTAATGACAATGGCCAAGGTATAAAAGGGGATTTAGCGGCAGTGGCGAAAGCCATATTACTCGATAATGAAGCACGTAATGGTCATGAGTTATTTCCAGATAGGTTTGGCAAAATTAAAGAGCCTTTGTTGCGGATGACGCAAATGTGGCGAGCATTACAGGCGATAGCATTACATGATAATTTTAGAATTTATAATATTGGTTCCAAAACAGGCCAAGAGCCGTTAAATGCGCCTTCAGTGTTTAACTTCTATTCGCCAGATTTTACTACGCCAATGTTAGCCTCATTAGATTTAGTGTCACCTGAATTGCAAATTAGCCATGAATCCCAATTAGTCGAATTTTATAATTATTTATTTTCGCCTATTCGATATGGTATTGCTGAACGGACATCAGCAGAAGAGGCGAGATATTTCTGGCTTTATAACCAATTTACCCCACTGGTTGAATTGTATGAGTCTGAAAATGGTGATGACTTAGTCATTGAGCGATTAAATTTACTTTTTATTGCAGGTGATATGAGTGCGGATTTTAAAATAATATTGAAGGAGTTGATAAGCGATATTCGTACTTATGATGAAAGTCGTGATGCGTATAACCCTTATATTACAATGGCAAACCTTATATTGGTGATCATGTTATCGCCCGAGTTTGTGGTGCAAAGATAATGAGGTGTTGTTATGAGTATCTCAGTCAATGAGCGTCGTGCATTTTTAAAACAGATCCTCTACGGGGGGATGGGAGTGGCGGCATTGAGTTCAATGCAAATGTCATTACTCAATGCCGCTGTTGCCCAATCAAGTTCGGCTTCTGATTACAAAGCATTGGTGTGCGTGTTTCTGTTTGGCGGTAATGATTCGTATAACATGTTAATTCCTTTGGAAGGACAGGCCTTGATTGATTATCAAATGACGCGGCAAAATTTAGCCCGTGAACAGGCTCTTGCCATTTTTCCAGAATCACAAGTTGTCGATGGAGGCATTGGGTTAGTGCCTGAATTGATGGGGGTGAAAACACTTTTCGAACAAGGTAACCTTGCTATTCAAGCTAATGTAGGAACGTTAATAAGGCCGACAAATAAAACAGATATCATTAATAAAATAGCGTTACTACCTGCAGACTTATATGCGCACAATAGTCAGCAATTGACTTGGCAAAGAGGAGCCGAACTTAATCAAAACAATACGGGGAGTACTGGCTGGGCAGGACGAGCAATAGACTTACTGCAATCCAATTTGAATGCACCCTTTATCGAAAATGTCAGTCTAACAGGGCATAATATTTGGCAGTCAGGTATGAATACATCGGCATATCATGTCAATGCAGATACTGTCGATTCACTCAGAATTTATAAGCATCATGCGTATGCATCTATTAGAAAGCCACTGTTAGAACAGCATATTTATGGGACGGTTTTTTCACATCCTCTGGCGCAATCTTATAATCATGTGGTAAAAAGTGCAGAAGATAATGCGCAAATTTTAACAGGAGATTTATCTCTTCTTGCCCCTCTTGAGATTGATATTCCAAGTAACAATGCTTTAGCAGCGCAATTAGCGCGAGTGACTGATTTGATTCGATTAGGGAAGCAGCAAGGACTGTCTAGGCAAGTGTTTTTTGTGGGCTTAGGTGGCTGGGATACGCATAATAACCAAATCGCTAATCATCCTAAACTACTCACATTATTGAATGATGCTTTATTTTATTTTTACCAGACACACTTAGCCATAGGGGCTGAAAATGAGGTAGTGAGTTTTACTATGTCTGATTTTGGTCGTACATTAATGCCTAATGGTGATGGTACTGATCATGGTTGGGCCGGACATCAATTTATCCTAGGAGGAAATGTTCAAGGAAATTTATATGGCATATTACCTCCATCAACATTGACTCATGAACATGTATTAAATGGGGGAAGAATGATCCCGAGCACGTCTAGTGAGCAAATGTTTGCTTCCTTGGCTCGATGGTATGGTGTAGGAGAGGGGCAATTGGAGGATTTATTTCCTAATTTGCAGTATTTTGACAACGACATTGACTATTTTGCAGTTTGAGTGTTCAGGTATTCTTCAGATTGCATTTCTTGAAGTCGGCTTAATGTGCGTTTGAACTCAAAGCTGAGTGCACCTTCAGTGTACAATTCCTCTAATGGGACTGCAGCACTTAAATAGAGGTGAACTCCTTGATCATAGAGTTCATCGACGAGGCTAATAAAGCGCCTAGCGGGATCATCATTAACAGCATAGGATAATTGCCTTTCACCTGTAGGAATATGTATGTGTCCATCTTCTGTGCCTCTTGCGCGGATCCAACTGCGCGGCTGACCGCCTAGAACAGGAATGTTACTCAGTAAAACATGAGTGAACTGACTGGCTATTTCAATATAATCGAGTTGAGATCTTGGGCCTTCGCATAAAGCATCAAAGCTAAGCCATAAACAAGATGCGGAATATTTTATCGTGTCGATTATTCGGCCATGGATCAGTAAGCCTTGGGAAATAAATAATGTTTGTTGAGGTTCTTTTTGTAAATGGTTTTGATTCAGTGTGTTGAATAAAGTATTAAAGTCAATTTCATGGGGGAGAAAATAGGTTTGCTGAAATTGTAAGGAGCGTAATCGATGATCTTGGTTGCCATTAAGATGAACTTGCTTAGTATGGCTTAGCAGTAAATCAATGGTGGGTACAAACCGTTGTCTTTGGAGGCCATTTCGATATAAATTTTGAATTTGAATGTTGGATGTCGCGACTAATACGATGCCTTGATGAAATAAAGCGTCAAATAGGCCTGCAAGTATCATGGCATCGCCAATATCGGATACGAACAGTTCATCAAGACATAATACATGGGCCTCTTTTGCGATACGTCTAGCGATGCTTTTTAAAGGATCACGTTGCCCAGATTCTTGTGCCAGTTCTTTATGTATTCGTGCCATAAAGCGATGAAAGTGTAATCGCATTTTAGGTGTTTGAGTAAGGCTGTTGTAAAACATATCCATAAGAAAGGTTTTTCCTCGACCCACATCCCCCCAGAGATACAGCCCTTTTGGAGGATTATTTAAGGAAGGGGGCTGCTTATTAGTTATTGCTTGGTAAAGCCTCTCTAGTGTGACTACCGCTTCCATTTGAGTGGGATCTTCATTCAAAACATGGCGATCAATTAAGCCTTGATAGGCATTTAACGGACTGATTGCTGGAATGGGCTCGTGTAGGTTTTTATTGTGGAAAAATGAATGTTTCATCAAGAATTAGACTAATACTGATTGAATTTAACTGCTGGCGAGTTCAACAGCACCTTTAGGGTTAAGTATAACCTCAAGGAGGGAAAAATGAACTGCAGAGCAACATTTTTGTTTTTCAATTGCTAGCTCCTTATTGCTGTATGACTGTGTCTGGCCTCATTGAGGCCTGCAATTTAGGATGGTTTGGGTATATACTTTGGGATAATGATTTGTGGATAATAGGTTTTTTATCAATGGATCTCGATGTTGACACTGTATGTTGCTTCGATGAATGAGATGATACGTGATGAAGAAAGTGAGATTATTTAGCATTTACGGGAAACTTTATCGTTAGAAGTTGATATTGATCCGATAAAAAGGGAATTATTAACGTTTTTATCAATTTTAAATAGCTATCTAATTTATTTATTCTTGATTAATTTATTGAAATTAAACCACTTTAATTCAATTGGTCATTTATTTGTTTGCTTTGTGCTTTTTTATTGCTTTAGTTATGATAAGTTAATATTTATAAACATTACAAATGAATCGTCAATAAATTAATTTTAATTATAAGCTATTGATATTTAGGTTGTATAATCTATTTTTATGATTTTCTATATATTGTTTGTTTTTTGTTATGTTATTTGATTGTATGTTTTTATTGTAAATTAAGATTGTATTGGGCGCTGGAAATGAGTGCTTAGGAATAGTGGAATATTCAATATTACGGAAATATTTAAGGAGGTTGTTTGAACGCTGAAACTATTAATAACTTTTTTTTGATTGGCGCATTGCTAACGGCTGTGAGTGTGCTTTTAAGTTCAGTGTCTTCGCGTGTCGGCCTCCCTATTTTATTGGTTTTTCTTTGTGTCGGTATTTTAGCGGGTGAAGATGGCCCTGGTGGAATTGTTTTCGATAATTATTCTGTTGCTTATTTAGTGAGTAACCTTGCGTTGGCAATTATTCTACTTGATGGTGGTATGCGCACTAGAGTGAGTAGTTTCAGAGTGGCACTTTGGCCTGCTTTATCGCTTGCGACCTTTGGTGTCGCTTTAACGACGATCATTACGGGAGCATTAGCGTCTTGGTTATTTAATTTAACCTTGCTGCAAGGCATGTTGGTTGGCGCGATAGTGGGATCAACTGATGCGGCTGTGGTGTTCTCTTTACTCAAAGGGAAAAGTATTAACGAACGTGTTGGCGCAACGTTAGAAATAGAGTCAGGTAGTAATGATCCTATGGCTGTTTTTTTGACTGTGACTTTAATTGCTGTCATTGCCAATACTAATAACGACATGTCTTTTAGTTTCATGCTAACAAGCTTTGTTAAACAGTTTGGAATTGGGGGTATTTTAGGCATAGGTGGTGGCTGGGTATTATGGCAACTCGTTAATCGAAGTCATCTCGCTGATGGACTGTATGCTATTTTGGTACTCAGTGGTGGTTTAATGATTTATGCCATTTCAAGTAAGTTAGGAGGCAGTGGTATTCTTTCTATTTACTTAGTGGGATTATTTTTAGGAAATAACGCCACAAGGGGGAAGCATACTATTTTAAATATTCTTGATGGTATGACATGGATGAGCCAAATAGGTATGTTCTTGGTATTGGGATTATTATTAACGCCTTCAGATTTAGTTGATTTAGCTTTACCTGCTTTGGGCTTGGCTTTTGGAATGATTTTTTTTGCAAGACCTGTTGCCGTTTGGTTCAGTTTATCGCCTTTTAAAAGTTTTAAGACCCGTGATCGTTGGTTTATTTCATGGGTAGGCTTGCGAGGAGCTGTCCCTATTATTTTGGCAGTATTTCCTATGATGGCAGGGCTGCCGGGCGCACAACTTTATTTTAATGTTGCCTTTTTTGTTGTGTTGGTATCCTTGCTTGTACAAGGAACAACCTTAGCGAAAGCGGCGAAATTAGCAAAAGTGGAACTTCCTTTAAAGCCAACGCCAGCTTCGCGTTCTGGTTTAGAGGTGTATCACAAAAGTGATTGGGAGCTGTTTGTATATCACTTAAGTGAACACAAGTGGTGTATTGGCGAGCCATTAAGAAGGCTTGATATGCCAGAAGGAACCAGAATTGCAGCCTTGTTTCGTGATCGTGTGATGCTTCACCCTTCTGGAAGCACTCAGTTAAAAGCAGGGGATGTGCTATGTGTGTTAGCACATGAACATGATTTAGATGCGTTAGGCACCTTATTTAGTGAGCCACCAGTTGATAAAGAATTACCTCGGTTTTTTGGTGATTTCTTCATTGATGCAAATGTGCTATTAAGTGATTTTGCGCCTATGTATGGCATTAAATTAAGCACTGAATATGAACATTTAAGCATTTGTGAATTGATTAATATGAAGCTAGGTGAGAAGCCTGTTGTAGGAGATCAATTTGAATGGCAGTCATTGTATTGGGTGATTTCAGAAATTAAAGACGGTTCACCATATAAAGTGGGGATAAGGTTACCCGCTTCAGAATAATTGCTTTATGGTATTGCTGTTGTCTGTGTTGTTGTCTAGTCCTAAAAAAGGCCCGAAATTCAGGGGCCTTTTTTATTATACTATCAATAATATATTGGTATCAGGAATATAATGAAGGATCATTGGGGTTAGGTCGTGTTTTAAAACGTCGATGGAGCCACATATACTGGGCTTTATTTCGGCTAATTAAGGTTTCAACAATTTTGTTGGTTCGTTTAGCATCTTCAATTTCATTCTCACCTGGGAAATCGGCTAATGGAGGCAATATTTCCAAGGTATAACCTTTATCATCATCATCGCGCTCAACGAAGAACGGGATCACTACAGCTTTACCTAATCGTGCTAGGCTGGTGGCACCTGTGATCGTTGCCGCTTCCGGTACATCAAAAAAAGGGATAAAGGTTGCACTGGAGCGACCAAAATCTTGATCTGAGGTATACCAAATCACATCTGGATGCCTTAAACAGCGTACCATTTGTCTGAGATCGCGTTTAGGGACTAATGCTTTATTTGATCTGAGTCTTCCTCTTACCTGTAAATACTCGATGACAGCATTATTATGTGGGCGATAGACGCCAACTCCGGGTTGAAATTGACCAAAGATCCGAGCGCCCATTTCCAATGGTAAACAGTGGACAGCGAATAAAATGACGCCTTGTCCATTGTTTAATGTTTCTTCTATATGCTCCTTTCCTTTGATTTGCATATGTTGTTGGATTTTTTTATCAGTCCACCACCATGCATTGATCGTATCAAAAATCGCTTTACCTGTTTCTTCAAAGTTACGTTGTAGTAGTATTTTTTGTTCTTTTTTTGTCATATCAGGAAAACAAAGCTCAATATTACGCTTGGCTGTTGATACACGACTCCCAATGAGTTTCATGGCTAATCGTCCCAATAGGGCACCCGATTTTAACTGAATAGGTAAAGGTAAACATTGAGTTAGTCTCATAATGCCAACACCTAGCCAGATTAACCAATACTTGGGGTGACATAGATTTAATGAAAATTCTGCTTTCTCGACCACTGATAACCCAAACTTTAGAAAAATTACGTATTATTCTAACTCAAATGAATGCAAAATTAGGTACAATCGTATTAATTTTTTTAAAATGAATAGGCGCCATGAAGATTACTCTCCCCGCATTTGAAAACGCAAACGTTCTGGTTGTTGGTGATGTCATGTTAGATAGGTATTGGGCTGGCCCTACTGGGCGGATCTCTCCGGAGGCTCCTGTACCTGTCGTTAAAATCGATCAACATGAAGACAGACCCGGCGGCGCCGCGAATGTCGCTATTAACATTGCGGCAATGGGAGGGAGGGCTCAATTGGCTGGTATAGTGGGTGAAGATGAGACGGCTAAAGCACTGACCCAAAGTATCCAAACATCCGGTGTTGAACCAGTATGGCATTGTGTTGATTCAAAGCCCACTATTACTAAGCTAAGGGTCATGTCTCGAAATCAACAGTTGTTACGATTAGATTTTGAAGAAGCTTATTCTCAATTTGAAAGTGATACCTTACTCTTAAAGGCAAAATCATTCGTCCCTGATGTTGATGTCATCATCTTGTCTGATTATGCCAAAGGGGCTTTAGTATCACCGCAAGATTTTATTCAATATGCCAATGAAGTGGGTGTTAAAGTCTTGGTTGATCCTAAAGGGAAAGACTTTTCGCGTTATCAAGGCGCTTACTTATTGACACCGAATATGAGTGAATTCGAAGACGTGGTGGGAGAAGTGACTTCTGAGATTGAGCTCGTTGAAAAGGCGCAGGCATTATTAAAGCAATATAATATCCAAGCTATTTTAGTGACACGTTCAGAAAAAGGCATGACGCTGATTAAGCGTGAGGGCGGGGAGTTACATATTCCAACAGTCGCTAAAGAAGTGTTTGATGTTACGGGAGCTGGAGATACGGTTATTTCGGCATTAGCGACATCTTTGGCTGCAGGCAGTGAACTTGAGCAAGCTTGTGCTATTGCCAATATGGCTGCGGGCATTGTGGTGGGTAAGCTTGGTACGTCAACCGTGACCCGGTTAGAGCTTATTGAAGCGCTTTCATCAAGCCATGGCGAAATGGGGTTTGGTAGTGTGAGTGAAGATCAGCTCATGGTGGCGATGGAGCAAGCTCAGGCCAGAGGTGAAAAAATTGTGATGACAAATGGCTGTTTTGATATTTTGCATGCAGGTCATGTGAGCTATTTGAAGCAGGCCAGATCATTAGGCGATCGTCTTATTGTTGCAGTGAACAGTGACGATTCTGTGAGGCGTCTTAAAGGTGAGGGGCGTCCAGTAAACCCTGAAGATCGAAGAATGACCGTGCTCGCTGAGCTTGCTTCTGTTGATTGGGTAGTCCCTTTTAGTGAAGATACACCTGAGCGTATCATCAGCCAATTGTTACCTGATTTATTAGTAAAAGGGGGCGATTATAAAGTCGATGAAATAGCAGGCGGTGAAGCGGTAATTGCAGCAGGTGGAAAAGTTGAAGTATTAGGTTTTGAAGAAGGTATTTCAACCACGGCCATTATCGAAAACATTATGGATAATCGTTGAGTTTAAGTGCGCTATCGTTAATCTCTGGCTTGTTTTGGGTTGAACTTACTTCAAAACAAGCCTTGGTTTGTCCGATTCAGTATTTTGATGATTGCCTGCAACAGTTGTCGCTCGATACTCGTGCGCAATTATCTGGTATACATGAACAATTAGTGCATGACATGTCTGGACGTTCAGTCATGGTGCTTCCCTTGAAGGATGAGCGTGTAGCTGGACTTGTATTGACAGCACCAGAACATCAGTTATACACACAAGTCTTGCATTTGAATACAGAGATATTTGAATTTACGCTTTATGAGCAAGAAGAGTTGAGTCTTTGGCATGAAATGGGTCATTTAGAAGCACAAGACTTAGCCAATAGTGTTTTTGAGCGACCTTTGACTCCCTTTGAGCACGAATGGATAGCAGACTGCTTTGTTATTTGGAAAGTGGCTCATCACAAGCCCAATTTTACCCTAGCTTGGCAACAATACCATAGACGAAATATTGATGTGATGTCTCATATGGCTTCATTGTCTCATTGGACAGTGCCTGTGTTATGGACAGTACTGAAGGAGTTTGATCTGCAGTCTTTGAGATCATTTATCCATTTCAAAGATTTTTTACAGGCTTACCTTGATTTGAGGGCATTGCCTTCGAAAAATGATTTATTTGAACTTTCAGGTTTATTACAACAGACCTTTGCAGTCAAAACTTCAACATCGTTACCGCATTACCTTTATTGGCGTAAGACAGAGTTAACTAGATATTTGCGTCCGACACTAGAAGCCTTAATGGGAGAAGACAAGGCGAGTGATTGGATAAACAGTTCGAATTTGTATTTAAAAAACGGTGAAAAAACCCGCAAATAAGCGGGTTTTTTCATTTAAACAGCCTTTAATTGCCTTCCCATAGCCAGATTTGACAACCGTTGAGTCCACCTCTTTGCAGTATATGGCGCTGTTTCTCGGCTAAGCGCTTACTTTCATAAGGGCCTAAAACGACCTTATACCAGATGCCGCTCGTACCTTGAACTTTTCTAATAATGGCTTCTAAGCCTTGAAAAGCAATAGTGGCTTTCATCGATTCTGCTTGAGATTCTTTTCTAAAAGAAGCACATTGAATTTGATAAGGGCGTTTAGGTTTTACAGGCCTTTTGCCACTGACATCCACTTCAACCTTTTTATTTTCGAGCTCTTCAAGGTAAGTCCATTCTTCTTGAGGTGCTGGGGGAAGTGCTTTGGGATCGGGTTTAGCAACAACAGTTTTAACGGGAGTTTCTGTCACAGTGTTGTCAGCTTTTTTAGGCGCTGTTGAACTGCCGCTTATACTCCATAGTAAATACCCAAATGCACTTAATCCAATGATAGTAATTAATAAAATTAACAATGGAAAGCGCCGTGAGACTTGTCCATTCCCACGATTTTTTTTCCCTTTTTTACTCTTCTTAGGGTTACGGTTAGCGTAATCACGACTGGTCATAATAAAATTACATGCGTTCTAAAGTGTTAATACCAAGCAAATCTAAGCCTTGCTTTAATGTTTTAGCCGTCAGCTGCGCGAGCAGCAATCGACTGAGTTTTTCTTGCTCATTATCAGCAGCCAGTACTGGACAAGCTTCATAAAAGCTTGAAAAAGCGCCAGCTAATTCAAATAAATATAGGCACAGAGCATGGGGCTGACCTTTCTCAACCATGCGAGTGATGACCTCGCCAAATTGGGCTAATTTATTGCCTAAGGTTTTCTCTCTTTCATGGTCAAGTACTATGTTGGCTTGGCTTAAGTCAATGCCGTCTGCACGTTTGAAAATGCCCGCAATACGCGTATAAGCATAAAGTAAGTAAGGTGCTGTATTGCCCTCAAAGCTGAGCATTTGTTCAAAGCTAAAAATATAGTCGCTGGTGCGGTTTTTAGACAGATCCGCATATTTGACAGAAGCAATCCCCACTGTGTTGGCAATATTAATCAGCTCTGCTTCATCCATATCAGGATTTTTACTGCGTACCAATTCTAATGCTCTCGTATTGGCTTCATCCAATAAGTCGACAAGTTTGACAACACCACCCGATCGGGTTTTAAAAGGACGGCCATCTTCGCCATTCATGGTGCCAAATCCCATATGCTCTAAACTCATATCTGGGCGGACAAAGTGAGCATCACGAGCCAGTTTGAAAACTTGTTGGAAATGGAGTCCCTGACGTAAGTCAACAAAGTAAAGGGTGCGATCGGCCTTTAATGTATGACTGCGATAGCGCATTGCGGCTAAATCGCTCGTGGCATAAAGATAGCCACCATCGGCTTTTTGAATAATAACGGGCAGTGGATCGCCGTCTTTAGTTTTAAATTCTTTTTGAAAGACAACTTTAGCGCCATTACTTTCAGAAAGCAGCCCTTGCTCATTTAGCTCGGCAACGACATTGGCTAAGTCAGCATTATAAGTACTCTCACCTTGCACATCTTCGCGAGTGAGACTCACGCCTAAACGTTGATAAACATCATGACAATGGCTTAATGAGATATCATTAAATTCACGCCATAGTTTATTACAATATTCGTCGCCAGATTGCAGCTCAACCACTAATTGACGAGCACGGGTTGCAAAAGTGTCTGATTCATCAAAGCGTAATTTAGCGGCACGATAAAAATGTTCAAGATCCGCTAGCGCCATTTGCGCTTGCTCACCTTGGTTGGCTCGTAGCTCTTCCATATAGGCGAGCAACATACCAAATTGTGTTCCCCAATCTCCAACATGATTTTGTCGAATAACCGTGTGACCTAAAAACTCAAGGGCGCGAACCACACTGTCACCGATAATGGTGGAACGTAAATGACCGACATGCATCTCTTTTGCAAGGTTAGGTGATGAATAATCGACAACGACTCTCTGTGATTCTGGTTTAGTGATCCCATGAAGGGGATCGTTCAGTGCAAACATCAATTGATTGGCTAATGCATTTTCATCAATGAAAAAGTTGATGAAACCAGGGCCTGCTATTTCAACTTTAGCGACATGGCTTGATGGCGGTAAATTGTCGATGATGAGCTGGGCGATATCTCGCGGGTTCTTTTTAGCGACTTTGGTGAGCATCATTGCCAAGTTAGTTGCAAAATCACCATGGCTCTTATCTTTGGTTCGGTCCACTTGAATGCGGGCTTCAAAATCTTCGGGGATGATCCCCTGTTGCTTAAGGGAAGTGATTGCATCTGCGAGTAAAGACTGAGTATGTGATTTCATTGGCGTTTAATCGATACTTACTAAAGTAAAAAATGGGAAAGAATAACCGCACATTTTAGCCGTTTGTCGGGGGGAATTGCTATCCTTTCACGTCATTTTTATGCCATAAAGTGAAATTAATTTGATTACAGGAGATCTTGAGGATCCCTGTCAATACTCCAGCGACAGCGTTTTGCCATCGGCAGTGCCTCGATTTGAGGCAGTGTTTGTTCAAATGCTTGTTGTAATTGCTGACGATTTTTGGTTTGGAAGATCAATTGCCGTCTAAATTTCCCCGCTTTTTTATCAAGTGGAGCAGGCATGGGGCCGATGACCTCACATTGATCGTTTTGAGGTAATAGCTGTGCAATTTGACTCAGGAAGTTATCGGCATCTTGTGCTTGGTGCGATTCAGCTCTTAATAAAATCATATGCCAAGCTGGAGGCAGTAAGGCTTGTTGTCTTTCGGTGAGCTGATGACGGGCAAATTCACCATAGCCTTTTTGCATGAGTTCTTTCAATATGATGTTTTCACTTTGATGGGTTTGGAGTAATACTGTACCAGGTTTCGCTGCGCGGCCCGCACGTCCAGATACTTGAGTATACAGTTGGCCAAAACGCTCTGGCGCTCTAAAATCGGCACTAAAGAGTGCGCCATCGACATCCAATAAACCCACAAGAGTCACATCAGGAAAGTGATGTCCTTTGGCCAGCATTTGTGTGCCAACCAAAATTTTATATTCTCCCTTTAATATGGCACTAAGGTGACTTTCTAATGCGCCTTTTTTTCGCGTTGTATCCCTATCAATACGAACAACAGGATGGTGAGGAAATTCTTTTTCTAAAAAATCGGCCAGCTGCTCTGTGCCGACGCCTTGTGCTGCAAGAAGGGTACTCCCACATTGGTGGCATTGTTTTGGAATAGCATATTGATTACTGCAATGATGACAGCGAATTTCACCTAAACTTTGATGGATCGTAAAAAAGGCATCACAGCGATCACATTCATGTAAATGCCCGCATTCGTGACATAAAAGTGCTGGTGCAAAACCCCGGCGATTTAAAAACAAAATGACTTGATTACCAGCTTCAAGATGTAAGCGCATTTCATTGATAAGGGCGCCGGATAGGCCTGCTCGTAAGGGTTGATTACGAATATCGATAATGCCTTGTCGTACTTTCTCGGCATTGCCTGCTCGAACCCCTAAGGTTAAATGCTGATAGCGACCGTTCAGGGCGTTTTGCAGTGTTTCAAGTGAAGGCGTGGCAGTGCCTAATAGCACAGGAATATTTTCTAAATGTCCACGCATGACGGCAAGATCTCGAGCATGATAACCCACGCCTTCTTGTTGCTTAAAGCTGGCATCATGTTCTTCATCTAAAATGATTATGCCCGGGTAGGGCATGGGGGTAAATAAGGCTGAGCGAGTGCCAATAATAATGGCCGCTTCGCCAGATTTTGCCAATTGCCAAGCACGTAAACGTTGGTTGTCGGTCAGACCTGAATGGATCACGGCAACAGTGACATTAAATCGACGTTTAAACCGATTAATGGTTTGTGGTGTTAAGCCTATTTCTGGTACTAAAATGAGCGCTTGTTTTTGATGAGATAATATTGTCTCTAATAAGCTTAAGTAGACTTCTGTTTTTCCTGAGCCTGTCACCCCTTCAAGTAAGGTGCATTGATAGGTTTCTTGTTGCGTTAAGGTGGCAACGGCAATAGCTTGCTCTGCATTCAATTGATGGGGCTCCTCTCCCATGACGAGTGTGTCTCGCCAAGATAGATTGGCCTGTATGACTTGAGTCTCTTTTATTATCCACTGTTTTTCGCTGAGCGCTTTTAATGCTGAGGGACTAAAAGCATGACGTGTGACTTCATCAGTATAAAGCTTTGAGTCATGCAGATGTAGCATGATTTTTTTTTGCGCTGTAGCTCGTTTTAAGGTGCTGAGATCAGCATTTTTTCCTGCTTCAGTTAATTGCCAGAATGTGCGCATATTGTCAGTGACAGGAGCACCTTTGCGAAGTGCGACAGGGATGGCTTGGGAGAGCATTTGTCCCAAGCTGCAAAAATAATATCGACTCGCCCATTGAGTGAGTGTGAACAATGCATCGGGTAATAATGGTTCTGTATCAATGAGTGTTATGATGGATTTTATTTGTTGGGGTTTCAGGTCGCAGTGTTCTGTTATGCCAATGATCAGTCCAATCATTTGCTGGCGCCCAAAAGGCACTTTTACTCTTAAGCCCTTTTGTAGCGAAGTTGTTATTGAAGCGGGTACTTGATAGGTAAAATTTTTCCGCAGAGGAACCGGAAGTGCAACTTCAACAAACAGAGCCATAGTAAAGTAATCATTAATGCATAAATAGTAAGTGTAACTATCTCGATAATTTAGCGCTAGTTTTATTCTTATTTGCGGGAATGACTTTCAAATGTTAAATTTAAGTGTTTTCGGTTTTTGTCTGTTTTGATTAGGGGCTGTTGAGCTTTCGTGGTTAAATTATGTCCGAACTAAACGTGCTTTAATCGCGGCTTAGTGAGTGTAGCCTAGTCTTCTAAGCAAATTCTCTACAACAAAGAGTAAAGCACGTTTAGACGGATCCAATGGACAGCGTTTGTGGTGCCTTTTTACAGCGTTATTGCTTATTTATGTAGAATAACTACACAGCATAAGCTCTGCCTTGTATAAAGACCCCACAAACGGCTGCAGAAATCATCACGACAGCCCAATAGCCCCTCGAAAAATTATTGATATTTTCAGCACCTAAGAAGGATCGAATGGTAAATATAATAAGAAAAGTGATCGCTATCAGTACGTTACTTGTAAGCAGCTCAGTCTTCGCTGAAGTCTCCCATGTGAGTATTAATCAAACCTTGTTTGAGGTTGGAGAATCGGCCGATTTTCGTGTGAATGTCGTTGCAGCCGATGTTGATGATGTCCGTTTTTATCTTCATGATGGAGACAATGAGGAGCGTTTGTCAGTTGAAGCCTTAAATACTTTTATGCTTAATGTTACTGGAGATAGGCCGGTATTAAGTTCAAATGTATCGCTTGTTGTGCATGAATATCTCGATGGTGAGTGGCAAAAAAGACAGCAGTTCCCCCTAGCGTTAACGTCAACACCTCCGACTTCTACGACGCAACACAGTGTTTCTGAAAATAATATAGAAAAACAGTTAGCTGATAAAGACGATAAAGCGTCATTAACGAAAGCTGATACAGAAATCACTCTTGCTGATAATTTTGCTGTTGATGATATGGCTAATGACAATCTACCTGTAGAAGTGGCTAATACACCGAATGCGGGGGTAGAAGGGAATAACGCGGTTAATTTATCTGAAGCTAATGCATTGAATGCGAGCAGCATAGAAGGACATAATGCAGTTAACTTATCTGAGGTTAATGCAGCGAGTATACCTGCGACAGGAGCGGATATAGAGGGGGTAGTGGGTACGACTAGCTTAAATGGAACTAATATAACAAGTGCTAATGTCAGCGAAAAAAGCAGTGAGTCATTATTATCCGTGGCAAATATGACTAAGAATGAAGAGAGCCTGGCGATGGAGTCATTTCAATCATCATCTGTTACACAAACGAATTCTGTATCTAGTGTCAATAATATTGATACGAACCAAATTGCATCACAACAAGCTGCTTTTAAAGATGAAACTATCTTAGTAAGCAATAGTGAAGAAGATAGCGTCAAAGAATTGAGTACGAAGGAATTGGAATTTGAGGAGAGTCAAGAAGGTATTCAAGTTGGTGTGAATGATAATATGAATTCAATTGATAGCAATGATGTTCATGTGGAGAATAAGTTAGCGCTTAATAATAGGGAGCCCATCGCTCAAACCGATGTTAAAGAATCGAGTGAGGAAATAACGGATCTGTCCACGTCTTTGGGTTCAGTGCATGAAGAGGGTGAAGAAGAAAAGGGAATATGCCCTATCTTAGTGGCAAAGGATGAAACTTTGTGGAAGATTGATGTCCGCTATCATAAGCAGTGGGGAGTTGGCTTATTTGGAGGGGCTTTAGCATTGTTTGAAGCGAACCCTAGCGCATTCAATAAGGGCAGTATTCATGGGTTGAAAGCGGGCGCTCGCTTAACTTGTCCTTCTCATGAGATTTTGGCAAAGTACCAGGATGAGAGCTTAGCAGAGCGCTTTTTTCTTGCGATGTGATTTCTGTTTACTTGAGCAAGTAATTTGCGTGAGTCTATATACCCGTGATGCATCAAGGTGCATGTTTTCAGAGTGCGTAAAAGAGTCTAGTTCAAGGCGCATGATTGCAGAAATGCTTATTGCCTTTTAAAGTTATGCAACATAGAAATAGGTGCTTTTACACACTCCCAACGGGTTGGTTTAAAAGTCTTTTATACTGCGTTGACTTCCCATTGACTTAGAATCACTAGGCCTGCTATTCAAAGCCTTGTCTAAAAGGCTTTTAATTCCAACTGAATCTTGCATCTTGATGTATCACGGGTATGGGCTTGTAACTCATCTCTATCTGCTGTAAAATCTTGCGACTTAAAATATTGTATTCACAGCATGTGGTGTCCGACTTCGGGTTGGAAGAGCGACATGGCCTTAAATTGAGGTAATTCCAATGAAAGCAGGCATTCATCCTGATTATGCAGAAATCACTGCAACTTGTACTTGTGGTAACACCATCAAAGTAAACTCTACTGTAGGTAAAGATTTACATTTAGACGTTTGTGGTGCTTGTCACCCATTCTACACAGGTACACAAAAAGTTATGGATACGGGTGGACGTATCGATAAGTTCAACAAGCGCTTTGGTGCACTTGGTAAGAAGTAAATATTACTTCTTCATTGAATTTAAAAAGGCGCCTTTAGGGCGCCTTTTTGCTATCTCGGCTTCTCATTATGCATTGATTGAATTATTTCAGCGCTATATAGCCTGTTAATAGTAAGCTTGGTGAAAGAGCACTTTTCTTTTGCGATGGCTTTACCTTTTAGTCTTATTGATCTTAATACTGGTTCTATTATTCTTGTCATAATACAATTAATTTGTGGACAGAGGTCTAACCTGTTATTGGGTTGATTTTATGTTAAGTATCTTAGTTGTTGTTTATTTATCGTTAAATAGAAGATTATTATTACCGCTTTAAATTATATTGGTAAGTTTTACAACATTTATACTAGTTTAAATATTAAATTGCTTATTTTTATAGAGTTTGTATGTATTATTCCTACATAATGGATGTTGTATCTTAAGATAAGTGGTCTAGATAATTGATTGAAATGAAGCCTTAGTAACATTTATGTATCATTGGGCTAGAAAAAGAAAATCTATAGTTTGAAAAGCGGGTAAAATCGCGTATCTTTAGCGCCTTAATTTATATGTTGCATTGATTTCCACTTTTTTGTTTATAAAAAGGGGACAATGTGGCTATGTGTTAGGTTGTTAACCTATAACAGATACTATTCGTTGCACTCAGGATTAAATAAATGGCAGATTTTCGTCAACAAGCTCTCGACTATCATGAATTTCCGGTTCCAGGCAAAACCGCAGTTTGTCTGACTAAGCCCGCCGAAACCAGTATGGACCTTTCTCTAGCGTATAGTCCTGGGGTTGCAGAGCCTGTGCGTGAGATTGCGAAGGATCCAGAAACAGCTTATCGTTATACGGGAAAAGGGAATACTGTTGCCGTTATCTCAAACGGTACTGCTATATTAGGCTTGGGTAATTTAGGTCCGTTGGCTTCAAAGCCTGTTATGGAAGGTAAAGCACTGCTTTTCAAACACTTTGCAAATATTGATGCGACTGATATTGAAGTGAAGCATGATACCACGGAACAGTTTATTAATACTGTCGAGGCGATTGCTGATACGTTTGGTGGAATTAACCTTGAAGATATTAAAGCACCTGAGTGTTTTGAAATCGAAAAAGCATTAATTGAACGTTGTAATGTGCCTGTGTTTCATGATGATCAGCACGGTACAGCGATTGTTACCGCTGCAGGTATGATTAATGCGCTCGAAATTCAAGGTAAAAAAATCGAAGATGCAGTGATCGTATGTATGGGGGCGGGCGCTGCGGCGATAGCCTGTATGACGATGCTGATTAAATGCGGTGTTCAGCGTGAGAATGTTTATATGTTAGATAGAAAAGGTGTTATTCATAGTGAACGCACCGATATCAATGAATATAAGGCATTGTTTGCTAATCATACCGATAAAAGAACCTTAGAAGATGCAATCGCGGGTGCGGATGCTTTTCTCGGTTTGTCGGGACCGAATGTATTATCAGGTGAAAATGTAGCATTAATGGCTGACAAACCTGTTATTTTTGCTTGTTCCAATCCTGATCCTGAAATTAAGCCTGAAGTGGCCCATGATATTCGTCAAGATTTGATTATGGGAACGGGTAGAAGTGATTATCCAAACCAAGTGAATAATGTATTGTGTTTTCCTTTTATTTTCCGTGGTGCGTTAGATGTACGTGCATCAAAAATTAATGATGAAATGAAAATTGCTGCAGTCCATGCCATTGCGGATTTGGCTAAAGAGGCTGTCCCCGCATCTGTGTTAGCGGCTTATCCTGATGTGGATGCGTTGTCCTTTGGGCCTGATTATGTGATCCCAAAACCTATGGATCCACGTCTTTTATCTCATGTGGCTAAAGCGGTCGCGCAAGCGGCGATTGATTCGGGTGTATCAGCATTAAAGGCCTTACCTGAAGATTATAAGGTTTAAGCGGAAATGTGTAATACTAAAAGGGCGCCTATTGGCGCCTTTTTTGATGGCGATAATTGAAATAAAGGGAAATAATAAGCATGAAACTCACTCGAATGCTGACCAAGAAATTGACGAGCTTTTGGTTGTTTTCTCTCGCTGGAGTGGCGTTTATTTTGTTTTTTACGGCTGTATTGAGTTTTGTTCAACTGACCTATGAGTTTCAGCAGCAAAAAGTAAGTGAAATAGAAAGCATGCTTGTGAGTCATTATCAACATGATAATGACTGGAAGTTTGATTCTTGGTTACCTCCAATTTTAATTGCGTTTAAGGCACAGCACTTTTCTTTGAGCCAAAATGGGAAGAAAACTTTTGAATATAAAGACAAAAGTGAGCATACCAATACTGTGACTTATGAAAAAGTCATTAATAAAGAGCAAGGGATAGTAATGAAAATGACCTTGCCAGAGCCCTTTACTGTCAATCATGTTGGTTGGTATGAAGTGCTTATTATCGTCATAGGTGGGTTGATTGTTGCTGCTGTTGTTCGTTTTGGTTTTTATTGGTTTTCGATGCAATTAGAGGGTATTGAAGGTTTAGCTCAGAGAAGTCAAAGTATTTTAAAAGGGGAGTATGATAGGGCTCTACTAGAGAAAGGGACGGGACAACCTAGGGTTATCAATCGTGCATTGACACGTTTACTGCAAGAGCTAGAAGATGCATCAAAACAAAGAGCCCGTTTTGATCAGTCTATTCGCTCTAACACTTTTTTAGATCCTGAAACTGGCATAGGTAATCGCGTCTTTTTTGATAATCGGCTTGATGCATTAACGGATGATTTGAAAATGACCATGCCAGGGGTGATGTATTTCTTGGAGATAGAAGATTTAGATTTATTGCAGCAAGACAGTAGTTTTGAAAAGGTAGACGAAATGCTTTCTTTGATTGTTTTACCCATTAATCAGGTGCTTTCACTACAAGTTAATAGTTTTTTTGCTCGTCGTTCTTTTAATCAATTTGCCATCATAGTGTCACAGATCTCTCAAGCTGAAGCGGATAGGCTTGCCGCTAAGTTGTTGAAAATTTGCCTGAGACAAGTGTCCAGCTTGATTAGAGAAACGAATGATTTTGTACACTTGGGGGGAGCATATTTTAACATTGGAGAAGACAAAGACATATTATTAGAAGAAGCAGATATGGCGCTAAGAGCAGCTCAACTTCAAGGTACCAGCAGTTGGTTCATGTATGATAAAGGTGCATTAGATCGTGATTTATCAAAAGGCTCGGTACAATGGCGGAGTTTCTTAGAGAGTGCATTAGTAAACAAGAGGATATTTGCATTTTCACGTACGGTTTTTGATAATGAAATGCTAGAGCAGCATAGAGAGATCACTTGTCGATTAAGAGATACGCAAGATCACCTGATCCGTGCGACTTTATTTTTACCTATGGCGATTAAATGTGGCTTAACCCCTCAAATTGAAAGGCAAGTGATTGAAACGGTGCTTTTTGATATTTTACGCAGTCAAAGAGGAGGGCAACACAAATACAGTATTAATTTGAGTTTAGATACCCTAATGAGTCGTGCTTTTATTCGTTGGTTGATGCGAACTTTATTAGAATACAGGCATTTAACTTCGCATTTGATTTTCGAAGTGAATGAAATTATTGTTGTAAATCATATCGATAAAATACGCGACACCTTGAACATGATCCGTAAAATGGGAGCCGCGTTGTGCGTTGATAGAGTGGGCCAACAAGTGGTGAGTGCTCAGTATATCAAACAATGTCACTTCGATTTGGTTAAATTACATAAGTCTATTATTCGAAAAATCCATCTTCGAGAAGAAAATCAACTTTTCATTCGAAGTTTAATGGGAGGCTTACCTCGTAAAGATATTGTATTTGGTGCAGAAGGTGTGACTTCATTTGAAGAGTGGCAAACGTTATTAATCTTAGGGATTAATATCGGACAAGGCCCATTTTTTAGTGAACTCATTGAAGAAGAAGTATAAGAAGATAATAAGTATGTTTTATATTAAATGGATACTGGGTAATTTGCTTATGCCTTTACCCATGGCATTATTACTGAGTGTCATCGCGTTTATTTTATTTTTGCGTCAGAAAACGACACTCGCTGGGCGTTTATTATTGTTTTCACTGTCTGGGTTGTACATACTCAGTTTAGCCCCTGTCGCCTTTACCTTGATGAGCCCATTAGAGTATCAATATCCAGCCTATAATGATGAAAAAGTCGATTTTATTCATGTATTAGGTAATGGTCATATTGAGGATGAGACTTTACCTATCACTAGCCAGCTTACTTATACATCAAGTTTACGGGTGGTTGAGGCAGTGCGTATATGGCATCTTAATCCACAAGCGCAGTTATTATTGACAGGTTATGCCGGTGTGAGTGCTAGGCGTTCTACTGCCGAGATGCACAGAGCATTAGCTTTATCTTTGGGAGTACCAGCAAGTCATATACAAATTAATGATCAACCTAGAGATACGGAGGAGGAAGTCTTGCTCATAAAGAGGATTGTGGGCTCGCAGAAAGTGGCTGTGGTGACGACGGCGAATCATATGAGGCGCACTATGGGGTTTTATGAGCAAGAAAATATGAATGTGGTATCAGCGCCGACAATGCACATGAGTCGAAAGATTTTGAGCCCCTTTAATGTCACTCAGTTATATCCAGAAGTCCAAAACTTACAACTGTCGACATGGGCAATACATGAGTGGTTAGGGATCGCGTGGAAAAAAATAAAATCCATAAGATTATCCGTATAACCTCATTGGTGATAACCGTGATGAGTTATTTTTTGATGAAAAAACACAGTGAGATAATTAAGAGTAATAAACTGGATGTGATTGATGCATTGACCATGTATTGATGAGATGAAAGTTGGGTATGAGCTTCAATAAAGGCATATAGGCTGGAAGTTGATGCGAAAGCAAAAGTAAATAATGCAGACGCTATACCATGAGCTTGTCGAATATGAACCATAGCTGCTCCTGTAGATAAAGGAATAAAGAAACCTAAACTAAAACACATACCATAAATAGAGAGCATCATATAAAGAGTCCTATGATGTGAATAGCTTAAGCCTGCGATACTCATGATCAACAGCAATAGCACTATTATTCTGACATAAGGCTGATGGCTCAAATGGATGTAATGCCGATAAGTAACAATCCCACAGATATAGATAGCGCTGATGCCAAGTAAGAAAAGGTTGTAATGGGAATTACTGATTTTTGCAATGTCTGATAACGCAGCATGGATATTGGTTAGAATGACCTGCATAAAAAGGGTAAAACTAATGCCGATGGCGAGGCAGTTTAAGACAAATTGTTTTTGAGAAAGACAGTATTGAAAATGTTGAACAATTTTGTTGATAGGGATTAATGTTTGTGGTTTTTTATCACCAGAGAGGATCAATAAGGCAGTAATAAACAGCATTGTTTCAATGCAGGCCATTAAGTAATAGGCCAAACGCCAGTCAAAATTTAACATGAACCTTGCAAGGTATGACGCCACCACCGGGGCAATGATGATATACATCGAGAAATGGGAAAAAGTGTTCTTCATTTCAATGTTGTCACTGCTATGGCGTAGGATAATGGTACGCGCTATCGCCGAATAACTGCCCGTTCCGCTGCCAATGAAAATACAGCCTAAATAAAACGTCATTTCACTGTTTGCACTGCCTGTGAGTATTAATCCACTTATAGAGGTTGTTTGTGCGATGGTTAAGATTTTTTTGACACCCCAAATATCCGATAAGGTGCTTAAGAATATGGCCGATAAAGAAAAGAGTAAGAAAATGAGTCCAATACCTGAGTGAATTTTTGTGGGGCTTAAATTTAATGATGAAGAGATGGCTAACACCAATGGGGGAGAAACCATTAAGGTCATGTAACCAATAAAGCACAAAGCATAAGCTAACCAATTAAAAGAAATGCGCTGCATAATGAGATCAACTGATATTCATGAATAGTATTGAGTGTAATCTGATTTGAGAATAATGAGTCTGATTTATGGTGAAGGGATAAAAAATTGTTTCTGTTCATACAGGAGCAAAGGGTGAGCAATGATACGATGAGGCAGAGGATACATTGCTCACCCTCATCATCGTTTCTTCACTTCCGTGTGAACAGGGCATAAATTCACCATTAAACATTAGGTCATAGTAATGTCATTTATTCATATTGATAATCACTAGGATCATTAATTACGGCGCCAGTTTTATCGAGTGTGACGACATCACCGACTAAGGCGACACCTGCTATCAGCGCACCAGCGCCGCATTGGAAGGTGTTATCACTGACTGTTAAGTTGTCTCTGTAGTTAGATTTGATGTTAATGACGGCATTAGCACCCAGACTTCTGGCTTTATTACGCAACTCTTTCATGGCAGATAAAAAGACCCATTGGCAGGCTTCTTTATCGGTTTTATTGAATGCATTGGTTTTGTTATTGGTTCTAAATTGAACATAGCTTTTTAATATGGGCGGATGCTCTGTGTTACCAAAATAGAAACTGATATCGTCACCGAGAATACTCTTAGATTGTTCAAGTGCCATGGTATCACTAACTGAATAATTTTCTATGGTATCTCTAGCAACAGCAGTCTGTAAAAAGAGAGGGTACAAGAGAAAGATAAAGAATAATTTTTTCATTGATTGATCCCATTGAGTGTTATGAACGTTTTTTAGCGATATATTTAGAGACTCATCTTAACTGAATCTAGCTGTGAGTAGTCTTAACAGTAAGTAAAAGAAGGGCAAAAATTAATTTTCGTTGCCAAAAAGCGAAAGGGAGTGTTACACCCCCTTTGGCTATATGTGTTTATTGTGTTTTTATTTTTCAGTTGTTAGCACTTTCGTCCTTTTATTGAATAAATCAACGGCACCTTTTTTCCTTGATGTGTTAATTCATATTGTCCTTGAGTGTTTTGTGTTAATTCCTCAGAGACGGCATAGGGAGAAAATGGATACTCATTAAAGGATTCGATAACAATCCCAGCATTAAGCAAAGCGGTGATCACTTCACTTAAACTGTGTGACCAAACGGCGAGGGTGTCGATTTCATTGCAATGATTTTCAGTATATGTGGGTTCTTGGATGATTTGCGCTTGCTTGGTATGAAAATAGTCGTCACCGGATAACAAATCATTAATCGGATGGAACTCTGCAAGATAAAATATCCCGTTTGGTTTTAACTGTGCACTAATACCCTGTGCCCAACGATTAAGATCATTGAGCCAACACACTACGCCATAGGAGGTAAAGACGATGTCAAACAGTTCAGGTTTTTTTTCAAGCTTTTTTTCATCAAAGTATTGATAAATATCACGGGTGATAAAGTGCGCTTTTAGATCTGACTGAACCGCTAATTGCTTAGCGTGTTCAATGGCCACTGGAGATAAATCAACACCAGTAACATGGGCGCCAAGTCTTGCCCATGAAAGCGTATCTAATCCAAAATGACATTGTAAATGCAACAATGATTGATTACTGACATCACCTAGTGCTTTAAGTTCTATGTTATTTAAGCTAGATTTCCCGTTAAGAAAACCAGTGACATCATAAAAATTGGATTTGATATGTCGCTGCGTACGTTCATTCCAAGCGTGTTTGTTAAGCTGAGAATAAGAGACGGTGTGGGGCTTTTTATTTGATTTTGAATACATAGTTTTTTCCTGAATTTAGGGTGTAAAAACCCTCATCAATAAACGCTGACGACAATTCAGTGAACCGAGTGAAGTGACTCTAATTATTTTGCTAACGCATACTTTATGGTTTTTTTTCGAACCTTTTTCGAACTATGAACATGGGGCATGGGTTAGTCAGGTTTCGCTCTAGCTCTGATTATCGCAGCACGATAGTGCGTTGTTCAGAGTGCTTGATGGCGAAAAAATGACGAGCAAAATCTCTTTGGCACGTATACATAACAAAACCTCCTTTTTATATTGATTAAATAATTGATTAAGATGGTATTTCCATTTGGCTGAAAAATCAACTGTGTTTCCACTGAAAATAAAGTGTTTTTTAATCGTTAAGTGGAATAGCAATGGGATTGTTAAGTCAATAGGTTAATCGATATACGTCAATCAAAAGGAAATGGCATGATCTACGCAAACCCTGGCAATTCAGATGCACTGATATATTTTAAAAGCCGTTATGGTAATTTTATTAATGGCCAGTGGGCTCCCATATCTTAAAGTGTGCAGCTGATAATATCATTCCATCAACGGTTGAGCTAGGGGGGAAATCACCGAATATTTTTTTGATGATGTGATGGACTTTGAAGATGCTTTTTTAAATAAATGTGTTGAAGGTGCCGTGCTCGCTTATTTAAATCAAGGTGAAGTGTACACTTGTCCATCACGTTTATTTATTCATGATAATATTTACGATACTTTTATTCATAAAATTATTGAACGAACCAAGAAGATTATTCGAGGGAATCCTTTAGATACAGAGACCATGGTGGGGGCTCAAGCCTCTAAAGCGCAATTTGATAAGATTTTAAATTACATCGAAAATGGGTAAAAATGAAGGGGCTGAAGTCCTTATCGTTGGAAAGGTCAAAGCGCTTAATGATCAACTCAATAGCGGATTTTATATTCAACCAACATTGTTGAAAGGCACGAATACGATGCGAGTCTTTCAAGAAGAGGTTTTCGGTTCTGTTATCGCATTACCAACAAACTGAAAATATATTAGTCAGTTACGATGTTAACCCACTAGGATTTTTTTAATTTCTTCCCGATAGCGGCAACGTACACTATGGTTAATAAAGATAAGAAAGGTTGAGTTAATATAAAAAGATAAAGACAGTGAGGTAAGCGATTGTCTTATTTATCTTTTACCTCATCGTTTGTAATGATATTGGAGAATATGATTTTGCCTTGGAAAGGATTCTGTGCCGTAAAGTTTTTACTGGTGACTGGATCGAGTATTGCGTTGCTTATTTGGGTTCTTAGTGTCCATGCTCGAGAAGACGATAAGGGAATGAAACAAAATGCCTTTCAATGGCAGCGAATTGGAAAATTACACGTTCAAAAAACGACCAGTTGCACAGCGACTTTAGTGGCCGCTAATTTAATCGTGAGTGCTGCACATTGTGTTTATGACCGCAAGAAAAAGGCGTATATTCACCCGAATAAATTAACGTTTTATGCAGGATTAAAAGGCAATTCTGTGAGAGCGGTTATCCAGATAAAATCTTACACTGTTCCTAGCAATACTTTTCCTGAAGGTAAATTTGATGAAAATGCGTTATTAATTGATTGGGTTGTGCTGGAACTTGAACAGCCCATTGGCTGCTCTTTAGGGCATTTTCCATTATGGCATCAGCATGTGGGTATGATAAATAGCTTGATGACGGCAGGTTATGCTCAGGGAAGTGCTCAATATTTAACAAAAACGGACACTTGTGAGTCCGCATTACCAAGAAGTGCTGCTTCAATTTGGCGCCTTAAAAATTGTGCGCTAACAAAAGGCGATTCTGGGGCGCCTATTTTAGTTAAGGTTAAAGGACACACAACACCTTTTATCGCTGGAGTTATTTCTGCAGGAGCCAATGATAGTCAAGGGCGTTTTAGAGTGGTCGCTGTGCCATCAGAGCAATTTTTGAGTACAGTGAATAAGAAAGCGAAATCTTGTACAGGCGTTGATTTTAGCAATTGATTTTTATTCCTTGAATTTTATTTGCCTTCATCCAGAAGTATCAGCCACTTTATCATAGTTACATTGCTCTTTGATTATGCTCATAAAGTAAAACATATAATCATTAATTTGTAATAAATAATATAAAACTTAAGTCTATGTTTTATTATGGTTAATTTATGTGTCTAATGATTGCTTAGCTTTGCAAAAATGTAGTTTAAGTGAAACGACAAGGATGAGGAGCAGTCTAAAGCATGAAGAATGTATTTAAGTTTTCAAGTTTGTCTACACTAGTAATACTTGCCTTAAGCGCTTGTGGAGGTGGAGATAATCAACACAATAATTCAGAAAATGTAATAGAGTCTGATACAAGTGCAGAGGATGGAAGTGGAGCGGGTGACAATTCTGAGAATACCATAAAATTATCTGCTGCGAATGTGGAAATTACCGCGGTTAAACATTGGATCCCAATCCAGTCTCGTTTATTGGTTGAGCCGACATTAAACAGTGGCGCCAACATTATCTTTAAAGAAGATGATCAGGTGATCCTCCCCCAAGAAGACATCTATCATTTTAGTCATGGCATACTGACGATGTTAGAGGATAATGCCTTTCGGTATACCTCGTTAACCGGAGAAGATGCGACAATTCTTTACACAGTCACATTAGACAATCAATCAGCCAGCGCATCGATTGTTATTTCAGATGTGATGAGTGATCCTTTAGCTAATCAGCAATGGCATTTGCGTAATACGGGGCAAAAAGCTTATGCACTCAGTAATGAATTAGGGCAAGCTTACATTCAATTGCTCATGGAAAATGGCTTTAGTGAAGCCGATGCCATAATGAGGACAGAAAATTTGTATCAGGAAAATTTAGCTAAACTTGTTCCTGGTGAAGACATGGATGTGGCGAAGGCCTATGCCTATGGAGTGACAGGGCAGGGGATGACCGCTGTGGTGGTTGATAGTGGCCTTGAAATTACCCATGAGGACTTGGTTGCCAATATTGTGCCTAATAAATCATTAAATCTTGATGGCGCGGCTCTGAATAAAATGGATCCAACATCAATGGCAGAAAGTGGCGATCATGGCACCAGTGTGGCAGGGTTAATTGCGGCTGAAGGATGGAATGGTATAGGGGGGCGAGGTGTTGCACCCGACACTCAACTCATTGGTATGAAGTTTTTAGGGAATCAAACTGCTGCTCCACAATCGGATTTTATTGTGCATGGTTTTCCTGGAAGTGGCCTTTCTGCTCAAGATAATATTGCCGTTTTTAACCGCAGCTATGGGATCACTTACCCAACGTTTTTTAGTTATTCAGCAATTGATGAAGCCATTGAGTCTTATCCTGTTTTAAAGTTAAGGGAGGGAAAGGGTACGCTGAATGTAAAGGCGAGTGGTAATAGCTTTATGGATGGTGGGGCTGAAGGGTCACTTTGTTTAGATAATGGAGCAAATGCATTAGGATTAACCTGTTATAGCAGTAGTTTTGAGCTGAGCCAAGCACACCCTTACTATTTAAGTGTGGCGGCAGTGAATACGGATGGTAAGCATACCAGCTATTCAACAGCAGGCCCTAATATTTTTGTTTCAGCCCCGGCTGGGGAATATGGCAGGTGGGCGCCAGCAATGGTGACGACCGATCAAATGAGTTGTTTAAAAGGGTATGCAGGATTTAATAGTCGGTCGGCTCAGGTTTATGGTGATGCGTTAGCCTCACAACTTTTTCCTTTTAATTATCCTGCTCATGAAGATAACTTAAGTTGTAATTATACTTCTACGTTCAATGGCACCTCTTCGGCAGCGCCAAATGTATCAGGGGTGATAGCTTTGATCTTATCTGCGAATCCTTCATTAACCTGGCGTGATGTAAGGCATATTCTGGTATCAACGAGCAGTCAGGTGGATGTAAAAGATAAACCTGTATCAATTAAAATGTCTGGTGGTAATTTTATGGCTCATGATGCCTGGGTGACGAATGCTGCAGGGTATGCGTTTAACAATAAATATGGTTTTGGTCGTGTGAATGCGGGCGCAGCAGTCGGAATGGCTCAACATTATGATAAAGATTTGAGCCAGCAAGTGATCAGTGATTGGCAAGGAAAAGGCAGTAGTGTCAATGAGGCTCCTCTTGCAGAGGTCATTAAAGATAATGACCTCAATGGCGTAATGTTGACTATTAATATCGAAGAGGATTTAACCTTAGAAGCTGTACAATTTAAATTCGACATTTTCAATAGCGATATGCTCAGTGAATTAATGGACAGTGAAGGAAAGCGTTTTAATACCACCGCGGGAATGGACTTGGCGATTGAAGTCATTTCTCCAAAGGGGACGCGTAGTGTGCTGCTTTCATCCAAACAAGCGTTAATCGTGCCTGCGTATTCTTTTAGTGAAGGTATGCAAGAAGGGTATATTGTTAAAGATGGTGTCTTTTTATCTAATGCATTTTATGGTGAATCGAGTAAAGGAAGTTGGACTATTCGGTTGTTAGATACCAGTGGTGAAAATGTCACATTATCAGAGCCTGGGGGCGATGTCACCAAAGCACAATATTATATGAATAATCGAGAAGACAGTGTATTGGAAGGAATAGCGATGAGAGTGTTCGGGCATTAACTTGCTTATTGATTAATCAATTAAAAAATAAAAATGCTTAAGCCGTTCGGATCCACTTAAGTTGTTGAATAAGGAGAGTCATCATGAAGCAAGTATTATTGTGGGTGATAAGTATGAGTTCGATAATTATGGGTATTGTACCTGTTCAAGCAAAAGATAAAAATACTAATCAGTTACTGGAACAATCTAGAATTCAAACCAGTGATTTATCAAGGCAAGAACACTACCTATTAACAACAGAGAAAAGTGATTTTGGGGCTTACAAAGTGGAGCATCAACTTGCGTTAGTGCCTCAAAGTATTGCAGCGGTTGACTATACTACAGAAAGTTTGGGGACGATGTCTGTTGTTAAAAGTGCAAGGCCCATAAAACGTGTTGTAGAAGGGACCTTAGCTCGAAATGTATTAACCAATAAGTTAGCGCCTATTTCAGGTAATATAACGGTGTTATTGGCTAAAGATGTGACACTTGATAACGTCGTGCAAGCAACTGGGTTGAGTGTTGTTTCATCGTATAGTGGTACTCAATTAGCGGTGTTAAAAGTTCCCGCTAATGAGGATGTCTTAATAGCCGCTAAGCAATTAAAGGCGTTAGATTTAGTCGTACAAACAAAGATTGAAGTGTTAGATGTTGTATACGAATCCTATTAACGTTTGAGGTATTAAATTGGTGTTAATAATACATACCATAGGTATAGTATAAATATTTATGGTTTGTGTAAAAAATAAGTTTTTAAGTTAATTTATATCTATTCATGATTCTGAAATGTAACCCAACTATTTTACTTGAAAAGCTGTGCTATAATTTAATTTTAATTAATGTAGAGATAGTTATGTATAAATTAGTGTTATGTCTGTTTTTTATTATTTATTCGGATGTGACTTTTTCAGAAGAATTAACACAGAAAGAATTAACAGATGCAGCATTTAGTATTAGAGAAAAATATAATGCCCAGTTATATAAATTGCCAGCATCCAAAATGAGTCATTATGGGTTAAGAATGTTTCGCCAATCAGGCAATGATGCTTTTAATACTACTGTTTGGGTGGATATGGCACTAAAAGCAAGTAGCTTAAATAAAATAAATGAAAATATTTCCTCCGAAAAGAAAATTGAAAGTTATGCGAATGAAGTTAATAGTAAGTTTAAAGATACTGATCCCATTAGGAGGCAATTACGTGTTAATAGCTTTAAAATAATGCCTGAGTATTTATTAATCGCAAGTCGATTACTGCCAGCAATGGCAAGAATAGATGAATATGGTTTAAAACATGTATCGGATAAAAAATTTAGACAGATTATTCTAAGTCAGGATTTTAAATTATATTTTTCTGATCCTAATATGATACGCGCTTGGGCTGCACAACTGGCTAATCAAGTTTACTGGTTAAAACAGTTGAAAATAGAAAACTTAACGGATTATTTTGCTTCCTCATTTAGAGAAGTGTATCCAGATAAGATCGATAATCAATTAACTGATCAGCAATACAATAATAAACTATATGGCATGACTCATTTTATTTTTCCTGCCTCTAATTATTATCAAAAACCAGTAAATGAGGATGATTTTAAATGGATTTATGACTATTTTAGAAAGAATATTGATACAATATTAGAAAGGTCAAAGGCTGACGTAATTGCTGAAGTTGGCATTTCATTTTTGCTTGCAAATAAAGAGAATGATCCTGTTGTTAAAAAAGTTAAAGAATATATTTATCATTCAATTGATAAGTCAAGAAAAATAATACCTTCAGAAACTGGTAGTTTTGATTTAGCGTATGGAGAACATAGAAACGTACTTGCTATAATGCTACTTGATTGGCAGGGGACTTACAGTCGACCCACTTATAAAAATAATGCATCGATGTTTACTAATCTTCCTTATGGTTTAGAAGTGAAATGACTTGTTTATTAAGAAATAAAAATAAACAACTACTTATTTTGATGTTGTTCTTTATTGGGGAAGTCATTTTAGGTTCTAGTCCTGTGTTTGCTTTGACGCAGAGTGATGATATAGATTTCTATAATCAAAAAATAAAAGCTGCAGAAGTTAACGGTATTTTGTATAAGCTAGCGTTAAAAGATAAACGCATAAGTGTTAAGGCAGTCGGTTATTCCGAAAATAAGCAGCCTATTGTTAAAGTGAGCCTAGTATCACTAAAAAAGAATGACGCTGAATCTAAGGTGAAAGTGTTAATTGTAGCCGGTCAGCATGGTAATGAGCCTTCAGGCACGTTGGCTATATTGTCGTTTTTAGCGGGATTAGGTGGTGATAAATATAACAAGTTATTAAATCATGTTGATATTGATTTTATTCCGTTGGTGAATCCTGATGGTTGGAATAAAGAGACGCGAGGGAATGGAAAGGGCATTAATATTAATGCGGATTATGTATTGCTGAAGACACCAGAAGCAAGGGCTGTTGTGAGTGTCATCAATACTGAGTCACCTAATATGCTGTTAGACATTCATGAATCTAGCACATATAAGTCAGTACTGACAGGAAAACAAGGGTATTTAACGGATGTCGTTAGTCAACTGGAGACCAGTAATAATGCAAATGTCTTTAAGAAAATACAAGACTTTGCTAATGATCATTTTTTACCTGCTGTTATGAAAGAAGTATTCTATCAAGGAAGCAGCGCTCAGAGGTATCAAGGGGCAATAATGAGGCTTAATCAGCCTTTAACGGGGGCCAGATCCACGATTAATACATTAAGGAATTATGCTTCTTTTCATGATGTATTATCTATTTTATTAGAGAGTAAAAAAGATTATCAGAAGCGGCACTTTTCAACGCCTGAGAATATAAAAGAAAGAGTGAAAAGACAAAAAATTGCCTTGAATAGTGTGTTGGATCAAGTTGTCATTGATAAAGCTAATATTTTAGCGTTGACGTGTTGCAAAGAAAGCATTAATCAGAAGATTATTGCGAATGTAAATTATTCCTTGAACAAATTAAAACTGAGTAGAAACATTTCCTTAGTTAATATAAATACAGGTTTAAGAGAAATCCATTCTTTTCCTAACTGGAGTGACATGACTGCGAGTCAAACTTATCAAAGGCCTGTTGGATATGCGATTACGGATAATGAAGGACAACTAGCCACTTGGTTGTCTTTGCATGGCATTCAAGTGATACAAGCGAGTAAAGGTGAATGGTCTGGAATTAATCTGCGCCTGAAAGAGAGAGAAGAGCGTAAAGAGGCGGGGATTGGTGCAAGAATCGAGATTATTTTTCATTTTGATGAAGAAGAAAAAGTGTTAAAACTGAACCCTAACAATTTGATTGTTCCGTTAAATCAACCTTTAGGTGTGTTAGCAAGTTTACTATTGGACCCTAGGTCAGCTTATGGTCTCTATCAAAGCCAGTATGAAAATTTAACACTTAATCAAGTTCCTAGTATAGTCCCGCTTAATGCGATGAAGCCTTTTAAATAAAGCGGCATGAAGACCCAAATCTGTTATTGATTTGGGTCTGCTGCTGTGCTATTTACTGGCACGTTTTACCAGTTCATAAACAACTTTAGTGAGAGGTTGATTTTTATTTGAAGCACTTATGGCACGTTTTTGCCAATAAGTCGGAATAGAATGCCCTTCCTTCCATTCGCCATAGACCTTAGGATAGGACTGTGCAATGGCCGTTGTTGTGGGCGTCCATAAGAAATCGGGGTGGGCATTAGAGTACCATTCTCCTCCAATTATTTTTCCTTTCTTATCTAATTCTAAATCATAGAAATAATCAACAGTAACGGTATGGTCATAATGTTCATTATCGGTTTTATTGTGAGTTGGGCTTGTTTCAGATAAGTATTCCAGTTCCATTTTGACACCCACAATATGAGTGGCATTATTTGCACGATAAGATTTAAATTTATCTTCCTCATAATCATCAATATTGATGATGGCATCTTGAAGATTATCTTTGGCTTTATTGGATATCAAGTTAACATATTTAAGCTTGTAAGATAAAATAGGTTGATTCCAGACTTGATAATCATAGGTTGCGTCCATCACTAGGCTGCGTTGGCTTATTCCTATTTGATTTAAAACAGCGGTATGGAAACTGCCTGGGTTATTGTCAAAACAGCTTTGTTCTATGATGCGCCCATTTTCATCTTTTTCTGGATCTTTGATATTGCATCTTTGTCCCATAAAGTGACTTTGATAGGGGGCGCTTGCCCAAAGTAGGGTACTTAATGCCTTGATATCAGATGGGTAAAAAGTTAAGTTCTCTCCTTTTGCATCTTTGACATTAATGGCATTTTTAGGCCTGTCCATCATATAAGCGGCTGCAGCCCATCCATGACATAAGCCCATCCATCCTTCTACTTCACCATAGGAATCAAAGTATTCTTTACCAGAGTTCCACGCACTTTTAGTGAGACTCATATTGGCATCTCCTACCAATAAGTCATATTTTTCAGCAGGAGACAGATCTTTTCTGTCATCATTAATATATTGTTCTGTTGGCTTTACTATGTGAGAAAAGTCATAATATTCTTGCCAATTATTGGCCGATGGGGAGTCAGCATATCGCCAAGCACTCGCACCGGAGTAGAGTGGCCAATAGGTGTCTGACCATGCGGTTCGCGGTAAGTGACTTTCTCGACTTGCTTTATGATCAAGTTTGATTAAGTTGGTTTCAATATTAAAACCGAGATCAACCAAATTGGCGGGATTATCCGTGTTATAATCTATTCGACTCAATTCACCAAAATTGATAGGTTGTCTATTTTTTTTGATAAACTCTGCTCTGGATTTATCTTTTAAAGAAACAAATTCATTACCCGTTATTTGCTCTTTAGAAAAATAGAGGGTGGGAGTATTTTGAGTGTTACTGTGCTTCTCTGGCAGTTCATCCATTATCTTAGTAGGGTTATTATGAAATTTTTCAAAAAAAGGAACGACATTATCAGTTGCATAAGATGAAGCAGACATAGAAAGCAAAATAGTACTTATTGATAATGACAATATATTTTTATTCATGGTATTTCCCTTATTTCAAATATAAAAATGATGATGCTTGGTATTATCGATTCATTTAAATAACTCATTGGTAATATTATTAATAAGTTATTTTTATTCTAAGGTTCTGTATTTAAATCTTATGTGATTTCGATATTGAAGGTATAACAAGAATTCACTTGTGTAAATGATATTTATTACCACTGTTTTTTTTGTTTTATATGAGAATACTCTTAATTTTATAATGTTGTTAATTGTTTTTCAGTAGGTTTAACTAAATTAGAATTAGTTTTATTTCGTTTTTTATTATTTACACTGGCTTTTAGCTGTATTAGTTTTTGGTGTATAAGTTTTATATGTTTCTAGCTCTTCCTGTAATGTTAATTTGTTTAACATTATTTTTTTATTTTTTTTAGACTTATGTCTATTAATGAATGTTTTTCATCATTTAACGTCAACCATGAATTATGATTTTAAAAATGATGATCTTTTCTTGTTGAAAAACAATTTTTCTAATCTCTATTTTAGAAATCTCTGTTTGAATATATTTTGAGCTGATATTCCATTTTCCAAGAACATTTGCTTTTTGAGCATTGAGCAGTTGTTGAGATAATTCAATGAACATCAATATGAAGTAGGAGAAAATGATGCGCATGAAGTGTAATGGCTAATTTATATTGAGTGAATATTTATTATTTGAAAATAAATCATAAATATATACAGTTTGTTTTTTTTGAGTGTTGCAATGGTATTTGTGAGTTGTTGAACTTAGTTTTATAAGAAAAGTTATATAGTGTGATTTCTGTATGCTATTTTATTGGGTTACATGGAGCATATTACTCATAGAGAAGGAGCAATGACATGGAAGGGGTGCATATTCGCCACGCTACTGCAGGCGATATACGAAAAATGAGTCATCTGATGGTGTGTTTGACGGAAAAATACATTACTTTAGGGTTAGCCGATGATGTTAAAGCTAAGGTATTGGCTTCTTTCTCTGTTGATGGATTAGTGAAGGCCTTCAGTGAGCAGTGTGATTATTTTGTTGCGGTTGCCGATAAGCGGATAGTCGGCGTTATTGGTATGAAAGAAACCTCTCATCTCTACCATTTATTCGTAGCGGAAGCTTTTCAGGGGAGAGGGCTTGCAAACCAACTTTGGCAAGTGGCGAAAAAAAATGCGTTAAATATGCAAAATTTGACTCACTTTACGGTAAATTCTGCTGTATCGGCGCAAACTGTATATAAAAACTGGGGCTTTAGGGTAATTAATGGTGTGAGAACACGAGAAGGTTTTTCTGATGTGCCGATGAAGTTAGATCTAGTTTGAACATGATATTTCAAAGGACGGTATCCTATTATCAATTATTTTTTGATAGTGTATAGAGAATTAACCTATATATCATAGTGAATTAAAGCACTATAATTTTTTCACTTCGTAAATAAAGAGAAAAATGATGACAAAATTGACGATTGTGGCACGTATTCAAGCCAAACAAGATAAAGTGAATTTGGTGAAGTCTGAATTAGTAAAGTTAATTGAACCGACTCGACAAGAAGCAGGTTGCTTGCAATATGATTTGCATCAAGATAACACGGATCCTAGTGTGTTCATTTTTTATGAAAATTGGGAAAATCGTGAGTTGTGGCAAACACATATGGGAAATACCCATTTACAAGCTTATATGGCAGCAACGGATGGGGCGGTTGAAAGCTTTATGTTAAATGAAATGACGCATATTGCTTAATATTTCATAACTGTAATCCAAGCATTGAAAAGCTCGCAAGATTGCGAGCTTTCATTAAGTTAATCAATGGTGTTTATTTTATTGAAGCCCATTTTGTTTTCTAAAATCAATTTCTTCGCTAGACATTATCCAGTGAGGATCATCAAGAGAAATATTGAGTGATGATGCAGATATAACGGTTTTTGTGACAGGCTCAGCATCAGAATTTGAGCTCGATAGCGCAAAACTCATTGATTGTGTATTAATGCCATAATCCCCCCAATCATTTTGGTATTCATCATAAATATAGCTATTGCCATTATCATCGATATAACCAATCTCTAACCATTGAGTAAAGGTACGAATAGAAGTTGCTTGATCGATTTGTCCTTTAAAAGTAAAGGTTTTATTATCCCATGGATTCAGATAGGTTGCTGTGTAGGGAAAAGCGGCACTGCTTTGATATACATTAGCTTTCATTGCATAAATTGTTTTAGAAGGTACGACTAAACTGGCAACGGTTGTTGTAGAGCTGGAATCGCTGGTTGAGCTGCTTGCACCTACGGTATCTGAAAATGATGTGGTGACAGAATAGGACCATTCTTCTTTAACGGTAGCAAAACCTCCCGCTTTAATATCAACCCCTATCTTTACTCCCATGGTCGCGCTAACACCCTGTGTACTTGACCATGAGTCAGTTGAACTTTCTCCTTCAGTATAGGTAAGCCTAACTTGCATAGACTGTTCTGTGCTTGTGCTATTTGAAGCCACGTTATCAGATAAAAAAGCTTGTTCAGCATTGCCAACATTGACAGTTTGATCAAATTCAATATTTTGTAATTCAAGTGTTAGTGGCTTTGCATTAACGGCTGAAATACTCCAAATTTTACTGTCTGAAGCAGTTCCCCAAAAACCGACGAGTGCTCGACCATAAGAGAAAGCTTGTTCGTTCCATTTGTCCCATCCATTACTGGATCCCCAGTATAATTCATTTCCTAGGTTGGTCCATAAGCGGATCCTAGAAATAGAGCCTTCATTTTTTTGATAAAAGCGGACTTTTTCGACATATTCATCACCCCCTAAAGTTTTAGTTGTACCACTACCGTTAACATTACCAACGGTCATATCTTCACTATAAAGATAATCAATTTTAATGCCTTTGATATATTCAGCATTGTTGCTGTAAATAGTGATAGATTTTATTTTATCGCCTGGCTTTTGTGTTTCAGTCCAGCCAGTACTTAAATCAAAACTGGAGCCTTTACTGCTTTTTCCGGTATACACACTTGAATTGTGATTAGGTGTTAAATAATCGGAAATAATGTCAGCTGATACGAAATTTGAAAAGAGTAAGCATGTGATTGCTAGATATTTTGTTTTCATTTGAGATCCCTACTACATATTTATTATGTTGTTATTAGTGAAACAATTAATTAAAAATAATTAAGTTTCGTTAATGAAACTAACTTAATCGTTAAAGTTGGATCAATTATTAATCAGTGACTAATAACAAATAATGCAGTAAAAAATATGAATTATCTGTAACTTAAAACATGACAGCAGATTAAAATTAATGTTCACATGTTATTTTTTGAAATAAAAAACTAAATAACGCGTTAAATTAGATTTTTCGACATAAAAAATGGAAGGGCAATATTTTGGCCTTGTTCAGATTTCTTTTTTGTGACTTGTTTTGTATTGGGGGAGTATTTTGTTTATTTGTTGCAGATATGTTTAATGTTTGTGTTGCGTGCTCTCTTTAGTGTGCTAATGCCGAGTTTGAAAAGTGCTAATAATATGCTGGTATCTCATTATCATCTATTAAATAAGGCCTAGTTTACTGCCATGACATTTGTAGTTCTCGTATCTAACCGTAAAAGTCATGATTGTGAGTCATAGCAATCATGGGTTCAGAACTTTTTTATCGGTATATTTCAACGCAATTTTTGGCTATTGATGGAGCTAATATTATCCAGCGGATATTGCATTAACTTGAGTGGTCTGATGAGTTGGCGCATAATGACAGAGAATACAGTTGGTTTTGAGGAATGAAATACTGATGCAGTTACATCCTATTGCAGGTTACATACAAACTATCTATTTAGTTGAATACTCTGATAAATTGTTATTGCTCGATGGTTGTAGTCGTGCCGATATTCCATTATTAAAACACTATATAGGTGTAAAATTAAGACGGCATTTACAAGATTTAAAATTGGTGGTGGTTACGCATATGCACCCTGATCATGCTGGTGCGGCGCATAAATTGCGAGATATAACAGGTTGTAAGATTGCTGCTGCAAATGTATCGGGGCAATGGTATTCAGGTCTCGATGGTAAATTGATGCATTTAACCGATATATTATTAACCTTGTGGGTGGCAAAAAAAATGAAAAAACCACGGCGTAATATTTATTACTCTGCTCAATTAAAAGCAGATTATTATCTTGATGATGGTGATTTATTACCAGGGTTTGATGATTGGCAGGCACTTTATACGCAAGGTCATACTGATAGAGATATCTCCCTTTACCATGCATCAACTGGCCGTTTATATGTGGCGGATTTACTGGTTAAAGTCAAATCTAAGTTTATTCCCCCTTATCCCATTTTTTACCCGAATCGTTATCGAGATTCACTTCAAAAAGTGCAAGCGCTGGATCCAAGCATTGTAGCATTGGCCCATGGCGGAGAAGTACAGTTAACAGAAAAAGACTATCAATCTTTATTGCAACGTGCGCCGACAATCCCCATGACCCATTGGCGTTCGGTGAAGGCAAAATTGAAGAAAGTGATTTTTAATCGCTGACACTTTTAGGTGTGCTTTCCATATTTCTTGGCTTTCAGTGCTGCTCTTAATGATGTGTCGTCTATATAGGTGATTATCACTGGGATAATAAATAGACAATTTACTGATTCATTTTTTTCTCAATTTGACATACTCACATGCCATTTATTAATAAACATTATGAGTTGTGATGGTGGGTTTTAGGCAAGTTTATATACGTAACAATGATTGAACATGGAAGTTTGAGTGTCGCTTTCAATGATGATGTGTGAGTGAGGCTCAAATCGATAATTAAAGAGGGAATTTCAGTGAAAAATAATCGATTGATAATGATATTAGCCATAATGTTAGTGAGTTGTGGTAGTGATAATGATGGCAAAATTGATCCAGAAAAAAATATTGTACTTGAGCCTGTTTTACAAAACGATCAAGTTGAAGTGATAGATGGCCAAACTGTTGAAGTTGATGTGCTGAGTAATGATAGTTTCAGCTCAGGAAATTTGTTGATTACAGATATTGTGCAGCAGCCAGTTTTTGGTAGTGCGACAATTACGGATAATAAGATCACTTATGTACCGAATACAGGTTATGCGGGAATTGATAGGTTAACTTACAGCGTGAATAATGGCCAAGCAATAGCAAATGTGGACATCAGTGTATTTCAAAGTGTGACTTTATCAGGAGAAGTGAGCGATGAGTCTTTAATGGGGGCAGAGGTTAGTCTCAAGTCGGCTGAAAAGTTATTTTCGACGAAAATAGATCAGCTGGGCCACTATCAACTTTTTGTATTAGTCGGCCAATTGAATGAGCCATTATTGTTATCTGCGAAAGGACTTGCAGAGAATGAGCAAAGTGAAATTGAATACCGCTCTTCTTTGGGACAAGCGCAAGCAATACTTGAAATGGCGGGAGAGTCACGCGTGCTGGAGGCTGAACAATTTGACCCATTGAATGTTTCACTTATCTCTAGTGCGGTGTATTTATATCGATTAGAAGCAGAATTAAAGGAAAATAGTGAAGTTTCAGAGTCAGCTACGGCTTATTTAGAGGCATTAGCAACTGAAGACTTGATGTATACAGTAGGCTTTATGCAACTACTGAACAATCATGATGATTATGATGTTATAGAGGGAGAAACAAATTTTAGTATATTGTTGCCTGATCCGTCAGTGGAGTATGCTGAAAATGAAGCGACTGCATATTCTGTTCGTGGATCTATTTTTCAATACTTGACTGATAATCAATTGGTTGATGGAGATAAACCGATACAAGTTTTTCAAATTGATTTGGCGAATTCTATCGATAGTTTATTGAATAACGCTAAATCGTTACCACTTTTTACTGCTGATAAATTGCAAAATAAGATTTTATTAAAGCTTGATCCTATCAAAGAAGGTTGGTTGCCTTTAAAAACGACCAGCTTCTTACTGGCTGATGGAGGCGATGGGGCGATGTCATATAGCCATTTTACTCCTTACCCAGCAACGCTCAGTGAGATGAGTTGGTATCTAAATGAAGGTCAATTAGCGATGTCACTCATTTATCCTAGTGATGATTTTTTACTTTTTAATGATTGGGAAATTGAACTTGAAGGTAAATTTGATTCAGAACAGTTAATGGAATTAAAGCTCTTTGTTGAACAATATAATATAAATCAACTAAGTAAGCATGTTACTGAGAATCAAACGATTCACTTGCTGCATGAAACACAATTGAGTTTTAAAGTGGTTATCGATACAGTGAAAACCGAAGAATATCGCTTTATTCTAAACGGTGAAAATTGGGAGGGAGAACCACTTATTTATCAAGCGCCAATCGAGCGTCAATATAGCACTTTTCAGCATCATTTTGACACCATTTGGCAAAACACTCAGTTAGTTGATCTAACCGGAAGTTGGGCTTTACCATTAATTTATGATTCAGAATTATATTTAAATCATTCAGGATTTATGTCTGCTTTTGATTTAATAACACTTTCTAATGATAGAAGTGAAGGTAAGTTCTCTGATTTCCAATTTATAGCACAAATGATTGATGGTGAATTGAGTCTTGTGGAGGGGGATGTTGAGTTTCGTATTTTGCCTTTTAAAGCCTCCGAAGGCATATTATTTGCTCAAGTGAAGTATTTAAAGGCGGGGGAGTTAATCAGTTTTTACTTTCAGCCGATAGTCCAGTTTGATAATTCTTATACGCAATTTATGGATAACTTAGTTATTGAATTACCTAAGGTGTATTTATCAGGTTATCCTGTTTATCACGCCGATGCTTGGGAGGGAGATAGTCTGAAACTAGAAAATGTATTTGGCAGCAGTTTCATGTCAAATGGTGAGATGAAATATAATATTTCTAAACAAGCTAACTATGAATATTTTACTTCTCAGGAAGCACATTGGAATATGTTCAATAATGAAATAATCCAGAGGGTTGAGTATAACTATGGCGAATACTCATTTTCCATTGATAAACATTGGGAAGTTTTAACAGTCGATAGCGGAGGACGCACTTGGCTTATGGAAAATAGGATTTACTCGTCTGAGAGTATTAATGAAGACGTTCAGCCAAGCTATTATATTCTTACGCCTAGGCTCAATATCATCACGCAAGGTGATTTAAGTGAATACGAAGACACATGGCAAAATACCTTAGACAGAGGTGGGTTATAGCTTTTGTATTTTAATATAGGCGAATATTAACGGAAATTTTCTCTGTTACCTGATTGATATGGAAAATAGCCCATCTTTCTGATGGGGTATTTTTTGGAAATAACCATGCGAGAGAATAGTGATAAAGATAGATAGGGCAGCCTTTGTGATGAAAAAACATTTTAGCATATTGAAATAAAGTTAAAATGATGCGGTATTTTGATTCATAGTATTGCTTGGTAGTTTTCAGTTTTATAGGCCACACTTGTGAAGACATATTTTTAGTGGGCGTGTGGGTCAGAATTAAGTTCTTGAACCAATAATTACATACTCTCTACAAATAGTATTAATCAAGGTGGGTATTGATGGTGATTAAGAAGCAAGGTGTAGGCTTTATTGGATTGGGGCTAATGGGGAAGCCTATGGCTGAACATATCATGAAAAAGGGATATGTTCTTTATATATGGGGAAGGGATAAAAATAAGTATTCTGATCTCATTCGTGATGGTGCTGTATGGTGTGCTAATCCGAGTGTCTTGGCAGCAAAGATCGATGTTTGTGTTTTATGTGTAACAAGTGGGGAAGTGGTAAAAGAGATATTATTTGGTATAGAAGGGTTCTTCTCAACAGGTAATAAAAGAAAAGTCATTATTGAGCACTCGACACTATTGCCGTCAGATGCAATGTCCATTGCCACTAAAGTTAAGTTATTTGATAGTTATTACTTGGATGCGCCTGTGACAGGATCGGTTGTGGGCGCACAAAATGCGAGTTTGGTCGCGTTTATGGGAGGTGATAAGTCGATTTTCAAACAAGTGGAAGGGTTGTTAGGAAGTTATTGCTGCAAAATGACTTACATGGGAGATAATGGTGCGGGCCTGAGTACAAAAATGTGTAATCAAATTGTGCTGGCTAATATATTGCTATCAGCATTTGAAATGGTTTCATTTGCGAATAATTCCCATTTACCGATAGATAAGGTTTTAGGTGCATTACAAGGAGGGCTTGTTGACTCCAAAGGATGGCGCCTATTTTGTCAAAGTGCTAAAGATCCAAAAGCTGCTGATGCGACGTTTATTAAAAATGTTGTGAAAGATTTACGCTATATTGTTGCCTCGGCTAAGCATAATGGTACCCAGCCTTTAAGTTCGAAACATAACTTAGACTTAATTGAACCTTTTATCGATATGGGCTTAGGTGGTGAAGATGTTAAAGTCTTGAATCGACTCTTTTCATAGTTCTTGTAGAGGTGAGAGAGTGATGAAAATAATGAGTTATAAGCAATTTGGTGCAGCAAAAGATGTTCTTAAACTGCAAGAAGTCAATAAACCTCATGTGCAAGCCGGTGAAGTATTAGTGCGGCTGCATACTTCTGCTGTCAACCCCTCAGATGTGAAAAAGCGAGCAGGTGCATTTCCAGAATTATTAGCTAAGGGTGATATTATTCCCAATAGCGATGGTGCTGGCATTATTGAAGCTGTGGGTGAGGGAGTCTCTCCAGCAAGAGTCGGTGAGCGAGTATGGGTTTATCAAGCGCAGCATGGTAGACGCTATGGCACATCGGCAGAATTCATTCGTATCGAAAACAGAAGAGCGGCGCACTTACCGAATGAAGCGAGTTTTGAGGTGGGAGCTTGTTTGGGGATCCCAGCGATGACGGCGCATCGGTGCGTGCATGCCGACGGTCCAGTAAAAAACAAAATAATACTGATTACAGGTGGAGCGGGTCGAGTGGGGTTTTATGCTATTCAGTGGGCAAAAATGGCAGGGGCTTTTGTTATAGCCACCGCATCAAATGCTGAAGATAGACAAGCTTGTTTGAGCGTTGGGGCCAATGCAGTTGTTAACCATAGAGCATCTGACTTTGCGGCACAAATTTTACAGGCAAGCGGTGGTAAATTGATTGAGCGTGTGGTTGATGTCGAATTTGGCGCAAATCTTGAGGTAATTTTGCAAGTGATTAAAACGGGAGCGGTGATTTCGAGCTATTCATCGACTCAAGAACCTGAGCCTAAATTGCCTTTTTATAAGATGATGTATTTAGATTTAACCCTGCGATGTATTATTGTTTATGCGATGCCTGAAGAGGCAAAAAATATGGCGATTAACGCTATCGAAAATGCATTAAAACAAAACCAGCTTTGCCATCGTATTGCTGAGGTGCTTCCGCTTACGAAGGCGGTGAAAGCCCACGAGCTTGTAGAGCAAGGAAAGGTTAAAGGCAGTGTTATTTTATCCATTTGAATGCGTTTTATACTTTAAAGGGCATTCAGCCGAGCGTGTATATAAGTGAGCATGAGTTCACTAATACTTTGTCCTGTTACTCGAAGGCCTGCATCAATACCCGCTGGATGACAGCTTGGTGCTGCTTCTGCTAAGTGTAGATATGTACATGCACAATGTTTGGCGATGTCATGAACATAATACAAGGCATCCATGAGTGGAATGCCAGCAGCCGTTGAAGCGCTACTGGGCATATTGACTATGGCATCGAGATCTAACTCAAGTGCTACTGGGCTTTGAGCCTGGTTTAATGCTTGTTTAATATCGCATAAAGCTGTCTCTAATGATATTTCTCTTCGAATCCAGATTTGTTGCAGGCTATGCCAGTGGCCTCCAAAAGCAGTGAGTTGTGCTAAGGAGGCTTCTGTATTTTTATGTTCATGCAGCCCAAGAACATGATAATAGTTTAGGGCATCTTTAGCGGCAGCATAACTGAAACCATTGCCACTATGCCTGCCTTCTCTGAGGCGAAAATCACAATGGGGATCAAGATTGACTGCTGCAGCGGCGGTTTGTTTAGCGGCTTTGGTTGCCATCAATAGACCATAAGCATTGTTGTGTCCCCCACCAATGACAATGGGCTCAAGCCCCGCTGCAATAATGGGAGTGAGTATACTAATAACTCGCTCATCTAGCTGCTCAACATGTTCCCTTAAATGACTGAGGTTTTGATCTGCTCCCTTTTGCAGATCATCAACCATGATCTGTCCTAGAATAAGGCATTCATGACCAGTAAAGAAACGATTAGACTGCATATTGAGAAAATGACTGATCCCGCTTTCATAGGCATCTGTCGCACCACCTCGACCAAGATTGGCTCTTGGGCCGATATCCTCTCCAATGCCCAAAATGACAAATCGAGCGCCTTCATTTTTTGCTTTATCAAGGATAGCTTCAAGGGCATGATCAGGTGTGGGTGTTTGGACAACTTGACCCAGTTTGGTTTCCCCTATTCTTGCTCCACTGACTTGTTGAAACCATTTAGTTAAATCTTGTTGGGTGAAAAGCGTTAAATATTGCGTCATAGCATAGATGGCCTGAAGATAATGGTGCAGTATTAAGGGTTGATGTTCATTTCAACCCTTATTGTAGTGAGAGGGAGAGGAAGTTAACGCTAACTTCTCCTTAGGACTAAAGTTAGCGTTAATCAATATCCAGTGGTTCAGGTGATAAGATAATCCCTGTGTTATCGGCATAAATATGATCGCTTGGTAAGAAAGTCACACCACCAAAATTGACTGGGATCTCTAATTCTCCAACGGCATTGCCGTCTGCACCAACAGGAATAGAAGCCAAAGCTTGAATACCGATATCGAGATCTTCTAATGCATCAACATCTCTTACAGAGCCATAAACAATAATGCCTTCCCAATGATGATCGCAGGCTAATTGGGCGATATTTGAATCAACCAATGCACGTCTTAAAGAGCCGCCGCCATCAATGAGGAGGACTTTTCCTTCACCATCATCTTGTAAGGCGTCTATAATTAACCCATTATCTTCAAAGCACTTTACAGTGCTAATGGCACCACCGAATGAGCTACAACCCCCATAATTACTAAACATGGGTTCGACAACATCAACGACATCGAGATAAGTATCACAAAGTTCTGAGGTGTTGTATTCCATAATGACACTCCTTAAAGAGAAGTTTTGCACAGGATCAAGGTGCAGTGACAATAATTTAACCCAGTATATAAGGGTTTTTTGAAAAGAAAAGTGATATCAAGAGGAAATTGATTTAAATCAGTTAATGGTATATTTCTTCGTGTCAAAATGGGCCAAATTTAATGAAAAATAGACTTCTTGTTGTTATGTGTCGATGAGGGCAATCGTGATTTGAGTGATATAAAAAGATAACTTGAACGAGGAGGTTAAATGGAACATTTTAATGTAATTGAAATGCTTGGGTACTTAGCATCTGTTATTATTGCGATATCTTTTATGATGAAAGATATTATTAAACTACGTTGTTTAAATTGTACGGGATGCCTACTATTTTCATTCTATGGCGTCTTGATTGATGCTTGGCCTGTTGCGGCGATGAATGGATTTATTGCGCTGGTCAATCTATATCATTTGTTTAAGATATATTTGAAAAAGAATTACTCTTTAAAGTAGCGGCCATGACAGAGTCGTCATTGATTTGTCATTTTGTTCGATTAAAGTTAATTATTATTATTGAATAAGGTGCCATGCCTATGTTCGAAATGATATTACAACTTGATAAATTGGCGTTTAGTCAAGTGAATAAATTAGCTCACCGTTATCAATTAATGAAAGTGTTCTCTATGGTTTCTATCATAGGGAATGGCCCTGCGTACTTATACCTTATGGTGTTATTGCAATTGTCTCATCCAAAGGGACAGGTGCTTTTTAATCTTGCGGGGAGTAGTTTACTGTTAGCCTTTCCACTTTATTTTTTATGTAAAAATATTTCTCGTAGGCGAAGACCATGTCATGAAAATGAATTTATGACTTTTCCTTTTGAACCTTCAGATAGATTCAGTTTACCTTCTGGTCATGCAACGGCGGCGTTTGTGATGGCAACGTCGGTCAGTTATGTTTTTCCGTCCTTGACTGCTTTGGCTTATCTCTGTGCTTTTTTTATTGGATGTTCCAGAGTGATTTTAGGCGTGCATTATCCTTTGGATATTATTGCTGGGAGCTTCTTAGGTACATTGAGTGTTCATCTTATACATTCCATTATTTAACAGTATGTTGAGCAGGTGAATATGCGTATATTATACGGTGTACAAGGAACAGGGAATGGACATATTAGTCGTGCAAGGGTCATGGCGCAGGCATTTCATGATAAAGGTGTCGAGGTTGATTACCTTTTTTCAGGCAGGCATTCAACGCCTTTTTTTGACATGCAATTATTTGGTCAGTATCAGAAAAAAAGGGGGGTTTCTTTTGTGACACAAAATGGATGCATTCGTGTATTCAGTACGCTTAAAAGAAATTCGTTATGGTCATTAAAGCGAGACATTCAGGCTCTGGATTTGAGCGGTTATGATTTAGTGATCAGTGATTTTGAGCCTATATCTGCCTGGGCTGCCAGACTGCAGGGAGTAGTATCTATTGGTATCAATCACCAATCAGCGCTTCGTTATCCTGTGCCCAAATCAGGCTATTCTTGGTATAGTGAGCTGATCCTTAACTATTTTGCACCAGTGGATATTTCTCTGGCTTGTCATTGGCATCATTTTGGTTTTCCCATCTTACCGCCAATAGTGGATGTGCATTCCTGTAAAGTGGAGAAAACCCATCAGATCCTTGTCTATTTACCTTTTGAGCAACCTCAGCATATTATCGAGTTATTGGCACCTTTCACTGAATATCAATTTATTATTTATCATGGCACTTTATCCAGTCTTGGATCGCCGGAACATTTGATCTGGCGGTCATTTAATTGTGCTTCATTTAAGCAAGATTTGGCGTCGAGTGGCGGGGTGATCAGCAATGCCGGGTTTGAGTTGCCAAGTGAGGCGTTAACATTAGGAAAAAAACTCTTAGTGAAACCTTTACATGGTCAGTTTGAACAATTGTCGAATATGGCTGCATTAAATTTGTTGGGTGCGGCTGATTGCATGATGGAGCTTGATACTCATGTCGTCAGGCGGTGGTTACATTCCGCGCCTGCAGATGCGATTAATTATCCTCCCTTAGGTGATGTGTTAGTCAATTGGATAATAGCTGGAAATTGGAGTGATATCGACGCGTTATGCCAATCGGTTTGGCAAAATATCACCTTACCTTCAACATGGCGTAAAAAAAGTGCATGAGTTGAGACAGTGATCATTGATGATATTTGACTGCCATGTCGATGAGCGGATCTCGACCGCTTTTTGCTTGCTTTAAGCGAGAGAGGTAATTTTCCCATAGGGAGTCTTGTTCGGTGGCGAGTTTGTACAAATACTCCCAAGAATAAAGGCCAGTATCATGACCATCATCGAATGTAATTTTTACAGCGTAATTACCGAGCGCTTCTATTGCTGTGATATTAACGTTTTTTTTATGGGCTACAAGTATAGGTTGGCCATGACCTTGCACTTCAGCAGAAGGTGAGTGCACTCGAAGCATTTCACAGCTTAATGAATAAGACTCACCGGTATTAAATTTGATTTGAAGTTCACGGGATATCTTTTTCAAGCATAAATCGGTCACATAAGGAGTCTGATTTTTTGTTGTCATGAGTATGCCCTGTTGATGTTGCATTAATATAAAAACGGCATCACTAATAGTGTGATGCCGCGTTTAAGTCTCAACTGTTCTGAACCTTAATAAGTACTTATTTATAAAACTTATTTTGAGTACAGACTCTTAGCTCTGAGATAGTGATTATAAAATAAATCGGCTTAGATCTTCATCTAATACCAGATCGTCCAGATGTGCTTTCACATATTCGGCATCCACAATGGCTTCACTACCTGATTTATCAGAGGCATCGTAAGATAACTCTTCCATGAGGCGTTCCATGACAGTATGCAAACGACGTGCACCAATATTTTCAGTGCGTTCATTGACTTGCCAAGCTGCTTTTGCAATATGCTCAATACCATCTTGAGTAAATTTAACATTAACGCCTTCTGTTGCCATTAACGCGACATATTGCTCAGTGAGTGATGCATGAGGTTCGGTTAAAATACGCTGGAAATCATCTGCAGAAAGGGCTTCTAATTCTACACGAATTGGTAGACGACCTTGTAGCTCAGGGATCAGATCCGACGGCTTAGCCATTTGAAACGCACCTGATGCGATAAATAAAATATGATCGGTTTTGACCATACCATGCTTAGTGTTAATTGTGCTGCCTTCAACCAAAGGCAGTAAATCACGTTGCACACCTTCGCGAGAAACATCAGGGCCAGAGGCATCACCGCGTTTACAAATCTTATCGATTTCATCAAGGAAAACAATCCCATGCTGCTCGACTAAGTCAATCGCTTGCTCTTTGAGATCTTCTTGATTGACTAGCTTACCCGCTTCTTCTTCAATCAATAGCTTTTGGGCTTCTTTGATGTTGAGTTTACGGCGTTTACTGGTACCAGGTCCCATATTTTGGAACATGCTTTGCAGTTGGTTTGTCATCTCTTCCATGCCAGGTGGTGACATGATTTCGATACCCACTTGTGGCGCTGCAACATCAATTTCAATTTCTTTGTCGTCTAATTGGCCTTCACGTAGCTTTTTACGAAAGATCTGACGGGTGTTTGAATCGTCCGCTTTATCAGCGTCCCATTCACCGTTTGGTTTAGGGATTAAGGCGTCTAAAACACGTTCTTCAGCATTTTCTTCGGCTTGTGTTTTGCATTTGGCCATTTGCTCTTCACGGGTGAGCTTAATCGCAATGTCTGTTAAATCACGAATGATTTGATCGACTTCTTTACCAACATACCCGACTTCGGTAAATTTGGTGGCTTCAACTTTAATAAAAGGCGCTTTGGCAAGCTTAGCTAAGCGGCGAGCAATTTCTGTTTTACCCACACCAGTTGGGCCTATCATTAGAATATTCTTGGGCGTGACCTCTTGACGTAGATCACTTTCAAGTTGCATGCGTCGCCAGCGGTTACGTAAGGCGATAGCAACTGAACGTTTAGCCTTTTGTTGGCCAATAATGTGGCTGTCCAGCTCATGGACAATCTCACGTGGGGTCATTTCAGACATAATTTTTCCTCGTGCCTATAGCTGGAAACAATCAATTAATATGTAATTTCTTCAACTGTTTTATGTTGATTAGTAAAGACGCAGATATCACCAGCAATAGTGAGTGATTTCTCGGCAATTTCACGCGCACTTAACTCTGTATTTTCGAGTAATGCTGTGGCAGCAGATTGTGCAAAGTTACCACCAGAGCCAATGGCGATAAGATCGTTTTCGGTTTGCACAACATCACCATTTCCAGTGATTATCAGTGATGCTTCTGTATCGGCAACGGCTAAAATAGCTTCTAATTTACGTAGCATTTTATCGGTGCGCCAATCTTTAGCCATTTCAACCGCAGCTTTCATTAAATGGCCTTGATGCATTTCAAGCTTCGCTTCAAAACGCTCAAATAAGGTAAATGCATCAGCGGTACCGCCAGCAAAACCTGCAAGTACTTTATTGTTATATAGGCGGCGTACTTTTCTTGCATTACCTTTCATGACGGTATTGCCTAGGGAAACTTGCCCATCACCAGCGATAACGACTTGGTTATTACGGCGAACTGATACGATAGTGGTCACAATAATTCCTCTTCTCTAGCCAGTGGCAGTGGGCCGACTGGATGATGATATTGTTAGATATGGGGGAGGTTATCAATAATTCAAGGGGAAAAAAGAAAACGAGAGAGTGGAGGTTGAATAAATAAACGGGTCATTCTTCTTTTGTCGATTAAGATCAATTTATTTCAGTTAATTGTGCTGCTAGTCGCTTTGTGCTGAAGCTATAAGGTACAGAAAATCGAACGTTTAATGAACACTTTTATTGCTATGCTCTTGAGTGACGACAAAGGAGCTTTTTTTGTTATGTAAAGTAATATGAAAAAGCAGTCACTTTTTTAAAGTCGACCTTTTTTGAGCTAGATAGGCCATTTATCGTGATTTTCTGCATTTATGATAGTTTTTTTGGGTAATTCATATAAAAACAGTGGATAAATCTGTATTTTATTTGTTTGCTAAATAGGAAATCAATTGGTTTATTTTAACAAGAATAGCTTTTTTATGAGGTATTATGCATTTTATACGAAAAAATCGTTACTCATTAGCGATTGTTAACGTCTATGCCCTTGTAGATTTTAAGAAGCGTGATAAAGTTAGCTGATTTCTTTTTTCAATGACTCCACTGAGACAGGCTGGTTACATGTTCAAGAAGCTGCGTGGCATTTTTTCTAACGATTTATCGATCGATTTGGGTACTGCTAATACATTAATTTATGTTCGTGAAGAGGGCATAGTATTAGATGAGCCTTCTGTTGTGGCTATTCGCGCAGAGCGAGGCAATTCAGGGCAAAAGTCTGTTGCAGCTGTGGGGACAGAAGCAAAGCAAATGCTGGGTCGAACTCCTGGGAATATACAAGCTATTCGTCCAATGAAAGACGGCGTGATTGCCGATTTTTATGTGACTGAGAAAATGCTTCAGCATTTTATTAAGCAAGTTCACAATAATAGTGTATTTCGTCCAAGCCCAAGAGTCTTGGTGTGTGTGCCTGTTGGCGCCACTCAAGTTGAACGACGTGCTATTCGTGAATCTGCTATGGGGGCGGGGGCACGCGAAGTATATCTAATTGAAGAGCCTATGGCGGCTGCAATTGGCGCAGGGCTTCCCGTATCTGAAGCAACAGGTTCTATGGTTGTTGATATTGGTGGCGGCACCACTGAGGTCGCAATTATTTCATTAAATGGCGTCGTGTACTCTTCATCAGTTCGCATTGGTGGGGATAAGTTTGATGATGCGATTATTAATTATGTGAGACGTAATTACGGCAGTTTAATTGGTGAAGCGACCGCTGAGCGAATTAAACATACCATCGGCACGGCTTATCCTGGCGATGAGGTGCTAGAAATTGAAGTGCGTGGTCGCAACCTTGCTGAAGGTGTACCGCGTAGCTTTACGCTTAATAGCAATGAAATATTAGAAGCATTACAAGAACCTTTATCGGGTATTGTCAGTGCAGTGATGGTGGCATTGGAGCAATCGCCTCCTGAGCTTGCATCGGATATTTCCGAGCGTGGTATGGTGCTAACGGGTGGCGGTGCACTTATTCGCGATTTGGATAGGTTACTGATGCAAGAAACGGGGATCCCTGTGATGATTGCTGAAGACCCATTAACTTGCGTTGCGCGTGGAGGGGGCAAAGCCCTTGAAATGATTGATATGCATGGCGGTGATCTGTTCTCCGACGAAAATTAACATGTTTCTTTTATTAGGCGGTTAATGCCGCCTTAGTGATCCTATGAAGCCTATTTTTGTTCGTGGAATTTCCAATCAATTTAGACTGACATTGGCAGTGATACTGTCAGTGATTTTACTTGTCGCTAACGATAGACTCGATCCTGCGCGTGATGCCCTTTCTTCTTTACTGAGCCCGTTACAATATGTGGCGAGTTTTCCTGGTCAATTGTTAGATATATCGGCTGAGAATCTCGCCACAAGAAACATGTTGGCGAAACAGAATAAGAGCTTATTAAGAAAGCAGTTATTAATGAGTGAACGCTTGCAAAGGTTCGAGTTTTTGCGTCAAGAAAATGAGCGTTTAAGAGCGCTATTAGGCTCGCCTGTACATATGGATGCCAAAAAAATGGTTGCAGAAGTCATGGAAGTGGCAAGCGATCCTTTTCATCAATATGTTGTGCTCAATAGAGGTAAAAAGAGCGGTGTGTTTGTTGGCCAACCTGTTGTGGATGCACAAGGGGTGGTGGGGCAAGTCACACAAGTCAGTGAGCTAACCAGTCGAGTATTATTATTATCCGATGTCTCTCATGCTATTCCTGTTCGCTTAACCCGTAATGATGCTCGGTTTGTTATCAATGGCACTGGCGTATTAGACGAATTGGAACTGAGGTATGTGTCAAAAAGCACCGATATTCGTGTGGGGGATTTATTGGTGTCCTCAGGGCTGGGTAAGCGGTTTCCCGAAGGCTATCCGGTCGCAAGGGTCATGAGTGTCATTAAAGATGATGGGAAAAGTTATGCCACTGTCACAGCCCAACCGTTAGCAGCATTAGATCGTATTCGCTATTTATTATTGTTATGGCCAGACCCTCATGAAGATGTGGCTATTGAGCAACAAAATAGGGTGCCAGATGCTTCAAACAAGGCTTTGGTGGACGGTGCGACATCTCGTAATTCAGCAGTATCAGTTGAACAAGATTCTGAGGTGAACCAATGAGTTTACATTTGCCAAATGGACGTTGGGTCGTTTGGCTAAGTTTTTTACTGGCTATGTTATTTCAAATTATGCCTTTACCCGAAGGTGTCGCAGTATGGCGACCCGATTGGTTATTACTTGTGATGACATATTGGGCGATGGCTTTACCCCATAGATATAATATTTTAACGGCATGGATACTCGGTTTATTGCTGGATATTCTGTTAGGTGCGACACTGGGGATCCGTTCATTGGGTATGTCCATTGTGATCTATGGTGTGGTATTACATTTCCAGCGATTACGTAATTTTCCTATATGGCAACAATCATTATTTGTTGCTGCCGAAGTCGCGGTTTATCAACTTATCGTGTTTTGGCTGCAATTTGTGGTCGATGGCGCTAAATTTGAATTGAGTATACTTTTTCCTGCTGTATCAAGCCTATTTCTTTGGGTGTGGGTTTTTTGGATTTTACGTCGCATGAGACGTAAATATAAGGTTAGGTAATGAAAGCGTTAGTGTTAGCTTCTGCGTCACCCAGACGAAAACAGCTATTAGAGCAGCTGCTTTTTTGTGAGCCAGATTTATCTTTTTCAGTATTCGCTACAGACATTGATGAAACGCCAAAGCGGGAGGAAACGCCTGATGCATTGGTGGTACGTTTAGCTTGTGAAAAAGCCCATGCAGGTTGGTTACTTGCCTGCTCTGAGTCACGTTTCCCAGAAGCATCTTCGGTACATGTGCTGGGCTCTGATACTGTGGTGGTATTGGATAATGTGGCTTTGGGAAAGCCTATTGATAAAGATGATGCTAGAAAGATGTTGCAAACCCTTTCAAATCGTGAGCATCAGGTGTTCACTGCTATTACGCTCACTGATGGAGTGGAAAAAATCACCCGTTTAGTGAAAACAAAAGTCAATTTTTGTGCCTTATCGTCGTTGGAAATCGAATCTTATATTGCAACGGGTGAGCCCATGGATAAAGCGGGTGCTTATGGCATTCAAGGGATCGGGGGGAATTTTGTCTCCAGTATTCAAGGGAGTTATTCTGCTGTTGTTGGCTTGCCTTTAGTTGAAACCCGAGATTTACTTAAGAAAATGCAATTAATGTGATGATCTTAAGGGAACATTCATCACATTAGCTTATCTAATTAAGTTGTGGTAGTTCATAAAAAGTGGATACTGAGCGATAAAAAACAGCATGGCTCAGTATTGAACTTTATCATTTTATTTCTATGTTGTGACATTATTTAGTGCCAGATAGAGTGCTAACCCAGTACCTAGATGACTTGGGTATATAAAAAGAATGACTTAAGTGAGTGTTGAAATGGGCCGTATCATAAGTAAGCCAGTACATGGAAAGATAGGATCTGAATTGCTAATTAATGTTACCCCGACAGAAGCAAGGGTTGCATTGGTTGAATATGGTATTTTACAAGAGGTTCATATTGAACGACGAATGAAGCGAGGTCTCGTCGGTAATATTTACAAAGGTAAAGTGAGTCGAGTGTTACCTGGCATGCAGGCGGCGTTTGTTGATATTGGGCTGGATAAAGCCGCTTTTCTGCATGCATCTGATATTGTTCCTCATACAGAATGTGTGGCGGATACCGATAAGGATCATTTTGCCGTACAAGATATTCGGCAATTAGTGAGGCCAGGTCAAGCCGTTATCGTTCAAGTCATTAAAGATCCTATTGGCACAAAGGGTGCTCGTTTAACAACGGATATTACACTACCTTCTCGCTATTTAGTCTTCATGCCCGGAGCCCGTCACGTTGGCGTCTCTCAACGAATAGAATCAGCGAAAGTTCGTGCTAGGTTAAAAGGCCTCACAGAGCCATTTGTGGATGAAAACGGAGGGTTTATTATTCGTACCGCTGCTGAAAATGCAGGGGAAATAGAACTGGTACAAGATGCGGCTTTTTTAAGACGGGTTTGGGCTAAAGTCAGTGAACGACGTAAACGACCTGGTGTTTCTTTACTCTATCAAGATCTGGCTTTACCTGTGCGAATAGTACGTGATTTTGTGGGAACGGAATTGGATAGAGTGCAAGTGGATTCCAGTCAAACCTTTGCTGAACTACAAAATTTTACCCAAGAATTTATGCCAGAAATTGCTGATAAATTGGAAAATTATTCAGGCTCAATTTCTATCTTTGACCTTTATGATGTGGAAAATGAAATTCAGCGTGCCTTAGGTCGAAAGGTTGAACTGAAATCCGGTGGGTATTTAATCATAGATCAAACAGAAGCGATGACAACGATTGATATTAACACTGGGGCTTTTGTGGGCCACCGCAATCTTGAAGAAACGATTTTTAATACTAATTTAGAAGCGACTCAGGTCATTGCTCGTCAATTAAGGTTACGTAATCTAGGTGGGATTATTATTATCGATTTTATTGATATGCAAACTAAAGAGCATAAAAATCGAGTGTTAACCAGTTTAGAGCAAGCACTGTCCTTAGATCGTGTGAAGACCAGTATTAGTGGATTTTCGGGGTTAGGCTTAGTGGAGATGACGCGAAAACGAACCCGTGAAAGCTTAGAGCATGTGCTTTGTGGTGAATGCCCATCTTGTTTAGGTACTGGAAGCTTAAAAACAGTAGAAACCGTTTCTTATGAAATGTTTAGAGAGATTATTCGATTGAATCGAAGTTATGATGCTGATGAGTTCTTGGTGTACTGTGCCCCCGCTGTTTATAACACATTAAAAGAGGACGAAAGTCATTTTTTGGCCGAATTAGAAATATATGTTGGAAAAAGAGTTAAACTACAAAGTGAACCTTTATATGCTCAAAATAAATTTGATGTGGTGATAATGTAGTGTTTTCTTTATTTGGCCCGTTTAAAGTACTGCGTTTTTGCTGGCTTTCATTAGCTGCTCTGCTGGTGCTATTTGCACTGCTAGTGAGTTTAATTCGAGGGTTACTGCCCGAGCTAGATCAAGTGAGAGCAGAGTTAGTCGATTATGTTCAACAGACGTATCAAGTGAAAGTGGAGGTAGGGCAACTTCATTCTCGGTGGCGGGCGTTTGGACCGGCATTGACTGTGACAGATCTGGTATTGCCTAAACAGAAAAACTTGCCTTTAACTTTTTCGGTTGCTCAGGCACATATCAAGCTTGATTTTTGGCAAAGTCTATTAAATTTAAGTCCTCAAATTGAAACGGTTATTTTTGATGGTATTGATGTAACACTGAACCTTGATGCACTAAAGGATAATGCGCAAGATCCTCAAGGAGTGTCCGATACCACATGGCTGTATGGATTACTATTAGAGCAGCTTGAACGTTTTACCGTCAGAGACGCCAGTATTACACTTGAAAGCCATTCCCATAAATATAATCCTATCTATATTAAAGATTTAGTCTGGCGAAATAGAGATGAAAAACATTTAGGGAAAGGCCTAGTCTATCTCGATGATAATGGTTCTGTAGCTGAAAGTCTGTCATTGAATGTGGCTTTAAAAGGGAATGGTTACCGACCCGATAGTTTGGTTGGACAGATGTACTTAGCGGCAAATAGTCTTGATATTGGGCATTGGGCATCAAGGCAGCCAGCGAGATTCAGTGCCCAGCAACGGATGCATCTTAAAGGGGCTGTCAATCTTGAAGCTTGGGTAGGGATTGCCCATCGTAATATAAGTTCTGCGGATGTTAATTTTAAACCGAGTTGGTTGACGTGGTATTTAAATAAGGAAGAACAAGACTTTACTATTGAAAAAGGTCAGCTATCTTGGCGAAGAAATGAAGAAGGCTGGGCATTAAGCAGTAGCAATTTAGCTTTTTCAAGTAATAATCAATCCTGGCCCATAATGAAGTTGGGTGCAAAGGAAGTACAAGGCAATACCTATGCTTATTTAAATCAAATTGATATTGGGCTATTACAACCGCTATTACCCTTGTTACCGTCATTGAATAAAGACACATTGGATGCATGGCAACTGATGGCCCCCGAAGGAAAGCTGCTTGATTTACGCTTGCATCAACAAGGGGATAGTTCGCCGCAAATAAGCGTAAATGTCCAAGGGCTTACTTGGCAAGGGGCGGCAGATATTCCAAGTTCTACACCTGTTGATTTGACCTTAATGACAAAAAATGAACAAGTGTATTTTTCATTGCCGCCACAAAATTACTCCTTTGATTTTAATGATAATTTTAAAGCCCCTTTGACATTTAAGGGGAAGGAGATTATTGGTCAATTTAATCCGAGTACTATGGCTGTTGTTCTTCCTGATGTGTCATTAAAAAACGATGACATGACTTTGAAAGCGGCAGCTAAAATAGGTTTTCAAGAGCAAATGACGCTGGGATTATTGGCGAATTTATCAGTCAATAATATTCAAGACGCCGATAAATATTTTCCATTATCCGCCATGGGCAAAGATGTTGTTGATTATTTAGATAGCGCGCTGAAAGAGGGGAAAGCTGAGAATGGCGTGATTATTTGGCAAGGTGCATTGAAAGATTACCCTTATAACGATCATAGCGGGATGTTTCAAGCAGGCTTTAATTTAAAGCAGGGCACTTATCAATTTCAGCCTGATTGGCCTGCCATAACGCATCTCTCTTTGTATGGTTTATTTGAAAATGCCGCTATGGATCTGTGGGTAAAAGAAGGTGACTTGTTAGGCGTTCCAGCCAAAGGAACCCATGTATCGATAGATAATTTAGTTGATAAGCCAGTATTGGGTATTCAGTCGACATTATCGACAAAGGCAAAAGCTGCAAAGCAAGTGATAAATCAATCTCCTTTGTCCAATACTGTGGGTGAAACGCTTAAAGTGCTTAATGTTAAGGGGAAGCTTACAGGGGCATTAGACTTATCTATCCCATTATATGGTAAAGATAATGAAATTATCAAAGGTACAGTGAATTTTAAAGATAACCCTGTTTATGTGTCAGAGCCAGGCATTCAACTATCAAATGTGACAGGGGAAATTCAATTTAAAAATGAAGTGGTTACTGGGAAAAATATTTCAGCCACTTTATATAATCAGCCTGTAAACTTTGATTTTTATACGGGAAATCAACATAAAAAGTATGCTGTGAATGTCGATTTTAATGGGCATTGGCAGCTGGGCACCTTATCGGCAGAATTGAATAATCCATTAAGTGATTACTATCGTGGTACCTTGGATTGGACTGGGGGCTTATTGCTGGCTTTTGATGATAATGGATACAGTTTGCAAGGACATGTTAATTCAGACTTACTGGGAACAGAATTATTACTGCCGGGACAATTTCATAAAGACAAATCGCAAAAAAGAGCATTGTCGGCTGAAATTATTGGTGATGATAAGCAGCTTTCGCTTGGGGTTAAAGTGGGTAAGCAATCTGAGTTTTGGGGGGCATTTGACTTTGATCCCAAAGGGGAGGCCTCTTTGGCTTCTTATGATTTATTATTAGGGCGTTTGTTTAAGCCTGGTGATAAATTGCAGCGTAATAAAGGGCATTTACAGTTAGCGCTTGATAAAGCGAACTTTATGCAATGGGATCCTATCATTAAGAAATTTATCGGTAATGATCAAAGTAAAGAAATGGCAGCCCAAGCACAAGCGAAAGAGGCGAATTTGTCATTGAAAAGGCCATTATTTCCAACGCTTAAGTTGATTACTGGCCATATTAATAACTTGGATTTTCTAGGGCATGATGTGAACAATGTTCAGTTTACGTCATTTGCAGTTGAAAATGCTTGGCGTTTAAAAGCGACTTCCGAGCAATTTACGGGTTATGTTGACTTTTACCCTAATTGGCGCGAGCAAGGATTGAAAATAGCGGCGCAAAAGTTATATTTACAAAATTTGAGTAAAGATGCGGATCCTGACGTTAAGGCTGATGTTCAAGATGAGTCTTTAAAGCAAGCGGCAAAGCAAAGTGCTTCAGCGAGTCTTAATGACGTTGAAAAAGTGGATCCATTTACTTTACCTCCATTAGCTATTAATGCAGCTGATTTTCGAGTCGGGGGGAAGCAATTAGGTCAACTCGTGTTGCAGGCAAGCCCAACAGATAACGCTTATCAGATCCAAACCTTATCTTTATCTACGCCAGAAATCCAATTACAAGGTAAAGGGGCTTGGTATTATAAAGATCAAAATAAAACCCGGCTTAAACTAACGCTTACAGCGAAGAAGTTTGACGCCGTTTCAAAAGTGTTAGGTATAGATCCTGGGTTGAAAGATGCGCCTTTGTCCATGGAGGCCTCGTTGGCTTGGATAGGAGCTCCGTATGAATTTAGTCTTGATACATTAAGCGGACAAATTAATTTTGAATTGGGTAAAGGGCATTTAACTGAGGTGAGTGATAAAGGAGCAAGAATTTTATCGCTTTTTAGCTTAGATTCTATTTTACGCAAATTGACGTTAGATTTTTCAGATGTTTTCGGAAAAGGGCTTTATTTTGATTCTTTCAAAGGTACGTTGGATATTGAAAATGGAGTGGCGAAAACAACCAATACTGAAATGAAAGCGATCGTGGGAGATATGAAAGTCAGAGGTTATACGAATTTATTGAATGAAAATATTAATTATGACATTAAGTTCATGCCGAAATTAGCATCGAGTGTGCCAACGGTAGTATTGCTAACGACGGGAGGATGGACATTTGGCTTGGGGGCATTTGTGCTGACGAAAGTGTTAGAGCCCGTTATTGAAGTGATCTCTGAATTGCGTTTTAGGGTTACAGGGACCATGTCTGAGCCGAAATTAAAGGAATTACCGCGTAAAAGTAAAGAGATCCAAATTCCAGAATCTGTTTTATCTGATTCTAAAGCGGCGCAAGGTAATGCAGGTAAAGATAAAGCCAGTGTGACTGACCCTTCACTGAAACCTGTGGCTGATCCTAAAACGCCCACATCGGGCAATCAATAAAAATTTAGCGCATTCGTTTCTACGCACATCTCGAGTATAATGGAAAGTAAGTTTTTATTAAGGGTGAAGCGTCATGCAAATAAATCTATTACAATGCCAAAGTGGCGCAGATGTTCAAGCCAACCTAGATTTTATTCGTGCTCAACTTGCGCGACTGCCTCGCATTGCGAATGAGCCTCAATTAGTGGTCCTGCCTGAAGCTTGCTTGTTATTTGGTGGTCTTGAGAGTGAACAAAAAAAGATTGCTAAAGCCGCAGATGAGAGCCCTTTGGTCGAGTCATTAGCAAACATAGCTAAGCAATATCAAGTTTATTTAATTGCTGGCACCATTCCGATTTTGGCACATGATGGTCGAGTTTATAGCCGCAGTTATTTGTTTAATGATAGGGGACAAGAGCTAGGGAATTATGACAAGTTACACTTGTTTGACGTTGAAGTCAGTGACAGTACGAAAACTTATCGAGAAAGTGATACTTTTTTTCCTGGTAATAAAATCAGTGTTATTGAGACACCTTTTGGGAAAATAGGTTTAGCGATATGTTATGATTTACGCTTTCCTGAACTTTTTCGAGCGATGCGCTTAGCGGGCGCGGAATTGATTGCATTGCCTTCTGCTTTTACTAAAGTGACTGGAGAAGCACATTGGCAAACGTTAGTGCAAGCCAGAGCGATTGAAACTCAATGTTTCATGTTGGCAGCAAACCAATGGGGCGCTTGTGATGGTGGGCGTGAAACTTGGGGCCAAAGTATGATAGTGGATCCATGGGGACGAATTCTTGCTCAAAAAGAGACCGGTTGTGGCTGGATACAAGCACCATTAGATAAATCACAACTTAATAATATTCGTCAAAAAATACCTGTAGCTGCACATAACCGTTTTGTTGAGCCTCAATTGATAGAATAATTCTGAAATTACGTTACCAAGCCTAATGAACAAAGCTTAAAGAGAGAAATGAATGCCATTTTTAACACAAGTTGGACAAAGTTTATTGCAAGATGGACTATCGATTGATGATTTGCAGGATTACCTTAAACAGATACATCAGCATAAGGTAGACTTTTCTGATCTGTATTTTCAAGGTGCACGTAACGAATCTTGGGTGTTAGAAGATGGCATCGTTAAAGAGGGAAGTTTTCATATTGAAAGAGGTGTGGGAGTCCGCGCTATTACGGGCGAAAAAACGGGGTTTGCCTACGCTGATGAAATTACACCTGCAGCACTAACGGCTTCTGTTAATGCTGCAAGAGGAATAGCATCGGCGGGCGAACAGGCACAAGTGAAGGCTTGGCAGCGTCAAAGTGCGCAAGTGCAATATACCAGTAACGATCCTATTGCTGGTATGGAAGAAGTGAAAAAAATTAATCTATTAAAGCAAGCAGATGCTTATGTGCGCAGTTTAGACGATCGCATCACTCAAGTGGTTGTCAGTTTATCAGGTGTGCATGAAGAGATTTTAGTGGCCGCAAGTGATGGTACTTTAGCGGGGGATATTCGCCCTTTAGTTCGATTCAATGTCAGTGTGATTTTAGAAGACAATGGAAAGCGTGAAAGAGGCAGTGCTGGTGGCGGCGGCCGACATGCTTATGAAGTCCTAATGCAAGAAGATGATACAGGGTTACCTTATTGCTTTTATTTTGCTAAAGAAGCGGTACGTCAAGCACAGGTAAGTCTGCGTGCTATCGATGCGCCGGCGGGTGAAATGGCCGTGGTATTGGGTGCGGGTTGGCCTGGAGTATTGTTACACGAAGCTGTGGGTCATGGTTTAGAAGGTGATTTTAATCGTAAAGGCAGCAGTGCGTTTAGTGGAAAAGTGGGCCAACAAGTAGCCTCATCGCTTGTTACTGTTGTGGATGATGGCACCATTGCCGATCGCCGTGGCTCCTTAAGCATTGATGATGAAGGGGTACCCACTCAAAAAACAGTGCTAATTGAAGACGGAATTTTAAAAGGTTATATGCAGGATAAATTAAATGCAGGTTTGATGGGCTGTCAATCGACGGGTAATGGTCGCCGAGAGTCTTATGCACATTTACCCATGCCACGCATGACAAATACCTACATGGAAGCTGGACATTCAGATCCTCAAGCCATTATACAATCTGTTGAAAAAGGGATTTATGCACCTAACTTTGGTGGCGGGCAAGTGGATATTACGTCGGGTAAATTTGTGTTTTCAGCTTCTGAAGCTTATTTAATAGAGAAAGGTGAAATTACTCAACCTATTAAAGGAGCAACCTTAATTGGTAATGGTCCAGAAGCCATGGGACAAATTTCTATGGTGGGTAATGATTTGGCGTTAGATAAAGGTGTGGGAGTGTGTGGTAAAGATGGCCAAAGTGTGCCTGTAGGGGTAGGGCAGCCAACATTAAAATTAGACTCTTTAACCGTTGGTGGTACGGCTTAGTATGGTTTTTATCCCCGTGATGTTTTAAAGTTCAGTCATGGGGATAATATTGTTTCGTCACCATCATTTTCCTGTCTATCATTTCCACTTTATTGCTATTTTATTTTCTGCTTTTAAACCAGCCCTTTGGGAGTCTGTAAAATCACCTACATCGAAGTTGTATCACCTTAAAAGGCAATAAGCATTCTTGCAATAATACGCCTTGAATTAGGTACTTTTACAGGCTCTGAAAACATGCATCTTCATGTATCACGGGTATATTGCAGGGATGGCTTAGTTTCCATAATATATATACTTTTTTTAACTTAAATAAAATCTTGAACGATTAAAATTAACCTATATTTAACATCGAAGCAGGATAAGCCCTAAGATCCTAGCTAAGCTTTTTGGAAAGTCATAAAAAGATGAACAGAGTGTTTTTTATGACTTGACTTAATGAAGAGTTTCTCTAGTATGTGGACATATAGACGTCCAAACGTCCATTTAAAATCTGAGGGAATTATTTATGGCTTTTCATCATGCACAACATGCGACTTCATTAAACCAAAGCTTATCTGAGCTAAATGGTGATATAAATGTCTCTTTTGAATTCTTCCCTCCTTCGACGCCAGAAATGGAAACCATTCTTTGGAATTCAATTAGAAGGTTAGCGCCTTTAAATCCTAAATTTGTCTCAGTGACCTATGGTGCGAATTCTGGTGTCCGTGATCGTACCCATAGTGTAATTGAACGCATTCAGAAAGAAACTCAACTTGTGGCTGCACCTCATTTAACGCTAGTTGATGCCAGTGATGAAGAGCTTATTGAGTTGGCTAAACATTACTGGAATTCAGGGGTTCGCGATATTGTTGCCCTTCGTGGTGATTTGCCTGAAGGAAGTCCTAAGCCGACGCGTTTTGCGAATGATTTAGTCCGTTTATTACGCTCTGTGGCTGACTTTGATATTTCTGTCGCGGCCTATCCAGAAGGTCACCCTGATGCAACCAATGCTCAAGCGGATTTAATTCATCTAAAACGTAAAATTGATGCAGGTGCCAATCGGGCAATTACACAGTTCTTTTTTGATGTGGAGTCGTATTTGCGTTTTCGTGATCGCTGTGTCACTGCGGGTATTGACGTTGAAATCGTGCCTGGTATTTTACCTGTGACGAATTTTAAGCAATTGAAACGATTTGCAGGCATGACCAATGTGGGTATTCCTAATTGGCTACATCAGCAATTTGAAGGGCTCGATGATGATCCTGCAACTCGTCAGTTAGTTGGCGCCAATGTGGCGATTGATATGGTGAAGGTATTATCACGTGAAGGGGTGAAAGATTTCCATTTTTATACCTTAAATCGTGCTGAATTAACCTATGCTATTTGCCATACACTTGGAGTGAGACCGAATAAAGCATAATGACTCTATCGGCTAAGAGCATGAAAACGATCATGCTCTTTATCTCTAATTTAAGCGGTGAAAGTGATACTGCTTTCTTCAATAGGCTCAGGTTCTGAGCCAGCTGTGTTTGTTTTTACTATCAAGCTGTTCTTCGCGATGAGAGCATGGATCATATCGTTGTCGCTACTGACGGAATATGAAGTAAATAAATTGATCCCGTTCAGTACCAAGTGTTGATTCATATGGCCGTCATGGTTACTGTCAATATCAATAATGGTATCGCCGTCTTCAGTTGAAAAGTGCAGTATGTTATCTAGGCTATCTATATCATCTTCACCTTGAAGAATATCACTTAAATCGAGTTTATCTTTATTGAGATCAAATCCGGTAATATGTGTTTCCCCTTGACTTTCAGCTTTTAATATGAAGATATCGACTCCTTCATTGTTAGAAAAGTCGACGGTATTGATTAATGTATTATCCGCTGTAATGGTATCGGTGGTTAAAGTCGATACTGGGTCAACTAGCATTGGTGACTCGACGGGAGCCGTTATGGTATCAGTGGTTAAAGTCGGTATTGGGTCAAGTGTAATAGGATTTAAATCATCAACAATTAAGTCATTGGAGTGATCGACAGGGTCAATGGTAATAGGGTTTAAATCATCAACAATTAAGTCATTGGAGTGATCGACAGGGTCAAGTGTAATAGGGTTTAAATCATCAACAATTAAGTCATTGGAGTGATCGACAGGGTCAATGGTAATAGGGTTTAAATCATCAACAATTAAGTCATTGGAGTGATCGACAGGGTCAAGTGTAATAGGATTTAAATCATCAACAATTAAGTCATTGGAGTGATCGACAGGGTCAATGGTAATAGGGTTTAAATCATCAACAATTAAATCGACGGGGTTTGCCGATAGAGGTGGTAGCGCTATAGCATAATCTTGATGGTGAGTAACGGTCGTTATGTTACCTGCATTATCAGATGTTGTTAAGGTCGCTGTGACGCGAGTATCGGTTTTGAGTTCATTTCCAGCAATAGATAAATTAAATACACCTTCATTGTTTAGGCTAGCAATATGCTGTTGATTATTGATAGTGATAATGACTTGATCGTCAAAGTGGTAATCACCTGTAACAAGACCTGTGATAGATATATCATTGTTAGCTTCATTCAAGCTAAGATAGTTATCATCTGTAATAGGATTAAGGGCTAAGCTAACTAAAGGTGTGGTGAGATCGACGGCATAAGTTTTAGAAGCGGAAATGTTGACGTCAATACCTGTTGTATCTGTTATCGTTGTATTGAGATCAATGGTTAAATCGGATTCAGTGGTTAACTTGTTTCCATCAATTGGAGCGCTAAATTGACCATTGGCATCAACTAAACTCATTACCGTCATGCGCCAACCTTGCTGACTTTCAAGTTGTAAATAAACGGTTTGATTATCAGCTATTTCATCGGGCTCAATATGATTGATTCGGCCATGAAGCAAAACATTCCCATTCATTTCTACGAGATTAATTGTATTGTCATTGGTGATGTTATCAAGCTCTAAGGTGTACATAGGCTTAACAGTGTACTCTTGACTGTCAATGACTTGAGTTAGATTACCCGCATCATCTTTACTGCTAAAACTCGCAGAAATACTGGTGTCTTGGCGTAATTCATTACCATCAATGGATAAAGAAAACTCTCCTTCAGTATTGAGGCTTGTTTTATATATGCGCTCATTGACACTCACTTCGACTGGCTCGCTAATATCAAATTGACCCGTGATCTGCCCTGAGACTTCGATAAGATTGAGTGACTCTGAAGGGGTTAAATGATTATCTCCTGCAATTGGATCAAGGTTTAGCGAAATAATGGGGCCTTCGATATCAAGTGTTATTGACTGTGCCTTTGAGAGCGTTGTTCTTGTATCGGTAGTTGGGTCAACAATCGTGGTGCTGGCGGTAATGGATATATCGGAGTGACCGATTAAATTGCTTGCATCTATTTCTCTATTAAATAGGCCATTAATATCTGTTATGGCGAGCGTGGATATGCCTTCAGGATACTTATCCGTTATGACGGTGAGGTATACCTCTTGGTTGGCAACGAATGTACCTGTTTTTACGTTTAGAATACTGCCACTGATCACTAAATTACCGTCTATTTCTTCACTATTAATAATATTATCGTCAGTGATATTATTAAGCGTTAAACTATACGAAGGTGGGACAGTATAAATTTGGCTGTCATTGACCTTTGCTAGGTTACCAGCAGAGTCAGTACTGCTAAAGCTGGCGAATACTTGAGTATCCTGACTTAATTCACTACCACTAATGGGTAAACTAAATGCGCCATTAGCATTGACATGTGTCTTGTATACTTGCTCATTCACTTTTATTTCGACTTGATCTGTCTCATGGTATTCACCGGTGACATGCCCAGACAAGATAACAGTACCAAGAGATTCATCAAATGATAGGTGATTATCGTCAGCAATAGGATCGAGTTTTAGGCTGATAACGGGATCGCTTCTGTCTATGAAGAAGTATTTTTGAGTGGATAAAGTTATTTTATTACCTGCAAGGTCAACTACTTGGGTTGTTGCTGTTATCAAGGGATTTGTGTGGTTGGAAAAATACTCACCATGAATACTGGCATTGAATTCACCATTTGTACTTACCAATGTCGTTATTGTTGCTATATGTTCTTGAGCACTTGAAATGATGATATTAATGGAGTTAACTTCAGGAAGAGGAAAGGTTTCAACCCCATTGATTCGACCCGTGATATTGACTTTATCGAAGGATTCTTGTTTATTAATAATATTATCATTTGTCACTTCATTAATTTCTAATGTGTAAATGGGGCTAACAACATATACTTGGGTTGCTGTTTGAGTGATCTCGTTACCTAGGTTATTGGTACTTGTTAAGCTGGCTGTAACACTATTATCCTTGCTAAGTTCACTTCCCTGTATACGTAGATTAAATATTCCCTCATTATCAATATTGACAGTATATTGTGAATGATTGACACCGATATTGACTTTATCGTCAGCGTTATATTCCCCAATGACTTTCCCTGTTAGAGTTACTATATCGATTGCTTCATTTGGCGTCAGTATATTATCTCCTGTGATCGGGTTTAAATGGAGAGAAAAGTCGAATGGCGTTAAATCGATATCAACTGGCTTATTAATTGAAGTTGTGAAGCTATTGTCTGTAATATCCGTTGTTGTTAATTCTTGTTCAATTTGCTTTGGGACATTGACTGTTGATATGACTTCATTAGTATCTAGAATATTATTGACATGAAGAGTATTATCAGTGGTGTTATCAATTTTATTATCTAATTGATTATCATCTATAAGTTGGAATATTTTTTTATCTCTAAAAACAAATTGATGTTGGGGGGCTGTTGAGGAGTCATACTCTGCTGTTGCGAGTGTTTCGGGTGCATTTCGTTCTATTTGAATGTAATTAGATTCAATGTCATCACTGAGTTGAGTATGGAAGTTTTCAGTTTCTCCTTCAGAAAGAGACGAATTATTGGTTGTGTTATTTAATTCTTTGGTAAGAAAATTGTTGATATCATCGCTTGTTATTGCCTCTCCATTTTCAAAAATTAATGCAAATTGACTTTCACTATTGAAGATGATTTCTTCTCCAATTTTTATAGAGTCAAAAGCGCGAAGATGGCTAATTTGGCCATTTAGGTCTTTTATTTGTAATCGGCCAGAAACCGATCCAATGACAGCATTTTGTGTGGCAACGAATATACTCATAATGAAGGGCTCCTTCAGAGAGGGTGGAAGTGAAGGTATCAATCCCTTACCTTATGTTCATATTTGAGACTAGCGTGAAATGTATTATTAAATAAGTTTTAATTTGTTTCTAAATATTTGTTAATTTAACATTCGATAGAGTGGGATTCTAGCTTTGCATTTATTTAGCGATGTAACTGGTGTTTTATATTATTTTTGTTTTTGATTTATTGGGTTATTTATTTTATTGTCATCATTTTTATGTATTTTTCTTCTTAAATACCGAATGTTTAAAAAATGTTTATTTTTTGTTGTTTTTGTCAATTGGTAGCCGTCTGTATATTTTTATCCGTTAAAATATTAACTTTGCTTAATGGTTTGATGATTTGATTGGATGAGCCACCTTTTTGATAACAAAAAGGTGGTATTAAAAAGTAATGTCTATAGGAGGAGAGATAAAGCCCATGTAATATTGAATATTAAGGGTTTTAAAGTAATTCAGTTGCTCTTTATTTTGAATGCCTGTTGCGATGACATCAATGTTAAGTTCGGCAGCAATGTTGACTAACGCACGCCTGAGTTCGATATTATGCTGGCTATCATCATTGACGGTGAATGATTGATCTAATTTCACATATTGAGGTCGTAATTTTTGTAAGTAAGACATTGAACCAAATTGACGGCCAAAGTGATCTATACCGAATTTTGCACCATTGTTTTGTATTATCTGACATAATGCCTGGCATGTGTCGAAATTATTGTATACAGCGGCTTCAGGAATATCAAAAATAACGTTTTGTTCCCATTTAGTATTTTTAAGGAAAGTATTAAGCCATAGATGGAAATCAGTGTCATTCAAACTTTGATGGGTTAAATTGATGACAATAGGCTCTTCATTGAGTGTCATTAATTGTTTGTCGAGTAATGTTTCAAGTAAACATTTGTCTAGGATTGCACCTAATGATAACTGCTCAATATAGGGCATGAATTGCCCTGCTGGAATGAGAGTCTTGTTGATAGAGAATTGACAGAATAGTTCTTTAGTATGCACTTCATGACTTTTCATTTTATGAATGGGCTGCAGTCTAAATTTGAAACTTTTATTATCAATTGCTGAGATTAAGTTTTCTCGCCATTGAACTTGAGTAAAAAGTGTCTGTTCGTGGGATTCATACCAATAGAAAATTTTATTGTGGCTGATGGCACTTTGAAGGGCATTATCTGCTTGGGCGAGAATATCTGATACACTTACTTGTCCATTTCTTTCGGCGATACCGATAGCGAATTTTTCATTAGCAGTACAGCCAGCCTTAGCAATCTCTTGGTTGATGGTTCTAATTAATGTTTGCAAATATTTATTCACTAAATCACGTTCTATATCAGTGATGAGAAATGCGAATTCATAAGCAGCGATACGAGCAATAACAGAAGGGGCAAGTTCATTCAATTGTTGTTGCATCTCTTTTGCCAGCAGGCGTATGGTTTGATCGCGAACTTGATAGCCATGCTGGCTATGTATGTCACCTAACCAGTCCATTTTTACCATGAGTAAAGTACCGCTGCTGGATTCACTTAGCCAGCTATTTAAGCGGCTGACTAAATACTGCCTGTTTGGAAGATTTGAAATATCATCAATCAAATTTGTTCTTCTTAACGAGGATATTTCGTCATCTAGTGATGTAAATACTTTCTTTAGTTGTATAGACATTGAATTAAATGCTTGAACAACTTCTTTTAGTTCCGTTGTCTTAGGTAATTCCATTTGAGGATCAAATTGCCTTTTTGCAATGTTTTTAGCGTATTTTGATAAGTTATGTAAAGGTTTTAATAGCCAAATTAAGCAGATCCTAGCAATGATAAGCGCAAGTATGAAAAGTATGAAAACAGTGACTAATAAATTGGACATGCTTTGCCAAAGCTTATTATATCCAATACCTGGATGAGCGGTGATTTCAAGTTCTGCAAGTTGGATCCAGCCAGATGTGATTGTTGTTTCTTGAGTGATTGAAGGAAATAAATTCAGTGCAATAAACCAATTGGGTACTTCTTTAATCTCTAAAGGGTTATTCCATATTTCTTGCTCTCCTTCAACAAGCCAAGTTAAGGTGATCTGTTGGTAGTATCCTCCTTCAAATAGAGTGTTGATTAAGGTTTTAACTTGTTCTGCATTTCCAGCTTCTAACTCAGGGACTAACATCAGGCCTAATGATGTGCTGGTGTTATTGAGATCAGAGCGCATTTGTTGAGTCAGAAAAGATTTAGTTTCATAAAACTGAAAATAACTGATACTGAGTATAATAATCAGAAATAAAATCAATAATAAAGAGTAGATTTGTCGAAAGAGTGTCATAACGGCTCCAATGTTAGGATCGGAATATTAAGTTGATCTACACCTAAACGATGTTGTAATTCATTCCACAATGTTAATTGGTTGGAAGATCCTGCAAGTACACCTTGTGTCTTTTCTTTATTCAACCATAATTGCCTACCATTAAAGCTGTAGACAGGGATAAGATCTGGGCGTTGGTCGGCTTTTTTAACATCTAAGTCCAAATTATCAAGTATTAAAGGAGTTGATGACGCCGTTTCATAATAAGATAGAATCATATGGTTTTGATTGAACTTGGGGGCTTTTACCATAGTGATCCTCAGCTTTTCTTCAGATACGCCTAAGTAGAGTAAGGTAAAATATTTGGCAATAGAGAAGTCTTCACAATCACCTGCGCCGACCCCGATAAATTCCAGTGGCTTTGCCCAGTAATTCACATGTCCCCATAACTTAATATCGGTGATATAAGTGTATTGATTGAAAAATGCATTCACTTTTATGATTTTATCTAGTTCATCTAACCCTCTGGCTTGATCAATTAACCTAAACCATAATCTCGCACGCTGTTTGGCTGTAGGACCATAATGGGTTTCTAGCGCTTGAGTAATTTTTGGAACATCTAGCTGCTTGAGTTTTGCATGGCTATGTAGGCTATACAAAAGTAAAAGCAGCACGGTAATATAGAACTTTACAGTATTCATTTTAAGCGGGTAAGTGCTTATTGTGCTTCTTCATCGACACTGTATATATGCCAATCCATATCGGTTATTTTTTGGCTGTTACTGATATCCACAATCACTCTTCTGTTTTCTGCTGCAGCGGGATTATCGGGGTTAACAGGATGATCATAACCATAACCTTTGGTCGATAATCTTTTAGGATCAATATCATATTTGGTTGATAGTAAACTGCTCACTGCCATTGCTCTACTTTTAGACAAGGTGAGGTTGTGTTCGTAAGAACCTGTTTTACTCGTGTAGCCCTCAACGGTTGCTGTCGCCGTGGGGTATGTTTGCATGAGCTTAGCGACAACTTCTACTTCAGAATAGAAAGCGGGCGGAATAACGGCTGAATTATTGGCGAATTGAATCTTCACTTCTTCTCTTTGGTGTACGGGATCAACAATCGGGCAACCGTAATTGTCGACCATTGCGCCTAAAGGCGTATCTTTACAGCGATCTCTTTGTGCAATAACACCATCAGCATCATAATCATTAAGGTCATAGACTTGAATGGTGGGATTATCCATAGTGTCAATACTTGAACAACCCGATAATATACCGATCGTTAAAAAAAGCGTTAATTTTTTCATTAGTAACTTCCTTGTAAATATTGGTTATCGCTAAACCAGACTTCAGGGCGAGTGACACGTAATGAACTGAGTAGTTGGCCTGTGGCATTGAGTAGGCGGTATTGTGAAATAATTTCGTCATATTCAGCCGTTAAGTAACTCTTTCGTGCTTCAAATAGTTCATTTTCGGTATCAAGTAAATCTAATAATGTACGTTGGCCTAGGTTAAATTGTTGACGATAGGCAAGTTGAGTTTCTTTGGCTGCGATGACATGTTCTTTGATAAACATTTTTTGGGGGGTTAATAATTCATAAGCATTCCATGCGAGACTTAAACCTTCCACGATTTGACGCTCTGCTCTTTGTCTGATTTCTTTTGACTCACTTAAGTTATAAGCCGCTTTTTTCTCAGTGGCGAGATCTTTGCCGCCAGCAAATAAATTGTATTTGACCCTTATCATGCCAACGAGCTCATTATAATAACCTTGCACACCGTTTACATCACCGTTTACCCCGTCTAAGTTATTATCCCAGCTACCATCAAACTCGAGAGTAAATTTTGGATAATAACCTGACTTTGAAGCTTCTTTAGCGGATTCGGCTGCTTGAATATCTTTTGCCGCAGACTGTAATACGGGGTGGCGTTCTTGTGCGACTTCAATGCCAGCCATTAGATCCGCTGGCAGTAAATCAGCATCTGGCATAGGCACAATCAGATTTTCAGGAGGGAGGTGAATAATGCGAATATATTCAGATTTTGCATCGTAAAAATTGTTCATTGCTGAAATGACATTGGCATTGGCTCTAGCGAGTCGCCCAGTAATTTGAGATAAATCGGCTGTGGAGGCGAGGCCAGAATTGGTTCTTTGTTTTATTTGGTCGTAAATGGTTTGATGGGTAACGAGGTTTTTTTCCGCTAACGTGAGCACTTGCTCTGATTGAATATACTTAATGTATACTTGGGTGGCCTCCAATGCCATATCTTCTGCTGCTGCAAATAAAGCCCATTGTTCAGCACTGGCTTCAAAACGACTTCTGTCAACTTCGCTGGTGGTAAAAAAACCATCAAAAATAATCTGTTGAATACTCAAGCCAAATTCACCACGATTAAGATCTAAGTAATCATTGGGGTAATCAGCGGGATCGGTTGTATTTAAATTACGTGTGGCAGGGCTATTGGTTCTTTCCAAGCCATAACCGCCAGTCAGATCGAGTGTGGGCATAAAGCCTGATTCTGCTTGTTTCACTTGTTCTTGGCTGGCTTTAAATTGATTGAAGACAATGCGGATTTCTGGATTGCTTTCTAAAGTATGAGCAACAGCCTGTTCTAATGTTTGACTGTAAGATACTGATGTAAATACACTGCTAATAGCCAAAGCGATCAAACTTGGGCATAATTTAATGATTGAGCGGCTTTTCATAGGGTTCCCTCCAATGTTTATTTTTCGTTTATACGAAACGATTTTGTTATCACAGTGATGTTTGCATCTTATCGCTCTCTTAAGGCGGTTTCTTTTGCCCGAAGTATTGGGTTAAGTATGTACTCCAAAATGGATCTTTGCCCAGTAATTACATCAACGCTTGTTAGCATTCCTGGAATGATGGGCATGACGGTGCCATCATCTTTTGTTAGGCTCGACTGCTTCGTTTTCACTATGGCTAAATAAAAGCTATTTCCTTCTTCATCTTGAGTGGTATCGGCACTAATATGCTCGACGGTCCCATCTAAGCCACCATATCGAGTAAAGTCATAGGCGGTGATTTTGACAATCGCGGGTAAACCGGGATGTAGAAAGGCAATGTCTTTTGGTAATATTTTGGTTTCAATGAGCAGCTGATCATCTGTTGGAACAATTTCAATAATATTTTCCCCCGGCTTTACCACTCCGCCTAAGGTGGTAATATTGACAGTTTTGATTGTGCCGTTCACAGGAGAAATGATTTCTGCCTTACTGACCTTATCTTGAGTGCCCACTTGTGCTTCGTTGATACGGCGTAATGTTGCTTGTAAATCATTGAGCTCTGCACGAGTATCTGCAATAAAGTTATAGGTATGCTCTCTGCGAGTTAAAATCGCCTCATCGAGAATCGATTTTACTTTTGGACGCAGGACCCGTAATGTCGATAACTCGCCTTGAATGTCATTGACAGTCCGTTGTAATTTGAGTAATTCAACTTCAGGTACGATGCCTTTTTGGGCTAATGGTTTGGTTAAATCTAACTCTCGGCTGATGAGTTGAAAGCTTTTCGTTAAGGTTCTTATTTTTGATGCGAGCTCTTGTACTTCTTGTTGGCGTTGTTGGATTTTTCGTGTTTCAATTTCTAAATGGTTACTTAAGTTATCGAGTCTATTTTGATATTCTCGGCGTTGGTTCTCGACCATATTGGCATGGCTTTTGACCATTGCATCAGGAAAAGCTAAAGGCTCAGGCGTGATTTTAATTTGTTCTCGCCAATCGGTTGCTAGACTGGCAATATCAATACTATTTAATTCAGATTCTAATCGTATAATATTAGCCTGTAAACTTGAGACTTCTTGTTCTTGTTGAGCAAGATCAGAGCGGAACCGAGTTGCATCAATGCGAGCAAGAGCTTGCCCCTTTCTTACCATCATGCCTTCTTTGACGTGCATCTCGAGTAAAACGCCTCCATCTAAACTTTGAATGAGTTGAATTTGAGAAGAAGGAATGACTTTACCCGAGCCTGTGGTGACTTGATCAATTTTAGAAAAATATGCCCATATAAAAAAACAAATAAATAATGCACTTAACGCCCAAATAATCAGCTTATGACTGAATGGAGCCTCTGTCATCATTGCACCATAAACATCATCGACCATGTCTAAATCGTTAGATTGAATTTGCTTACTCATGATGTGATCTCAATTGGGAGGTGGTTAAAAGAAAGAATGAGTATTGACCACAGGGAGTGTACTGGTGAGGAAAAAATAGTTCGGTAATCATAGTGCTGGCGTACGTGATGTTATTTTTCATGTGACGCCCCTGCGTTAAGGGTACCCGCATTGAGTTTTTCTAGTACTTCTTTTTTAGCGCCATCGGCAATAATACGACCATTATCAAGGATGATAATACGATCGACTAATTTAAGTAGATGCATTTTATGTGTGATTAAAAGTAAAGTGCGATCTTTTGAAACATGCTCCATTGCATTAACAAACTGCTTTTCAGCTCGAGCATCTAAACTCGCTGTAGGTTCATCCATTAATAAAACGGGGGGATCGTTTAAAGTGGCTCTCGCTAAAGCGACAATTTGCCTTTGTCCTCTTGATAGAGCGAGTCCACCTTCACCGACTTGTTGATCTAACCCTTCAGATTCGAGATCGGTAAATAAACTGACGCCTGAAAGTTGAACTGCTCGAATGAGTTGGTGTTCAGTGACTTGACGAGTACCAAAAAGAATATTATCTCTAATGGAACCATGAAACAAAGTGACGTCTTGGGGTAAGTAGCCAAAATTTCGACGAAGGTCACTTGGGTGTATTTGAGCTGAATCGAGACCATCATAGCGTAAACTTCCTTTAGTGGGTTTATAAAGCCCGATTAATAATTTAGCTAGGGTACTTTTTCCTGAGCCATTACGGCCAATGATAGCGACGCGTTCGCCTGGATGAATTTTTAATGATAAAGGATAGAGGCTAGGCTTTTCACATTCAGGGTAATTGAAACTAATATTGTTAGCATCGATTTGCCCCATAATACGTTGTCGACTGACAAGATGACCTTTATTTTCAAACTCATCTTCTTGAGTCATGATTTCATTGACTTGACGCAATGCATTGGCGGTATGATTGCCTCGGGTCATCAATCCTGCAAGTTGCGCCATAGGGGATATCGCTCGACTCGATAACATGACTGCTGCAATAATACCGCCCATAGAGATAGCATTATCGGCAACACGATACACGCCTAAAATGACAACACAAATAACTGAAAACTGGACGATGAAAGTGGCAACATTTGTGACAGAGGTGGTGATTTTCTTAGATTTTAATTGCCAGTTCGCCGTGTGACCTATCATTTGTTGCCAGCTTTTTTGAACAATACCTTCTGCGCTACTGGATTTTATGGATTCCAGTGAGGCGAGTGACTCAATAAGGTGTCCATGTTTGAGGCTGAGAAATTTATTACTTTCTTCTATCGCCGCTTTCAACCTAGATTGTATGAGTAAGGTATACCCAATAATGATAATACTTCCAACAAGGGGAATGAGAGCAAGATCGCCTGCAACAATATAAATAACAATGATGAAAAAGACAGCAAAAGGTAAATCAACTAATGCAGTAATCGTTGCAGAGGTTAAAAAATCACGAATACTATCAAATTCACTCACCTGTTTTGCCATTGCTCCGACACTTGGAGAGCGTTTTTCAAGAGGGATCCCGATGGCTTTAGCAAAAATTTGTGAAGACACAATGATGTCAACTTTTTTTCCAGCTATATCAATTAGGTAGCTTCTTAGTTGTCTCATGATGAAATCGAATAAATAGGCCACTCCGGCCCCAATGGCTAATACCCAAAGTGACTCAAAGGCAAGATTGGGTACCACTTTGTCATAGACGTTCATGACAAAAAGGGGAGAGACTAATGCAAAAATATTCACCAGTACCGATGCAATGAGTGCGTCACGATAAATAGGGGCAGAGTCTTTTAGTGTTTGAATTAACCAATGGGTGCGGGTTTGATGTAAGTGTAAGTTAAAGCTTTTATCACCACGATATTCTTGTTTTATTAAAAACACATAACCGACATACATGGTTTCAAGTTCTTCAATACTCATTGACTCTTGACCACCCGTTTCAGAAAGCTGAATGGTCACTTTATCTTGTTTAGAATCAATTTCTCTTAACAAACAGGCTTTTTGGTTTTTAAGTAATAACACACAAGGAAATAAAATAGGGGGAATTTGGTCTAGCCCTTTGCGTGCCAATTTTGCCGATAGCCCAGCTCTGGCCGCCGCTTGAGGAAACAATTCCGGCGTCAATACACTACTTGAAAGAGGTAATCCTGCTGTCATCGAATCACTGGAACAAGGCGAACCAAAATATTCCGTCATGAGAACTAAGCAGTCGAGCAAAGGATCTTGTGTCACTCGTTGAGAAGCAGAGATGGTCCATTGTTTGTCTTGAGTGTTATGCTCATCTGGCGTTACTGTCGTATCTGACACAGAATGACTTTCCTTGATAATCCTTCTCGTGTGAAAAGTATTGGTCAAAATAGACCAGTTTGCCAGTTTGCCATGGTTATTCATCATGCCATACATGTATTGCACAAAGCAGAGGGAATGGTGAATGGAAAAATATCGCAAGGATAAAAAACCCTGCACAGTGTTGCAGGGTTTTTTTATTAGGTTGCTGGATTATGCTTATGGATTCATTGGTGGTTCTTCAAGTGGTAGTTCGGATGATGGCGCTGCAACAATTAAGGCGCCATTGCCTTCGTTAATCAGTGCATTAATGATTTCACTTGTGTTGTCAGTATTAAAGTGAGTAAACAAGTCGACGCCATCAAGGACAATGTGTTGATTCATATCCCCATCATGACTACTGTCAATATCGATGAGAGTATTGCCATCTGCGTCCAGTGAAATATTAAGCTGTTGTTCTAAATCAGTTAACCCATTAGAGTCATCAAGTAAGGAACTGATATCAATCCTATCTTCACTGAGATTAAAATCTTTAATGAGGTCGGTTCCATCATTTGGTGAAAATTTAAAGGTATCCATTCCTTCACCGCCAATGAGTATATCATTACCAGAACCACCGATGAGGACATCTTCCCCTTCATCGCCCAGTAATATATCATTACCGCCTTCTCCTAATAGAATATCATCACCAGCTAATCCTTGAATGACATCGTTGCCATGCCAACCTTTAAGGTCATCATTATTGTCTGTACCAACAATATACAGGTTATCATCACTTTCAAGTTGTTGAACAATATGCTGTATATCAGCTTCTAGGCCATCTTTTTCAGTGTGTTTACTGTCGAGTTGTTCTAGTAGATCTTGTCTAAGTGAAGCATATAGACCGGCAGCAGCTGCTTCATCACTGTCGGCTTGAGCAATCAAGGTGTTATCTTCCAAGATTTTTGCCTCGAGTGCCAATATTGCCGTGTTAATGTTAGCAATGTCGAGCAAGGTTAAGCTAGGGTCGTTTTCTAACGCATCAATGAAGTCATTACGTTCCTCTTCGTTGGCCTGTATTCTGGCATTGGTCTCGCTAATGAAGTCATCATATTGTTGATACTCATTTCCCCTTGCGATATCTAATGCGAGTATCTCGCCTTCACGCTGACTAATCTCTTCATTTAAGTTGTTCACTTGCGTTAACAAGCCGTTGATTTCATCAATACGATCTTGTTCTTCTTGCTCTGCTTGGTTCTCGATTTGTTGATTTAATCCCGCTAGCGCATCATCGATTAATAGATCGGCACTATCGGTGCTAGTGGCAGAAATCGTCCCCTCAACAACATTGGCTGCCGTCACACTTAAACTCACGGCAGTGTGTAGCGGAATAGTTTCAGACCAACGAATGATGTCTTTACCTGAGCCTGCGACATCGGTTTGATAGGTAAAGCCGAAGACGCCATTCCCAGCAGCATCGGTGACCTCTAGTGTTCCGTTGTTTAAACTGGCAAGCACTTGTGTAACAGCGCCGTTATTATCAATACTGATGCTCATATAACTGTCTGGCTGGCTAAGCTGGTCAGCCGACACCCAGACTTGTACTTGATCTGGATTTTGTTCAAGCTCTGCTGCAGAGAGCCAGCCATCATCATTGCTGTCGGTGACAATAACCACTTCGGGTGATTCAGGGATAATGACGTCAGGCGCATTATAATCTCCTTCTATCACTGTAACAGTAGCAGTGTCTTGACCGCTTCGATCATCAATTAAGGTGTAAGTGAAAGTGGATTCACCGCTGAAATCGTCAGCAGCAGTGACAAAGACTCCTTTTTCACCCATCATGTCGCCCAGCATGACGTCAAATTGTGAATTCGCTCCGGCTTGTACATCAATAATATTAATGGGGTTGCCTTCAGGATCACTGTCATTGACCGTTAAGTCTGCAAAGGATATGAAAATTGTTTCTCCTGAGACGATCTCAAAGGGCTCGAAGACGGGAGCGTTGATTGACTCGGTAATATTTGTTAATGGTATATCATTTTCGGCATTTTCATTGGTTAAAATTTTATCTATGGTTAAAGGTTCAATTGTATTATCAGGTTGTGTGATCTCTATAGTTGCATCATCGAGTAAGGTTTGAGAGACAGTAACGCTTCTTAGAACAATATTGCCATCGGTGTTGTTGACTGTACCAATAACAAACTTAGTAACTTCAGAAGAACCAGTGTTAAAAACAAAGGTTTCTAAAAAAGTACCGTCGGTGTTTTTATAATCAATCTGTCTAATGACCTGACCATTCTCTAGGTGAGCGTCGATATAAACCGCATTAGCATTACTACCAGTGCTACCTTCGGTAAAATAGACGCCAATGCCGTCAACTTTAAGTGATAATTGATTAGATTTCACTTCTTCACTGAACAGTAGAGTAATAGTATCATTACCATCAATTCCTTGCCCTACGTTGTCACTATCGCCAATACCAACACCTGTAGAGTTAGTTGGTTCATTATAGTTGGTAAATGCGCTTCCAAAAAGTATGGTTCTTATTGTTCCTCCACCGTTTTCTTCAGGAACATCGTAACGAATAGTAGTATCGTTTAGTTGTGTTCCCCAGTCAGAGATTTCAGCGGTTGTTCCATCAGTTGTGCCAAGGAAAATATCGTTTGTTAGATCTTTGACCTCTTCATTTTGCTTCATTTGAAATTGAGTACTGTCGGTTGTAGTGATTGAATCGCCCAGTTCAAGTGTGTACCAAGTGGAACCATCTTCAGAATACTGTAGCTCCCCGTAGGTAAAATCATCAGTAAGGGTGACCGTGGCATAAGGCTCTTTAGCTTCATTGTCATCAACGGCGTCGGGTTGTGCGTTAACAACATAGCTTGCGTTTGTGGGGTCGGCAGGTGAAAAACTGTTGCCCGCTTCATCGGTGAGCATGGCGATGACGGATAAACTGGAGTCGGATGCCATGTCTTGGCCGTCAACGGCAAACTGTACAAAGCCATAAGGGTCGATAAAGCCAGTATAGTATTGATTATTAACGATCAATGTTGCTTGGTTATCACCTGTTAATGGTAAGTCTTGGTCAGGGAAGGCTAAATTTAAGGTGGCAGTAACAATAACGGGTTGATAGTCATCTGCATTGTCGTATTGCTGCACGGTATCGATTTCGCCAATTGTGATTGTAAACTCCGGTAGCTGCGCATCGGTGACAGCGCTTATCGATGCCTCAGCCTGATGGTATCCGCCGTTCGGATCGAAGGCCTGAATACGGGCTGTTGCAGTAAAGAGGTCTTCGTGTGAAAATGAGGTCTCTTCACCATAATGCCAGCCCGGTATAAATTCATCGGTTGTAATGAAGTCAGTTAAAATATTTTCAATAATAAAGTTCCCTTGATCATCTAAAATAGTGGCTTCATAAAGGTGGATAAAAGGCGGAATATCTATTCTAACAAAGTCAATTTCAATCATGACGGTTTCGCCAGTGAGATCAAACTCTGCGTCAACGCGACCGGATAAAGCAACGGGGCCAAAAGATTCTTCGTAGTTAATCAAGCCATCACCCGCAATGGGATTCAACATTATGTCAAACTCGGCATAATCCTGAATGACATTGATTTTGACTTGTGTGGTACCATCGGCGCCATGACTGTCCGTAATGGTATACTCAAATGAGGCTGGGCCGCTATAACCTGGGTCGGGTGTGTAAGTGATTTCACCCGTTAATGTATCAAATACAAGGGTACCATGTGTGTTTGCTGTTGCTGTAACATGGGTTATGAAGAGAGGATCGGGAGTGATGCCATTGGTTTGTTCATTGTCATCGATGACACCATTATTATTGCTATCAGGATCTAAGTCATAATCATTGTGCAGGAGCTGATCAGCATGAATAACAAGTACATCATCTTCCATAACTCTGATTTCGGCAACCACAGGTTCAATTACATTGGCAAAGGCAAGATCTGTGATAGGTACTGGTGTGTCACTGTTATGAGCCGTCAGGCTGATTAGTACAGACTCAGTTGTGGTGGTTAAATCTGGTTGTGTAATGAGTACAGGTGTATTAATTAATAAGGTTTGCGATAAGATCATACTATGAACGACATAGCTTCCACTGTTGCCAGTAATATTGTTATCACCCAGTTGGGTTGTTAATTCAAAGGAATGAAAAGCCACATCACTGGTGAATTTATATGTGTCAGTTGCGATACCAGAATCCCTGAAATCGCCTTTTCTATCGATTTCGTTTCCATGGATGTCTCTGGCAATAATGAGTACTTCTGTTGCATTATTGTCGTTTTCATCAAACCAACTGCCTAAGCCTTTTAAAACAAGGGTAACTTCATTGACACTTATGGGATCATCGCTCATGTCATCAATAGTCACCATTAAGGACTCACCGATTTCTAATCCGTTGTTATCGCCTCCTATGCCATTGCCGACATGATCGTCAACGTCTCCATTTCCATTATATACTGTTAAGGGATTACCATTTTCTGGGTCATCATTAAGCAATTGAGTGGTGATTTTTAGCGCCCCTTGATAAAAAGTGGCCGTGCTAAGATCGTTTGGATCAATCTCTCCCCAATCGTATAGGCTCGCTGGAATTCCTGAGCTGCCTAAATTAACATCTTCAACGAGATCTTGAAAAGTTTCAATTTCTGGAATAAAGACGAGTTCACCACCGACAGGGGAATTTTCACCAGCAATGACAGGGTGTAACGTACCATCAATATCGATATAAAATGCGCCATATTCTGTTTCGATATCGAGATGAAAATGAGCATCGGGTTGCATTATTTCTGTATCAGCTATTGCAACCACATCTTTGTTTATAGTGTAATTGGCTGAAGCTTCGGCGGGAAGTGCTTGATTGCCCGCCGGATCTTGTGTGTTATAGCGTGCATTGATTTGTGCTGCTCCATCACCGTCAATGTCATTGGCCCGTAATGTTTCATTAGGCAGGGTGAGTGACCAGATTGCCGTGAATAGATTACTACCATTGATATCATTATTAGGGGTAATGATCACATCGAAATCGCCAGCTTCAAGGTTATCGTAAATTGTTCCATTAAACTCGATTTCAACAAAATCTTGTGGACCGAAAGGCTGATCGCTTGTGATTGTCCCTGTTAGGGTCACATTAAAGAATTCGGGTACAGGTGGGGCGTTAGGGTCGTCATCTTGACCTAGTACTTCAACAATCTCGTTGATAGTGATGCTAATGTTGGGGGCTTGAGTATCAACGGTATAACTTTCATCATCAAACACAGTGCGGCTATTGCCAGCTTGATCCGTTGAAGTAAATTCAGCCTTAATGGTTTTATCAATATCGGCTACTAACAAAGCTCCTGAATAGGCATATTGAAAGTCCCCTTGGGCATTTATAACGGGAGTGGTGACTTCAAATACGTCAATGTCCGTTTGAATTGTTAGTGTAACTAATTCTCCAACATTGAACTCACCAGCAACTTTCCCTGAAATCCAAATAGGTTGATTTTCAAGAGTAGCCTCAGCCTCTTGTGTGTTGATAATATCATCATCTGTTATATTGGGGTCCAGTGTGATAGAGAGCGGTGCGGGAGGGGTGGTATCAACTTGATAATCATTAGTATTGGTGACCGTGATACTATTGAGCGCATTATCGGTGACAGTGAGAAAAGCTGCGACAGTATATTCACCTTGATTGTCATCTGCTTGAGACAATTTGTCACCGCTGACCCCGATAGAGTACTCCAACTTACCTGTATCTGGGTTTTCGATTAATGGGCCGCTACCAATTAAGGTTGCGGTTCCATTGATATCGACATAGAGCGTGACGATATTTCCTTCAATATTATCAGTACTGCTGGTGGCATATCCTGTAATGGAGACGTTGGCATCAGATTCAGCATTGTTGAGCCAGCCATCGTCTGCAATGGTTGATATAAAGACTTCAGCTTCTGGGACAATGATATCGACTTGATAGTTACCAGTATTAGTGACAGTGGTACTGTTTTGTGCAGTATCGATCACGGTTAAAGACGCAGTGACGGTGTTACTGCCATCAATGTTGCTGTCGGCACGTGAGAGTAAATGACCACTGACAGGAATGTTATAGGTGAGTATTCCGCCAGCATTGAGCATTAATGCGCCTTCTCCTAGGGGGGTTTTAACGCCATCGATGAAGATGTGAAGTGCTACAATATCACCAGCAGTAGTTTCATCACCGGTTGCATAACCCGTAACGGACACATTTGGCGCAAAATCAGGTAAACCGATGCCATCACTGTTAATGAAAACTGATTCATTTTCTAGTACTAAATCAACGACACCATCATTGTTTGCATCAAGATCTATAAAGTCAGGAATAGCATCCCCATCATCGTCAAGCAGAGCAACGTTGGGTATACCATTTGCATTAACACCTTCATTCAAGTTGGGTATACCATCTGAATCAGTATCAAAATATTCATTTTGAACAAAGTCGGGTATACCATCTCGATTTAAATCTATTTGCATTTGATCCAAAATGCCATCGTTATTTTGATCTACATCAACTTGTGAGAAGCCTTGACTATTTGTTGATGAATCAACAAAGTCAGGAATACCATCTCCATCTCCATCCTGTGTTAATTGAATATCAAGAATACCGTCATTATTTGCATCAAGATCCATATCGTCAATAATGCCATCCCCGTCAGTGTCGGGATTATTGTCGAGACCTACAGAATCAGGAAGCCCATCACCATCAGCGTCAATGTCAATCATATCAGGGAGCCCATCACCATCAGAGTCTTGAGCAATGGGAAAACTGGGTATGAAGTTTCCACTAGCATCAAGCATCACGGGAACAGGAACTCCAGAAAGATCGAAAAAGTAAGGAAGAGATTCTTCGTAGTTCAGATAGTCATCATTCGCGATGCTGGAGACAAACACCTCGGCAACAGGAGGGATGACATCGACGCCGTATTCATGCCCTTGGTTTGCATGTCCGGGGTTTCCGGCTGCATCGACGGTATCTATTCTAGCATCAAGATGATAAGGCTCTGCATC
>NZ_CANLKR010000007.1 GCF_947491715.1 uncultured Shewanella sp. | reverse complement strand
TTCAATAATGCGCCTTGAATTAAGCCTTTTTACGGGCTCTGAAAACATGCACTTTCAAGTGGTTTGGGTATATATCACTTTTTCCCAAATAGCATCAAGATAAGATTGAGTGGTTAATGCATCATGTTGGTATTTTTTCATGTCAGTCATATTATGGGTCTGTATGAGTGTTGAAAATCGTTCAATCATCAAGGTTTGAGCGGGTTTATCAGCATTGTTAATTTGGATATTTGAGTGTTCAGGAGTGGTAAAGGTCGCTTTGTGAATATACCGAGTATCGGTTTGTGATTGAAAAGGAAAACTATTACGCCAGTCGAAGGCAAAGTCATCCATAGAAAGGCTGCCGTCAAGCCCTATCAAATGAAAGTCCATAGCACCTGAGCGACAAGTAAAACCGGTATCGAATGAGGATGTTTCGCCACTGGTGAAACTCATAAAGCCTGATAATCGAATAATGGTATTTGTCGCTTTGTCCCGCTCAGTATGTACACATAGCTGAGCCATTTTTCCTTGAGGCTTGAGGTATTGTGTAATGGCTCGCATTGAATACCAAGTGAGATCGCCTAATGTGCCGGTTGGCTCTAATTGATGGTTAAAGCGAATATTATTTTTATCTGTATTGGGGAAGTAACAAGAAGTATATAGAGATTGAGGTTTTCCAACTAATTGATCTAGATGCTCATTGATATGAAGGGTTCTCGGGTGATGAACAAAGTGAGTGGCGTCCATAATCATCACTTGATATTTGTCCGCTTCCTTGAGCATTTTTTGTAAAGAAGCTGCATTGAGTAGGGGTTTATCAATTAAAATATGTTTGCCTGCTTGAATACCTTTGAGGGCAATGGCTTCTTTTGCGGTTGTTGGGGTAGCAATGTAAAGTACGTCGATAGTCTCATTGCATAATATCGGTGTAAGACCGACTACAGGAGTGACATTTGAAAATTGGTCTGCAAACTGTTGTGCTTTTTCTAAAGTACGGCTGGATACAGCCATGAGGTTAGCATTATCGGCAATACTTAGGGCTTTTGCTATGATGTTTGCAATGAACCCTGTTCCTATAATGGCAAAATGACATTGAAGCATTGCTTGCTCTGTATTTCAGTGAATGACTCCGTAAACTATAGATAATTTTTGATGCTTTTAATGGAATAATGAATGTGTTGAATTATATTGAACCTGTATTAAGTTTAAGCGCCTTTTCTGAGTGGCTGTTTTTAACGGTTTTAATGGAATAATGAATGTGTTGAATTATATTGAACCTGTATTTAGGCCGCCTTCTGAGTGGCAATCCCTTATCTTACAAGTGACCAATGGTTGTAGTTGGAATCAATGTCGTTTTTGCGATATGTATACTGCGCCGCAGAAAAAATTTCGTGCACAAAAAATAGATAATATTGAGCAAGATATTATCAAAGCGGCTAAAAGTGGTCATGAATTTCGCCGTATATTTTTAGCTGATGGTGATGCCATGACATTACCTTTTAAACGGTTAGAAGCTATTTGCTTATTGATTAAAAAGCATTTACCACAAGTCACGCGGATCAGCAGCTATTGTTTACCCCGTAACATCAATAATAAAACCATTGAAGAACTGACCCGCTTAAAGTCGTTGGGTTTATCACTCTTTTATGTGGGGTGCGAAAGTGGTGATGATGAGGTGCTAAGCTTGGTTGATAAAGGCGAGACTTTTGACAGTTCTTTAGCGGCGTTAAATAAGATGAAGGCGGCTGGTATGAAGTCTTCTGTGATGATTTTAAATGGGTTAGGTGGCGTAACCTTATCACAGCAGCATGCGATGGGTTCGGCAAAGTTAATGAATGCGGCCCAGCCTGATTATTTGTCGACATTGGTTGTCTCCTTTCCCCTTGGGCAAAAGCGTATGGATGATAGCTTTGAAGGAGGGTTTCAATTGCCTGATCAACAAGGGTTGTTTGAAGAGATGTTGACTCTAGTGGAGCACCTTGAATTGGAAAAAACCATTTTCCGCTCTGATCATGCATCAAACTATTTAGTCCTTAAAGGGGTGTTAGGCAAAGATAAGTCGACTTTTATTGGGCAAATTAATGCTGCTTTATCTCGACCTGAAACAATTGAACTACGCCAAGAGTGGCAACGTGGCTTATAGTGAAAGTGTGGTTTAATGTGTATTGGTTCTAACAAGGGCAGCTTTTCCATTAAATGAAGCTTTATTTAAAGGGGGTTTATTCATCATAAATAACCAAGCGCTTTTTCCGTTAAAAGGTGGCTTTACTTGTTGATTATTATTTAAAAGTAACCTGAAGCTATCTTTTTAACACACTAGTGTTGTTTGTTTATTACATTTACTTTTCATTTTTAGTCAAATAATGTGATATATTCGATGTTTTTTGCTTTGAAGCTGGATTAAAGTCAAGGCGATGATAGATTTTTAATCAAAATTGAAAGAGGGTTTCACAATGGCTGATGTATTTCATTTAGGCTTAACCAAAGAGATGCTGGATGGCGCGAGTTTAGCGATTGTGCCGGGCGATCCTGAAAGGGTTAAACGTATTGCCGAACTTATGGATAACGCCACATTTTTAGCAAGTCATCGAGAATATACCAGTTATCTTGCTTATATTGATGGTTTAGCTGTTGTTATTTGCTCAACGGGGATCGGCGGCCCTTCTACTTCTATTGCAGTTGAAGAACTGGCGCAATTAGGCGTGAATACTTTTTTACGCATCGGTACCACTGGAGCTATTCAGCCTCACGTTAACGTGGGCGATGTGATTGTTACGCAAGCATCCGTGCGCTTAGACGGTGCAAGCTTGCATTTTGCCCCCATGGAATACCCTGCGGTTGCAAATTTTGAGTGTACAACTGCCATGGTCGCCGCAACACGTGAAGCAGGTTTAGAACCTCATATTGGTATCACAGCGTCTTCAGATACCTTCTATCCAGGTCAAGAGCGTTATGATACGGTATCAGGTCGAGTAAGACGTCATTTTGTGGGATCGATGCAAGAGTGGCAAGAGTTAGGTGTGCTTAACTATGAAATGGAATCGGCGACTTTATTTACCATGTGTGCCTCTCAAGGTTGGCGTGCAGCTTGTGTGGCGGGTGTTATCGTTAACCGTACCCAGCAAGAAATTCCAGATGAAGCTGTGATGAAAAAGACAGAATCAAATGCCATTTCCATTGTTGTGGATGCTGCTAGAAAACTATTGAAATAACCTTTTTATTTAAAAGCACTGCTAATGAATGATTGGCAGTGCTTTTTAATGTCAGCTAGAAATTAAAAATGGTATTTAGCGATCACTGAATAGGTATTTTGATCTATACCATCAACGCCATATTTGTTTTTCCAATAATCGTATTCAATGCCGACTAAGAATTTATTTTTAGGCTGGCTGGCGAATAGCACTCGTCCTAAATCATATTTAAGTTGTGGATTAAAATGGAAATTCTCTTCATAGCCATCATTATCTGTTTGAAAAACCCAATCAATAAAGCCATCAAAAACAATCGCGGAGTCGCCGACAGGAAAATCCATTCTAAAAACGGGAGTGAGCTGCCAACCATCACTGTTATTGTCATTGTTTAATGCTTGTCTACGGTAACTATTTAGGCTGAAATAGGTAAAATAGGGCAGTTTGAAGTCCATGCCGATACCATAAAGAAAGCTGTCTACAGGCCCGTCACCTTCTTCAAGTGTTAAGGCAAGAGAAAAGTCGGTTATAGCACCGACACTGAAATCTTGTCCGAAAATTTTACTAGCGCTAAAACGAGGGGATATTTCTCCATAGTTGGTGCTATTGATGTTACTTGGTGCGCCAGTGAAATAGGTAAAGTCTTGAAAGGTAAACCAGTCGCCGTATTTCCATTCCCCTGCCGTCTCGATAGTGAGGGTGGCTTGTTCTTCTGATGTGGCAAGATCGTAGTTTTTTCCATAAAGGCCAGTGGCACTAATATCCCACCATTTAATTAAGTCATCGGCTGCCACCGTTGGTGAGGATAATAAGGCCAAATAAAGCCATTTATTTTTCATATCAAACCCTTTTTATAAGCAGTATGTTACTGCAGAACGTCATATCATGCCCATCGGTATTGATGGTAAATAATGGAAGTGGAATATAGGATGATGAGCGTTAGATTTCAAAGGCTTTGTTGTTTTTTTTATGTAAATTGAGACATTAATGATATGTTTATGTATTCAAAATGCTTACCTTTTTGATTTTGTGACTATTTATTTACAATATCGATTTTCGATTAAAGTCAGACTTGTACTGGGTTAAATGGAAGAGGCTGACATAAAAACGCATACTCTAATGACATAATATGTCGCAAATTATAGACTAAACTGATATAGTCAATAGTGTAATATTTATTCGGCGGGAGGGAGTATGTCGTTTTCAAATCCGATTGTTATCTGGGCGTGTATTGGTCTTATATTAATGTTGGCAGAGATCATTATTCCAGGCGGAATTGTTATTTTACTCGGTGCAGCTTGTTTGATTGTTGTAGGAGCATTAGCGCTAGGTGTTGTCGAAGGCCTAGTTCAAAGCATAACACTTTGGTTTATCGCATCTATGGTATTACTTTTAGGGTTTCGGCAAGTAACTCAAAGGCTTATCGGTGGATATTCACATGTTGACAATACCGATGAAGAACTTGATATTTATAATAAAGTGGCGATTGTGATCCAAACGATTGGCCCTGGGCAACAAGGCGGTAGAATAGCGTTTCAAGGATCACAGTGGTCAGCCTTAGGAGACGGCACAGAAATCGCGGTTGGAACAAAAGTTAGAATTATTTGCCGGGATAATATTGGGTTAGTTGTTGAACCCTTAATCGACTCCCAAGATAGTGAGTTATCAGATTAATAAGGGAAGCATTATGTTTATTTTCACGCTCGTTGTACTCGTTATTTTCTTTATTTTATATAAATTATTGTTAATTGTTCCTATGCGAGAAGTCAATGTGATTGAACGTCTAGGGAAGTTTAGAACCGTATTACAGCCCGGATTTCATTTTCTCATTCCTTTTTTTGATCGCGTGGCGTACAGGCACGAAATTCGCGAACAAGTATTGGATGTTCCCCCTCAAAGTTGCATTTCTAAAGATAATACCCAACTTGAAGTCGATGGCTTAGTGTATTTAAAAGTCATGGATGGCAAATTAGCCAGCTATGGGATTGAGAATTATCGGCGCGCGGCGGTGAATCTAGCACAAACCACCATGCGCTCCGAGATTGGTAAATTGACTCTGAGTCAAACGTTTTCCGAGCGAGACAGTTTAAATGAATCAATTGTGAGAGAAATTGATAAAGCCTCCGATCCATGGGGTATTAAGGTGTTACGTTATGAGATCCGAAACATCACCCCATCACGAAAAGTTATTCATACACTCGAAAAACAAATGGAAGCAGAAAGGCGCAAGCGGGCTGAAATTACCTTAGCCAATGCAGAAAAAGCAGCAATGATAAATGTGTCTGAAGGAGAGCGACAAGAAGCGATTAACTTATCTCAAGGCGAAAAGCAAAAACGGATAAATGAAGCAAAAGGCACGGCGCAAGAAATAGCGATCATTGCCAAAGCGAAATCTGAAGGTATGGCATTAGTTTCGGCGGCATTAGCGTTAGAAGGGGGCCATGATGCAATGAATATGCAACTAAAAGAGCAATTCATTGGTCAAGTAGGTGACATTCTTGAAAATGCAGATATATCGGTAGTACCAGCAGAAATGGCCAAACTGGAAGGTTTTTTTGAAGGAATGGAACAAGTGACTCATGGCGTAAAAGCCAATGCAATGAAAGGAGAGCGCTCATGATGATAGCCGGTTTTAATACAGATATTATTGTGATGGCCATTTGGGGCATCATTTTTATTGTTTTCCTGATTAAGTTATTCCAATCTATTCGTTTGGTGCCGACTAAGTCCGCTTATATTGTTGAACGTTTAGGCAAATATCATGCGACCTTAGATGCTGGATTTCATGCATTAGTGCCTTTTATTGATAAAGTGGCTTATATTCATGATTTAAAAGAAGAGACCATTGATGTACCACCCCAAGAGTGCTTTTCCAGTGATGAAGTCAATGTGGAGGTCGATGGAGTGATGTATATTTCTGTGGTGGATCCGGTCAAATCTAGCTACGGTGTTACCGATTATCGTTATGCGGCGATCCAGCTTGCGCAAACAACCACACGTTCTGTGATTGGTACCTTAGATTTGGATAGAACGTTTGAAGAAAGGGATGTGATCAGTGCGAAAGTGGTAGAAGTGCTCGATCAAGCTGGAGCAATGTGGGGGATCAGAGTGCACCGTTATGAAATTAAAAACATTTCGCCACCAGAAACGGTTAAAAATGCCATGGAAATGCAAGTGAATGCAGAGCGTGAACGTCGTGCATTATTGGCAAAAAGTGAAGGGGATAAACAAAGTAAAATTAATCGTTCTGAAGGGATTAAAACCGAGATCATTAATCACTCTGAAGGTGAAATGCAGCGCCGGATAAATGAAGCGGAAGGTAAAGCCGAAGAAATTATTACCATAGCGCGTGCAACAGCAGAATCCATTGAGCGGATCGCGACAGTGATCGCAGCTCCTGGCGGTAAGAATGTGGTAAGAATGCAGTTAGGATCGCAATATTTAAAACAATTTAAAGGGTTAAATGGCAGTACGAGTAGGGTTATTTTACCGGGTAATTTAATGGATTTTGAGCATTGGATGAACAGTGTTGGCTTGGAAGATTCTTCTAAAAAGAACTAGTTAAAAGCAATTTACCTGCTGCTAGTATTATGTTGCTGACAGCAGGTATGATGAGATCGCTTTTTAATTAAAGGCGTTCTTGAGTTGTTTGGTCACGTTATTGTTACCCGTTACGGATTTATCGTGGATAAATTCATTACGAATTTCTACCGAGAAACTGCCTCCAGCCTCCCATCTTGTTTTTGGCTGATAACCGAAAAGTTGCACAAAACTGGTAATAGAATCCGTAAATAATCCTCCCACTTTAATTCGATTAGAGAAGATTGCACCACCGCCAATGGAGGCTTTAGCGACAGGTGAGAACAACCAAGCATAATTGACTAATGCTAAGGCTTCACCGACTTGACTACCCGCGACACAGCCATCGATTTGCTCTCCATAGTAAGATCCCAGTAAGCCACCTGCACCGCAACCCACTGAGGCACCAATGACGCTCATGCCAAGACCGACATAAATATCGTCGGTATTTTGTATTGACCAGCTGGCACTGGGACCGGCATAACCAGTAATGAGGATATTGTTAAATGCACCTACACCATAAGGGATGATTTTAGGCACTTCATCGCCAAACATATTGAGGTAATTAAATGAATATAAAGTTTGATCGAAAGTGTATTTTGCCTTGTGTTTCATTTTTTTTGTGTCGTAGGTATTAAAGGTTATTTTTTTACCTGCAATGGTATCGGTGGTCGTGCCATTTTTGATCATTGGAAAGATGAGTGAATGTCCTCTAGCCAGTCCTATTTCGCCGTATAATGTGGCATTTTTTTCTGCATTTGAGTCACCATTTCCAGCACCGACATAGACTTCATCGGCCAAACGTATTTGTAGGAAACCCACGCTACTGACACATTTTTCGCTTTGGCAATTGGAGTAGTAAGTTTTGTCATCCATATAACGAGGGGGCGTATAACGGATTTCTAAAATAGCCGTTGAATCGGCTCCAACTTGCTTGCTTTTAAAGCCGACTTGCATTCTAAAACGCCAACGAAACTTCCAATCTTTTTTGTACATTTGAGTTTGTAAGTCAACCATACTGGGAAAGGTTTCATAATGTAGGTTGCCGCCATCATTGGCTAATGTGAGCGACGTAGATAGATCAGAATCTTGTGGATTAAGGTTTGGAATATCAGCCGTCAAATTATCACTATCGAGCAACACAGCATCAGCAAAGCGGGCTCCAGCTTCTCCTGTGACTTCACAGTTGACTAAAGGCTCATTGGTCATTTTACAGCGCATAAAATTTAAATAGTGGCCTAACTCTTCAGTGTAAACATAGGTTAATTGATCGATATCATCCTGCTCAAGATCCGGCATATTAAAGGAGGTTTGGTTAAGGACAATCATGCCATCATTTTCAGTGGAGAGGAAAACGGCATTACCGTCGTCAAGTTTGTCTGAACTTAAAAAATAGGGAATGCGTCTGTCGATTCCATCTCCTAACACATCAGGTTGAAATAGAGCCTGATTGAGCGCATTTAGCATGTCATCTTGCGCCATAGTCGAAGAGGCTGCATAAAACTTGATGCCAAAGGCATGTTGAACCAGAGCGAGGAAGTTTGCTTTTCTGGTGGCTATTTCTTCACTCGATAAAGAGGGGTCTTGGAAATTAAAGCGTTCAAAGAGCGAGTCGGCAGCGCTATTTGTGCAAATGAGAGGTAAGTCTACTGTACTACAGGCTGTTTCAGGCGCAGCATTATAGCTAATGTCATTAAAGGTATTGAAATCAGTATCTGCGCGCATTTCATCAATTGAGGAGAATTGGCCAAAAAAAGCCTGTTTATTGGCATCATTTTCATTGCTATTTGATTTTTTAAAGCCGATGTGTAATTTTCTAGCAAATTGAATGGCGTTTAAACCTGAGCGGGTATCGAGTAAACCTAGAAAAGCAAAAATATCATCATTATGTTTACCATTGAACATTTGTTTAGTATATCGAATAATTTTTCGAATGGATTTGATGCTATCAATTAAGGCTTGGATCATAGTGACTGCTTGAGTAAAGCACTGACCACTTTGAGCGACTGCGCCAAGTTCATCTCCGTTGGTTCCTGTTTTAACGGCTGTGGTCATGCATTGAGTAAATCCATCTATGATGTTATATGCCATGCCACCAAAGCTTTGGGCTGCTATGACGGTGAGAGAGCCTAAAGTTTGTGGGATTTTAAGGTTATACACATCATTACTAAATTGAGTGATTTTATTGCCCAAGCTTTTAATGGGAACATCGTTTGCTATGGAGACTATGCCATTTGTGAGCGTATTAACACTATTGCTCACACTGCCATTAACCGCTGTTTGTCCCATATCTTTGATGAAATTGAAAGAATCACTAATATAGGGGACTTGAGTTATGGTATTGAGTTTTAGATATTTTGTTATGGGATTATAGGTTTTTGGATTAGCAAAGCTTTTTAAATCTTTTATTAATTTATTGAAAAAACTGGCTTGAGAGTATATTGGAAATATAGCTAAACTCATTATGAGTAAGCTGGTGATTATTTTTTTATATATTACGGGCATGACTTACCCCTTGTCAGAAACAATGATTAAATGTTGAATACAAATTTTTATATATTGTTTTTAATTTAAAGTGGATCTTTTTATTGTTAAGGTTCAGATAAACATGCAGATATAGATTGGTTATTACTGTTTCCGTAATGACATAATGATGTGGTATTGAACGCTAATACAGAAACATTCATTTTATTTTTAATATTTGATAAGGCATCATCGATAAGTTGTTTGTCACTTGGAATTTTCTTATTTAAACAATAGCCATAGCTTTGCGACAAGCATTCTTTTTCTCCGGAATAAGGATTCGTACTGATGAGCCACCCTTCTCCTGTCTCTCCAGCGACACTTTGCCAATCCCTTGCTAAGTTGTTGAGTTGATTGCACCAGCTGCCTTGCGTATAACCATCACTACCCGATATTTCTGCAAAGGAGACATATCCTGCTGTGGGTGTAAATTCAGATGAAGTACCGCATTGCAACATGACTAGACTGCTAATATTTGCTTCTTCTTTCGAAATAGAATTTGGGAACTCACCTTCATTATCAGTGCTTTGTGCTGGAATACATTGATAACTGCCGTTGCTTGATTGTGCTAAGCAAGCGACTCTATTATCAACTAATGAGTATACGGCTGGGGAACCTATCACACCCGGATATTGCCAGTTATTAGGGATTTCGGCAATGGTGTCTAACCCTGAGATAGGAATGGCGCTAGACACATTAGTCAGTTCTTTAAACTTACCATTATTACGTCTGACTAATTTGGCGTAAATATCGATTTCAAGGTCGAGATTCGTTTCTGTGGTATTAAGTGTTTTACCTTTTAACAGCGTATTTCCTGCAGGAATGTTGAGTGTCATGACACCGTCATAACCCGTCCCTTTGGCATTATCGCGCCATGTATCGAGTTTATTCCATTGAAAAATCTTGATACCGTCAACTGCTACGGCACCAGAGTTATCTTTACTGACTTTGTCATGGCATAAGGACTTAAAATCATCATCACTGCCATAGGTGTTATTTGACCAGAGAATATTGTCTGCAGTTTCTGAATTTGAAGTGACTTCACTGTCATCATCACTTGTCCAGTCAACATTAGCGTAGTCATATCCCCAGTCAATATTTTTATAAATCAGTTTGACTTGATATAGCGCAATACAGACTTTTTGTTTACTACCTGTATTGTCTGAATTAATAAAAAAAGTGATGTTAATGCCTCCATTACCATCGGAAATAGCTTTATCTACACCTAATTCTATTGGAGTTGCATTTGCTTTTAATATAAAACCATAGAGAAAGAGTAGTATTATTATTTTGCTTTTTTTGTTCATTTTTTTATCTCCACTTATTATGTTTATTTTTAGCTTGCTCCTTTATGATGCAAATATGTTTTTAATCTTGGGTAATCTAGTTGTTCTCCCATTTGCATTATTCATATTTATTTACAATATAATTAATCTCTCGTTTATTGACTTTTAGTTCAAGTAATGAGCAATGAAACAGACTGTTCTGCTCTTTTATTTACAATAAATAAATCAAATGATTAATTTAATGAAACTTGGGTGGTTGATATTTGATCATAATTTACATTTGTAGTAATGATAGTATCTATTTGTATCTTGTATTTAGGAAGTGGTCATATAGGGAGTCGGTATTTAAATTATAATTAATCTAAAAGGCCCTATTCTGGATTGATGGTCAGATAGGGGATATTAAGGCATTGATTGGATGGCGTAACACAGTTGAATTTGTCTTAGACCTTAGTTGGCGGGTTGAATGATTGTTTTTTAGAATTTGATTATGAACACGTGATAATGGCGTAAAATGGACTATAAAAGTTATTTACGGGTTCTATTAAACATGAAGATGAATCACCGGTTAAGTGATAAAGTTATTGGAGTAGACTGAAATAACTACGGAAAATAACCGCAATGGGTGAGTAATAAAGGGGGGGAGTGGATTAAATAGGAGTGAGTTAAATAAAGATGTCTCGATGCTCTGTCTGAATGGTTTGAAATCGATGGGTGGCCGACTTAAGAGCGGCTCTATATTTGCTTCACTGAGATCTCAAACCAGTCTCCTAGCTGAGATCTGTCTTTAGTCCACTTCTTGTACTATGACCAGTGGTCGTCAAGGTTGTTGTACTCGTTATCACAGGTATAGAGCGATAAAGAGAGCAAGTAAATAGCAGTTAAGGCGCTTCAGAAAATGTTTTTAATTGCTTAAGAATGTCGCCAAATGATTTGCCTAATCCCAATTTCAGTAATGGTGATAGTAAGATAGCAATGGGCTTAATCTCAGGCGTTGAAATCCAAGTGACTTCGGCTGAAGATGAATTAATTGCTTTAACAGCTATTTTCACCGTATTTTTCTTAACTGGCAATAGTTTAGGTGCATTAAGCGGAGTAAGCTCAAAGGTATAGGATTTGTTTGCTTCATTATAATGAGTAATAACCTCTGATGCTTGAAATCCATTAGGTTTGTTAGTGAACTCACAAATACGTCCTTCAACAGGAGCGTCAGATGACGGTTGATCGGCTGAAATGGCATACGAATGACGAACGGGCCCCATCCATTGATAAACACTATCAAAGTCATGGGCTAAAATTTTCCAAACGTGATCAGCAGATTTGTTTATAACAATGTTTTTTGTAATGATCATGTCGTTATTTCCAATAATGTGACTAAGGTAAGAGGAAGTACATAACGATGGTATTTAAATATCATGTACCAATTGGTTTTCAATCTTGTACCAATTGGTTTATATTGTCAAGATGTACCAATCAGTTTAGTATGGCATGATATTATGTTGTATTTAAGGGGGAAGGATGAGTGGACGTAAGCAATTTGATGAAGATGTCATTCTGGATTGCGCAATGCGAAAGTTTTGGGAAAAGGGCTATACCGCTACTTCGTTAGCTGATTTAGAAGAGGCCACAGGGCTCAATAAGTCGAGTATTTATAATACATTTAAAAGTAAAGAAGGCTTGTATGCTCGTTGTATAGAACGTTTTCGCACAGAATATACCAGTGGCGCGTTAGGGAAACTCGACCACCCTAACTTTAAGATAGCCATGAGTGATTTTTTCGATGTATTACTGGCAGGTTATGACGATCCGTCTTGCCCTAGCGGCTGTATTGCCACCATGGGAGCATTGGAAATGGGGGACAAAGGTAACATTGTTTCTGAACTCATCCTCAATGGTCTTGAAGATATGCTGACTAAAATAGAACAACGTTGTTTAAAGGCGATTGATGACGGGCAACTCGATGCCAAATTTGATTGCAATGAACTAGCTGCAATGATTGTGGCAGTTTGTCGAGGGGTTGTGGTACTTAATATGGGAACCGGTAGTTCTAAAGCTGGTCGTAAAGCCTATGATTGCTTGTTATCGCTGATTACTGCTTAGCGAAAGCACAATAATGATAACCGACTATATTTGATGAATGGTGTCATTTTACATTGTTCAAAAAATGGTTATCTCATGCAAAAAAATAAGACGAGTGATGCACAAGCTCATAAAGTAGCTTTTCTTGCGGGCACTGGAGGGATGTTAGAGTTTTATGACTTTATTTTGTATATTTTATTTTCTGCGCAAATACAAGCGCAGTTTTTCGACTCAATAGAATCAGATTACTTAAAAGATATTGTTACGATAGCTGTATTTTCAGTGGCTTATATTGTTCGTCCCATCGGAGGTTTTCTCGTTGGGTGGATGGGCGATAATATTGGTCGTAAGAAGAGTTTTGCTTTTACGATTTTAGTCATGTCAGCCTGCATGTTGCTCATGGGGATTATGCCCAGCTATGCACAATGGGGAATAGTTGCACCCATTTTATTTATTATTCTCAGGATCATTCAAGGTTTGGCTTTAGGCGGAGAGTTGCCCGGTGCGATTGTTTTTGTTTATGAGTCTGTTGAGCGTAAAGGGATAGCGTTAGGTATTTTGTTCACTATGGTATTTGCAGGCTTTACCTTAGGGGATGTCATGAGTCTCTTTTTTCATTATGCTTTTGGAGATTTGGCTTGGAGAGCCGCTTTTATTAGTGGTTCATTTATTGCGTTGGTGGGGTTCTATATTCGAAGTCACCTGAGCGAGACAAAAATGTTTCTAGCGTTGGAAGAGAAGCAGAAATTTCCGCTTAAAACGATTCTTGAAAATCACAGTCGAGCCTTACTTGCGACAATACTCATTGTTGTGATTGTGGCGTTTGATGGTGTGATGGTGTCCTTATATTTACCTAAATATTTAACCACTCATCTCGGTATTGCTCACGAGTATGTGCGACATATTCTAGTGGGGGTATCGATTGTTGGCTTGGTGGTCATTTTTATTTCAGGCTTCCTTTCTGATTTTGTTGATTATATCAAATTATATAAAGCGGCTGCTTGGTTACTCATGTTCATGAGTTACCCGGCTTATTATTTACTTTCCAAGGGGGTTGAGCACAATGGCTATGTGTTAGCGGGGTTATTGATCGTGGTGGTGATCCCTGCCATTTCTACGGGTATTTTTATGCGCATTATTTGTGATGCCTTTTCGACTTCAGTGCGCTTCTCTGGCGTGGCCATGGCCTATAATTTGTCTTTTGCGTTAGTTGGGGGGATTGCGCCTTTATTATCAGAAGTGAGCATAAAATTAATGGGACCAGTATCGGGCGCCGCAGTGATTGGTGTCATCTGTGCGATTTTGACCTTAATCGGGATTTTTTTGTTGCACCCAAAGGCCTTACGTCCTCAAGTAGAGGAGTAATACCTTGCTTTAACGTTATTAAAAACAATGAACAAAAAAATTCCCGACACGATGAACAGTGATAACGAGCCTTTTCAGTGGTAGGTTTTTTATTATGAAAAGGCATCATGTAAAAGCCATCATAAACCTACCTATTTTTTCTTGTATTGCTTCATTTTTATCAGCGGTTTACTTTAGTAATTAACGATTTTACAACAATGGGTTGGGAGTGTATTCTAGCTGCATAAAATCAAGCAGTCTGGAAGATCATCCTGCTGCTGTTGAATAAGTTGTTAGATGAGTATTAATATGGACTTTAAAAAAAGCTTGCTAGATGCTCTTCAAGGTGAAGACGATTTAGGTGTGGTCGTTCGTTCACATATCGTCGTTGAGCTGTATCTCAATAGCTTAATTGAATTATCAATGATTAGTATTAAACATTTTAAAAAAATAAAACTTGATTACCATGATACGGTGAAACTAGCTGTCGCACTTGGTTTGAACCAAAGGTTTGAACAGCCACTTAATTCACTTGGCACTCTTAGAAACGATTTTGCACACAACTTACGATCTGAGATTTCTAAACAGGATGTAAATAACTTGTATAAATCACTAAGTCAAGATGACAAGAAGACATTGCAAGAGTCTCTAAATAAAACTCGAAATAAGTTGCCAGAGGATAATATACCTCCATTTAAAGACCTTGAGCCAAAAGATAAATATATTGCAAATGTAATTGAAATCTGTGCAGCACTAGAAACTATTTGTCGCTCAACACCTAACAATGTAAGCAAAAACGACGCGGGAAACCGAGCATATTCTTGAGACGTTAAATGGATAGCCACATGTATCACGTAATTGTAATGAAGCATATTGCAAAAAATGAAGACGAAGATAATTTTGAGGGTAAACAATTTTATTACCACTTATCTTTGCCATTTCCACCGTATGTAGGGCTAACTATTTCAACGTCAGGGTGGTTTTCAGGAACAATTGAATCTGTTGATTGGACTCAGAATGAACTTTCTGGGCAGAAATATTTTACTTGTCGCGTAACTGGAGAAAAGCCATTTTATAGTAATGGTGATTATTTTTCATATGAGGGTCTATGTGAAACTGCATTGCAAAGGTTCTGGAAACCCTATACGAGAGAGGCAATAGGTCTAATCAATAAGATCACCATAGTTGACAGAAATCTTCCTCAATAAGACATAGATAACTTCCCCAAATCCGCCCTTATTTACCATACTAACGAAAGCGAAACGCGGCTTTGGTACTCAGTTAACCTTCATGCTTTAAGCCTTAAAAACAACGCTTTTTTTGCGCGTTTTCTTGTCGTTTCGAGTTAATAAGCTGTCTCTTTTCGTGTAAGCGTTTAGGCGGGGCACTTTTTACCGCTTCCCCACTCTTTATTTTTCATCCATAGGGGCAGTTTGCCCCACTTATATGTGATCTGTCTCAGAGCATGATCTGTTTAAGGGACCTTGGTTGAGGGCTGAGGGTTGAGGGTTGATGTTCAATTTGGGTTGAGTTTGCTGAGATAAGCATGGGCATAATCATGGACCATCATGTGCCATCTTAAATCTCGGATCGGATCTGAGCTGTAGCCAAGCCAATTGGTAAATTTCATGGGGGTCCAGTGTTTAAATTGGTCGTCACCGGTGAGTTTCGCGAGTGATACCATGATGCTTTCATCAAATTGCAAGGAGGTGATTGCTCGTTCTATTTCTCTGTCAGTGAAAAACAGCGCCATAAAAATGCCCATAATATAGAGTGAGGTATCCATATCCAGATTGATCAGGCGTTTTCGGTGGGGCTCAACATCAATATTGTCAATGCTCAGCATAGAGAAATCGAGTTTATTCAGTGGCACTTGTTGGCTGACATTCGCGCTATGGGAGTGACCCAGATCCAATATTAAATTATAGAGATTGATATCATGTAATTTAATGGCATTCACACCGTTATGATTGCCCAGTTGATCAATTGTCGTTGGTTTCAAGTCGACTTCGTGAACATCATCGCCCTTGCTGTTTCTGGCTAGAAAATTTATCAGGTTCGCTTCGGTGTGAAAGTGCTGAAGAAAGTAATAGGCCGCTTCCGGTGATACCATGTGATTAATAAACCAGACGCCCAATTTATTCAGTAAATATTCGGATCCCAGAAAAGGCAATACTCGCTTAATGCACATGATGATGACAATCAGGATCTTTGACATAAAACGGATCAAGGGATACAGATAGCGTCGAGTCGGTCTTTGTAAGTCAATGTTTTGCCTGTGTTGGTTATCCGGTTCAATATTAATATGAGGGGCCAGAACAAAGGCGTCGAAATGATCCGGGTTTTGCCTGTTACGTGGACGCTTATTGTGTTGTTTGTTTGGCGTATCAGGATCAATCGTCACATGAGGCGGTAAAATAACCTCATCAAAATAGCTCGAATTCTGTCTATTATGCGCAGTCATAATGATGCTCCTTTTCTCTTTTTCGTGCTAGAAGTTATCTAACTCTTCTAATTGCAGTGCATAGAGACGAGCAACCACTTTGGCACATTTCACCATTTTGACGGCCACTTCTTCGGTGATAAAAGGTGAGGTTAATATTTTTAAGAGGTTTTCATAATGATCTTCATCTGCTTTGCCGTGGTAATACAAAAAACCAATGTCTTCAATGGGCATTGATAAAGCTTTGCTAATACTGTGTGCCCATAACCCAGCTTTTTTTGTGCCCATGCCTTCTATGATAAAGGTGGCACCAAAAGCGTGGACGGGATTGGTCTGAGAGGCTTGAGCAAAAATATAGGCGTGTAATGCTTCAGAGCCAATATTTTTTTCTGCTGTTTGAATTGTCGAAAGGGCCCCGCCGACTTTGACATAATCCTGCTCAAGCATAGTGAAGTCTTTATGTTCGGCTGCCGAATGCGCAATTAACGCATTACGTAATAAAGTATGACTATCGTCCATGCTACTGGCTGCGCGAGAAATCCAGCGGGACCCTTCTTTTACTTGTTGGCGCATATTGAGTAAATAGGATTGGTACTCTTGTAGTGATAGGTGTTGATTTTCAATTTTTTGGACAATATCTATGGTGTTAAGTTTTTCCTCAAAGTCGCACCAGACAGCCCCTAAGGCTAAGCCCAGCCATTCAAAAACGGGATTGCCAAGATTGGCCATGCGATCGCCAAGAGGCGATGTGGCATAAATGGTTTCAACGCTATAGGGGGTATTAATTTCGTGAAGCATGCTGTTATGTCCTTATTATTGAGGTGCGATTGCGGTAAGTTGGGCATAGCTGACTGAGAAGCGACCAGATTCAGGGATCATCAGGAGGATTTTTTCATTGGGCTGAAATAAACCTTGCCTCAATGCGTCATCCAGCATGATGTAAATACTGGCGGAACCTGTGTTTCCTTTGTGCTTGAGATTGGTAAACCATTTGTCTTTATCTATGCCAATACCGTGTTCTTGCATACTGTTGTAGAGTTTATCAATGAAGAAATAAGAGCTAATATGCGGCAAGTAATGATCGATAGCTTCGTTATTCAACATGCCTCGTTGTTTAAGCGTCTTTGCTGCGTCAACAGTAATGGGGACTATGTTATCGGCAAGTAGCCTCACATCTTGACGAAGGAGTAATTTCCCCTTGGCTTCGGCCGCCGCAATGCTCTCTTCCCAAAGCCAAGAATGATTGACCTGCATATTTGTCGTTTGATCTGTTCCAAGGTACATACAGGTATCAAGCTCGTTGGCATAGGAGAAGGTTTCCATCCAATCTAGGCGTAGAGACAGATTGATTTTAGAAGGGGTATTTTCCATGATGACAGCACCAGCCCCGTCGGACAGCATCCAACGTAGAAAGTCGGCGTTAAAATATTGAAAGCCCTCTTCAGCGTCTTTTCTGGTTGGGGCTAGCTGACTTTCCTGAGCAAAGCGACTGCCGCGCATAAAGCTGGAAGGGCGCTCAGAAGCCACTGAAACCACTTTTTGATGTTGGCCAATTCTTATTGTGTTACTGGCCGCTTTCATGGCTGCTGCACCAGCGCCACATATTCCTGCACAACTTAAAATATCCAGTGGATTGCCCCCCAGTCTACCTTGGATCATACTGGCAAATCCGGGTGCCAATATGTCAGGCATAGTGGTTCCTGCAGCAATCATTTGTAGCTCTTCTTTTTGATCTTGCCCCCTTTTTAGCGCTGCGATAATCGCATTAACCGCAAGCTCTTCATTTAAGTGGGTGGGTTGACCTTGATGATTAAGTGCGTAGTGACGATGCTCAATGCCATTTGAGCGTAAAATACTGTCTTTATACTGGCTAGGCTGATCATTGACTAAGCCGAGTATGTCTTCCATTTGTTCGTTATTAATCGCAGGACCAGGTAAATAGGATCCCGTTGATGTGATGTATACATTATTGAGCTTGTAAGGCATATGAGTCATCTCCTAATTCAGCGTTCTTAAATAGCAAAGTTGGGTGCGTTGAATGATATGAGTTAGGAGGCTTTGTTTTTAGAAAACAAGGTGTCACATTGGAGACGTAGCTATGATTTGATTGATTAATACTCGAGTGCATATTGAAATAATCCGTTAAATACAGGGTCCTTTTACCTTATTCTTTTAATCGTTACTTAAGTAAAAGAATAAATGTTAACCTACACCTTAGTTAATATTTATTCACCTTTAACGGTATTTTTTTGTTTATAATTAGAGCGAGATCATGCTTTTTCATAAAGCATGATCTTGCTCTAAAAAGTGATTAACTTTCTTTATTATTGATAGAATTCAATATGTAAATAAAAGGCTGCATAGCAAAAAAAATCAAAGATCGCTTTTTTTGCTATTTTGTAATGGTTTGTATTTTCTCTTTTTATTTAAATTAAACAGCACTGCATATGACTTTTTACTCTGTTTTATTGCATGTTTAGTGTTTTCTTGTCATTGATGTTTATTAATCGTGCCATTTTTTGAAAATCAGCGACGTATTAATGCCGCCAAAGGCAAAATTGTTACTCATGACATAGTCGGTGTCGATAAAGCGAATATCATCTTTAATGTAATCTAAATCGCCGCAAGCGGGATCAATCTGGGTTAAGTTAAGCGTAGGTGCAAACCAGCCTTCATTCATCATTTCAATACTCAGCCAAGATTCCAAAGCACCACAAGCACCTAATGTATGACCGGTATAACTTTTCAGTGATGAAATGGCTTGTGTTTCTCCAAAAACAGCTTGTGTCGCCTGAGTCTCGGCAATATCGCCTCGCTCTGTGGCAGTGCCATGAGCGTTGACGTATCCAATGGCATTGGGAGTGAGTTGAGCATCTTTTATGGCTAAGCGTATGGCCGTTTCCATGGTATCACTATTGGGTTGAGTGACATGCTGCCCGTCTGAGTTAGTGCCAAAGCCCACCAGTTCAGCATAAATTTTCGCGCCGCGATTCTGAGCGTGTTCCAGTTCTTCTAAAATGAGCGTACAAGCCCCTTCACCTATGACTAAACCATCACGATGCTGATCAAAAGGACTGGGTGTGGTGTTAGGCGCATCATTTTTTGTGCTGGTGGCAAAAAGGGTGTCAAAGACAACCGCTTCGGTTGGACACAATTCTTCTGCACCACCGGCAAGCATCAGGGTTTGTTGGCCATATTTTATGGCTTCATAGGCATAACCAATGCCTTGGCTCCCCGAGGTACAGGCGCTACTTGTGGTATGAATACGGCCTTTAAGGCCAAAGTAAACGCCTAAATTAACGGCTGTGGTATGCGCCATCATGCGAATGTAGCTAGTGGCGGTGACACCCGACATATCACCGGTATCAAGCATTTTGCTGAAGCCGAGTAAGGGATCGGTACTGCCTGTTGATGAGCCATAGGCAACGCCCATTTGTCCTGATGTAATGACGGGATCGTCCAATAGGTTTGCATCAATTAACGCCAGTTCACTGGCTCTCGTGGCCATGAGTGATACTCGACCCATAGAGCGAATTTTTTTACGCGAGTAGTGCTTTGGCACTTCAAAGTCAGTGACAGGGCCAGCTAAACGGGTATGTAGGCCATCAAATTTATCCCATTCATCCATTTTAACAATGCAATTTTGTTTCTTTTTTAAGTTCGTGGCGATGGTATTCCAGTTCTGTCCTAATGACGATATCCCTGCCATGCCAGTGATCACAACGCGACGATGGGGTGAAGGTGTCACTGGGCTGAGCGTTTGAGGGGAGCTGAGCGTGTCATGTGCTTCTCTGCCTGATTCTGTATGTGTGTCCATATTAAATCATACCTCCATTAACAGAAATGACTTGTCTAGTAATGTAGGCGGCATCATCGGACAGTAAAAATTGTGCTAAGCCCGCAATTTCTGATGGTTTTCCCATGCGCCTCATTGGAACAATTTCTTTAACTAAATCATCGGAGAAATCGCTCACCATATCGGTTTCAATCAGGCCGGGGGCAATGCAATTCACGGTGATTTTTCGTTTAGCGAGTTCTAAAGACAAGGCTTTAGTTGCACCTATGATCCCCGCTTTTGAGGCACTGTAGTTTACTTGTCCTCGATTACCAGCAATGCCTGAGACTGATGCTAGTGTGATAATACGACCGCCTTTTCGTGTTTGGATCATAGGCATAGTACAAGGATGGATCACATTATAAAAACCATCTAGATTAGTGTGGATCACACTGTCCCATTCACTTTCAGTCATAGCTGGAAAAGCCGTGTCACGTGCAATTCCCGCATTAAGAATAACGCCGTAGTAAGCGCCATGAGAGCTTATATCGGCTTCAATGGCTTGTTTTGCTGCATCGCGATCACTGATGTCAAATTGTAAACAAGTGACTTGAGCCCCTAAAGTTTCAAGTTCCGTGGTCGTGGCATTAGCGGCCTGATGATTGCTATGAAAATGTAGAGCGATATCATAGCCTTGAGTTGCTAATTTCAGTGCGATGGCTTTGCCTATTCCTCGGCTTGATCCTGTGATTAATACGCGTTGCTTCATTTTGCGGTTTCCTGACTATCTTGTGCATTATTTGGAGAGTGATCTGGGGTGGCATCTTGTGGATCTTGAGGTTGAAACACGTTGATATTCGCCTCGGCAATAATGTTATCTTTGTCGATAATTTTGCATTCAAATACCGCTAGCCCAGTGTCTTCCTGATAAAGCCGTGCAACGTGAGTTTGGTAGCTTTTCCCTAATCGGTAGAGTGGGGTATGCAGTTGTAACTTTCGGCTGCCTAATAAAAAACCAATACGAATAATATCATCACGTTCCTTGGCTTCAATGCCCGCTAGCGCTGCTATAGTTTGGGCCATATACTCAATGCCAACATAATTGGGCACCCCCGCTATTGAGGCATCAAAATAAGGACTTTGAGGGGTGATGGTAATTTCTGATACAAGCATATCAGTTTGATATTCGATGACCTTATCAATAAAAATCATTGGGGCATCATGAGGAAGATAATCGGTAACATCATGGCGTTGAATCGTATTCAAGTTAATCATGGTTTGCATTCTCCTCACGAGCATTGTCCTCACGGCTAAAAATTAAGCTTGCATTGCTGCCACCAAACGCAAAAGAATTGCTCATGATATAGCGAAGATTTTTTGGGGTGGGCGCACGTTGATCTACAAAAGGAAGAGAAGGGTTGTTCATATCCACTTGCTCATCCCATAATTGAGGGGGTAATCTACCTTGTGTATTTTCATCGGATAATAACAAATAACAAAATGCCGCCTCGATTGCCCCTGCTGCCCCTAATGTATGGCCTGTTAAAGGCTTAGTCGAGCTTACTTGGGGAAGTTCTGGCTGAAACACTGCCATGATAGCACGACTTTCCATAGCATCGTTTTTTTGAGTGGCGGTGCCATGTAAATTCACATAATCGATTTGATTCGCTTGAATATTGGCATCTTCAATAGCCGCTTGCATAGCGAGAATGGCTCCTCTTCCTTCAGGGTGAGGCGCTGAAATATGGTGTGCATCACTTGACTCACCGACACCTGCTAATTGTATTTTATCCCTCGATGAATGAATGAATGGTTTTTTTTCAAGGGTAAAAAGCGCCGCGCCTTCGCCGATATTGATGCCTTGTCTGTTGGCACTAAAAGGTTGACAAGGCAGATCTGAAATAGATTCTAGAGCATCAAATCCATTTAAGGTTAATTGGCAAAGGCTGTCAGAGCCACCCACGATGACCATGTCACAAAGATCGGCTATTAACAGGCGTCTTGCACTCGCAAAGACTTTAGCACTTGAGGAGCAAGCCGTTGAAATGGTGTAGCACGGCCCCGTTAACGCTAAATACGCTTGCAAGAATTGACTGGTATTGCCTAATTCTTGTAATGCATAGTCATAATTTTCTGGAAAGGCATTTTTTTCTTGGTAAAATTTGAGTGCTTGTTCGCCATTGTCAATCCCTGAGGTGCTGGTGCCCAACACGACGCCTATCCGGTGTTGGCCATATTGTTTTTTAGCAAGGTGAACGGCTGATTCTATTTGTTTTGCAGCACACAATAATATTTGATTATTTCGTGAATGATAATCTGATAGATGCATTGGAATGGTCGGTAAAATAGTCGTGACTTTTCCGACCATAGCGCTTCTGTCAAAGAGCAAGTCTTCTTGTGGTTTGAGTCCACTTTTGCCATCAAGTAAATGCGCTAATACTGTTTTTTTTGTTTGGCCTAAAGGGGTGCACAATCCCAGTTGCGTTATTGCTATCTTTGTCATAGTCGTCTTCATGCTGACAATAGGTCAGCTTATCGATAAGATCACTGCCAGATATGCCTAAATTACCTAGCAATGTGTTTATGTTATTGGCGTGAGCGTTAATGTGAATTCAGCCGTTGGTATACTCAATGTAACACTTGCATTCCAAGGAGAAAGTTGACTGTACTGGATCAGTAATATTGGCACTTCAGTCGCTCCTGCCTGAGTATTATATAACGCTTTACACAGTACTGCATCACATTGCATTTCCTTATTGCAATCAGTTGATTTATCTTGTGAAAAGGGTTTGTTACTCGTGCAAAATCGAGTGGCTTTATTGACTGTTCTTAATTGGGCATTTTGCAAGTAGTGATCCACCTCTGATTGGGGCCAATAAATAAGCTGCAGCATGGCCATTAAATATTCAGCCCTAAATTGTTTACCTAAGAGTATGCTTTGTTCACTGTGAAGAGTGTGACCATCGTAATTTAAGGTGAACAAAGCTTGTCCTAATGGTGCCACACCGACTAATGTGAGATTGTTTGGACTCATATCCATTTGTCCCATTAACTCATGTTGCTGTGTGCCAACTTGAATAGTGATTTTTTGGGTCATACTGTGAGTTTGGTTGAGCAAAGGGGCTAAACAATAGCGGCTATCTTGAGGCAAAGAGACACAGGTTTGCCGTGTGAATGACTGGCTACAAGCGGATAATAGCAGTAAACCTGAAAGGATCACGCATATTCGTATGGCGTTAAACGAAGAAAGCCATTTTGGGCTTTGAATCTTCATTTCCTCTAGTTGTCCCATAGCGACCCCATAATAGTAAGATGTTAAAAACATTGGATCCGTTAATCAGTTGCTGAGTGGCTCTAACGTACAAGCTGTCGTTTTTTGTGCTGAAAATGAGTAAGGGGTGATAGGCGGGCAGAGTTCCACGAGTGTATTAAGCCGTCTATCTGGCTGATTGACGTAGGGATTACTTGTATCCCAAGCATACCCAGCAAGAATAGAGCAAATCATGCTCTTGATTTTAGGGTTACTTTCTTGATGAAAAATCACTTGTTGAAAACGAGTATCGTACCATGCTTGTACATAAGTACGGAACGTATCGACCCCTTGCATGAGGGGCGCGCTGTAGTCCAGATCCCAGTCAACGGTATCGCCATTAAGTTGTTTAATGAGTGATTTGACGGCTAGGGATGCTGATTGCATTGCAATAGTGACCCCAGATGAAAAGACAGGATCGAGAAATTCTCCTGCATTACCTAATAAGGCAAATTTGTTCGTTGCTAATGTTGTGACATTGGCGGAATACCCTTTTAACTCACGACACTCATTGATGATGCTAGCATTGGTTAATAACCTGTCCAAGCTCGGCTCTTGGGCGATCATAGATTGTAGTCGTGTTTTTAAATCATGACCTTGGGTCATGAGCTTTTCAGGCTCTCCTACGACGCCAACTGAGCAGTGGCCATTGGAGAAAGGGATCAGCCAATACCAAATACTCGGATCATGTGGATTAACACTGATTAAAATCTTATTGCGGTCAAAGTGAGCATCGTGAATGTTATCTTTAATATGGGTAAAAATAGCGCTGCGTGTGGGTAAATTTGAGGGTTGTTCTAGCGCTAATAGTTTAGGTAACACACGACCAAAACCACTGGCGTCTAAAATGTATTTGGCACTGACTTTATAGGATCCATTATTTTCATCATGGACTTGTAAACAAGGGGCGGCAGTTAAATCAATGTGTTCGACTGTTTGGCCAAAGCGAATATCAACGCCTTGCTTTTGTGCGGTATCGGCTAATAATTTATCAAATTTTGCCCGTTCAACTTGAAATGTGGTACCGGGACCTGGCGTGTATTTATCGTTAAAGTCAAACCTGGTGTAATGTTCACCATACTGAAAAGCAGCACCATTTTTAAATTGAAATCCTGCATTGTTAACGGCATCTAGCATGTTGGCTTCCTCAATAATTTGCATACAGCAAGGTAATAGGCTTTCGCCAATGGAAAACCGAGGAAAGAATTGTTTCTCTAAGACTAAGACTTTTTTGCCTTGTTGATGTAATAAGCTGGCAGCAATGCAGCCAGAGGGGCCTGCGCCGATAATAATGACATCTAAGTCTGCGGGTATAGATTGAGAGGAGAATGCTAACGACATTAAGATTTACTCTGTGTGACAATATGTATGAAAGGTGATAGTAAAAAAGTGCAGCCAATACCTAATAAGAGCGTTAGGCCAAATGCATGAATAGCGGGAGTATCACTAAAAGCGAGTAATCCAAAGGCTAATAATGTGGAACAAGCGGATAAGAATACTGCCATCATGACCCCCGTACTATCTTTTTTTGCTTCGGCAAAAAATAAGCTGTAATCGACACCAATACCAAAGACAAGGATCAGCGCTAAAGCATGAAATAGCGTTAATGCACTGCCGAATATGCCTAAAATGGCGAGAGTGAAAAGCGTCGCGACTGCGGGTACAGCAACTATGATGAGGGCGAGTTTGAAATGAAAACGTATGGAAAAAATACCCGCAGCAAGCAGTAAAGCAATGACTAATAAACCTAAGGTGAGCTGCCTGTATTGGCCCATGATGTGTGAGATATCGGCGACTTTATCGACCAGTTTGACAGCGCCATTATGCTGAGTAAGGGGGAGAAGCAATTGATTCAAAGCGGGTAAATTATGAATGCCGCCTAAGAGTACAATGGCACCATATTTATCAGTGCTATTTGAGCTGTCAGTGACTGCATTGGGATTTAACCACAAAGGCGCGAAGGCCTTTCCAGCTGGGCTTGTTAAAAAATCATCGGGTTCTATGTATTGGTGCTCAGCAGAATCATAAGCCGATTGCAGCTTAGGTGCTAGTGTTTCATCTAAACCTATCATATTTAATGTTTTTGTGAGTGACTGCCCATAAATTTTGGCTTGAAGTTGGTAGTTTCTATTTTGTTTTTGATGGCTTGGTAAATAAGCACTGAGACTGAAAGCATTTCCCAGATAGCCTAATGATATTGCTTGCTGAAGGTAAGGGGAGAGCTTTTCAAGTTGCTGGAGTAGTGCCTGCTCTGTGTCACCTCGAACTAATAGAAACTGATTATCTGTGCCGCCACTGAGTATGCTTCGCACTTGATTTTCTTCTTGAGTGATATGCTCAGGGCTTTGTTGCAGCTGGCGAATATCATCATTACTCTTTAGTTGTAATAGTCCTAAGCCACAGAAAATAACCATTAGGCTGGCGAGTAACTTTATTTGCTTCGCTGAGATCACTTGGCAGATTTGAGTCAATCGAGTTTGGTATTGGTTAGCGATCTGCAAGGGGGTGCGTGATTCAGGTAAGGGAGATTGTGCTAATAATGGGTATGCTAAAATTAATGTGATATAAGCACCTATCAAACCAGAAGCGCAAAATATAGCCACCTGTTGCATGCCCGGAAAGGGGGCAAAGCCCATACTGAGGTAGGCGAGCACACTGGTGATAAGCGCGAGACTAATGGCGGGAAAGATGTGTTCGATAATGTGTGAAGTTGATAACTTAGGGCGTTGCAATCGTTCGCAATAAAAATGAAAGCTGTAATCAATGGCAATACCAATGAGACTGGTACCAAAGACCAAAGTGAGTAAATGAATTTGATGAAACACAAGTAGTGTGCCCACCAAGGCAAATAAAAAGCCTGTTGATAGTGTTAACAAGGCGATAGTGAGAGGCATAATAGAACGAAAAGCCAGTAGCACGAGTCCAATGACGCCAATGAGTGAAATGAGTCCAATGGTTGAGACTTCTTTTTTAGCATTACTGGTCGCCGCAGCGGCATGAAAGACCGCGCCCGCTTTGATGATTTTAATGTTTTTGTATTTTTGGCTGGTGGCTGAGAAGGCATTTTTCAAGCTCGTGAGTTGAGCTTGTTGTGCATTGGGACTAAAAGCGCTACCTAAGCCTTTTGCCATGACAATGGCGGCCACACCATTAGCTTGTTTATGGAGTAAGATGCCTTGTCGAACCTGTAATTGATTTTTGGGCGCCATGGCCATGATGTTACTGGGGTAGAGCAATAGCGGATCTTGGCTTAATAACTCACTGTTTGCAAAACCAAAAGCACTATATAGCTGCTGCTGAACCTTTGTTATCATTGCAGGTAATTGGGCTTCTGATAAGGCTTGGGTTTGTTTGTGGGTAAGAAGATGAAAACGATAGGGGAAATAATATCGGCTCAATGCTTCCCCTTGATTGAGATCGGCACTTTGAATGTCATCAAAAGTCTGCGGTTTGCTTGTTTTTAATTGCTGCATAAAGGTGTTAGCGGCAGCAATTGCTTGGGTTTCATTGCTAGCAATGAGGGCAATATAAACGCGGTTGGCTAATTGATTTTCAACTCGAGATAATGCGTGGCTCGTGAGGGGATCTTCCTTGACTTTAGGCAGCATGGCTAAAATATTCGTTTGTATTTTAGCGCCATTCTGCCAGACATTTACCCCAGTTAAACTGACGGTAATAATGATCAATAGCCAACATAAAAAGCCTATGCTTGGTTTGATACTGCTTATCTTATGGGCAATATATTTCATCATAGCTAATTAGTTTGTTTACTTTTTTTTGTGTCAGGATTGAAGGCATTGAGCTCAGCCATGGTGAGGGGGCGATTTTGAATATGACTGAAGACTATTTTGCTGCTATCACCATTAGGGCTAAATAAAACTAATTGGTTAATACTTGTTTGCCCTTCGATGATCATTTTTGGCAATATCTTAGCGACAAGGGGATCTTTTGGAATGAGGCCTAATTGCCATTGTTTTTTTGCTTGTAAAAATGAAATGGAGAAGTCTTGTTCCAGTTGCTTGATATCGCCAGTTAACATGGCGTTTAATAAGCTAGGCATTATATTTTCCAATGCCGAAGCAGCGGGAATATTTCCGGCATCTTGAATTTGAATGTGGCCCTGGCTATTAACTTGAATAAGCTGCTTATCTTTTAAAATAAGGCTGGATTTAAAGGGACGTAATTGTTGCCATACAAGCCCTCTATGTTGATCAAAGAGAAAATGCCCATGGCTGACGAGTGGCTTTTTCAACACCTTAAGCTGACGGTATTGGGTAAAATCGCCACTGGCAGAGGAGCCAAAATGTAATTGGGAGCTCAATGCCTTTAGGGTTGATTCGGTGGCTGGGTGTGAGAACAAAGTATCATCATAGGCACTAGTATTCGCGAATAAGAGTGAAGGAAAAAAACTCAGTATTAAAAAATAGCATACTCGAATAAAAGTAAGACTTTTCATTTTGATAACCACGTAATAAGAGGCAAAGGTTTAATCCGCTAATTCACTGAATACACAGTACGCTTAAGGGATTAATCGTTTTATTTTATGTTGGAAAACGTCAGGTGTCACGAAACACAGTTCTTGTGTGTTCATATCAACAGCGGCTTGAATAGTATACCCCTTAGTGATCCGCTTTCCGGTATTGGCGTCAATGACCTTATAGTTAATCTTGATACGGTTCTCCCATTCAACCAATGCGGCAATGACTTTTATTTTTTGGTCAAATGTGCTCGATTGCACGTATTTTATTTGTGTATCAATAATGGGCCAGCTATAGCCTGAATGCAGCATTTCACGATAGCCGTAGTCAATTTTATCGAGTAATGCACAGCGAGCAATTTCAAAATAGCGCAAATAATTTCCGTGCCAAGTGATCCCCATGGAATCAACGTCATGAAAGGGAATGACTTGTTCAATTTCTGCGGTGAGTATGGGTTCCATTGTTATTCCTAACTTTGATACAGTGATTGCGCCATTGAAAAAGATCCAATCACTGTGTTTGTATCATGATAAGCGTTTTATTGAGCCAGTGAATGACACACTTCCCATTCACCACGTTGAATTTTTTCGACTGTTTGCCTAAGCGTTTGCTCTAAGGGGCGATCTTCTGTTAGCAAGCTGAAATCATGTTGAATTTGAGTCAAAGTTTTTGCCACTGAGGGTGTAAAAGAAAGTGTGTCGATCTCTTGATTTCTAATGCGTAAATTAATGCCTTGTGACATGGCCAATAGTGCCGCAGCTGCCACCTGCTCTGTGAGTTGCAAGACACGTAAACAATCTCGAGCAGCAATGGTGCCCATACTGACTTTATCTTGGTTATGACACTCTGTGGAGCGAGAAAAAACGCTGGCTGGCATGGTTTGCTTTAAGGCTTCGGCTGTCCATGCTGATACACCAATTTGTACAGCTTTAAACCCATGGTTAATGACACTACGTGGGCCTGTTGAGCCCGATAAATTTGCGGGTAAGCCATTATTAAATTTAGGGTCCATGACTAATGCCATTTGTCTATCGATAAGATCGGCAACATTGGCTACCGCATTTTTTAATGCATCCATTGCAAAAGCGATATGCCCACCGTAGAAATGTCCCCCATGAAGCACATGTTCACCTTCAGCATCAATGATGGGGTTATCATTGGCACTGTTTAGTTCCGTTTCGATAAACTGACGCATAAAGGGCAAGGCATCTTGTAAAACACCAATGACATGGGGAGCACAGCGGATGGAGTACCTGTCTTGCAAGCGATCGGAATTACGGGGGTGTTCATGATGATTGAGATCTTCACGGATCCAAGCTGCAATTTGATTTTGTCCTGGGTGGGGTTTGGCAGCAAATAGGATCTCATCAAAATGATTGGAGTTACCTTTCAAGGTTAAAGAGGCCATGGCGGTAATTCGACTGGATAACTTGGCCATATACTGTGCTCTATCAAAGGCCAAGCATGCGAGCGCAGTCATGACAGCGGTGCCATTCATTAAGGCCAAACCTTCTTTAGGGCGAAGGGTTAAAGGAATGATATCCAGTTTGGCATAGACCTCAGCAGTAGACTGTTTGACACCTTGATAAATGACCTCTCTTTCACCGACCAATACCGCGGCTAAATAAGACAGCGGCGTGAGGTCGCCACTGGCGCCCACAGACCCTTCTTCTGGAATGACCGGAATGATGTTGAGATTAAGCAGTAGTTCAATGCGCTTCAATAATGCATAACTGACGCCTGATTTTCCATATGCCAGAGAACTTAACCGACAAGCCATAACGGCTCTTGCTTGCATTTCTGAAAGGGTTTTACCTAAACCACACCCATGAAAGCGGGTTAAGTGAAGGGGCAGTTCATCGACTAAATCTAAACCGACTTTGACAGTACAAGAGTCGCCATATCCTGTTGTAACACCATAGATGACGCCTTCTTCACTGAGTAAGTTATCAATAAAGTCTGCACCTTGCTGTATATAGGCTTGGTACTCATGACTATTGTTGAGCTCAATTTTAGCGCCTTTAGCAATGGCGACAACATCTTCAAGAGATAGGTTTTTGCGACCAAAACGAATAATGGTTTGAGTCTCGTTTGTGTGTGTGGCTTGTGTCATTTACTGCTGGTCCTATTCTCATTAACTTGACTCTTGCTGGATGAGCGACGTTGAGTCTGATTATCGTTACGCCAAAAATCATAAAAGTTAAACCATTGCAGCGGCTGTCGCTTTGCATGGTTTTCTAAAAGTTGACTATATTCATTGACTGCTTGCTGTAGCCTGACAGTTCTCTCTTTTCTTGGTCCTTTTAATTTTGTGTTAAAAGGCGTGATATGCACGTGATATCGATCATGTTCTTTTAAACAGAACATAGTGTATATAGGGCAATCGAGCAGCCCTGCTAACACAAAAGGCCCAGAAGGAAAAGGGGCTTGTTTTTGCATAAACGGGGTGTAAATCACTCGCCCCTCACTGCCTAGAGACGTTCTATCCCCTGCAATGACCACTAACTCACCAGCTTCAATTTTTTCTTGTAATAAAATAGAAGTGCTAGGGCCAAGCTCGGTTACTTGAATAAGATTCAGAGCACTACTTGGATTTAACTGCTTTAGGATATTATTGAAGTTTTCAGCATGCTGTGTCATTACCATCACATTAACTTTTGCATTACGATGGGTGACCGATATGGCGCGGCATAATTCTAAGTTACCTAAATGAGACACTAATAATACTGCGCCTTGTCCTTGTGCCATATGGGTTGCCAGTACATCACTCTCTGGAAAGTCAATTTTTTCGGGGGGAATGCGATCGCACCAAGCATCCAAACGGTCGAGGGCAGCATGGCCGAAACTAAAGAAATGTTGTAGGCTTTCTAACCAACCAGGTGTAGAGGGCAGTTTGCTATTGTCAGGATAGGCAAGTTTGACTTGTTGTAAAAAGTCTATTGAAGCCTGTCTTGCCGTTTTTCCTGTGATAAAAAAATATAAAATCACTGGGTACATAATCGCGCGGCAAAGCCAATGTCCCCCATAACGGTAGCAGAGCGCTAACAGCTTTATGCCCCAGTAGCTGCCTCGTTCTCCCACAGAAGACCAATGTTTTGAGTTGGATTTTTTGATTTTATTTGCGTTAATGGGGGTTGTTTTGTGTAATCGAGATGGTAAGCGTTTTAGCATACCAAAAAAAAGGCGAGTGTGCAGAGCTGAAATACGCACATTGTCTCTAAAGGCTTGAAAGTGACTACTGCCTTCTTCAGGGTAAATGACTCGCGTTGGAATATGTTTTACTTCAATTCCTTGCCAATGAAGCTTGACTAAGATCTCAATATCAAAGTCCATTCGCTCGCCCAACGATTGGCTTAAAAATAAAGATTCAGTTGCTTGTAATGGATAAACACGAAAACCGCACATTGCATCTTTTATATTCAGGCTTAAGGTTTCTACCCAAACCCAAAAGTGGGTGAGATAGCGTCCATATAAACGGCCTTTTGGAATGGAGTCATCATACTGGGGCTGCCCAGATATTACAGCATGTGGAGCCTGTTGAGCGGTATCAATAAAAGTGGGGATATCGTTTAAGTCATGTTGACCATCGGCATCAATCTGTAATGCATGAGTAAATCCGTCTTCATAAGCTGCTCTAAGCCCTGTGATGACAGCTGCGCCTTTCCCTCTATTGTATGGGTGATGTAATAAATGGACCCAGTGATATTGTTTGGCAAGTTGTTGTAATAGATAGCGTGTTTCATCATTGCTTCCATCATCAACAAGATAGCAATCACGCTTAAAAACAGCAAGGTTGGCTAAGGTTTCACTGATGGCGGCTGTATGATTATAGTTGGGGATCACAAATGCTAACTGCATGCATATTAACTCGCTGTAAGAGGGTCTTGGGTTGATATGATAATGCGCCCAGATGAGAAGCGTGTTTGCTGATCGCTATAAACAAAACTGAGTTTGTGCTTTTTGGCATCGAGGGTGATATTTAAGTCAACTTCTACGCCCGGCAATATAAAATGCTGAAATTTTAGCACTTCTAATGTCGTTGCATATGTTGGGTAATGAAAATGTTCACAGCCTAATCGAATAGCCCAGTCAAGTTGAGTGACGCCAGGTAAAATGGGTTGATTATTAAAATGGCCATTAAAATAGGGGGATTTTTCATCGATGTGCAGGCGCCATGTTGCAAAGGTATCATTGAGACTATGGCTTATAATGTGAGGCAATTGAGATTTAATCATGAGTAAATAATGCCAATAGTTGAGATTGCACTTGCTTACCTTGCGTATTAACGGGCATTTTTTCTGGATAGCGCCAACGTTTTGGTAAAATGACTCTTTCAAATTGTGTTAATAGGTAAGATTTAAAAATATTGTTGAGGCTGAGTTTTCCCTTTGCTTTTAGGTACTTTTTACCTGACTCGGATAATTCTATTACGGCAGCTAATTGTGTTTTTGGCTGCTCAATAACTAATAGCCTTGCTAAGTTTATCATAGGATGGGTATGCAGCAGGGTTTCCATTTCAACCAGTGAAAGTCGCTTTTCTTCAATTTTTACAATACGATCGAGTCGCCCTTGAAGAATAAACTCATTATTTTCAATGATTTTTATTTTATCGTTACATTTCATCCAATTGTCATGTTCAATATAAGGAGACTTAAGCCATAGTGCACCGTCATTTTCATCTTGTTTGATGTGAATGGGGGTAAAAGTTTTCCATGTTTGTTGTTCTTTATATTGACGACGGTAAGCGATACCACCCGTTTCTGTACTGCCAAAGATTTCTATTGGTAACGTTGAATAACACTGCTTAATACCTTGAGCTGCCTCATAGCTTAACGGGCCACCAGAACTGAATACTAAGCTGGGGGCACGCATTTGGGGCTGATAGTCTAAAGACGCGGGTAAGCGAGATAAGTGTGCTGGACTGCTAATTAAACATAGCTGAGAAAATAAATGACTGTAATAGCTCAATGTTTCAGGGTATTCAATCAGGTCACTTAAAAAAGGTCTACGGCTAGCCAGTGGCCAAAGAATCTTAAATAATAAACCATAAATATGTTGATGGGAGACGGTTGAAATAATGCTGCATTGCGGTAGATGTTGAGCAAAAGTGGATTCTAGGGTGGATACTTCAAAGTCAAGTTGAGCTAAGGTTTTCTTTACGGCTTTTGGTTGTCCGCTACTGCCCGAAGTAAACAGAGTGAAGCTGCCCCAGTTTGCCGATTTTGGCCAAGGAAATCTTGGTGCATCAGTCACTTTTTCCAATAGTATAAAGGTTTTTTGGGGGGCTAATGCTTTATCAGATAATATGGCATCAAATTGGTTATTTAACGCCAACAAGTTGGCAGGTTGTATGCTTGAAGGAAGAATAATCTCTTTTCCTGCAATTAATGCTGCGCATAATCCAATCGCAAATAATTCACTGTTATCGCAAGATAACAGCCACTTTTCATGCTGGCTTTCAATCAGTTGTTGATGGAAGAAGGCGACTTGATGGCTAAAACATTCTCCTGTAAGAATATTATGATGATTAAAACTAATGAGTTGTTGCTCAATGGGGCCTAATGTCAACCAAGAAGTCAGAATATTTATCATCGTTTTTTCAACCAAAGTGTGCGGTATAACCATTCACCAGTAAAAAGAGTGCCCATCAACAAATAAGAAATAAGACCGTTATAAAGGGTCCAAGTAGAAAGACTTGAAAATTGGGCTGTATAGAAAGCTATGGCACCATTAACAATGAAAAAAATGCACCAGATTAACGTGACTTTATTAAGATAAGGTACAGCACTTTCAGGTAAATCTGGTTCTTTCAATCTTGCTAACCGTTCAATGATGCTTGGCCCCCATCTCAAAGAATGCGCAAATAATAACAGCATGCAAGTACTGATAACGACAGGGTAATACAGTAACCAGTCATTGACTTTTGCAATATAGCTGCTCATCGTTAACACAATGCCCGCTAATATGGGGAGCATTAACGATTTGAGCTTTTGTTTATTAATAAAGAGTCTTAATAATAACAAGCTACAAAGTAGCAACGCAATGCTGCCTTGGGGTAAATAATTTAGCCCCAAATAAACGGCGATTGGGTAACATAGCACCACAATTGTGGTGGCTATTTGTAAAAAAAATGTCATTAACTGGCAACGAGTGCTTCAATAGCATCAACAACATCTTCAACGGTGCGAACCGCCTTAAATGTATCTGGGTGGATCTTTTTCCCAGTGATCTGCTGTAATTTGATGACAAGATCCACCGCATCAATACTGTCTAGATCTAACTCATCGTATAGTGATGCACTTAATGTGATATCATTTTCGTTAATTTCAAATTCTTCTACTAAAATCTTAGTCAAAGTTTCAAGTATTTGCTCACGGTTTTTCATGTTACTTCCAGTACTTATTGCGCCTCAATGAATTTGGCAAGGTTGCTGACACTATAAAAGTGTTGTTTGGTTTCGTCTGAATTAGCATCGATTTTGATATCAAATTGTTTTTTTATGGCTAATCCGAGCTCTAGTGCATCGATAGAGTCTAATCCTAATCCGTCACCAAATAGGGGAGCGTCAGAATCAATATCGTCAATGCTCACGTCTTCTAAGTCGAGGCTTTCGATTATCAATTTCTTTATTTCATTATGTAATTTCATGAGTTATATCTAATTGTTGTTTATAATAATGTTCTAAATCTCGAGTCATTTGCCGCGCTTTTTTTGCATTTAAACTCGTATCCACACTGCCGGTAGAGATGTATTCATTGTAAGAGCGGGGATCGCCTATTTCGACTCGCATCCCAATCGTGCGTGCGGGAATATGATACCACGGTTGTTGCTTACTGAGACCAGTTGCATTAGTACGTAATACTATTGGGATCAATTCTGTATGAGTGCGGAGGGTAATATTGGCCGCACCTCTTGCAAATTGGTTTATTGTTTCACCGATTTGTGTACGGGTGCCCTCAGGGAAAATAATCAGATTAGTGCCTGTTTCCAATTCAGATTTGCAATCCTTAAGTAATAAATCTGCGCCTCTATTAGGGATATAGCCAGCACTTGAAACGACCCCGCGTAGGAAGACATTTCGCCATAAGGCTTGTTTGACAATGCACCCCGCATTGGGGATTAAGCTTATCATCACCACCACATCGACCAGCGTTGGGTGGTTTGCTATGATGATTTTGCCTTTCATGTTGCGCAATAAATAGGCATTTTCGGTGCTGACTTTAATAACGCCTGCGGCGGTAAGCATCGCGACCATGCCTTTGAACATGATATGAACGGCTTTTCTTACACGCTTAATTTTTTGAGCGTGAGAGCCTGGCCAAAATTTAAGTAAAGGGAGCAAGGTTAAGGAGCTGAATAGTCCACCCAAGCCGAATACGATATAACAGGCGACTCCGCCGATCCACCTTGGAATATAGGCAAGTCCAGTGAGCTTAGGAGCGGGGGTAAAATTAGTCAAAATTCAGGCTCCAGAATTGATTGTTAATGCGGCCTGAAAGTGATTTTTTACAGGCTAAAGCCTGAAGTATTTCACCGTAATGCAATGTCTTCGCTGTGCCTTGTGTGCAATTAATATCAATTGAAAGCTTAGGTAAAGCTAAATTGACTGATTGCTTTGTGAGTACAAATGCCATGGCGATGGGCCATTCAGGTTGAGTATTAAAGATTTGAAAAATCGATGGTACGGGTTCATCACCATAAACCAGTAATAGGGGATCAGGCTTTTCATCTAGCTGGCCATAGGCTTCAATGAATGCTTGTGGGAATGAGTCTGTACCTGCGGCAATAGCCGTAGAAGCGCTAAGATTTTCCGTTAATATATTGAAAATGCCACTGGCAGTGTTATGTACAGATTGGCTGAAACTGGTTGGAGAAAGCGGTTGTGAATCTGTAATATCATTAAGCAATGACATAGTGCGATTGATTTCACCATGTTGCGATGAGAATATGCTGCGGCATTGAGCTGGAGGATCGGCTTGAAAGGCCGCTGCCAACATAATTTTTGTTAATGGGCTGAGTCGTCTACGTTGAATAGCGGGAATTTGCAGCAGTTTTGGCGGTTGTGCTGAATTGGGCAACGCGGTTGTGGGCGCTTGCCAGTGTTGCCAATCCAAGGCTTCTTGATACAAGGGAGACCACGCTCCCCAAGAAATAATGTCAAATGTTAACCGCATCGGTGCTCTGTGCCTGTTTTACTCAATTTTCTACATCGACTGAACTTACTAATAACTGTCGAAGATAGAAAATTCGAATTGATGCTAGTCGATGTTAGCTATTTATTATTTTTATCGACAAGTATGGTAGCACATATCCCCATAGCGGGGATATTGTTATTGGTTAATAATAATAATATTTAATGTTAATTTTAATCTGGCTGCTTTAATTGCGTTTCGAGACGACGTAAAGCGGCTTTGACTTTTCTAGCGTTATCAGGTCCCATACGAATAAGAAGTTTTTGTGGGCCTGCTAATGCTTCTAGCTTAGGGTCGACAAATTTATAATTAACACTGACTCCATTGACTTCTATAGGGGTATTAATGATTGGGGTTGCAAGCATGAGATCGATAGCCTTTAACATACGGTTGTCAAAGTGCGTGTCATTATAGCCAAGTTCGGCTAAAGCTTCGTTAAACAATGGGCTCATTTGTTTGTAAGTGATAAGCAGTTGTTTCTCATTGAGTCCACTTAGAAAGTCGGCATAAATATCATATCTATGATAGCTATCAGGGTTGATATAGGTTTTGTTACTAACGTCTGATACGGTAAATTTTTCGGTGGGTCCTTTTATGGGACTCGCATTACGAGCCAATTCACCTTCTGAAAGGTTATCAACAAAAACCACAAACTGACGCACTAAATTTTTATCATTTAATATGGGTTGAATAGCCATACCATCGGCAATGTCGACGGCTTTCTTGTAGGCAAATTTATCGCTATCATTTAACGGCGGAAGCGTCTCAGGTTCTTCAGAGGCTTGTGGTTCAACCTTTGTGGTTGGCTCTTCACTGTTCATTATTGTCGTGGATGTTTCAGGCACTTTTGCCACCGTGTCTAAAGGCTCATCCGGTGTTGAAACAGCTTGGCTCATAGTATCATCAGGCATACTTTCAACATTATCTTCTTGTTGGTTGAAATAGAAATATGCCCCTCCAGCGATGAGGATAATGATGATAACAAACATAATGATTGGGTTAGAGCCAGAGGTTTTTCTCTTTTGAGTGGCCCTATCTTCTTGGTTGGCTTTCATTTACATTCCTCTGCTACTCGGGTGAATATTTTCCGATACGTTCATGGTCAAATTAACAGGTAATCCTTGCTAAAGTCATCTTAATTAAAGATGTTTAATTTTTGAACTTTTATCATTTCAAGTCCACTTAGCAAATGAATCCGGTTAAACGATTTTACAGTGTAGATCTTAGTTGGTTAACCCTTAATCAGGCTTGTACAAATTGTTCTCTTTCGCCAAGCCACCTTGTAATGATATTATCAACATTATCGGGTGATTGATCCATTACATGTTGGGCTAATTTTTGAATATGTGGAATGAGTGCCTGATCTCTCATGAGATCAGCGATTTTCATATCAGCAATGCCAGTCTGTTTTGTGCCTAATACTTCGCCTGGACCTCTAATTTCGAGATCTTGCTGTGCTATCACAAAACCGTCATTACTTCGCCTTAATACACCTAATCGTTTGGTTGCAGTGTGAGATAATGGGGGCTTGTAAAGCAATACACAGTGGCTTGCGATAGCACCACGGCCGACTCGGCCTCGTAATTGATGTAACTGAGCAAGGCCTAATCGCTCTGGGTTTTCAATGATCATCAAACTGGCATTAGGCACATCAACACCGACTTCAATGACGGTTGTGGCGACTAATAAATTAAGGTGACCTTGTTTAAAATCGTCCATAATTTGTTGTTTTTCAATCGATTTCATGCGTCCATGGATCAGACCAATTTTGAGATCCGGTAAAGCCAGTTTAAGTTCTTCGGCAGTATCTTCAGCAGCTTGACATTCCAATACTTCAGATTCTTCAATGAGTGTACACACCCAGTACGCTTGCCGTTTGTCATGGAGTGCAGCTTGTTTCACTCGATTAATGACCTCGTTTCGGCGTTGCTCTGCAATGGCTACTGTGGTCACAGGTGTTCGGCCTGGGGGTAATTCATCAATAATCGAGGTATCTAAATCAGCATAAGCCGTCATGGCGAGCGTACGAGGAATGGGGGTGGCTGTCATGATTAATTGATGAGGATGAAAGCCTTGGCTTATCCCTTTCTCTCTTAGTCCCAAGCGTTGATGAACACCAAATCGATGTTGTTCATCAATAATAATAAGTGCAAGTTTATTAAAGGTGACTTGTTCTTGAAAAATAGCATGGGTGCCAATAATCATATTGGCTTCACCTGAAGCAATATCCGCTAAAGATTGGGCTCTTGCTTTGCCTTTTAATTTTCCAGCTAACCAACCGACTGTTAGGCCAAGAGGCGTAAACCAAGCACTAAAGTTGGCAGCGTGCTGCTCGGCGAGTAACTCTGTGGGAGCCATCATTGCCACTTGATAGCCGCTCTCAATGGCTTGCAAGGCGGCGAGTGCGGCCACTAAGGTTTTACCTGAACCGACATCTCCTTGCACTAAACGCATCATAGGGTGTGCTTTGAGTAGATCTTGCTTTATGTCATTAACAACCCTTTGCTGTGCACCCGTTGGGCTAAAAGACAAAGAAGCTAAAAAAGGACGGGTCAGTTGTTGGGTTGGAGGCATTGTAACAGCGCTGTCTTTATTGGCGCTTTGTCGTAGGCGTAGCATACTGAGATTATGGGCTAACAATTCTTCTTGTATCAGTCTTTGTTGCGCCGGATGGGTGCCTTGCTCTAGTTCATGGATTGAAACATCATTATTGGGTCGATGTAAAATGTGTATTGCTTGCTCTAAACTTAAATTGTTAGGTCTAAGGTGTGCAGGTAGTAATTCCGGTAAGGCCCCTTTACTGAGTAAGTTAAGGGCTTGCTCCGTGAGTTTGAATAAGCTGTTTTGTTTGAGTCCTTCAGTGGTCGGATAAACAGGGGTTAAGACTTGACTTTGTGGCAGAGATTGACCGTCTAGCAGCACCTTATAGTCGGGGTGAACCATTTCGACTTGATGTTTTCCTCGTCGAATTTCACCGTATGCCCGTAGGGTCATGCCTGCTGTGAGACTACTGCGCTGTGAGGCGGAAAAATTAAAAAAACGCAGTAATAATTGGCTGGTTTCATCTTGAACAAGGCAAGTGAGCATGCGTTTTCGACCATGAATAACTTGGCTTGAAATGATAGTGGCTTCGATTGTGCCATAAGTGCCAGGGTATAAACTCCCGATGGGGTAAATTTGGGTACGATCTTCATAACGCAGCGGGAGGTGAAATAACAGATCTTGTACCGTTTTAATATTGAGTTTGTCTAGACGTTGTGCCATTTTTGTGGCAACGCCTTTCAGATCTGTAATTGGGGTAAGATCTAATTTTTGCAAACTGTGCGTTTCCAACCACTGTAAATTTATACATATACTATCAGATAAATTGTCGTTGGCAATCTTAGATCGTTTTAAGCCTATAAAATATAGGTTTAAGTTTATTTATACCTGACTGACTAAATAGCTGACATAACATAAGTAACCGATTAATAGTAAAATACCTTCTCGCCGGCCAATACGATATCCCGTCCATGCAAACGGTAAAGTCATGACTGCTAGCATTAACATCACGCTAAAATCAATGGTTTTCATGCCTTCAGCACTGATGGGATGAATGATGGCTGTCACCCCTAAAATACCCAGAATATTAAAGATATTGGAACCAACAACATTACCAATGGCGATGTCGCTATGGCCTCTTCTGGCGGCCACAACAGATGTCACTAATTCTGGCATACTGGTGCCAATGGCGACGATGGTAAGACCGATAACAATTTCACTTATGCCGAATTGCTTAGCTAACGTAATGGCACCGTCAACAAAAAGAATGCCACCCCCCACCAACATAGCGATACCAATGCAAACGAAAAAAAGGGATAACAAAACATGTTGAGGTCGTTGATTGATAAGTTCGTTATTGTCACACAATGCGTTTTCTTTGCGAGAACTGATATAGCTGTATCCAAGGTAAATACTTAAGAGTGAAGCTAATAAAGTCCCATCCCATAGGCTGAGCTCTCCATCATGCAATAACCACCAAAATAGCATGGAAGCCATGATCATCAGAGGGATATCTCGTTTGACCATCTGTGATTCCACTCTAATAGGCTTTATAAGAGCGGTGATGGCGAGGATAAGGCCAATATTGGCAATGTTAGAGCCAATGACATTCCCCAGTGCTAAACCACTATTACCTGCGAGTGCAGCTTTTAAGCTCACAGCTAATTCAGGGGCACTGGTGCCAAAGGCGACAATGGTTAAACCAATGATTAAAGGAGCGACACCTAAGCGTAATGCTATTGCGCTGGCTCCTCTTACGAGTGCTTCAGCACCTAAGGTTAAAATAAGAAAGCCTGCAAGTAGAGAAAGAGTGATCAGCATTGGTATTGAATTTAAAGTGATTATTGAACAGCAAGAATAAAGGCTTAAACGGACATAGCAATGGGTTTAATGATATTGGCTGGATATTTTACCTTCCTCATGAATGCTAGTTAAGTTAAGATCATGATTAGATGAAATAAAAAACACGCTGTCTCGCGTGTTTTTTATTGTTAGCTAAATATTACTAATTGTAATATTAAAGCTCATTTTCCCAACGTATTTGACCGCCTCGCAAATCTTCGAGGCGATCAATATAACGGGCTTCCAATATATGGCGTTTAATTTTGAGTGTGGGTGTTAAGATGTCATTTTCCACACTCCACACTGCATCTGTGATAATAATCGCATCGACTTTCTCATGAGATTCTAAATGAATGTTGACGTTATCTAATGTTTCTTTTAACGAAGTGCGCACTTCTTCTCGGTGTTGTAAATTAGCCCCTTCAGACAGTTGGACTAAGGCTATAGGGTGAGGTAAGCCTGAGCCTACGACACAAATTTGTTCCACATGAAGATCTTTAGCGAGTTTGGTTTCAATAGGGACCGGTGCGACATATTTGCCTTTTGACGTTTTAAAGTTATCTTTCACTCGACCCGTAATAAAGACGTAGCCTTCATCATCTATGGTGCACAAGTCTCCGGTGAGATAGTAACCATCATCGGTAAAACTAGCTTGGGTTAATTCGTCATTTTTATAATAGCCTTGCATGAGTCCAGGGCTTTTAACGAGAAGCTCTCCTATTTCACTTTGTTTAATATCGCAACCTTCAACAGGTTTACCGACACTGCCAATTTTAGCGGGATTAAAGGGAATATGGACCAAGGAGAAGACGCTGTTTTCGGTCATTCCCCATCCTTCACAGATATCAATGTCAATATTGTGATACCAAGTGATGAGTGAAGGAGGGATTGGGGCTGAGCCTGAGGCAAAAATTTTACATTGACTGAAGCCTAAACCTGCTTTAATTTTATTTTTGATTAGGGTGCGGATCAGGGGGATTTTTAAGAGTAAATTGAGTTTACTTGCGCCGATTTTATCGATGATATTTTTTTGGAATAGGCTCCATAATCGGGGCACAGAAAAGAATAAGGTTGGAGCCGCTCTTTTAACATCGTCAACAAAGGTATCCAGATTTTCAACAAAGGCGACGCTAACACCAGAGTAAATTGAGCCACCTTCAATAACGACTCGCTCGGTAATATGAGCTAATGGAAGGTAAGACATGATCCTATCATCAGGACTGAGTTTGACTTTTTTGATTGCCGCTTCGGCTGTCCATGAATAGCTAGAAAAATGGTGGATAACACCTTTAGGTTTGCCCGTCGATCCAGAGGTATACACGATACTCATTATGGCATCAAGTGATGGAAGTGGAATATCAGTTAAAGGTTGACTTAACGATAATAATTGATCCCATTGATACTGTGCTGGCATGGTTTCATAAGGCATCGCCAGTCTGAGCATATCCCCACTGATCCCCTTTTCTTGCTCTGGCCAATTATCGAGTTTACCAACAATAATGGCTTTAGTGTCACTGTGTTCTAATGTATAGCGTATTGTATCTGCATTGGCAGTGGGGTAAATAGGAACACTAATATAGCCTGCATACATTAGTGTGAGATCGGTGATAAACCATTCTGCACAGTTTTTTGATAAAATGGCGACTTTGTCACCAGGGATTAGGCCTAGGTGACGTAATCCTCCAGCGAGTTGTTGTACTTGGCGATAAACATCTTTCCAAGTAAATTCTTTATATTGACCGTTTATGGGTTGCTTTAAGTAGACTTGATCCCCTTGGGTAGCGACCCAGTGTTCGAGCATTTCTATAGGACTTTTCATCAGCACTCAACTCCGTTTGCTATTTTTGTTTGCTTGTTTTTTATCCTTAAACCAGTATGGACACTTTTGTTATTTAAGACAAATAGTTTTGCTGGAGACTGATTTTTGTAGGTATCATTCAAAAAGTAACGGATAAATAGAGATAATGAGTAACCCAGCCATGAGAATATTAAAAGCACGTAATCGTTTGGGATTGGATAATATTTGGCGAGATTGTTGTCCTAATATTGTCCAAAAGCTCACAGAAGGCAAATTCACGAGTGCAAAAATAATGGCGCAGAGAAAAATAGCTTGAATGCTATGTGAAGGAGTATAAGCACTCATTGCCGTGAGTGCCATTGTCCAGGCCTTAGGGTTAACCCATTGAAAGCTAGCAGCTTGCATAAATGAGAGCGGCTGACTCTGGTGCTGAGTCTCCTTGCTAGATGATGTTGTGGCTATTTTATAGGCTAAAAAGATCAAATAAACAATGCTAACCGTTTTTAATATTGAATAACTCACTGGATACAAATCAAAAATTTGTATGAGTCCTATGCCGACTAAAAACACCATAAAACTGAAACCTAGCCCAATACCTAGCATATGAGGGATCGTGCGTTGAAAGCCAAAGTTAGCCCCTGAAGATGCTAGCATGATGTTGTTCGGCCCAGGTGTAATTGTTGAAACGAAGGCAAAAGTAATGAGTGCACTGATAAGGTGGTAATCCATATGATCTCTTTTTTACAGCTCTTAATGATATTGCAATTATAATTTTTAATTAGAGGTGTTATCTTGCTTTATGGTCTTATTAATGGGTAGTTGTGCAACTTATGGCTAATTTTGATCGTATTAACACAAGAATATTGCAAGAGCTTAAATCAGATGGACGAGTGAGCAATACTGAACTGGCAGATAGAGTAGGGTTGTCACCGTCGGCTTGTTTGAGGCGCGTACAGGAACTTGAGCGCTTAGGGGTGATTACGGGCTATAAAGCAGTATTGGATCAATCGGCTTTAGGTATTGGGTGCATTGCTTATATTGCGGTTGGGTTAAGCGACCATAGTAAAGCGGCTCAACAAGCGTTTGAAGTCGCGATTACGCGATCCGTTGAGGTGAGGGAATGTCATAATATTACTGGTTCATATGAATATTTATTGCGAGTTGAAACACAAGATTTAGCGGCTTATAAGGTGTTTCATACGGAAACCTTAGGAACCTTACCGCAAGTGAATGAAATAACGACTTATGTGGTAATGGGATCACCAAAAGATGAGCGGGCTTGAGGTAAGCGACATTTCATCTCTTATATTTTCGCTTCTTTTCATTTCTTGAAATCCTGATGAGTTCACGAGTGATAAGGTTCATTCGTGGCTTTGGAATGAATCAATATTGGCAGCAAGTTTGCCTATGTTCGCGAAATGCTACAGAGATTTTTCTTGTTAATCTGTGAGGTGGTTATGTACGCGAATACAACACTTGGTGGGACGAATTATGCTTACCCTGATACTTGTTATACCTTAGTGGGGACAGTGACCTCGGCGATTCCGTATCCTAATGTATCAGAAGGGACCATGTGCGATCCATCAACAGCGGTCACCACAGTGTTAATTGATGGTGGCCCTTCAATAACGCAAACATCCAGTATTACCTTAAGTACTGGAGACAGCACTGGGGCATTGGGCGGCGTGGCATCAGGTCAGATGATGGGGCCGACGAGTTTTACGTTGGGAAGCACAGCTGTTATGGTTGGAGGCATGCCTGTGCAGAGATTAACGAGTACGACCGCACAAAATGGCACGTCTCCTAACTGTGTCGGTGTAACACTTGTGCCTTCACAATATAAAGTGATGGTATTAACCTAAGAGAATGTGATTCGGTATAACCGTGATAATGCGTTTATACCGAACAAGAAAAGCGCTTAAAACCGAACAGAAATACCCGCGCCACCGTAATAATCAGAGTCATAATTAACCGTAAAACTGACTCGACGAGTCAACCAATAGTTTAACCCGACTCCCCAACTAGTATATGCATAGGAATCATATTCAAACTCGGTAGTTAAGCTAAGTCGGTCTGTAATTTGGAAAGGTTTGCTGAGCTGAGTGCGTAGATTGCCCCTATGATCGACCCAATTTAAGCTATCAATGTCAAAAGGCAGTAAATAATAAAAACCGAGCACTCCTCTATTTCGATGAGGATCCATGTCTGTATCGGTATTAAATCCAGCATACAAAGAAAAGAAGCGATTAAAATAACGATAGTAACCTAAGCTGACATCATATTGATCATTCCAATTGTATTGCCAATTAAGGGCCACATTATTGCGTGAATTGCTCGTCATTAGGACCCCTTCGGTCATTTGGCTAAAAAAGCCTGCATCTGTCCATGTATACCAAGGGTCTTCATAGGCCTTTTCTCGCTGTGCCATCACTTCTGGAGCCACTTCAGTCCCTTCATAATGTACGATACGTTCCATACCTGACACCATGTGGTAGAGATTATGGCAGTGGAAAAACCAGTCTTTTTCCTCATTGGCGGCAAACTCAATAACCGTAGTTTGCATGGGAGCCACATCAACAGTATGTTTGAGAGTGGAATATTCGCCTTGCTCAGTGACGACGCGGAAAAAATGTCCGTGAAGATGCAATGGATGGCGCATCATGGTTTTATTGGTCATGATAAAGCGAACATTTTCACCTTTTTTGATCGCTATGAGGGCATCTTCTGCTAAGGTTTTACCGTTGAATGTCCACAGGTAGCGATCCATATCACCGGTTAAATTCAGTGTTATTTCTCTCCAAGGACGGTTTTTGTTCAGTGTTGTTTTATTGGGTGAGCGCAACTTCCCATAAGGCGCACCAGGCCGTTTATCGATTGTGCCTCCTGTAAATTCATTTTTTATCATGCCATTCATGCTTTCCATGTTTTTCTTTGGTACCTCTGTTTTCATCGAGGGCATTTTGCTTGCCGGCATACCTGTATCTGTTGCAGAAGGAGAGCCCATTTTAGGCATTTTTTCTGCTGCGCTGTCCTCTTTGGGCATGCTTTTCATTGCGATCATTGCATTGGTCATATCAACACTAAGCTGATAAATATCAGGCTGTGGAATATCGGTGGCAGGATGTTGTTGGCTATGTAAATCGCCTATCCAAGTGGAAGTATAACCCGTACCATCGAAAGACGTTGCTCGAAATTCATATTGCCCGTTTTGCGGTACTTTGACCAAAAAGTCATAGCTTTCTGCTGTCGCAATTAATAATCGTTCAAGGTTTGTTGGCGTAATATCGAGGCCATCAGCAGCAATAACTTTCAGTGGACCTCCTGCATAGTTTAAATAAAAGTAAGATGATGTACTGGTGTTGGTGACTCTTAAACGTATGAGTTCTCCGGGGTTACCTGTGACTTGCCAATGGGGGCTACCATTGGTCATAAAGGTGTCATAACCGACATCAGATAGATCTGCATCGAGGACGTTATAGAAATTTCTTTTAATTAAATTACCGAAGCTGTTACTTTTGATTGCACCCGTTATTGTCTGGACTTGGTTTTTTTTCAACGCAAAATAAGGACTATTTCGTTTTAAGCTTCGCAGATTATGGCTGGGGATTTCATCATTCCAATCGCCTATGCTTAATACAACATCTCTTGGCGCATTTGCTTTTAATTCTTTGGGGTGGATAACGATAGTACCTTTGAGGCCGTATTGTTCTTGTAAACCAAAATGGGAATGATACCAATAAGTTCCTGTCTGAATAAGAGGAAAGCGATAGATTTCAGTTTTTCCGGGTAATACAGGTAAGGTGGTGACGTAGGGAACCCCATCAACAGCATTTGGAACCAGTAAGCCGTGCCAATGAATGGTGGCAGGGACGGGTAAAGTATTGGTGACTTTCATGACAGCGATATCACCTTCGGTAAATGTTAACGTTGGACCAGGCATTTGACCGTTGATAGTGATTGCATTAATGTTTTTTCCTGTCACATTGACAGGCCCTTTTGCGATCGTTAAATGGTAATGTACTTCTTCTGCTCGTGCTTCGGTCAAAGATAAAAACATGAAAGAAACAAGCAATGATAAAATAAATAATATATGCCAATGCGGGCTTAACTTTTGTGTCATGATCCATTCCTTGAAGCGATGTTGATATCTTGTAGATTGAGTATGGGCTTATACCCGTGATACTTGAAGATGCATGTTTTCAGAGCCTGTAAAAGTGCCTAATTCAAGGCGTATTATTGCAAGAATGCTTATTGCCTTTTAAGGTGATACAACTTCGATGTAGGTGATTTTACAGACTCCCAACGGGCTGGCCTCTTTATATGTAAAAGCAAGGCCTTTTATACTGCGTTATCGAACATCAGCTTAGAATGACTAAGCACGCTGTTCAAAGCCTTGCCTAAAAGGCTTTTCATTCCAGCTGAATCCTGCATCTTCAAGTATCACGGGTATAGATCCGTTACGACAAGTTTTTTAAGCATAAGAATAGAATTTACTTTTTGCGAATATTAATGATCCAGTGATATTTCAGACGTCATTATTTTATTAAAACTTGATTGGAATAACAAAAGAAGTCAGCCAAATCACGATGATTAATAACGCATAACTTAGGACTGCTAATGAAATTTGATGGTTCAGCGATAATGCTTTGTTTTTCATTTTGTGGGTGTGATGAGTGTTTTGCTCATGCTGCTCATGTTGCTCATGTTGCTCATGCTGCTCATGCTGCTCATGCTGCTCATGCTGCTCATGCTGCTCATGCTGCTCATGCTGCTCATGTTGCTCATGTTTTTGATGTTGTACTTCATGGCTCATTTTACTTTGGTGTTGATTGTGAGCATTGTTAGTGTCTTGCGTGCGAGACATCATGCCATGTTTAATGCCTTTTTTAACCATCCAAGCATTGACGGGGTAAGCGACAATCGCCGCGATGATAGTGGCTAAACTCATTCTTCCCCAGAAAAAGAGAGTATATGGATCGGTACTGATAGGAAAAAGGTGTGCAAGAATAAACATTGTGGGCAGCATGCCACACATGACAAAATTCATTGAAATCGTTTCGGCAAAAAGCGTATTCTTGACTGCTTCTTTGTAAGAATTAAACATAGAGCGCATGAATAAGGCTTGAAAAATGAATAGGCCAAATAAATAAGCGGCGATGTACTCAATGATCATTTCAAGTCCATTGGAAATGGAAAATAGCGTTAAGAAAATGGCCATAATAATGATTGCAGTAGCGTCGCCAGCGACACAATGGATCATCGAGCCCAACGCTTGCTTCCAATGCACATTAATAAATTCATCATGACTTCCTTTAAACGGCTGACGGCAAGAAAGAAAATAAAAAAATAGTCCTAATGGGCCTGTATATAAGATAATAAGCGCCCAAGCTAAAGTCATAATCCTCATTGATGGTGTGTTAGTTAGCTGATCCCAAATAACATATACCATTGAAAGTAAAGTTAAAAAAAACCATAGCACTAATGCCCCATATAACATATTCATTTTCCCTATTTTTCTTTTTGAATTTAATCGCTGTTTAAGCATAGAAGATTGATGGCTGATCATTAAACTAAATGCTGTTTAAGTCTGATGGTGGGAATACGACTTTAGGGTAGATAAGTATTTTTTACGATAATTTCAGTCAATTCTGGAAGCTATTTAATGGATATTTCATTAAGTTTCCAATAAATGTATTCAAATGCAAACCTAAGGCAGTCAAATGGAAGGTATTCAGCTAGGAGCTGGCAGCAAGAGTCATAGTACCTGGAATAAAAATTTTATCAGTGCAGAAGAGGTTTCTCATGTTAATAATGTTCGTCTAGGCGAAAAGCTATGGGATTGGTTATGTGATGCCGTTTGTGGAACTCATAGAGCTGAGGCCAAGGAGTATATTCGACAACTTGATGCACTTGAAAACAAACCGCCTTCTGAAACTAGCAGTGAAAAAAGAGCGCTTTTCTTCAAGCTATCTAACTTAACCTCAAATGACTATATTAATATTGACCGCTCAAATGGAGAATTGAAATATCAAATAGGATATTTTAAAGGTAATGTTGAAGATCATCAGCTACTCAAGACTTGGACTCGCCCTGAACTTAATAGTAATGAATTATCAGCGCAAGAATCTAAAGCGAAAGGGTTAAAAGACAGGTTAGTCAAAGCGTTTGATGTACAGATACAAAGCCAAGGCAAACCTACTCTTAGGCTTGTGCCTGTTTATATGGCTCATCGTTATGCGTCTAGTGAGTTATCCCCACCTTTACATGCCTATATTATGGCGGGAGAGCCGGGCTCGAAAAATGCGCTGCTTTTTGGCGAAAAAAATGACATGACTCGCTCGAAGGTGGAGCTAAATGATGCTTTTCTCGCTGAGTTATCAAAAGCGAAATATGTCACAAGAAATGACAAGAATGAGAAAGTGAAATTGTCTTTTGAGCCCGAATTGATCCAGGCCGTTGAACGTTTAAAAAATCAAGGGCGAAATTTCGCATTTTTAGATGGGTTTGTGGATGCCATTAAGAGAGAGCTGAATAAATTCGATGCAGAAATGAAACTGACAGAGTCTCATCGCATTGGTTTAGGTTATCTTGCGGCAAAATGTAACGGTCAACAGGGCTTTTACAATATGGATCCACGCAAAGGTTTTACCCATAACGAGGATATGCGTTACTTCGAGCAGCAAAAAGGTCCAGTTAAACAACAGCCTGTTAAATTGACGACATTACAAGAAGTCACTCGAGAACAACGGGTTTATCAGGATTATCTCAATGAAAAACTGGGACTCAATGGGGTGGAACAAACGAAGGCAAGTATACGTGTTGAAGATGGTACTGAAGTGTTACCTGAGTCAGAAAAGAAGAAATTGAAAGATCGCACTATGGTGGCTTATACGGCTTTACCTACTAATAGCCCGTTTGAGTCGAATTGTAATCGAACTGCGGCAACCTATTTTCAAGCGGCAATCAATAGAGATAAAGGTTTGCCGATAGATGTCTATCAAGAAGTTAAATCAGGTACTCGATGGGCATTAGGTGGCAATACACGAAGACATATCCATAATCCATTGCAAAGCCAAAGAGTGACCAAGGATAGCATTGGCGAGCAGGAGTTTTTTGAAATTCAGCAGCGTCATCCACATGCGACAGTTTTAGATGAGCATTCGATGGATTTGGGTAAGAAAGAAGCGAAAGATCTTAAATTACAAAATAGTCAAGATACTGGCTATAGCCGATTAAGAGCGGTAGTAAATTCATTATCGAATTTTTTTACTAGTCAGTTTTAAAATAATGAGAGTTAGATGGTATTAAAAATTGAGGTGATGCTTGAGTTCTTAATTAGGATTACTTTCTTTAAATTTACAAAGAGAATGTTATTTTACGACAGTTTGCTTTGTTTTTAGGAAGAAATTATAAACTTAATCGATTAAGTTTTGGTTTCTTTTAATTTAGGCATAGGGCAGGAAAATGGCGGGTATTCAGCTAGGGGGAGGAGAGGTAACCCATAATACTTGGGATAAAAATTACATTAGCGCAGCAGAAATTTCTCATATAAATAATATGACGAAGACTGAGAAAATCTGGGATTGGTTGTGTGATACTGTTTGTGGTACCCACAGAGCTGAAGCGAAAGAGTATATTAGACAACTGGATGTGTTGAGTAACGATAATACGCCTGATATGGTTGGATTGAAGAAAGAGCTGTTTACTAAATTAACAGCTTTAACATCGAATGATTATACTCAGATTAATAGATCTAATGGTCAAATTGAGTACCAAATAGGTTACTTTAAAGGCCATCCAGATAATCATGAAGTTGTCAGTAGTTGGAGCCGACCAGCTCTTGATGAGTATCAATGTGCAACTCAAAAACAACACGCTGAGTTCTTAAAAAAAAGATTAGTTCAGTCTTTTAATGAGCAGATAAAAGGGCTTGTACAAGTCGAGCCATCTATTAGTCAACATGGAATAGAGAAAGCTCAATGTGATAGTGAATTGAATGCTGCTCGTCGTTTAGTTGAACCTGTGCCCGTTTATATTGCGCATAGTCATTGTTTTGGTAAATTGCTACCACCATTACATGCTTATATTATGACGGGGGAACCGGGTACTCAACATGCGAGACTTTATGGTGAGAGAAATGATTTAACTCGTTCTAAAGTCGAGCTTAACGATACCTTCATGAGTGAGCTGTCAAAAGCAAAATATGTGACGAAAAGCAGCGATGGAACGAAAATAAAAGTGCCTTTTGAGGCACCGATCCTTAAAGCCATTTCTGCATTAAAAGGCGAAAGTTTTGCTTTTCTTGATGGGTTTGTTGAGGCTATTAAAACAGAGCTGAAAAAGACGGATAATGAAGATTTATTGACCGAATCTCATCGCAGAGGTTTAGGGTATGTTGCCGTTAAATGTAATGAGCAGCCAGGTTTCTATAATACGGACTCACGTAAAGGCCGTGATTATAATGAAGATATACATAATTTTGAGCATCGAAAAGGCTCGGTGAAACAGCAAGCTGTTAAATTGACAACGCTGCAGGAAGTCACTCGCGAGCAGCGAATTTATCAGGATTATTTAGATGAAAAGTTAGGGCTTAATGGGTTAGAGCAAACGAAAGCCAGTATTCTGACAAAAGCTGGTCAAACAGTGTTATCTGAAGTCGAGAAAAAAGACTTAAAAGCACAGACTATGGTCGCTTACTCTGTGTTACCGTCTGATAATGCCATGGAGGCGAATTGTAATCGTATGGCTGGAACATATCTTGAAGCGGCGATTAATAGAGAGAAAGGTTTACCGATAGATGTATATCAAGAAGTCCAATCGGGTACAAAATGGGCTTTAGGAGTAAATACCCGTAGCCATATTCATAACCCATTGCAAAGCCAAAAAGTGACGATGAGCAGTGTTGGCGAGCAGGAGTTTCTTGAAATTCAGCAGCGTCATCCTCATGTCATAGTTCAAGATGAGCATTCGATGGTTTTGGGGAAGAAGCAAGCGGAGGATCTGGAGTCGCAAAATAGTCAAGATACTGGCTATCAAAAAGTACGCTCATGGGTAGATACTTTATCGAATGTTAGGTCTCTTTTCAGTAGTAAAAGTTAATCGTATAATCAATTTTAAAAAAGCTGCTAATGTAGCTTTTTTATTAAATGCTGTGGTGACGGTATGGGTTACGATTGAAGGAAGGTTGAAAATGTGGATCCAAAAAGAAATTAGCGTTCAAGCACAAAAGAGGGGTTTTCATCTCATTACAGACGAGATTGTGCAGCAAGTGCCAGAAATTAAAAAGCTTAATGTCGGTATGTTACACCTTTTTATTAAACACACTTCCGCATCAATTGGTCTTAATGAAAATGCCGACCCTAGTGTTCGTCACGATTTAGAGCAACACTTTAATGTGTTGGCGCCAGAAAATGCACCTTATTATGAGCATACTTTTGAGGGGCCAGATGACATGCCTGCTCACATCAAATCAATATTGATTGGTTCGAGTCAAAGTATTCCTGTGACAAATGGCGCATTGAACATGGGCATATGGCAAGGTATTTACCTGTGTGAGCATAGAGAAAATGCATCGTCCAGAACCCTAGTTATTACGTTAAACGGCGAGTAATACTTGTTACTCGCAGAATATTTCATGAAGTAAATCTATAATCTTAATGATATTTTTATCACTTAATTGATAGTATATTGTTTGTGCATCACGTCGTGTTTCAACATATTTTTCTCTGCGAAGCCAAGCTAAGTGTTGAGATAATGTTGATTGAGCGATAGGGATCTTTTGATTGAGCGCTGAAACCGATAACTCACTTTCTTGAAGCAAACAAAGGATCATCAGCCGATATTTACTGCTTAATGCCTTCATGAGCACTTCGGCTTGAGAGGCATTTTTTTCTAGTTCTTCGATTGAGAAGGTGGAAGTCATTTATATGTATATCTGAATTTTGATAATAGCATCTTAGCATATTTGGGAATATGCATTCCAATGAGCATCATGACTATAAAAACCAATATTTTAGGTGACCCCCCTGTGATGTTAACGAGTGCAGGTCCTGGACAGATCCCAGATATTCCCCATCCAATACCAAAAACGGATGCACCCAGTATTAGAGGGAGATCGATAGTAACTTTTTTTGGTAGATGAAAGGCTTGAGTGAATTTAGGTTTGGTTTTATGCTTGATGATGAGATGATAAATGGGCACAAAAACAACCAGTGCTGAGAACATGACAAATGCTAAGCTAGGATCCCAATTTCCGGTGACATCTAAAAAATGAAGCACTTTGTTGGGATCCACCATTTGTGAAATGATGAGCCCTAATCCAAATAAAATGCCACAAAGCAATGCAATTAATATGATCATAAATTAACTCACAAATTTTAATAGAAAGACAGTGAACATCGCTGTTAGCATAAAAATGCTGGTGGCAATAATAGAGCGAATTGATAAGCGACCAATACCACATATACCATGACCACTGGTGCAGCCCGAACCGAGTTTTGTACCTAGACCGACCAATAGGCCACCTATCGACATGGCTTCCCAACTCAGGTCAATTTGTGTGGGTAAATGAAATCCCAACATGGCGGAAAAGAATGGGCTGACAATGAGGCCTAGAATAAAGCTAACTTGCCAATATTCTTTCGATAAATGCACTTTTGTAAGGCCATATAAAATACCGGATATACCGGCTATTTTACCGTTAAAAAACAGTAGAAAAAGGGCGGATGTCGCTAATATAAGCCCTCCAACAATTGAGCTAAATAAAGTGAGTTGTTCCATTATTACCTCTTTGAAATACATATGTTAAAAGGGGGAGTTGAAAAAATATTATTATCAACAGGCCATAAGCCAGAAAGAATATTAAAAGGGAGGGCGGGATATAACAGTTTCGGCGGTATTAAGCTGGCATCTCTTGTTTCTCGCAACGGTATAAAATAATCTTTTAAGGTGTTATGGCGAATATGTATGTTGGTCATCTTACTTTCTTGTACACTCGTTTGATAATGTAATGGGCGACCATTGGGTTGATAATCGTGGCACATCCATAGTTTGGTTTGATCCGGAAGAGAATACAGACGCTGTACGCTAGTGAATAACGTACTAGCACAACCACCATAAAAATCACAACGGGCTGAGCCACTGTCTGGCATAAAGAGTGTATCGCCTATAAAAGCATTGTTTTCGATTAAGTAGGTCATACTATCGGGCGTATGTCCTGGTGTGCTTAGTGCGGTGATTGTTGTCTGACCGATAGTGAGCTGTTCGTTATCATGAAGCAGTCGATCAAATTGGTGTGCTTGTTCAAATGAAGTTTTGTAGGGAGGTAATTGGTGATTGAATTTTTTTTGCGTGTCGATGATTCCTTGACCAATAATGACTTCCCCACCTAACTGGCTTTTTATATATTGAGCAGCGGTTAAGTGGTCGGCATGTATATGGGTTTCAGCTATCCACTTTACAGATAGATGATGTTGCCGTATGTAATCAATTTGCTGATCGACAAAGTGAGTTTGTGTTGTTTTGGATGATAAATCAAAATCTAAAGCACTATCTATTACAATAGCCTCAAGTGATTGTTTATCATGGACTATATAGCTTATAGTATGAGAGTTATGATGATAGAATTCCTGAATGATAATGGATGGCATGATAGTAATCCTTTATTTAATATCGTTTAATCGTACATTAACGATATACGATTTGCAATATTTCTATTTATCTTTCTCATGTCTTTGAAGTGGAAAATGATGACTTTTCGCTAGTGATCAGCCGTTAACAAATATAGGATGTTAGATTTGAAATCTACTTTATGGAAAAATGCTAATGTCGACAGGAATAGAAGTTTCAGGTAGTGGCCCAGTAGTTATTTTATTGCACAGCTCCTTGAGTTCAAAAGAGCAATGGAAACCCCTAATTAAACAGCTTTCGCCACGCTTTACTTGTGTGAATGTTGACTTACAAGGTTATGGTAGTATCGCCAATGAAGGGATCCTTTCACCTTATTCGTTGAAATGTGAAGTAGAACGGATCCAACAATTTTTACAGCAGAAGGCATTATCGGGTCCGTATTATCTTGTTGGGCATTCTTTTGGTGGTGCGGTAGCGCTTCGTTTTGCTGATGCATTTAAGCAGCAAGTAAAAGCCTTGTGCATTTTTGAGCCTGTGGCTTTTCATTTATTAGATGGTAATGCCCCACAGCGCCAGAAAGTCTCTGAGTTAGCAGTGAACATGGATAATATTACCGATTATGAGGGCGCAGCCTTATTTACCAACTATTGGAATGGTGAGGGGTATTTTTCTGCTCTACCTAAGCCAATTCAACAAGGATTAGCTGCAATGATGCCTAAGGTCGCTCTAGATTTTGAAGCTATTATTAATGAACCTAAGACGGTACAAGAGTATGCTAATAGCATTTCTGCCAATGTATTATTAATGACAGGTGAGCAAAGTCGCAGTTCAGCTAAAGCTGTGGTAGCAGTCATTGAAGACAATTTACGTCATGTCACTAAGATTGAAATTAATGGAGGACATATGGCGCCATTAATGCAATCAAGTTTGGTGAACCCGCTAATCATGGACTATTTGTGCTCGCATATTTAATGAGGATTGACTATTCAGTCTATTAAGAAGTCAATAATAAAGAATGAGAGGGGATTTTGATTAATCTATTGAGGCAAAATAGAATACAAGTGCTGACATTTTGGTTGTCTCAAAGACAAAATGCCTTTATTCAATCCATCAAAACAGTAGTGATTATCGTCTGTGCCTGGTTTGTTCTCGGTGAATATGACCAAAACGCTCAATTACTGGGAACATTTGTGGCAGGCTTTTTATCGATACTGAGGGTGGGTCGAGACAAGAAACAGCAATTTTTAACCATTATTTGTTCGGCGCTGGCCATGATTGTCAGCAGTGGTTTAGCACTGCAATTTTATCAAGCCCCTTGGTTGAGTAATGGCGTATTTATCGTCTTAGTTTTTGTGGCGTTTTACCTTAGGCGCTTTGGAGGCCGGTTTTTTATACCTCCTTTATTTGTGCTCATGTTGTATATTATCGTATTGCTTTTACCGCATCCTCCTATATTGAATCTTTGGCAAGGCATTGTTTTAGCTGTGTGTATCGTGCTTTTTTTCACTTTTATGATTTGGCCAATTGACGATCGTAAACAGCTAAATACCAATATGCAGTTGCTATTTAAATTGTCTACTGAAGTAATAGATGCTTTTATTGCTATGCCATGTGAAAGCCTTGTTGAGGGCAAGAAGTGTCAACAGGAAGCAGATGATTTTTGTAGAGTCAAAAAGAGGGCAGCGCAAGCCTTTGAAGCCGAACATCAAAGGTTCATCAAAGTGGTTTTGCAACTCAGAAAAGAGAATGCGAACTTAGTGAATGAGTGCTTATTTTTAGATAAGGACCCATTATTAGAGCAATTTTATGATTTTCACTATCGTATGACGAAGACATTGAGTATGTTGTTTGAGAGCTGTCATCAATTGATAGAAGCTGATGGTTTAAATAAGCAAATACAAATAGATACCATTAGGGTAGCCAATGCCTTATTGCTGGTTTTAACCTTATCAAGAATCAGTCGCATGCGAGTGAGCTTAGTGCATATGCAGCAATTTAAACGTGAATATGAATATTTTAGCCGCTATCCTTTTGAGATAGATTTAAGTCAACCTGAGTCCATTCATATTTTTAATTTTTCTTTGAGTATGAAAAGACTGATTGAAAATTTTGAATTGTGGGAGACGCGGCTTGATGAATAATGCCACTCGCCAAGCTTTTCAAGCGTCTATCGCTGTTATGGTAACCTTGTTGATTGTTCATGGTTTTTCATTGGAGCGGGGCATTTGGGCGACGCTAACAGCCATTTTATTAGTGTCTAGTACCTTTGGTGAAAGTATTAAAAAGGCCAAAGAACGAGTGAGTATGACCTTGATTGGCGGAACGCTGGGTACAGGGATTGTTTTGTACCTTGTTCCCTTGTTTCCAACAGAAGCGGCATTGCTGTTAACCAGTTTCTTATTAATTAGCATATTTGCTATCGTGTATTTTTTACCGCGATCTTATGCTTGGGCCAGTTTTTTTATTACCATTTTTGTTGTTTTTCTTTTCTCTTTATTAAATGGGTGGAGTTTATCATTATTTGCAGCTAGAGCTTATGATACCTTAATTGGCGCTATGGTGGCGGTATTGGTGTCAGGTGTCATCTTTCCTAATCGCAGCTACGTGGATGTGCAAGCGCATTATCTGACGATGATAAACCAGCTTGATGGTTTTATTGATGATATTTTTTATGCACTACACTCTTCTGATCCACAATACATGTGCCAATTGATGGGCTGGCATCAAAAATTATACCCAAGTTGGGAGGCATTGAAACATAAGCAGTCTTTTTCTGAATTTGAAGTCACCTTTTCTAGAACTAAGCGTCAACAGCTGCAAAATTATCAATTTGGATTTGATTTGTTGTTTCATTACCTGACGAATATTTTGACTTTATTGGAAAAAGAGCCGAGTCCTTTATGTGCTGAGTTTGAAGAGGAATTGTCACAATTTCAAGCAGTGATAAAAGAAAACTCACAATGCTTATCGACCCTCATGGTGGGTGAAGTGCCGAAAAGTGTGGATTGTGAGCCACATTCTTTAGACGCGATTCTATTGCAAATACATCAAAAAATAGCCCTGCATTATAAAGACCAAGCTATGCCTAACTACGCTGAAATTGAGCATTTTTACAGTTTGATTTACTACTTACGTAAAGTGAATCAGTTATTAGTCGATTTGACTAACGCCTCTCCCCGTTAAGGTTTATACCCAAACCACTTGAAGATGCAGGATTCAGTTGGAATTAATAGTATTCAAGATAAAGCTGACGGTTTAGCCATTGCAGCTAAACCGTCAGAGTACTTAGGTTAGTAAGGGTTTTAAAAAGCGAGCTGTGTGTGATGTGGGGTGCTCAGCAACCTCTTCGGGAGTACCATAAGCTAAAATGGTACCGCCGCCATCCCCCCCTTCAGGGCCGAGATCAATAATCCAGTCTGCGGTTTTAATCACATCCAAATTATGTTCGATCACTACAATAGTATTCCCGTGGGATTTCAAGCGATGCAATACATCAAGGAGCATTTGAATATCGGCAAAGTGAAGACCTGTGGTGGGTTCATCGAGAATGTATAAGGTTTTTCCTGTGTCACGTTTTGAGAGTTCCTTAGCCAACTTAACCCTTTGTGCTTCGCCTCCAGATAAGGTGGTCGCACTTTGTCCTAGGCGAATGTAAGACAAGCCGACATCCATTAAGGTTTGCAATTTGCGGGCGACAGCAGGAATGGCATCAAAGAAGGGGCGAGCCTCTTCAACGGTCATTTGTAAGACTTCGTGAATATTTTTACCTTTAAATTTAACGTCTAAGGTTTCACGATTGTAACGTTTGCCTTTACAGGTATCACAAGGTACATACACATCGGGTAAAAAGTGCATCTCTACTTTTATGAGGCCATCGCCTTGGCAAGCTTCACAGCGGCCACCTTTGACGTTAAAAGAAAAACGACCGGGTTGATACCCTCGCGTTCTCGATTCTTGAGTAGCGGCAAAAATTTCACGGATGGGCGTGAATATACCAGTGTAAGTCGCAGGGTTGGATCGCGGGGTTCGTCCTATGGGGCTTTGATCTATGTCTACCACTTTATCGCAGTGATCCATCCCCGTAATGCTTTTATAAGGTGAAGGTTCATCAACGGTGGCACCATTTAATTGAATATGGGCAATTTTGTAAAAAGTGTCATTGATTAAGGTAGATTTTCCTGAGCCAGAGACACCCGTGATACAGGTAAATAAGCCCACTGGAATGGTCAAATCAACATTTTTAAGGTTGTTTCCTGTGGCGCCATTGAGTTCAATTAGCTTTTCTGGATTATAGGTGACTCTTTCTGAGTCGATGTGAATGGTTTTCGTGCCGGACAAATATTGCCCTGTAATCGATTCTTTTGAGGCAAGAATATCGTTTAGTGTCCCTTCACTGATGACTTCACCACCATGAACGCCAGCGCCAGGACCGATATCAATCACATGATCCGCCATGCGAATGGCATCCTCGTCATGTTCTACAACAATCACTGTGTTGCCGAGATCGCGAAGATGCAATAAGGTTTTCAATAATCGTTCATTATCCCGTTGATGAAGGCCAATAGAAGGTTCATCTAATACATACATGACCCCAACAAGACCTGCACCAATCTGACTTGCAAGGCGGATTCGTTGTGCTTCTCCACCTGACAAGGTTTCTGCAGAGCGGGATAAACTTAAATAATTTAATCCCACATTGACTAAGAAGCCTAAGCGATCACGGATCTCTTTTAAAATCTTATCGGCAATTTGGGCGCGTTGGCCTTCCAGTGATAATTGCTCAAAGTAATTCATAGCTTCACCAATGGACCATTGATTAAGCTTAGGTAAATTTAAATCTTCAATGAATACATTGCGCGCTTCTTCACGCAGGCGTGAGCCATCACAGGTTTGGCAGGCTTGAGTATTGATGAATTTGTTGAGCTCATCGCGAACAGAGTTTGATTCTGTTTCGCGATAACGCCTATCCATATTGTTTAAAATCCCTTCAAAGGGATGATTGCGTACGACAACGTCGCCTCTGTCATTAATATACTTAAAGGCGATGCTTTGTTTACCTGAGCCGTAGAGGATAATTTTTTGAATGGATTTTTCGAGCTGCTCAAAGGGTTTTTCAATATCAAATTCATAATGCTCGGCCAATGAAGTGAGCATTTGAAAATAATAGAAATTACGTCTATCCCAGCCTCGAATTGCACCGCCAGCTAAAGATAATTCACTGTTGGTGATGACGCGTTCGGGATCAAAAAATTGTTGCACACCTAAGCCATCACAGGTTTGACAGGCGCCAGCGGGATTATTAAAAGAAAAAACCCGAGGCTCTAGCTCAGCCATAGAGTAGCCGCATGTTGGACAAGCAAAGTTGGCAGAAAACACTTGTTCTTCACTGGGCGTGTTATTGTCATTGCTATCCATACTGGCCACAATGGCCAAACCGCCGGATAACTCTAGCGTGGTTTCAACCGATTCTGCGAGTCGCTGCCCAATGTCATCACGGACTTTAAAGCGATCAACCACCACTTCAATGGTATGTTTGATATGTAAGTCAAGGGTTGGCGGATCGGACAAATCACATACTTCACCATCAATACGTGCTCGAATGTAGCCTTGCGCTGCTAGGCTGTCGAGTAATTTGACATGCTCACCCTTACGATTATTCACCACTGGGGCTAAGAGCATTTGTCTGCTACCCTCAGGTAACATCAATATCTTATCAACAATTTGACTCACGGTTTGTGCGGCGAGCGGTAAGCCATGGCTAGGACAGCGAGGCTCTCCGACACGGGCAAATAACAAGCGTAAATAATCATAAATTTCGGTAATCGTTCCAACGGTCGAACGAGGGTTGTGAGACGTTGATTTCTGCTCAATAGAAATAGCCGGACTTAATCCTTCGATATGATCCACATCAGGCTTTTCCATGAGGCTTAAAAATTGGCGGGCATAGGCCGACAGCGATTCGACATATCGCCTTTGTCCTTCGGCGTAGAGGGTATCAAATGCCAGAGACGATTTACCTGAACCAGATAGCCCTGTAATGACGATGAGTTTGTCTCTTGGTATGGTCAGGTTAATATTTTTGAGATTGTGAGTCCGCGCTCCACGTACTTCAATATTGTCCATCTATCTCTCTGGCTCCGCCGTAAAAAAGAGACTGATTATGCCACAGTCATGGAGCTGTGCAAAACGCTAACCTTGGCTATATTCTCAAATCCATTTTATCTACTATTTTCGATTGACTTTAGGCTTGTGATTTATGTTGGCGTTAATCTCTTTGGAATAGGGTATAAGCATAGCAAGCCTAAAAAGGATGGCAAGACGAGTAACCACTGAAGAGTTCTTTGAATCACTGTTTGATAATGGCTGTTTTTCGTCTGGTGTTACAACGATGGCTTAAGGTAATTTTTTAGACTAACAGTGATGTGACGCACAGAACTTCATTTCATTATCGATTAAAGTTTATTCATTAATGTGTTTGGCGATAGCGAGTTAAGGGAGGGAATATGCATCCATTATTACAAGAGCTTTATGATTATCATCATGATGCATCAAAGGTAATTGATGAACTGTCAGGTTTACTGACTCAAGTGAAATATAAACGCTCATCACTGGCTGATGTCAAACCCGTGTTTCAATTATTATCTCTTTTACATTCTGATGCTGAGCGGCGACACCATCTAAATGAAGAATTGATCCGTCAGCAATTGGTGGCAACCGAGCTTCCTTTACACCCTAGAATACAGGATTTAGAAAATGATCATCACGGTTTTGATCGTATTGCCGATCATCTTAAGTTGTTGGTGGATTCTGAACTAAGTCATAAAGAAATGGCTGCAATAATCGATGATTATATTAGAAAATATTATGATCATATTGATGGTGAAGAGAATATTTTTTTTCCGATGGCAGATAAATATTTAACGTCGAATGATTGGGAAACGATCCGTGCTCAATGGAAAGAATAATGTTTATTGCATAATGTGAATGGTTAGCAATGGCATTCAGTTTTTTGCCGATAGGTGTTAAAGGCGGATTGAAATATGAGCCTCTTTCGTCTTTTGTTGTCTTTCTTAAGGCATTGTTTTTATGTGTTTTAATATCAAATCTATTTTGCATCTTTGTACTATACTCTTATTCTGTTGAACTCTTTTCGTAAACTCTGATATAGCGCACATTCTCTATCATTAAAGAGCCATATAGTGTTTATGAGAAAGCTCAATTTTTTGTGCTTTACGGCATCAATGGGTTGGGTGAGCGGTTCTTTTTCATGATTTTGTGAGGGATGTTATGAGCGAAGTTCAAGAGATTATTGCGCTAAAAAAATATGTGCGAGTCACCAATTTTTTAGCGACGTCGCAAATCTATTTAAAGCAAAATGTATTATACAAACGTCCACTGATCCATGCTGATATTAAACCTAGGTTGTTAGGTCATTGGGGGACCTGCCCTGGGATCAATTTTGTTTATGCCAATATTAATCGTTTAATTGTTAAATCTAAACAGAATTTTATTTATTTGGTGGGGCCTGGTCATGGCTTTCCTGCCATTCAAGCCAATTTATTCCTTGAAGGCTCCTTGAGCCATTTTTACCCTGAAAGAATCCCTTATAACGAAAAAGGGGTTGAGGATATATGTAAAAAATTCTCAGCTGCTTATGGTTACCCCTCACATGCCAATCCTGAAGCACCAGGTCAAATTCTAGAAGGGGGAGAGCTTGGCTATTCTTTGTCGGTGGCTTGGGGGGCGGTATTAGACAATCCAGAATTAATTGCAGCAGTATTAATTGGTGATGGAGAGTCCGAAACGGGGCCGCTTGCCGCATCTTGGTATGCCAATCGACTGGTATCACCCAAAACTAATGGTGCTGTTTTACCGATTGTGCACATTAATGGTTATAAAATATCGGGCCCCACACGCATGGGGCGTATGAGTCATGAAGAGCTCACTTATGAGTTCAAAGGCTTGGGTTATCACCCTATTATTGTCGATGATGAATTAGCAGAGGATGTCTTTGTGCAAATGGCACAAGCCATGGATATGGCTTATGCCATGATAAAAGATATTCAAACACGAGTAAGAGGTGGTGAAGATATCGTCAAACCTAAATGGCCAGTCATTTTAATGCGTACTGCAAAAGGTTGGACAGGAGTAGAGAGTTATGAAGGAGAGAAATTAGCTGGAAACTGCCAATCACATCAAGTGATTGTCGGTCAATGTGCAACAGATAAAGGGCACTTAGCGGCGTTAGACAAATGGTTAGCCAGTTATGAGATAGATGAATTATATGAAATTAATGAGCAAGGTGAGCTTATATTTGATGAGGACATTCGTTCTTTACTGCCTTCTAATACGTTGACATGTGGTCAGCAGCGATTGAGTTACGGGGGAGAAATTGTCAGGGCGTTAGCTAAGCCTCAATTAGAGACATTGGCATATGGTCCTGAAACGCCTCGAGGACAGCGCGGCCGATCGATGAATAAAATGGGGCAGTGGATGCGAGAAGCGTTTAAGCTCAATCGTAATCAGTCTAATTTGAGAATATTCAGTCCTGATGAAACCTATTCTAATCAACTACAAGCTGTGTTTGAAGAAACCAACAGGGCATGGCAATGGCCAATAGAAGACTGGGATAAAGATATGTCCCGTGAAGGGCGGGTCATTGAGCTGCTTTCTGAAAATTTACTTTTTGGTATGCTACACGGTTATACGGTGACGGGACGACATGCTATTTTTCCGACCTATGAGTCTTTTTCTCAAGTCGTCTCGTCGATGGCCGATCAATATTGCAAGTATGTTTATGCCAGTAAGGGGGTGTCGTTTAGAAAACCCATTCCAGCCTGCAATGTTGTGCTTTCTTCGTTATTAGAGCGGCAAGATCATAATGGTTATTCTCATCAAAACCCATCCTTCCTCGGAGCGATGTTAGAAAAACACCCTAAAATCATTTCAGCTTACCTACCTGCAGATGGCAACAGTACATTAGTGTACACAGAGCGAGCATTTGAAGGGCGAGATAAACTGAATATTCTTGTGGCGGGAAAAAAGGACTTACCGCAATGGCTAACCTTAGCCGAAGCACGAAAACAAGCTGAAAATGGCGTCATGGTCTGGGATTTTGCTTCTGATAACCATCCTGATATTGTCCTTGCTGCTTGCGGTGATTACGTGACTCAAGAGTCTATGGCGGCATTAGTGCTCATTCGAGAATTATTGCCTCGTGTGAAAATTCGGTTTGTGTCTGTCACAGAGTTGACCAGCAGCGGATTGGGCAGTATTGAATTTCAAGAGAAACCTTGGTTGATGGATGAGGTGTTCACTCAAGATAAAGGGGTGGTTTTTAATTATCATGGCTACCCCAATACCATTAAAAAATTGATTTTTGATTACAGCGGCAGTAAACGATTTAGAATTAAAGGCTATGAAGAGGAAGGCTCAACCACCACTCCTTTTGATATGGGGGTTAGGAATGCGACGTCTCGATATCATTTAGTTATCGACATGGCTTATAAATTGTTTCAGCAGGCAGTGATAGATGAAATGCAGCATATTGAGATCACGACCAATATGTTACAAGCCTTAGTCGATCATCGAAATTATATTAAAGAGAATGGTGTCGATCCTGAAGGGATCGCAAATTGGGTATGGCATAGGTAAGTCCTCATCTATAATTAAAGGATGAAGGCATAAGCACCTGTGCTGATGCCTAGATCCGCTTCAGGAGGAAATATGCATCCTTTGCTTAAAGAGCTTTACGCCTATCATCAAGACACATCAGTAACAATCGATGAAGTGGAAAGACTATTGGTTAAGTTGAAGGCAAATGATTCACCGCTTAAAGACAATGACGATTTGTTCCATTTTTTGACTGTGTTGCATAGTCAAAAAGAAAGGGTTCATCACCAAAATGAAGAGGTTATTCGAAAGCGATTGGTGGATAATCATGTTTCATTACACCCTAGTATTTTAGCGCTTGAGCATGCCCATAAACATTTCTATGAAATCGCCGATAGCTTAAAGATATTAGTGGATTCGGAATTGAGCCGACAGGAGGTCATTGCGATCATCGAAGATTATTTACGGCAATATTTTGATCATATCGATACTGAAGAAAACACATTTTTTCCCGTTGCCAATAAATTGTTGACCGATAAAGACTGGGAAGTGATTGCCAGTCAGTGGCAATATGCATAAACATGTGAGGGCGCACTGACTGGCATTAACGTTAGGCTATTGCTGAGGCTTACCTTTGGGCATCGGCATATTTTTCTTCATGACTTCATCCATTTTCTCCTGCGTTATAGCAGGATTGGCATTTTGTAAGCATGTTAGCATCGCTGCTTTATCGGGTTTATCTCCAGGCGATGCGGGCTTGCCCTCTTTCATACACATGAGTAATTGATCCGATGTGACATCCAATTCTAAACTCATTTTTGCAAGCGGAGGTTTTGGCGGCATTGGGCCATCCATTTCAGCCGCAATGGCATGATTGAAAAAGATAAAGCTAATGATAAACGCCATAATGAGAAACGCACTCATAAATAAACTGCTAATAACAAGGGTAGATGAGCGATGAGACATAATACATTCCTTTAGTATGAATAATCTTGTATTAAGCATATGCCAATTTTCAAATATCGCACTTTTTATCTAGCCAAAAGTATTGGTATGGCTTAAGGTTATTTTTGGATAATGAATAATTTTAATTAATTTTCAATTCGTTAATTACTTTTTCAGTATAGAATTTTAGTATAGAATACCAAGACTTAGTGCATGTGCATTAGGTTGTCATTAGTGAGTAGTATGACGGGTATATAAAACGGATTGATTGAATGATGATAAAAATGAAAACAGCCATATTGACGATGAGTATGGCATTGAGCGTGTTATTTAGCGCTGCAAGTTTTGCAGCTTTTCATTGCGTTGTCTCTTTAGAACGTATATTGGTTTATAAAGATGGCAAAGTGAATGTGTGGCATTCGGGCAGGGGAGATTATACCGATATTTGCAATTTAAAAACGGAAAAAAATGGTGTATCCATCGCTACTTGTGCCATGTGGACCAGCATGCTGCAATCCATTAAAAAAGACAAAGGACAAGCCATTTTTTATTATGAAGGCGAGGGAAGCTGTGCCACCTTACCGATTTATGCTGCCAGCCCCACACCTGTCTATATCGGAGTACTTTAGGGTATAATATGCAAGAGTGACATAGTCCCAATAAATCATTGATTATGTCACTTTAAGTTCACTGGTCTTTTGATTCATCATGGAAAAAACCTAGCTCTCAGCACTTGGCGCTCGCATGGCTTGCCACCACTCATCGCTGGCGACAATTTGCCCTTTATCGTCTATGGCGGGATAAGGCAGGTTTTTACGTTTGCAGGCTTTGGCGTAAATGGGGTGGCCTTGTTCAAAGAGTTTTATCTGACAATATTCGTCATCGAGTTTACATTCGCCATACATGCCTGCTGCTTGGCGTTGACGCTGGGCCTCATACATGACAAGCGCTGCAGCAACGGAGACATTTAAGGATTGCACCATGCCTTGCATGGGAATGATAATGTGCTGATCGGCGCTGGCAATGCCCTCTTCGCTCACGCCATCACGCTCGTTCCCTAATAGCACCACCGTTGGGCGAGTATAATCAATTTCTCGAAAATCTTTTGCTGTTTCAGAGAAGTTAGTGGCTAAAATTTGCATGTCTTTTGCGCGAAAAGTACTGACGGCCTCACTCATATGGTGATGTTTCACTGTGTTGACCCACTGCTGGCTGCCCGATGCGGTATTACCAGATACGCGCATTTCAATGTCAGGCCAAACTGCATGAATTTCATGAATACCAACGGCATCAGCCGTACGAATAACCGCAGCAATGTTATTACACTTATGCACTTTATCGAGGCAAAGGGTGAGATCGGGCTGGCGATTATTGAGCATGGTATTAATGCGGGTGAAACGTTCTGGGCTCATGATGATATTTCTTATTTTTATTATCGTGGAGTGAAAGCCGATAGCAAAAGAGCGCCTTAGCGCCCTTGTTTTATGGTACTTGAAGAGGACGGAGATTAAAGCTCCATGATCCCATCCATTTCAACCAATGAATCTTTTGGCAGTTGCTTCACACCAATGGCGGCGCGAGCAGGGAAGGGCTGTTTAAAATATTGCCCCATGATTTCGTTAACAGTTGCAAAATGACTTAAGTCAGTTAAAAAGATATTGAGTTTGACAATATCGCTCAGTTGACCACCAGCGGCTTGGCATACCGCGGTTAAGTTTTCAAAAACCTGTACCACTTGCGGAGCAAACTCCTCGCTGACCATTTGCATGGTGTCAGGAACCAAGGGGATCTGTCCTGATAAATACACAGTACTGCCCACTTTGACAGCTTGAGAATACGTGCCAATTGCTTGAGGGGCTTTATCAGTTGCGATAATGATTTTTTCTGCCATGACGTTCTCTCTAAAGGTTGACTATCGATTTCGTGACGTGCGCAAGACTTCAGGTAGCACCCGAATTCGGCGCATTACATTCGCTAAATGAATACGATCTTTGACTGAAACACGCAAATTAATTAAAAACACTCGGCCATCACGTTCTTCAGTGCTGAGGTTATGAATGTTCGACCCTTCTGCGGCCACAATGGAGGTGATTTTGGCTAATGCCCCTTGATGATTCACAATTTCAATACGCAGATTAGCTTGGTATTCTTCACCATCCCCTGTATCCCATTCAACGGCAATATACTTATTAGGCTCATCTTGATAACCACGGATATTAGCGCAACTCTCCATATGAATGACGAGTCCTTTACCTGGACTCACATGCGCAATAACAGCATCACCTGGAATAGGGCGGCAGCAGTTGGCGAAGGTGACAAGCATGCCTTCAGCGCCGCGAATAGACATAGTATGGGTGTCTTTATCTTTCGCGTCTTCAATATGGGCGCCAATGAGACGCTGGGCTATCACGATACTCATGGCATTGCCTAAACCAATATCGGCAAGCAAGTCCTCTAAAGACTCATGCTTGGTATCGGTGAGTACTTGCTCAATCTGCTCTTGTGGAATGCAATCTAGGCTGTGCTCTCCCAATGCATGATTCAGCAAACGCTTCCCTAAAACTACGGCGTCATCGGCTTTGAGATTTTTCAATAAATGACGAATTTTAGCGCGTGCTTTTCCTGTGACTACAAAATTAAGCCAAGCGGCATTGGGTCTGACCCCTTTTGCAGTAATGATCTCGACAGTTTGCCCTGAAATAAGTGGCTGGCTTAACGGATAAGCCTGACGGTTGACGCGTGCACCGACACAGGTATTGCCCACATCGGTATGCACTTCATAGGCAAAGTCGACGGCAGTCGCCCCAACGGGGAGTTCTAAAATTCGGCCTTCGGGGGTGAAGACATAAATTTCTTCAGGGAAGAGCTCTGTTTTGACATTTTCAACAAATTCAAAGGAGGTGCTGGCACTTTGTTGTAGCTCTAATAAGCTTTGCATCCACTTACGCGCACGCAGCTGAGTGGTTGTGCCTTGCTCCTGCGAGCCACCTTTTTTATAAAGCCAATGTGCAGCGACACCTTTATCGGCCATTTGATCCATGTCTTCGGTGCGAATTTGTATTTCGACAGGCACACCTAAAGGACCAAAAAGCGAGGTGTGTAATGATTGATAGCCGTTCGCTTTGGGAATGGCAATATAATCTTTAAAGCGACCTGGACGGGGTTTATATAAGCCATGCATGGCGCCCATGACGCGATAGCAAGTATCGATGGAGTCTACAATGATACGAAAAGCATAAATATCCATTACTTCTTGGAATTGTAGCTCTTTGTTTTTCATTTTATTGTAGATGGAGTAGAGGTTTTTCTCGCGACCTTTGACCTTACCGATAAGCTCAGTGTCTTCTAAGCGAGTGGCGATGGCACCTTCAATGCTGGCAATGAGTTCGTTTCGATTGCCCCTTGCTGCTTTGACGACCTCTTTTAATACGCGATGGCGCATCGGATAATAGGCTTGAAAGCCTAAATCTTCCAATTCGGTCTTAATATTGTGTATACCGAGACGATTGGCGATGGGGGCGTAAATTTCTAAGGTTTCACGGGCGATGCGGCGACGCTTATCAGGACGCAATGCCCCTAACGTGCGCATATTGTGGGTTCTATCGGCGAGCTTAATGAGAATGACACGAATATCTTGCGTCATGGCCATCATCATTTTGCGAAAGTTTTCGGCTTGGGCTTCTTTTTTATCGCGAAATTTAAGCTTATCGAGTTTAGAGACCCCTTCGACTAATTCGGCAACGGCATCGCCAAATAACGCTGCCAGCTCTTCGCGAGTAACAGGGGTATCTTCAATGGTATCATGCAGCAAAGCAGCCATCAGCGTCTCATGATCGAGACGCATTTCGGCCAGTATGCGGGCGACCGCAACCGGATGGGTGATATAAGGTTCGCCACTGGTGCGCATCTGACCTTCATGGGCAGCATGTGCTACCTTGTAGGCCTTGATGAGTAATTCTAGCTGCTCTTGCTCTAAATAAGCGGAAGCAGACTCCCTAAGACCTTCAAACAGATACAAGTGGCACTACTCCCTATAGGATATGGCTACGACCTTCAGCAATTGCAGCCACAGCAGCAATTTCAGCCGCTTCACGTTCACGAACGGTTTGGCGTTCAGCAGCATCTAAAGTATCTGCTGTGACTAGACCTAATTCGATTTCACGTAAAGCAATAACAGTTGGCTTATCGTTCTCTTCATCAACCATAGGGTCTTTACCCTGAACGGCGATTTGGCGAGCACGACGCGCTGCAACTAGGATCATGTCAAAACGGTTGCCGATTTGTTCTACGGCGTCTTCTACAGTTACGCGAGCCATGTAATGAAACTCCAATGTGTTATCGATCGAAAAAATGACGCAGAATTGTACACTATGCTAGCTACTCTGCCAACAGATCTTTAAGCATACCATTATGTGCATGAATTTGGCTAGTCGCAGTCAGTCTTTGGCTGTGAATAATGGCCAATAAATCCTGTTGTGCAGTAATAAAATTGTCATTGATAATGACATAATCATATTCATTGTAATGTGACATTTCCGATACGGCTTGAGCCATGCGACTGTTAATGACCTCAGCACTATCTTGCCCACGCCCAGTTAAGCGACGTTCGAGTTCGCTTTTTGATGGTGGCAAGATGAATACACCAATAGCCTCAGGCATGATTTTCTTCACTTGTTGTGCGCCTTGCCAGTCAATATCTAAAAATACATCAATGCCTTGATTTAATGTGTTTTCTATTGTAATCCTAGATGTCCCATAAAAGTTGCCAAAGACCTCTGCCCATTCAAAAAAAGCCCCTTCTTTTATGAGCGACTTAAAGTCATCTGGGGTCACAAAATGATAGTGTGTACCATCGACTTCACCTTGCCTAGGTTGGCGTGTAGTGTGAGAGACAGAGACCTGCATATCGGTTGGCTGATTTTCCAGTAGCGCTGAGATAAGCGATGATTTACCTGCGCCACTGGGGGCTGAGACAATAAATAAATTTCCGCGAGCGGTCATTGAGAATACCTGATAGTGAAAACATGAAGGTGATTCGAGCAGTATAATATGGGTGAGAGTTTGAATGCTATAGCCACTGCTTTTATGGCACTGTTTTTTTGCTGTTACAACAAAAAACAGTTTGAATCATAATTGTCGCTAACTTGTTATCGAGTGTGCTTTAAATCGCTTGATGAAGAAAGAGGGGCAGAACAACATGAATTTCTGGAGAAAAAGAGTCATGACACCTGACTTTTAGGGCTTTATTCGCTAGGCTATTTCCGCCGGAAGTACTGTGTTCATTTATTTCCGCATAACGGAAGTTGTGCTTCCGTAGCTATACCCGTGATACTTGAAGATGAAGGATTCAGTTGGAATAAAAAGCCTTTTAGGCAAGGCTTTGAACAGTGAGCCTAGTGATTCTAAGTCAATGTTTAGTAACGTAGTATAAAAGGCTTTTAAACCAACCTATTGGGAGTGTGTAGAAGTGCCTACTTCTGCGCTCATGACTTTAAAAGGCAGTAAGCATTTCTGCAATCAAGCGCTTTGAATTAGGCACTTTTACGCACTCTGAAAACAGGCATCTTGAAGTATCACGGGTATAATAATAAATAAACCTAATTTTAGAGTGAGTAAAGAACATTATGCAGTTTATCTCTCTTTGGTGTGTGAAAGGTTACGATAATGGTTTAAGAAGTGCAGTGATTACAGGGGGAATTTACTGCCTTATTTTATTATTGAGTTTGCTGTTGGGACCAACAACGTGGTTGTTTTTTTTCGGAGCATTGTTGACGCCTTTTTTATTACTAACCCATAGGCGTCGTTTACGTGATAGTGATTATCCTGGGCACTGGATTTGGCTACCTTTGTTACCCTTTATTGGGGTTATAGCAACACTTGTCAGTAGTGATAATGCTATTTTATTGCTGATTTTTATCAGCTTGGCAGTTTGTATGCTGCTATATTTTTCAAGCTTAAAGTCGAATAGAAAGCGTGTGTATACTCAAGGGTATGCTGGAAGAGGTATTCAAATAAACAGAGGAAATACAGAGTTGAGTCAACATCATAAAAGTAAAAAGCGCGTTGAACCGACACTGTCATTACAGAGCAATGATCTGAGTGAAGCTCAAGACAGTCAAAGAGATTTTGCTATGTTGTCGAGTGAGTCTGAAACTCAAGCTGGTGCTATCTTACAAGAAAATATTCAGGCTTCTACACAGGAAGAGTCCGAATCGGTTTCATCTATCAATGATAGCGCGACAGAGGAAGATTTATACAATGATTCAAATCAAGCACCTCGCTTTAAATTTAATGTGTTTTCCTTTTTTAAAAATGATGACTCAAATGGATTAAAGTCGCAATTAGAGTGGCTGAAAGAGCGTATTAAAAGATGCGATAGGAAAGTCATGATCTGTGGTTCTAGTTTATTGGTGTTTGCTATGGTGCTAGTGTCGTGGTGGGGTTTTAACGGCGATGAGGCGAGCGGTTTGCCACAAGCCGCATCATTGCCTAAGCCTATCATTGAGCGTCATGAAGCTAAATTACCCGATGGTTTTAGCTTAGTCTTTGAAAATGACATTTTGATTATGCGCTGGTTAGGGGAAGTCCAAGATCCACAAACACTGTGGTCATTAGCGCAAGCTAAAGGGGATAAGAGCTGTGCAGAACTCACCTTTAACAATGGGGATAAGTACCGACCATTGACTGTGTCGATTAAGCAAGACACTGCTATTGAAGCGCGCTTCTCTCCATTAGATAATGCCGCGATTATTACCGATATTGCTAAACGTGGCAGTGTCAGTTTGTGTGGTTATAAGTTTAGCTTAAAGGGCAGTTTAGCCATATTGGGGAAAAATCCAATCTTTGGGGATTATTTATAGAGATATAACATGAATATCAGGTTAACAGATTTTATTAAGCAACATGTGTTGTCTCATTTTGGCCTTCAGTGGCTTGAATTGGGCGACACATTAACGCTTTCACCATTAGGTAATGGTCATATTAATGCAACATTTCTAGTCAAGTGGCCTCAAGGTGCCATGGTACTGCAAAAGATCAATACTCATGTGTTTACTTGCCCTAAAAGTGTCATGGATAATCTCCATTTGGTATACCAAAGCTTAGTGACTAAAGCGCAAGTACAGTCAAATAGCCATACACAATACCAATTAAGTGTGGCTCGCCCATTGCTCACTCAATCACAGCAATTGATGTTAGATTTGGGCGAAAAAGGGGTTTGGCGAGCCTTGGAGTACATTGAGAGTAGTCACTGTATTGAAGAAGTAGAGACACCTGAGCAGGCCGAAATAGCGGCGCGGGCATTTGCTCATTTTAGTCGTCACCTTATGATGATTAATCCTGAAAAAATGCAAGAGGTGATCCCTGATTTTCATCATTTAGCCATGCGTTTAGCACAGTTAAACGCAAGAGTGAAATCGGATCCCCATAATAGGTTACAAGCTTGCCAGCATTGGGTTGATTTTATCAATAGCCAAACCGATCTTATTAAAGAGGTCCATCAAACGCTACCGACTTTGCCTAAGCGAATTTGTCACAATGATACAAAAATCAATAACCTTTTGTTTAATAAACAGGATATGACGGCTCTGGCGGTTATCGATCTTGATACCTGTATGTCGGGTTATTTATTATATGATTTCGGTGATATGGTTCGCACTTTTTGCTCCACCGTTGAAGAGGACTCTACCGAGCTTAATCAGCTGAAAGTCAGTGAACCTATTTTTGCCGCACTCTGTCAGGGGTATTTGTCTGAGTTAGGTGAAGTTATCACTGCCGCAGAAAAGCAAAGCTTATGGTTGGGGGCGAGGTTGATGTGCTTCATGCTGGGAGTGCGTTTTTTGGCGGATTATTTAGTGGGCGATCACTATTTTACTATTCAAAGTGCTGAACATAATTTACAAAGGGCGGCTAATCAATTAACACTTTATAAAAATTTACTGACACAAGAAGCCCATTTTATTCGCTATTTGTCCGCGGCATAAGCCAAGGGATTGATCTTGCCACTTTCATGGGAGTAGCATGGATGAAATCTCAACGAGGTGTGGAAAGTGGTATGAATAACTTTAATGCCAGTAGCGAAAATTATCAGTCAAATGCCATTGCTCAGCGGCGTGCTTTCGATAAAACATTTTCTTTATTAAAACAAAGGGTTAAATCAAATTCCTCTATATTGGATCTTGGTTGCGGTCCAGGTACTTTTACCCGTCAACTTGCCGATATGACGCATGCTGAGGTCATTGGAGTGGATATTTCTGCTCAGATGATTGAAAAAGCATCGAAAACCCATCAAAAAGCTAACTTGTTTTTTAAGCAACAAGATATAGAGAGATTGGATACCCATCATAAAAAAGATGTCATCTTTGCTAATTCATCCCTTTATTACATTAAAAATCGCGTCAGCTGCTACGAAAAAATTGCGGCAACGTTAACGGCTAAGGGCGTTTTTATTGCGCAATTGGCCTACGGCCCCGACTTCACTACGTGTTTTGCCAAGGCATTGAATAAATTGCTATTGTGTCATAGTGAGATACGGCAAGCTATGAGGCAGTATCGAGCCGATATTTTCTTTTATAGTGATGAAACACAATGGACAAGAGAGCTGTTACTTGCAGGATTGAAAGTGGTGCTTATGGAGTCAGAAGATCAAATACTCTTGTTGGATGTGGATGAAACCATGACACAATATGAGTCCAATGTGTTTTTAAGTGTTTTAAATCCGCTAAATTATGCGGATCCTAGCCTGATCACTGCAGATTTTTGTCAGCGTTTTAGGATGTTAATGCGTGCAGAATTTGAGAAAATGGCTAATGGGGAAGGGCTGCTAAGTGTCGTTTACCCCAGAATGTATCTTGTCGCAGAAAAATAGTTTACATTGGAAAATAAAAAAGTGAAAAAAACCTCCTTGTTACCCTTCCGCTTAATATTAACTATGGTCTCTCTATTGTTGTTTGCTCTCACAGGATGTGCATCCGACCCTCATGAGTCAGATGCGCCCAAGCTCGGCTCCGGTGCCAGTTTTATGCAAATTGCGTGTGTAGACTTCACTGATATGGATAAAGCGCAAATTGAGGCCGATCTAAAGAAGTACCAAGGCTGGAACAAAATTTATGAAGTCGACGATGTCACCTTAAATGATGCTATCCCTAAAGATGCTCATTTAAAAAATCTTCCTAGTCATGGCATGGTCTGCTTTGAAAAGCCGGATGAGTAGGTGGTCGCTTTAATGGAGTAAGTAACTATTTTTTTTGCCTGCTTTATATTTAAAGAATAGATACAAAGTTATACATTTTGATGATGTATTTTTGATAGTTTGAAGTAAATTTGATAGATATTACCCGCCAATTCGATCATATTGTGAGCAATTAAAACAATTGAAGTTATTTCAGAATTAAGGTTTTCTATGTTGGATTATCGAGATGTTTGGTTAAATAGCTTTGCTAGAAGGGTAGGTATGACTGGTTTACGTTTTGATGATAAAGGTATTTGTCAGTTATCACTTGATCAGGAGCTTATTTTAACTTTATCGAAATCTACATATGAGCATCATCTTGTGATTTTTGGTCAACTACCCGTGGCGAATTTATCAAATGATGTGATGAAAAAGCTCTTAATAGAAAATAGAAATAGCGCTAATCAATTAGCGCCAGTGGTTTCTTTATCTGAGTCAGCCGATGCCATTGAAGTTAATTTGCTTATGAGCGAAGAAGATCTTAATTGTGGCAAGGAAGGTGTTAATTTAGTTATTCATTGTTTAGAGTATTGGCGTTCAGTTGTTTTTGACACAGATGTTCCGGTTGTTTCTTCAAATGTAACGTCTTTTAATTTTATTTGAGGTAAAATATTAATGACAATTTCTATTGATAATTTGCAAGCAATACATCAACAAAATTTGAATGAAGTTATTCTTGATGGTGTACTTAAAGTGGGCGATAGAAATTATGAAGTTAAACAAATTAATAATACGATTAGTGTTACTCGTTCTGGCCTAGAAGAAACATCAACATTAGGGCGAATGGCTAATGCAGTGTATGATTTTTTTGCTCGAATGCTAACTTCAGGTGAGAGTGCAATTACGACAAGGGCTTGTCAGCTAACCAATTCGCTGCAGGAAATGAATAATATTAATCAATCGGTTGATGCTGTTTTAACCGAAGTAAATTTTGCTAATAGTGTTTTAAAAAATGGCCATTCAAGAGAAAATCATATTGAAACCTGTATTGAGACAATGGGTGAAGATTCTAAAGATCAAGGGCAAATCAGACAGTTATTGAATGACCCAAATTATAGTAGTGCGTTGTTTTCGAGTATTACTGAATGTCCTAATGACGGTTCCAGATTTATAGCACATTTTGGTGACAATGAAATTGTGCTCAGTAATCGTGCTGGTGGTACTGGAGAATATAGAGGAGTTCTCTTGAGAGAACAGTTGGAAAATACCGAATATGACTCTTTGACTGAGCTGATTTCTCAGAATTACTTGACAGAAAATGATTCAATGTTGATTTATTCAGCTACGGGTATAAAAAATAAACTGAAAGCAGTAACAAGTGAATTTCCACACTTAAGACAGCAGGTTATTGATAAATTACAAGATGAAATGATTGGTAATATTAATTTTGGTACTTTTTGCAGCGATGCTAAGTCGTTAGATTAATTATCTTAACTATCTTACATTTTATAGTATAAAAAGCTTAGAAATAATATCTTTCTGAGCTTTTTTGGTTTTAGATAGATTTAAATTAGCAGTGGGTTTTGGACTAAAGTCGAGTGTGTTTTTCGAAAGTTTATGATTAATCTGATAGCCAAATATCGGTCGTTTTTGCAACAATTCCTCACTAAGAGACGAGAGTGTTGGATTTTGGACTGATTTTGAAAGGGTAAACAAACAGGTTAACGCATGATTGATTTTAGAGACAAATGGCTTAAAGGGCTTAAAATTAGCGGCACAGATCAATTTTTTACTTTTGATGAGAAGGGCATTTGTCAGTTAGCGGTCAATGATGACATGCTTGTTACGCTATTTAAGCCTGAAGCGGGTTACCAAGTCACGATTTTTGGCCAGTTTCATGTGGGGGAACTGTCCCCATCTATGCAACAAAGTATGCTGATCGCCAATAGAAATAACGCGATTAATGCGGCGCCGATTGTCTCGCTTTCTGAAAATGCTGATGCGGTAGAAGTACACTTGGTACTTAATCAGCAAGAACTTAGGTTAAAGCCCAGTGTTAGCCTTGAAAAAGTGATCGACGGACTGAAATATTGGCGAGAGCAAATTCGTAATGAAGTAGGAACGCCACAGCGTTTGCAGTCTAATCAAGTTAATAACAAGCCACAATCCACATCGAATCATATCCATTTTATTTAAGAGAGAATAGTATTATGTCTGGTATTACACCTGATTTAGGTTTGAACTCATCGGTTTCAGTTTCAAATTTTTATACCGAATTAAAAATGGAAGCTAATGAAACGATAATTAAAGGGATTTTAGACAGTATTGGTAAAGACAGTGTTCACCTTGAACAATTAAAGAAAGCGGAAAGTGCGGAAATCACCCAAAAAAGTCAGCAGTACTCATCTGCTATACGAGGGTTACAGTCAGAAACTTATAAATTTTTTACCACGCCAGATGTTGCAACAGAGAGTGCCTTTAAGCCTAATTCGACTCAACTTCAAGGACGCAATGAAAGTGATGAGTTGCGTGCGAGAATGCAAAATCTAGAGGGCATGAGAAGACAAGGTGAAGTAACAAGCATACAAGGTGATGATCGCGTGTAATGACGCAGTCTGATTAGGTATATTTGCCGCTTTAATGATATTTTAGTGATATGTTGTTTCGATTGATGGAAGAAAAAATCACTTGAATCTATTTGAAGTGGTGTGCTTAATATTCACCTTAGTCATAGGGATGAGTATTATTATCTCGACACTAAAGGTTGGGATTTCACCTATGCCGAGTAGCGCTAAGGTGCGCCGAGCCATGCTCGAGCAGCTTAGTGTCGATAATGATACCCAAGCCATTGCGGATTTAGGCTCAGGATGGGGCCATGTGAGTATTGCCATTGCTAAAGCTTATCCGAATGTAAAAGTGACAGGTTTTGAGCTGTCTTTCTTTCCTTGGTTGGTGTCTGTGATGTGGGCAAAACTGGCAGGGTTGAGTAATATCACTTTCAAACGAGAGAATTTTTTAACGGTTGATTTGTTACCTTTTCAGATTTATTGCTGTTACTTATTTCCAAAGGGCATGCAGCATCTTGCAAGCAAGCTTAAGCAACAAAGATACACCCAGCCAATGCAGGCTTCATCTCATCGCCAATTAATCAGTAATACCTTTGCTCTGCCTGATCATCGGCCTATACGTACCACAAAAGTAACGGATCTGTATCGCACTAAGGTGTATACCTATCATTTGTAGCGATATAGCGCTATGGATATCACCGCTAGGGCTTAGCAAATGCCTTTAACACCACTTGTGCTACTCGATCTAATTCTTCTTTCGTCGCGCCATTAGTGACTTGAATAGCCATGCCTTGTAAGACTGTGATTAAATATTTAGCCAGCACGCAAGGGTTGGTATCTTCTGTTAAATCGCCTTCTTGGTGTGCACGCACGAATCGTTGGTACAACTTTTCTTCATTTTCACGACGTCTTTGAATAAGGGCTTCTTTAACACTTGCTCCTGACTCACTACAGGTTAAGGCACTTTGCACGATAATACAGCCTTGGGGGTGCTCTGTGTTTGTTAAGCTCATCGCAGCCCCTTTGAGCATGAATAAGGCAACATCATAGGCGGTTTTTTGCTCTAGAGCGGGTAAAAAATACCCACAAGGACGCTGCTCGTAAAGATCAATGGCTTTTAAAAATAACTGTTCTTTATTACCAAAGGCGGAGTATAAGCTGGGCTTGTTAATGCCCATTGCTTGGGTTAAATCCGCCAGTGAAGCCCCTTCATAACCTTTACGCCAAAAAACATCCAATGCTTTTTCTAACGCTTGCTCTAGATCAAAGGCGCGAGGACGACCTATTGACTGACCATTGCACGTTGGAGACATATTGTTTTCCTCTTTCTAGGACACATTCATTGACGTTTTAAATGATGCGCTATTGCATACTATTTCGACGGCTTGTCTATTCGCTTTTAGCCATTCTGGCTATTTTATCACATAAATAAAATATTTTCATACCAATCAGTACAAAAAATGTTGACAGAGATTAAAAAATCGTTATATTTACCGATCGGTACATAAACATATTATTCACCCTTGAATAATCTCAGTTCAAGGTGAGCAAATAAATTAGGGGCATTGCCATGAGTAAACAATACACTATGAGACTTTTTATTTTAAGCAGCATTACGGCCTTAGTGTTAACAGCTTGTGGAGGTTCTGAAGTGAACGCTCCTGCCTCTGCAGCAATGCCCGCACCGACAGTAGATGTGGCCGATGTGGTGTCGCAGCGAATAACGGAATGGGATCAATTTACGGGCCGTTTGCAAGCGCCACAGACGGTACAGCTGATGCCAAGAGTGTCAGGTTATATTCAAAAGGTGAACTTTAAAGAAGGGGCGCTCGTCAATGAAGGAGAGTTATTGTTTCAAATTGATGCAGCGCCTTTTAAAACGGAAGTCTCACGCCTACAGGCGCAATTAAAGAGCGCTACAGCGGCGAAAAAATTAGCCGATAGCGAATATGCTAGGGCTGAAAAATTATATCGTAAACAAGCAGTATCTGAAGAGACCTTAGAAGCACGTTTGGCCACTAAACATCAAGCGGCAGCCAGTGTGAATTCGCAGCAAGCGGCGCTCACTCGTGCTCAGTTAGATCTTGCGTATACGCAAATTAAAGCGCCGATCACAGGCAGAGTGTCTTATGCACAAGTGACTGCGGGCAACTATGTCACAGCGGGGCAAACAGAGCTGACTCGACTCGTGTCCACAGAGAAAATGTATGCTTATTTTGATGTGGATGAGCAAAGCTACCTTGGCTATACCCAATTAATGAACAAGGCTCGATTAAAGGGTGAACAAACCCAAGGCAGTCAAGTGTATATGGCGCTCGCGAATGATAAAGACTACCGTCACTTAGGCCATATTGATTTTGTGGACAATGCCATCAATCCACGCACAGGGACCATACGTCTTCGAGCAACCTTCGATAATGACGATCAAAGTTTATTACCTGGCTTATTTGCTCGAATTAAGCTTATGAGTGGTGATGCTTATCAAGGTATTTTAATTGATGAAAAAGCCATTGGCACAGACTTGAATAATAAATTTGTATTGGTCGTCAATAATGAACAAAAACTGGAATACCGCCCTGTGGTACTCGGCGAGAAAATCAATGGGCTACGTATTGTTAGCAGTGGCTTAACAGCCAATGACAAGATAGTCGTAAATGGACTGCAGCGAGTTAGACCAAGCATGCAAGTAACAGAAAATAAAGTAGAAATGGCAACAAAAGCGCAACTGACTCAATTGCAGCGTGAGCAACAACTCTTTGATGCAAATAGCGACGATGCCCTAACAGTTAATACTGCCTCACAACCAAATCGCGGATAAAAGGAGCGGTTGTATGTTTTCGCAATTTTTTATTAAAAGGCCGATATTTGCGGCCGTGATCTCAATGATTTTTGTGATCACAGGCATGATTGCTGTTTGGCAATTACCCATTACAGAATACCCAGAAGTGGTTCCGCCAACGGTGGTAGTGACAGCGAATTATCCTGGTGCTAACCCTAAAGTCATTGCCGATACGGTGGCATCGCCCCTTGAGCAAGAGATTAATGGCGTAGAAGACATGTTGTATATGTCTTCTCAAGCCACCTCTGATGGTCGTATGACGCTGACGATTACTTTTGCCATTGGCACCGATGTCGATAGAGCACAAACACAAGTGCAAAGTCGGGTGGATAGGGCAAAACCGAGATTGCCACAAGAAGTGCAGCGCTTAGGGATCATTACCGAAAAGTCCTCACCGGATTTAACCATGGTGGTGCATTTAACCTCTCCCGATGACCGTTATGACATGTTGTATTTGTCAAATTATGCCGCGCTTAATGTCAAAGATGAGTTAGCCCGCATTGAAGGTGTGGGGGCGGTGCGCTTATTTGGCGCTGGAGAATACAGTTTACGGATCTGGCTTGATCCGAATAAAGTGTCTGCATTGGGAATGTCTCCAACACAAATTATTGCTGCCGTTCGTGAGCAAAATCAGCAAGCGGCTGCGGGAAGCCTAGGTTCCCAGCCCAGTGGTGATGCAGATTTTCAATTATTGATCAACGTGAAAGGCCGTTTAACCACAGTTGAAGAATTTGAAGATATTATCATTCAAGTGGGCCAGCAAGGCGAAGTCACGCGTTTAAAAGATGTGGCAAGAGTGGAGCTGGGCGCCTCAAGTTATTCATTACGTTCATTACTCGATAATAAAGATGCGGTGGCTATCCCTATTTTCCAGGCGTCAGGGTCCAATGCGATTCAAATTTCTGATGATGTGCGAAGCCGAATGGCAGAGCTGTCTGAGCATTTTCCTGAAGGATTAAGTTACTCGATTGTTTACGATCCAACCGTTTTTGTTCGAGATTCCATCAAGGCTGTAGTCAAGACCTTATTAGAAGCCGTATTGTTAGTGGTGCTTGTGGTTGTGTTGTTTCTACAAACATGGCGCGCTTCCATTATTCCCTTAGTGGCGGTACCGGTATCGCTCATTGGTACTTTTACTTTCATGTACCTTATGGGATTCTCTCTTAATGCATTGTCATTATTTGGTCTCGTACTCGCCATTGGTATTGTCGTGGATGATGCCATTGTGGTGGTGGAAAACGTTGAACGCAATATTGCCGAAGGATTAGCCCCCATTGCAGCGACACAAAAAGCAATGAGGGAGGTGACTGGACCGATTGTCGCAACCACCTTAGTGTTAGCGGCTGTGTTTATTCCTACCGCATTCATGTCAGGACTGACGGGGCAGTTTTATAAGCAGTTTGCATTAACCATTACCATTTCGACATTTATTTCAGCGATTAACTCATTAACCTTGAGTCCAGCATTATCGGCTTTACTCCTAAAAGGCCGTAATGAGAAAAAAGATGTATTAACACGGGGCATGGACAAAGTGTTTGGCACTTGGTTATTTACCCCTTTTAATCGCTTTTTCAATCGTGCGTCTAACGGTTATGTTTGGTTGGTGAAAAAAGTCATTCGTTTAGGGGTGATTTTTGGTGTGCTGTATATTGCGCTGGTTGGCGTTGCTGGATTACAGTTTAATTCGACGCCAACAGGTTATGTACCAGGACAAGACAAGCAATATTTGATTGCCTTTGCCCAGCTTCCTGATGCAGCATCCCTTGATAGAACGGAAGCCGTGATTAAAGAAATGTCACGCATTGCCATGGCGCATCCAGGTGTGGATCATTCTGTCGCGTTTCCAGGGTTGAGTATCAATGGTTTCACCAATAGCCCCAATAGCGGTATTGTGTTTACGCCATTAAAAGATTTTGCCGATCGTACGGATCCGAGCCTATCTGCCAATGCCATTGCCGCCGATTTAAATCGTCAATTTGCGGGTATTCAAGATGCTTTCATTGCGATTTTTCCGCCACCACCTGTTCAAGGGTTAGGCACCATTGGCGGCTTTAGATTACAAATTGAAGACAGAGCGAATCTGGGCTACGAAGAGCTGTACAAAGTCACTATGCAAGTGATGCAAAAAGCCTGGGCAACACCCGAATTGACGGGAGTTTTCTCGAGTTATCAAGTGAATGTCCCTCAGCTTGACTTGGATGTGGATCGCACCAAAGCGAAGCAACAAGGGGTGTCACTCAATGAAGTTTTCCAAACCTTGCAAGCTTATATGGGGTCGACTTATGTCAATGATTTTAATCAGTTTGGTCGAACCTATCAGGTCAATATTCAGGCCGATGAAGCCTTTAGGCAAAGTCCTGAGCAAATCAGTCAGTTAAAAGTGCCTAACAACCAAGGAGATATGGTGCCTCTTGGCTCATTTGTGACCGTGAGTAATATTGCTGGGCCCGATCGTGTGATGCATTACAACGGCTTTACCACAGCAGAGTTAAATGGTGGGCCCGCACCGGGTTACAGTTCAGGTCAGGCGCAAGCTGCCATTGAGAAAATTTTAGCAGAAACATTGCCTAATGGTATGACATATGAATGGACTGAGTTGACATACCAGCAAATTTTGGCTGGCAATACAGGTTTAATTGTCTTCCCGTTGGTGATCTTACTGGTCTTTATGGTGCTTGCGGCACAGTATGAAAGTTTGTCTTTACCTTTAGCCATTATTTTGATCATTCCTATGACCTTGTTATCGGCGATGAGTGGTGTCTTGCTTTATGGTGGTGATAATAATATTTTCACTCAGATTGGCTTGATTGTATTGGTGGGGCTCGCGACTAAAAATGCTATATTAATTGTTGAATTTGCAAAAGAAAGGCAAGATGAAGGCGCATCACCCATGGAAGCCATTTTAGATGCGGCACGTTTACGATTACGTCCTATCTTAATGACATCCATTGCGTTTATCATGGGGGTTGTCCCTATGGTATTTTCAACTGGCGCGGGTGCTGAAATGCGTCAAGCTATCGGTGTCGCAGTGTTTGCCGGTATGATTGGTGTGACCGTGTTTGGACTCTTGCTGACGCCATTGTTTTATTTCTTTTTAGCCAGAAGAGGCGAGCAAAAAGAACACAAAAAACACAAAGCAATCGAACAGTAGTGGAGCCGTGAGTACCAATATGACCTTGTTTTAACCGTCATGTTGGATTCATGTTTTGCTAACTGATTTAAAAAAGCGCCTTTTATAGGCGCTTTTTTATCCTTTCACTTTCAGCTTTGTGACCTTTTTATTGTTCAACTATTCTTATGAGTAATCATTATGCGTCATTATTGTTTAATGATGCTCAATGAAACTGATAACAAAGGAGTGCATTATGTATGTACCAGATATTGATGCCGTAAAAGAAAAAATGGCACAACTCGCGTCAGCAGGTGTATTAGCGCAATGGGAGTTACCTTATGAGAATTTATTAACGCGATTATCGGCGGCCATTTTTTTTGCTGAAGTATCAGATGAGAGTCAGTTAGAGGCGTTATCTGCGGATTTTTCAGACTATGAGTATTTTTTGGTGCAAGTGAATAGTAAAAAAGAGGATGCGCACACTCTGTCACGAATGCGTTATCGAATCACTTTTAGTCAAGAAGAGATCGACAGCTATCGAGAAAAATGTGCGGCTGAGAGTGGGGAGTGAATAACAGGACTCACTCCTCGTTTTTATGGGGGGTATCAGAACAGATCCTATTCATGGTAAAACGTATTTGTTTCAATAAACTTTTGATTATGTTCTTGAATGTAGCGCTTAAAACGTTCTAGTGAGTCAAAGTCTAAATGTGCGGTGCTGAGCTGAGTGTCCTTTTCAATGCCTAATCCTTTGAGTTGCATGGGATCGATGCAGGAAGAGACGTCGAGAATGTAACGGCCATTTTTGGGCGTAAAAGTGGCTAAATGATTACTGAATAATTGGCTAACATGGGCACACAACATAAGGCCATTGGCACCATCGAGCTTTTCTTCTTCATTGCACAGCTCCCACGACTTAATGTGGGTGGCTGTGAGCATACAAGCAATATCCACTAAGGTCACGGCGCAGCGTTCTGATTGCCATAAATCAATCACGTTGCGTCTAAAAATGCCTTGCCCTATTCTGTTATTCACCGCTTCTATTTTTTCGTTCACTGTGTGCGGCGCTTCTAAAATATGGGTTAAATCGAAAGACAAATCGTCTTCGAGCAAGTGTTCTTCTTTGAAATCAGGGTCGACTAAATCCATGAGGACATAGCGGTGATTAGCATAATGATGACTAATATCTTTAGGCTCTTTAAACCAAATTAAATCTTTGGGTTTAAATTTGATATTAAACATGGATAGCGCGGGCGCTTCAGTTAATGAAGTGGGATCGATATCCAGTTCATTCAACTGCGCTTTCATTTCGTCTAACCAGCCTTCTTTTTGATAGGTATCCAGTGTCGCCTGAGCGTCTTTTTCGGTGAGACATAAGGCTCTTTTGATATGACCGACGCACAGCTTGCGGTTGTCTTTTAGCGTGTATAGCCAGATGTTCCATTTATTGCCTTGGAGCCGATTATTATGGGTATCGATAGCGGGTAAAAAAGCATATTTGAAACCGTCAATTTGGTGACTTTGCTCACCTAACCATTCTTCAAAACTGTAACCTTGGCTGTATTCAAGATTTTCTTTATCTGAACTTTTCCCTTCTTTTCCCGAAGGGGATGCCCAATGATGGCTATTCCAGCAAATGCGTGTGATTTTGTTATCCATATAAGCTTATCCTTCTCGCTGTTTATTCATACCCATGAGTATTGGCACTTTTCAATAAACGGGTATTGCTCTCCTCATACTGCTGCTTTTATAAGCTAAAGGCAAAGCCTAATTGATAATGACGCAAGGTGCGAGTGAATTTTGACTTTTTTTATACACCCAAGTGTGTCGATAAGGTTTTTTGGCTATATTTTGCTTATCGATGAATGGACGTGATGCTGAAGGATGGCGATGGATTGGTGTAGAAAGTGCAATCAAGCTAACCTTGATTGCACTTATTGAGCATGGGGCTTATTTTGCAGAAGCGGTTTCAGTTGCCGTTTCAGCTTTAGTTTCAGAGCATTGATACGTATGCAGTGACACTTCGCCTAATTGACGATTGTTTACTGATTGACATTTCTCTGTAGCAGAAGAGAATTGCTCAATGTAGCTGTCAAATGCGGCTTTATTATCATTAGATGTAAAGGCAAACATTTGGCCTGCAATTTCTTCTTTTTTCACTGGAATGGTATTCTTGTCTGCATCGCTGGCCGAGATCACATTGAAGGTTTCTTTTTTCGGGTCGATGGCGACTTGTGCCGAGCCCGTAGATTCATGGTTTGCATTTTCGAACTGAATGTTCATATGCAAGCCAATACCATCATAAATGTCATAGGGTAATTTAAAGCTAATCAAGGCTTTTGACAGCGTGCTGAAAAGGTAGGTCGTGTAGTTGTCACCAAAATATTCATGATAAGCCTTGTTACGTAAATAAGAGGCTTGCATGAAGTCATACACATTAACCTGTTGTGTAAAGCTACCGTAGTAAAGGTATTGATAATCAAAATTAAATGAAGGCTTGGTTGTCAGCATGTGGGCATGAAAATGTGATTTGGTGCCATCAGTCGCTTCTGGGGTCACAACCACAGATTCAGGCATTAATGCAACCAGTGCTTTACGGGCTTCAATGATAGCATTGATATTGTCAGACTCTTCTGCCGTCAAATCGACAGTCATGAGTTCATTAACGGTTTTACCGTATTTATTGGTGACTTGATTCACTTGGAATTTGCTAGCCTGTTCATTTTGGTAATCGACAACCGCAATGACTTCATCCTTGTGTGTTCTTAAGTGGTGTTGTGTTACTGCTTCCATTTGAGTCGGCGAGCATCCATTGCAAGTCAGTAGGGTTGTTTCTGTTGCAGCAGAAACGTTAACAGCGCTGAACAATCCAGTTGCCAATAAAGACAGTGTCAGTGGTTTAATAATTTGCATGGGTAGCCTTTCTAATATTTACTTTTCGTAAAGAGTTTCATGACATTAGGTCACATCGATATAATAGTTATGAGTCGTCTTTTCGCGCAATGAGGCTTAAGTCGAACATTTTTTAATAATCTGTAGCGTAAAAGTTAACTTCAAGAAGGTTGATGATAATGATTATCATTGGTGGTGAGCAATTAGCATTAGGTCGACTAACCTTAAGTCGCAATGAGCAATGGGTTAAGCCTATGGCGGCCGAATCGAGAGCAGATAAGTGAGAGCAGATAAGTGAGAGGAGGCAAGTGAGAAACGAACGGAGAAATGAAGGGAGAAGGAATCGAAAATCAAAAGTAGGACTCTATTCCCATTAATGGCCTAAAAATGGGATTATAGTCCCGTTTTTATTTTAAATACTTAGGTTGAATTTATATTTTTAAAGGACTATATTCCTATTAATAGATTTAAAATGGGATTATAGTCCGTTTATAGGTGAATTCATGGCAAAGAGAGACTTGCATAAAGTATTGTTTCCTAAGCAGCGCAAGGTATTGAGTACTTTTGGTGAAGATTTGCTGTTGGCGATGAAACGTCGTGGTTTCACAAAAAAAATGATCTGTGAACGTACAGGCTTTGATAATAAAACGGTCAATAAGGCATTTGCAGGGGATCCAGGCGTCGCTATTGGTACTTACCTGAAAATAATGGCTGTATTGGGAATGGAAGATAATTTTTCCGAGTTAGCCGCCCTCGATGAAGTCGGTATCAAGCTGCAAAATATTAAACTCTTGGATGGTGGTAAATGAGCCGCAGTGTCGTTGAGGTTTATGCTTCTTGGGACCCCATAGCGATCCCCTTATTGCTTGGAAAATTAACTTACAGTGATTCTAGCCGTGGTGGGGTATTTAGTTTTGCGTATGACAATACATTTTTAAAATCGGCATATCGCTTACAGATAGATCCACTACTTACCCTTCATAGTGGTGAATTGTACAACGATGCTGCCGATAAAAACTTCCGCGCTTTTTTGGACTCTTCACCGGATCGCTGGGGGCGAATTCTCATGCAGCGCCGAGCTGCGATTGAGCACCGCAAAGGTTTACGAAGCAGTGGTCGCTTAAGTGAGTTGGACTATTTATTGGGCGTACATGACTCGTACCGAATGGGGGGGATCCGATTCAAGCGATCCCACTCACAGGATTTTCTTGATAACAATGACGAATTTTCAGCGCCTCCCATGGCGTCATTAAGAGAGCTCGAACACGCTGCTATTCAAATTGAAAAAGATGAAAATATTGAGAGTGATGAGTACTATCGCTGGCTCAATATGCTTATTTCCCCCGGCTCTTCGTTGGGCGGGGCAAGGCCTAAAGCGTGCGTCACCGATGAACATAACCAACTTTGGATAGCTAAATTCCCTAATCAAAATGATACTGTTGATGTCGGAATCTGGGAAATGCTGTGTTACGAGTTGGCATTGGCCGCAGGGATTGAGATGTTTTCAAGTGAAATACGCAAATTTTCATCGCAGCATCATACCTTTATCACTAAACGTTTTGATCGTGTTGGCTGCAAACGACTTCATTTTTCATCGGCGATGACGCAACTTCAATACTATGATGGTGAGCCTTCCGAAGGCGCCAGTTATCTTGAAATCGCGGAGTTCCTGACTAACCAAGGTGCACAAACCAAGATGGATTTAGCTCAGCTATGGCGTCGAATCGTGTTTAATATTGCGATATCCAATACCGACGATCATCTCCGTAATCATGGTTTTCTATTAACGAGTCAAGGATGGAAGTTATCGCCAGCTTACGATTTAAACCCCATTGTCGGCAAACAAGGGTTACACCTAAACATTACCGATACCGCCAATGCCCTAGATTATGGTTTAGCATTTGAGGTGATCGATTTCTTTCGTTTAACGCATGCTGAGGCTACTCAAATTTATGATGAGGTACTGAATGCAGTGAAAAAATGGCGACAAGTCGCGGATCGCTTGGGGATAAGCAGGACGCAGCAATTAATGAAGCAAGCAGCCTTTAATGTGTAGTCGATTTTATATGAGTCCGTTTTCGCCAGCTTTATTTTACAAAGGCTTCATCGAGTTGTTTGTACAAATCTAATGATTTTTCTGACTCGGTTTTAATGTTGTGTCTTTTTATGCAACAAGGCTGCTAGGTTTGAAGGTGATGGGGAAGATGAGAGGAAGGTGATGGATTTTGTAAAGAGTGGAGTTTTGTAGAAGTGGAGAGAGAGTTGAGGGCTCAGGTTGAAAGTGGAAGGGAGTAGGGGGGGTAGAAGAGTAGGAAAAAGGGAGGTTGAGGAATTGAGTCATTTACAGCAATTCCTTACATCGCGTCTTTGGTATCACGAAAAATATAAAGGAAGGGTTTAAATAATCATTTCCATTGCTCGCCTCTTTTCTTATTGTTCGAATTTAGGTGGAGACAAAACTAGGTAGTTGTTGTTTAAGTAAACAATCCAAGTAGCTAGAGCCTGTAAAAGGGGGATTTTTTAAACTAGTACGATGTTGGTGTGCAGCTGTGATACAAGCACTTGGATTAAGCTCATACATATCGCTCAGAAATTCATCTGGATGAATAGCAGAGATATTTAAATTATCTAAGGACTGTGAGGGGAAATCTTTTAAATTAAACGTAATAATGGCCTCGGCTTGCCCTTTAATTGCGGCGGCGACAACGTGCCTATCATCCAAGTCAGGTAGCTTGATACTATCAATCAATGGTTCATAATGACTCACGAGACAATCAGGAACATGTTTATTCATGAGTTGTCTCACTTTATCGAGTGCTTTAGGGTTTAAATCTGGGCGATTCATGAGAAGGTTACGTATCCATTCATCATGAATTTGCTCGGTCCATTTAGCTCTGAATAACCCAGTATTAGCAAGGTACATTAAGTAACTTCGTAAAGGGGCTGGGTAGAGAACACAAGCATCAAATATTACCGTATATTGTGTCATTAATAGCCCATACCTAACTCTTGATCTAGTGAAGATAATTCATTGAGTGACTCTAATCGTTTCTTTTCTAAGCTTTCTTTGTATGATTGTACATCGCCAAATGCAACTTTTCGGCGATTTCCTTTACGCGTGTGAGCGATAATATTGCTATCCAGTAATTTAATGAAGGTAGGGCGTGACATATTTAATAGATCCGCTCCCTCTTGAGTCGTGAGTTCGGCATGTATCGGGGTGATACTGACAGAGTTGCCTTGGCCTAATTGTGTCAATATTTCTATCATGAGTTTCATTGCACTTGAGGGTAAAGTGACGACATGTGATTGACCATCTTTGGTCATTAAGTTGATTGCCTGTGCTTCGTTATTCATTTGCAAAATGGCTGACATTTCTCTGCTGCTCAATTTGGCTAAAGCGATTTCTTCAGCGCTGGGCAAGGGGGTTAATACGCTCATGATTGGTTTTTTCCTATTTTTAAATGTTGTGTAATAATGCTTGACCCCTAATTATCCGAAATATTCGAAACTTTGTCAATATTCGCATTATTCGCAACATTCGTGTTATTCGAAAGCCGTTGGCGTGAGCCATTGAAGTAGAGGGAGGCATTTTGTAGAAGAGTGGGGCTTTTGTAAATAGTGGGGCTTTTGTATTGCATGTGGGAACAGGTTGAAAGTGGTAAAGAGTAGGGCTTTAGTGCCTTTAGGTGATTGTGTGGGTGAGGGAATGTGAGCTAGTTTTATCCCTTTATCAAACCTAGAAAAGGATATTTGATGGAGAGAGCAATTTACGATGATTTGTGTGACTTAAGTCAGGCTGAGATTGAAGTTATAAAAAAGGAACAAGTGAAATTAAAATCATCGAAACCAAAGTGGTTAATGGTAGTATTTTATTTTTTTGTGGTGATATTTTTTGCCTCTCTAGCGTTTATAATCCATGCCTTTGCATACGAAGATAAAAATAGTATTGACTGGGCGCTTAATTTATTAGCTTTTAGCTATTTGGGATATTGTATCTACCCATTGTTACGCGATTTTGTGGCTATTAAATTAAAAAGGAATTTTATTAGCAACCCGCTAGTAAGTGTTTATAACAGAATGAAATATAGCCATGAATTAGATATGCAGTACATTGGTATTTTTAATCTAAGGGAGAAAAATGAATTAGAATTAGTATCAATTCGGCTGCAAGTGAAAAAAGATAAACTAGAAAAAACCGCAGGACTTTTTTTTGGTAAATTGGAAAAGTTAGGTCTTATTCCTGGTGTGGTGACCTTATTCATTGCTTTGTATAAAGAAGTAAGGTTTGAAGAAGGCGTTTTAAAAGATGAGTGGTTGTTTATGTTTCCCTTTGTTTACCTTTTCATTTATATGCTGTGTTGTTTTTTCCATTCAGTAGTAGATGGCATGACAAAGCATATAAGTCTTATAGAGTTCGTAATTGAACAGAAGGAGCAAAAAAAGGATTCAATACCCTCAAATCTGCATCCGCCAAAAGAATATTCTCCTTCTGTTTAGTAAGTTAACCCATGGCTAATTTTGCTGTGTCTGTCCATAAATAGGCTGGCATCGGGTGTTTGAGTTTCCATGTGATATTCATTGGTTGACTGCCTTCATATTTAACAAAATCAACGGGACCAAAATTGACAAAACCTATTGTTTTATTATTTTCATCTTTGGCTTTTTCCCTCACAAATAATAATATGGCTTTATTGCTATCTTTTTGTTTTATATAGCTTAATCCTTTTCCAGTATTAGGTTTGGCGCTATTTTGTGTTTGCCAATGAAATAATGTAGGGCTGATTGCATAATCATGGTACATAGTGGTTGCTGAAAATTGTTTTTCGCACTTATCGAGGGTGACAAATAGCAATTCGACATTTGCTTCTTTGATGTTAAGGACACCTTCACGACTAGATGATTTTTTGCTGAACGTTGTGTCACCAAAAGCAATTAAAATATGTTCTTTAGGATAGCGAACATGCATTTTAAGGGGGGACGTATCAACTGTTTCGTTGCTGGTTTTAGGTATATCAAATTCGCTGATATCGAGTCGATTAATGAGTATTGTCAGGGTGGAGTTTAATTCATTTTGGAGTTTAGGGTGTTTTAGCATGTTTAAACTTTCTGAGATATTATTAAATTCAAGCTGATCACCTGTTTTATCCCAAAAGTCATAATGACACATGAGTGAAAATTGTTGTAGATGATTGGATGTATCTGTGCCAATAGGTGATTTTAAAGTAAAGTCATTCTGACATAATGTTTGGATGAAGCGTAAATAGGAGACAGAGGTACAATTTAGTAGTCGATTGTTAATTGCACGATAATAAGCTGCATAAATCTCTTTTTGTTTGTCATCTGTTACATCATTACCTTTGCTTTGTTCAACTAAGGCTGACCAGCCACCTATCTTGCCATTCTTAATTTTATAAATGTCCTCTAGTTGAATATTGGGGTGTATATGTAAAAAATTTTCTAGAGTGAGGGCTAAATTAGTGACATGCGGGAAGTTATTAATGAGGTTTATCAACTTATTTTTGTTGAGTATTGCGCGCCTAATATTTTTTAAAATCATATCTTGAGTTTGTTTTTGTAGCTCTATTCTGCAGCCTAAGGGCAAATGCGGAAAATCTTGTTTGATTTCTTTTTCTATTCCTTGATTTGTTTTGCCTACCAAGGCTCTAAATTTATCTGTGAAATTGTATTCTGGACGAGAATTACCCACAAAATCTAGAATGGTGCAGCATTCTTTTCCGTCTATTAGCCTGAGTCCTCGCCCAAGTTGCTGTAAGAAAATAGTTAAACTTTCTGTTGGCCGTAAAAAAAGTAAGGTATCAAGTTCGGGAATATCTACACCTTCATTGAAAATATCGACGACACATAAAACATTTATTTGTTTAGATTTTAGGCGTTGTTGTTGGGTGCCTCGTTCACGGGCGTTATCACTTGTTAATACATCACTGGAAATATTGTAGTGATTGAATTTTCTTGACATAAAGTTGGCGTGATCTTTATTAACACAAAAAGCGAGTGCCCTCATTTGAGGGATATCTGTAATGATATCTTGTAAGCTATTAATGATATTTCTAACTCTTTGATCATCGTGAGTGTAGATATTGGTTAACTCTTTAGAGTCGTATCGTCCTTTGTTCCAACTTATTCGGGTTAAGTCAGTTCCGTCATCAATTCCAAAGTACTGAAAAGGTACAAGGTGGCGTTGATTTATTGCTTCAGGTAACCTTATTTCAGCGGCAATGGTGTCATCAAAATCATTGAGGATATTGGCACCATCATGCCTTTCAGGAGTGGCTGTGAGTCCGAGTAATATTTTGGGGGTGAAATGGTTTAGTATTGAGCGGTAACTGCTGGCAGAAATATGATGAACTTCATCGATAACAATATAGTCAAAGTAGGTTTTACGGAGTGCTAAATTGTCAATGTTGTTATTTAAGTTTTGGACTGAGGCGAATAAGTGTTTGTGATTTAGTGGTTTGTTTTCGCCAACCCATAATTCACCAAAGGTACTATCTTTGAGTACTCCTCTATATGCGTTGCGAGCTTGTTTAAGGATTTCTTCTCTGTGAGCAATAAATAAAAATGTTGCTTCAGGGTTGGATAGGTAAAAGCGTTTAAAATCAAAAGCTGAAATAATAGTTTTACCAGTACCGGTTGCAGCAACAATTAAATTTTTGTATCGAGAGTGTAAATCACGTTCGGTTTGTAACTTATTTAAAATAGTTTGTTGGTGAGAATGGGGGGTTATATCAAAATAGAAATGCTGTGTTGAGCTATCGGTTATGCCTCTTGCTTCATGTAGGGCATTGATAAGTTTTTCTTTACTTTCAATTTCTCCATCAAAAACTTCAAAATCGGGAGACTCCCAGTAGGTTTCAAAAGTGCTGAGTGATTTTTCAATAATATGTGGGATTTCTTGCGAAGTAATTTTTAAATTCCACTCTAGCCCATTGGTTAATGCTGAATGTGAAAGATTGGATGAGCCAATATAGCCTGTATGAAAGCCAGTTTTTCGCATGAACAAATAGGACTTAGCATGTAATCGTTCTCTGTTAGTGTTGTAACTCAGTTTGATTTCTGTGTTGGGAAGGCTCGATAAAAACTCAACCGCTTTAGCATCCGTTGCCCCCATATAAGATGTGGTAATGACTTTGAGTTGTTTACCACTGCGAGTAAAGGCCTCTAATTCATTTTTGAATATTCGAATGCCAGTCCATTTTATAAAAGAGACGAGCCAATATATGGTGTCTGAGGATTGTATTTCACGTTTAATTTCCGTTTCGAGGGAGATGCCGACATTACTACCGCAAAACAACTCACTTTGAGTCAATCCTGTGAATGGCATGACTGATTTTACATAGGTAGGTAAGTCTGCAGCAATGGGGTCATTTTTATCAAATAGCGCAGTTAGTATTTTCCCTTGGCTATCAATTAAATTTTCTGTGATTAAGTCAGGATCTTGAATGTGTTCACTTAGCCATTGGATGATGGTGTTAGCTAAGTCTATTTGGGTTGTAACTCGCTTGTCACCCTGAGGAACTGAGTCAATTGCTATTTCAATGATACGGGTTAAAAATCGTGACAGCCATGTACTCGCTTCACCCGCTTCTAATTGCCTTTCACCCACATAAAAAGAGTCATGATCCAAATTTTGTTTGACAAGTTGTGTGATGAGTTGTTCATACAAACCGGACTGAACCATAAAAAATCCTTTTATTTCATTGATTATCAGCCAGTATATTATTCGAAAAGAATAATAAACGATAGTAAGAGGAGGGTTTTAAGTCATTGTGTTCAAATGGCTAAAGTTCTCTCGGCATACCACGTCTCTGCTGGTCAATTGAGCGCACTGCGTTTCAGCGATGAAAACGCTTTCTCTACAACTTTTCTCTGCACATTCTACAGATAGTCGCGTAATTAATGCTTTACTAGCAAGAGTGGCGCTTTACCAGCAAGCGGGGCCTGACTCTCTACAAAAGCTGCAATAAAAAATCCTTTCACGTCATCGATAATGAGCCGATAGGTTATTTGAAAAGCAGAACGAAGGATCGTGGAGAGGCCCCAATGACTCGCTTTCTAGCCTGAGGTTGTGAAAGTGCGCCCACAATAGGACAAATAAATCCCTTTTAATATTAACCCATTGTGGTAAATTAACCGCTCTTAGGGAAGGTTGCCATTTTTAAGTAAAAGATTTTAAGTAAAGGCGTACTTAAAGAAAGATAATAAGGGAATAGGGAGCGGTATGTCAGGGAAGGTAGTGCAACTCCATCAATTGATGGAGCATGAAGCGTTAAGCATTGAAACGGATTTTTCATATCTAAAAGATAACGAGTTAAAGGCTTACCTTGCCACGGGTGAGTCATTATCAAGCCTTAAAACCGCCTTGACTCGCGGTGATAAACTCCTCCTCATGCCTGTTTCTCAAAATAGTCCCCGTGCGCCCATGTTCATCATGGACTTTCCCAAGGCTGAGTTAAGCACTGAAGACAGAGTCAAAATCATTCTTTACAGCCTTAAGCCTGCGCAAGTCAGGCAAATAAGTCCGGCCATCAATACCGCGTATCCAAAGGATGTCATTAAGGCTATCGATGCTCGCTTAGGCACCGCAGGTGGCATGATTAATATTGGCGGCAACCCTTATCAAAGCCCGTCATCGGGTAATCTGCATCCCGCGCTCCCCATGAAGCCGTTGACAAAAGAGCCAGTGATTAAGGAACCGCCGCCAAAGCCACCCAAAAAGAAGGTGGCCGATACCTTTGCCATGGCCCCCAATCGACTGATTTTTAAATTGGTGTACGACGATAAAGAGCAAACCAAGGCAGCCAATGTGCCTTATACCGTCATCATGGAAGATGGTAAAAATACTCAAATCACGGGCACGTTAGATAAGCATGGTAAAGCAGAAGTACAACCAAACACTAACCACGCGGCTTTCATCTTATTTGGCGATGAAGCCTTAGCGGCTGAGGCACAAAATAAGCTTGATAACGCCTATACCAAGCTCGACAACGCCATTAACAACAAAGCTAAACAAAGTGCTCAGCATGCTTTCGATAAACTCAATCAGCAACAAAGTCAGCAGCAAAAGGTACCAGTCACTCAAGCGTTTGCGGATGCGGTTAATCACAAACTGGATGAGCTAAATCAACAAAGCCAGGCATTTAATAATCAGTCTTTTTTAAGCCAATCCTGGGACATGGCCAAGGCCGCGCAATCCGGTGCTGCCAGCGGCGTAACCGAATATCTACCCGACTTAGGGGATTTTGGTGATCTGTTAGATGCGGCAGACATTAACGTCACTATGCTCATCGAGGCCATTGCCACGGGTGATGTGGATGCGCTGGAAGATAAATTCCAAGCATGGAAAGAGCGCGGTAAACAAGGCATGTGGGAAGCGGCGGAAACCATGGAAATGCTGATTTTGTTACTCAGCGACAGCCAAGGCCGTGAGTTAATTGCCAGTTTACCGGCGCGCATGTTGGCCGCCCTGCCGCCCGACAAAGTAGTGGAAATGAGTGCGTATCATGTCACGCAATTGGGTATGGACACCGCCGTAGTCAGTGGCGGTACCGCAGTTGGCACCCTTGCAGGTGGCGTCGGTGGCCCCATTGCCTGCGCTTCACTCTTGCTTGCCGCCAATGGCCGTAAGGCAGGCAAAGTGCTAGAAGAAACCGTTGAAGTACTTGGCGAGATGAAAGACGCCCTCAAAGTGGTGCGCAACAACAACACCAAAAAACAGCTGTATAAAAAAGATCCATCCATCCCTAATCATGAAGCGGATCTCAATACCCGCACTTTTGTGACGCCTTTGAAAGAGAAGGCACCAGCGAAGGGGAGTGTTACGAGTAACGCTAATGATAAAAATACCAATGAAAATTTAGCTACATCTGAAGACAAAATTGCTGTAAATTCCACACCAACTAAGCCAACTGGTGCGCGGTTAGGTAAGCGTAAGATCTCAGATGCTCTATATGCGGATCTTAGAAAGAAAACGCCAAATAAAGCAATGCGTAAAGAAGTCAATAAAGGTGTTTCCCTTCCAATGCCTGATGAAGCATTACCAGGTATGGAAGTGACTAAAAAACTTCAAGCCGATCACATTGTTCCTATGGAAAAAATCACCCGTATGGATGGGTTTGAAAAATTGACATTTGAAAAGCAAGTTGATGTGTTAAATACACCTGAGAATTTTATTGGTTTAAGTGCCTCAGCTAATACGTCTAAAGGTGCAAAGACATATGCAGAATGGACAGAGCATAAGAAAACAGGTACTCCAGTAAATCCAGAATTCAGATCTAAAATGATGGAAGTAGAAAAGACAGTAGAAGTTGAATTGCAAGTCAAAATTGACAAGTTAGTCCAATAAATAAAATTAAAGGATATTAACAATGAGTGAAGATAACTTGTTGAGTTATTTAAATGATTATGTAAGTGAGCCTAAGGTTTTAAGCTTGTCTCAACTTACGTTAGATGAGCAAAAATTAATCCCACAAAGTTGGCTAAGTATTTTGGCTCTAGAGGGGAAGGAACGGTTTAATAAAGCGCTGTCTTATTGGCAGCCTTTATCTTCTGAAATGTCAGAGGTTTTGTTTTATTTACATACTAATATCGTGAGTATTGATTTAGTTCACCATCAATACGGTTATTGTTTAGTTTATGGGGTGATATCTGAAGATGATCCTGATATTACCTACTACGAAGCACGTAACCCAAAAACAATGCAAATGTCTCCTGCGGTGGCGGATTCATGGTCATTGTTACCAGAGAAGATGTGTCAGTTTTATGAGCAATTCCATAATGGTTGGTATTGTTTAGCATCAGGTTCTATGGGGTTGTCACCCGTCGAAGATTTCTTCTTTTTAGCTGATGAAGAATGGGGCATTTTGGATGACATTGACATGCCTCCTGTCGATCTCTCTAAAACATTAGCGGTGTACACTAACGGTGCGGGCGGTTATTTGTGTTTTGAGTTTAAAGATAACAACGATATTGCAGCTTTGCTTTGGTGGAGTAGTGATGCGCCTATGTTAGATCTCAACTTCTGGGATGTAGCCGATGAATGGACCTTGATGGGGTTTGAATAGGCTTTTGCATTAAATCACAAAATCCTAAAGCGGTTTTTCTTCCACTCCGAGGCATCGATGATGCCTTGGTACTTTTTATAAGGTCAATGGCTGCCTGCCCAGTCCTATTGTTTATAAAAAAAGGTAAACGGCACACTGGAGACGGTCATGGCATCGGTTAAAATATGGGAAAAACCGCCCCATGCAAAGGCGGCGAGAATACCGTGGTAGTCAAAAAACAACTCATGAACCTCATAATTAGTCGCACTCCCGAATCCACCTTAGCATCAAAAAAATGGCGGTAGATCGGCTGCTTGTTCTGTTTCAAACACCACTTCTGTGCTGGTCAGTTCCGAGTCTTTTGTATTGCCTTCGGCCTTGGCCAGCATAATCCGCTATTCGCTATTCGCTATTCGCTATTCGCTATTCGCTGGTCAGTTGAGCGCACTGCATTTCAGCGATGAAAGCGCTTTCTCTACAATCCTTATCTGGTCATGTGATTGTCACTTTTAGATGATACCCGCTGATATGCGGCCCTAATACAGCAAATAAGTTGTTTATGGTTATTTTTACAACCATAAAGTTGTTTGTAGGCTTGAATACAACTATAGTGTTGTTTATGACTATTTTTACAATAACAAAGTTGTTTATGGGCTTGAATACAACTTTTATATTGTTTGAGGTTGGGTGTGATGACGATTGAACAAATTTGCAAACTACTTTCATCTCGACGTAAACAGCTACAGATGGAACAAAAAGATATGTACATGCGTATCGGTATGAAGCAGCAGCAATATCAGCGTATCGAAGCGGGTAGTGATATGAAGTTGTCGACGCTATTACGTGTGTTAGAGGGCTTGAATATGGAACTCACTATTGGCCCTAAAGAAAGCCCTACAAAAAGTAAGCTTAAACAATCGACATTAGACGCCACGTCAAGTGAGGGCTGTGTGGGTTCACTTGAAGATGACTCCGATGATTTAGGGTTTTGGTTTGGCTCTGAGGATCAAAAATGAGCAAACAAACAGAGCAAGTTGAAGGCCTACATATCAAGTTACATGGAATCGATATTGGTGTGCTTGCGCATTATGCGGGGGGAAAGAACATACTGAGTTTTAATCCTACATATATTGCAATGCCAAAGCATGAGAGGCCAGTATTGACACTTAGACAGCTTCAAGATCCTCATTATTTTACTAAGCCTCAAATCCGCAGTGAAAAAATACCGCCAGTATTATCTAATTTATTACCAGAAGGGATTTTAAGAGAGAGTGTGGCGCAAGCCCTTCAATGCCATGTCAATAACGAGTTCTCGATTTTGGCCTATTTAGGGGCTCATTTACCCGGTGCATTGGTGGCTACACCGATTAAGGCGGGAGATATGCCAACATGGGCATTAGAACAACGTTTAGTGACCGAGCCTCAGCAGATTAACGTTAAGCATGCAGATACTAAATTCTCGCTTGCTGGCGTACAGATGAAGTTCTCATCTTCTCATGTCGATGGCCGCTATCACATTGATCAGGATATCTCTGACGATATGTGGATTATTAAAACGCCTTCAACGGTACATAAAGGTGTCTCTGTCAATGAGTATACCTGTATGACATTAGCCGAAGCCGCTGGCGCTACGATCCCGAATATACGTCTCATTAAACTTGATGAGTTAGCGGGACTGCCTAATATCAGACTCCCCGATGAAACATATGCTTACGGCATAAAGCGTTTTGATCGTACTCACAAAGGAAGAGTGCATACTGAAGACTTTGCTCAGATCTTTGGCCTATATCCTGTCGATAAATATCAGAAAGTGAACTATGAGCAGTTAGGGCAAGTGCTATTCCGTACTAGCAAAGATCGCTTAGGCGATGTGCAGCAAATGGCAAGAAGATTACTGATTAATATCTTGTTAGCTAATGGTGATGCGCATCTAAAGAACTGGACTATCATCTATAAAGATCAACGTTCTCCTCGTTTGTCGCCGCTGTATGATGTCGTGTTCACCTCTCCTTACATACAAGATGATAATCTTGCTTTGAACATGGCAAAATCTAAGCAGTGGTATGAAATAACGATGCAGCACTTTGAGAAGTGGTCCAATACGGTAGGTGTTCCGTGGGCTGCCGTTAAACCACATCTCCTCGATACCGTAGAGCAAGCGCGATTACTATGGCCAGAAATGCTTGCAGCATTGCCTATGCTAGGTGAACATAAAGATCTTTTACGAACTCATTGGGCTGCATTAACTGACGATTTTAAGATCATTTGAAATCACATTAACCACCAGCGAGTGGTGGTTAATGGCGTATTAAAGAATACGGTAATGGAAAAGGACTTTTATTAAGTTGCTGTATTTTTTAATGCTTAAAGATGTTGCAATACAGCTTTGGACACTATTCAATATTTTGAATTTGTTCGCGCATTTGCTCGATTAATACTTTCAGTTCGACAGCGGCGGCCGTGACATCCGTGCTAATAGATTTAGAGGCCAAGGTGTTGGACTCACGGTTAAATTCTTGCATCATAAAATCGAGACGACGACCTTGTGGGCCGCCTTTTTCGAGAATACGGCGAGTCTCAACAATGTGGGCATCGAGTCTGTCCATTTCTTCGGCCACATCCATTTTTTGCGCTAAGATCACCATTTCTTGTTCCATGCGAGCAGGATCCAGCTCACCGGTGATTTCATCGAGGCGGTGGGTGAGTTTTTCACGCTGCCATTCAATCACGCTTGGCATATGTTCACGGACTATGGCGACTTGCTCAACAATGGCATCAAGGCGTGTATTGAGCATTTGGGTGATCGCTTCCCCTTCACGGCCGCGCGCTTCAATAAATTGGCTAATGGCATCATCAAACACGTTAAGCAGTTCTTTGCCCACAGCATCCATGTCTTTTTCGGCACTGGACATCACGCCTGGCCATTTCAGCACATCGACTAAGTTAAGCTTGCCATGTTTGGCTTCTTTTTTTATCCAGTTGGCAGCGTTAACCAGTTGTTTGGCAAGGGCTTCATTTAGCTGTAATTCACTGTTTTCACTATCGTTAAAATCATAGCGAAGATTCACTTCAATTTTGCCACGATTCAGGCGTTTACGAAGGCGCTCTCTTAATAAGGGCTCTAAGCTACGAAAATGCTCAGGTAGGCGTAAGTATGTTTCTAAATAGCGCTGATTGACTGAGCGGATTTCCCATGAGGCGTTGCCCCAATCGGCTTTATGTTCAATGCGTGCGTAAGCTGTCATACTTTGGATCATGCGTTTTTCCCAGTATTAATGAAGTGCGTCCTAATGATAAGGAATTATAACCAGCTGAGGGGGGGCGTCAAAAGCTTTTCGCTTTTTCGAGACGATTGTCGACTATCAGCCTTCACTTTAGCTGCGTCTTGGTATAATGCAGAAGAAGCCGTTTTTTTCTGTTTTTGCTATGGCTTAGTGCCGCACATCTCCTTATACTAGGCAGCAATTGTTTATGGCTTTACATTACAGGAACCGCCCTATGCGCCCAAGCGATAGAACGCCCGCTCAATCTCGTCCCGTTACCATTACTCGTCAATTTACTGCTCATGCTGAAGGCTCTGTGCTGGTGGAATTTGGTGAAACAAAAGTATTGTGCACCGCGAGTTTTGAAGAAGGGGTGCCACGCTTTTTAAAGGGACAAGGTCAAGGTTGGGTAACGGCTGAATATGGTATGTTACCGCGTTCTACTCATAGCCGTATGAATCGCGAAGCTGCGCGAGGCAAACAGTCGGGGCGCACACAAGAAATTCAACGTCTTATTGGCCGTGCATTACGTGCTGCAGTGGATATGAAGCTGTTAGGTGAAAATACCATAGTGATTGATTGTGATGTGATCCAAGCCGACGGCGGAACCCGTACGGCAGCCATTACGGGCGCCTGTGTGGCGTTAGTCGATGCGCTGAATTGGGCGCGTGGTAAAGGTATTTTAAAGACCAATCCGCTAAAATTCTTGATTGCGGCAGTGAGTGTGGGTATTTATAAGGGTGAACCCATCTGTGATTTAGAATATATCGAAGACAGCGCCGCTGAAACCGATATGAACGTGGTCATGACTGAAACCGGTAAAATGATTGAAGTGCAAGGCACCGCTGAAGGTGAGCCGTTTAGCCATGAAGAGTTATTAAGCTTATTAGAGCTGGCTAAGCATGGTATTCGAGAAATTATCGATGTCCAAAAAGCGGCGTTGAGCTAATCTGTTGATGATTAAATAATTATTTAAAGGATCCGAATGAGGGTCCTTTTTTATGGGTGTGTCTTTTTAAGCAATGTTTTTTAAGCAATGAGGAGAAAAAAGTGAAAGCGTATCAACGTGAGTTTATTGAGTTTGCTTTAGAGCGCGGTGTCTTAAAATTTGGCGAATTTACGTTAAAGTCAGGTCGTGTGAGTCCTTATTTCTTTAATGCTGGGCTGTTTAATACGGGGCGGGATCTTGCCCGTTTAGGACGTTTTTATGCTGCTGCGTTAATGGACTCAAATGTAGAATATGATTTGTTATTTGGGCCAGCTTATAAAGGCATCCCTATTGCCACCACCACGGCAGTGGCCTTGTGCGATCATCATGATATTGATAAACCTTATTGTTTTAATCGTAAAGAAAAGAAAGATCATGGCGAAGGCGGCAGCTTAGTCGGCAGTGAACTGCAAGGGCGAGTGATGTTGGTGGATGATGTGATCACCGCCGGCACGGCAATTCGAGAATCCATGGAGATTATTGGGGCTCAAGGCGCGCAGCTGGCCGGCGTGCTCATTGCATTGGACAGACAAGAGAAAGGCAAGGGAGAACTGTCAGCCATTCAAGAGGTGGAGCGTGATTTTGGCTGTGATATTATTTCGATCATCAAGTTAGGTGACTTAATTCAATATTTATCCAAGCAGACTGGCATGGAGCCACAATTGGCCTCAGTGAGTGCTTATCGCGACCAATACGGTATTGACGCTTAAAAAGGGATAGTTTGAACGAGAAAAGCAGCGTTGTTTACGCTGCTTTTTTGTTGGCGACATGCTCAACTGATGCCGCTTTTCATTGATGAAACACCTTTACCGATGAGGCACTTTACTGGTGTAGCTCTTTACTGATGAAGCTTTCTACTGATGAAGCTCTCTACTGGTGTAGGAATTCGGCGCGAGTAGCGGGATTGGATTTAAAAATGCCTCCCAGCGCCGTGGTGGTGGTTGAGCTGGTGGAATCCATAATGCCCCGTGATTTTACGCAGTAATGCACCGCATCCATTTTAACCGCCACATCTTGTGTATCGAGTAAGGTTTGCAGTGCTACCAGCACTTGCTGGGTCAGCCTTTCTTGTACTTGAGGGCGCTGAGCAAAAAAGCGTACGATACGGTTGATTTTCGACAGGCCAATGATGTTCTTACGGGGCAAATAGGCCACAGTGGCGAGACCATCGATGGTGACCAAGTGATGCTCACAAGTACTGGTCATGCTGATGTCTTTCACTTTCACCATTTCATCGAAACCCATCTTGTTTTCAATGACGGTGATTTTCGGAAAGTTCGCATAGTCTAAACCAGAGAAAATCTCATCGACGTACATTTTAGCGATGCGTCTTGGTGTATCGCATAAGCTGTCGTCGCTTAAATCTAATGACATTAACGTGAGAATACCGTGCATATGGGCTTCAATTTGTTGTTTGCGTTCTTCCTTTGACAGCTCGCAAGGTAACATAGGCGTTTCTAAGCCTCGCTCAATGAGTGCGGTTTGTACTTGGCGAGCGGATGCACTTAATGTTTGATCTGTTAATGTCATTGTGTCCTCCACTAGAGCTAACTAGCGGTATTGAGTAACGATATTTTGGTAACGATTACAGTTTGACTGCGTGCTTTACTGCTCGCAGGTTAACGTTAAAATGATTATTTGTTTTATTGCGTGACCTTAACACTGGAGTCAATTCATAAAATCGCGCAATAACAAAGCAGCAGGATACCTTTATTTTAAGCATATTTATACTCAAATTTATCCATTTTCGAGAGGAAAGAGAGGATGCTATGGGCGTCACTCTCATGTGCTTGGGTATATAACGTCTTAAAGCTTCAGATTTTCTTTCAAGAAGCTGAGCATTTTTTGATAGGCTTGGGCTGTATGCTCATCTTTATAAAACCCATGGCCTTCGTTATCTAGCACTAATGTGTCATAGGGATAGGCTTGCTGTTTTAAGGCCGATGTTAATGCTTCAAAATGTTCAATGGGGGCACGATCATCATTGCCACCATGAATGAGTAACAGCTTGGCTTTAAGTTTATCCACATGGTGAGTGGGTGACATGGCGTTGAGTTGAGCGACATTTTTACCCAGTACTGTGCTTAGGTAAGCTTGTCCTGTTTTTCTTCGAGAGACGTCACCTTCTTTAAACATAAGTTCCAGATCGTATACCCCAAACATGCCGATGGCGCATTGAAATAAATCCGGTTCGATGATTGAGCTTTGCAGTGCACTGTAGCCACCAAAGCTGCCGCCAACAATACAAATACGGTTTTTGTCGACGATGCCCTGTGTGATTAAATCTTTGGTGCCATCGATAATGTCATATTGAATGTCAGTGCCCCATTTTTGATGACCTAAGGCTTCAAAAGCGGCGCCGTAGCCACCAGAACCACGAAAGTTCACTTGCAATACCGCGATGCCTTGTTGAGCGAAGAGCTGATTTTGTGGGTCAAACTGCCACCCATCTCTGACACCGTAAGGGCCGCCATGAGGATTAACCACTAGGGGTAAATTTTTAGCATCCACGCCGAAAGGTAAGGTCAAGAAACCATGAATGGTTTTACCATCTCGGGCGGTGAAGCTAACGGGTTTAACGTCAGCCATTTGCTCAGGATCGAGCCAAGATTTTTTTGAGAATAAGTATTCCAGTTTGACGGTTTCGGTATCAAACAAATAATAATCGCCGGGATTTCGGTCGTTGAACGCGTCAATGATTAATTTTTTGTTATCAGTTGTTTGACTGACAAGGCGAATTTGATGGCCCGGTAAAGCAGCGAGAAGTTGCTTAGTGTATTGGGCATAAATATCTTTATTGTTAACAAATTCATATTCAGGGTAACCATTTTCATATTCTACGGCGTACAGTTTTTTATTGGTATTATTGATCCAAACGTGATGGGGATCGACCGTGCTATCTTGACTTATTTTTTGTTTATCACCGGTTTTAACATTGAGCTGATAAACGCCGCGAGTTTGGCCAGCTTCACGCCCCAAGACATAGACTTGATTGTCATCCTCTCCAAAGGCAATAGGTGTTAAGTCATCCAAGCCAAAGTGAAACTTATCTGTGTTTATCCATTGGCTATCTTGTCGGTAGAATAGGTGATAATGAATGTGATCATTGGTGCCACTGATAAAGCGCAGTTGACCTTCGTTGTCGGTTAAGAAGTGTGAATTAGCGATAGGAGCGCGTGCAATTTTTTTACGTAACCCTTTATAAATATCGACGCGATAAACGATTTTGTTCGTTTCAGGATTTAATGTTCTTCCTTTAGAACCAGACCAAGGAATGGCTGAAACGAGCATGTAGCGATTATCATTAGGCAGTGCATCGAGAATGAATGCTGTGGCGCGGATCGGGGTTTGTTTCTTAATGTTTGAACCTGTTTGCATTTCGTTACTTTGGTAACCAAATAGGTAGGCGGGTTTTGAGCCGTTGGCATTCACCGCATAGAGTTCGCCGTGATACTCCGGCACATCACTCCAGCCTTTGAGGTATTCTTTTTGTAATACTATACGTTCATGATTGGCCCAGGCATAATCGCCCACTTGGGCATTATCCGGAAAATGGACTGCATGCAGGAGTTTTTTTGTTTTTGTGTCAAGTGTGATGAGTAATTTTTTAGCTTCAAACACTTTAATGGCACTGATGTAGTCGCCATTGGGGGAGATTTTAACTTGGCTAAATTCACTGGAAAGGCTGAAAAGTGTACTGAGTTCAAGTGTGTTCTTCTTCACTTCCGTTTCTGCGCATACTTGAGTACACAAGCACAACGCAATAAAAAACAATGCGCGAAATAAATTCATTTAACTTCCTTGTAGTAATGTATGTGTTTTTTAAAATGTGCCTAGTGAATAGGTTTTATCATTTCCCTAGATCTTAGCAATAAGGCGATATTCGTTAACTTTGTAGCAATTGCTGCTGAATAAAGTGCCATTGCTCGGTAAAGTTATGCGTGGGTTTTATTTTAAACTCACTGCGGACAAATTGGGCAATACGACCTTCGGCTATTGCGAGGAGTAAATTGGCTAACATGGATTCATCTAACGTAAATCCTGCGGCTTCTCTTAAGGACTTTTCCCGTAAAATTTGCTTTAAATGGGTTTCAATTTTGGCAAAAAGTTGGCTTATGCGGCTTCGAAGGCGCTCATTTTCACCTAATAGTGCATCGCCATTGAGGACTCTGGAGATCCCTGGATTACGCTCAGCAAAGACGAGTAATAATTGTAATAACTGCTGGCAGCGCTTCATGGTGTCTTTTTCTTCTTCCATGATGAGGTTTATACGTGACAGTAATGATGTTTCAATAAACTCGATTAATCCTTCAAACATACGCGCTTTACTGGGAAAGTGTCTGTATAAAGCGGCTTCAGAAACGCCCACTTCGGCGGCTAATTTTGCGGTGGTAATACGTTGGCCTGGACTGGTTTCTAACATGGTCGCGAGTGACTGTAATATGTGTTCGCGACGATTGATTTTTGGGCTGGCAGCCATGTCAATATCCTTTACTCGATTACAACTGAGCACGCATAGAGCGGATATAGTGGGTGTTATATCGCTAATGTATTAAGGCCTGCTCTTTGAGCAGAGCCTCATCGCAGCTCTTTCAATAATGCTTAAAAATAGGGTGAATGTTTAAATAACGCTATGTTGATCCATTGCGCCTTCTTTGGGCGATAAGCGATAATAATTGTTTAGCGAGCGTGTACTTGTCTGTGGCGGGAAGCATGTGCTGGCCCTCATGCCAAAGTACACAAAGAGCATTATTATCGGCATTAAATCCCAGTTCGGCTTGGGAGACATCATTGGCTGCAATCATGTCGAGGTTTTTGCGAATAAGCTTCTCTTTGGCATAGTGGATAACATCTTGTGTTTCTGCTGCGAATCCGACAGTAAAAGGCTTATTTTTTAATTGACTCACGCTGGCGAGAATATCGGGGTTTTTTATTAACTTCAACGTCATGGTGTCGGCATCAGTGGTTTTTTTAATTTTATTATCAGCTACTTCGGTGACGCGATAATCGGCGACAGCAGCGCAGCCAATAAAGATATCTTGTTCATTAATCTGTTCCATAACCGCGGCTTGCATTTGCGCTGCGCTATCCACATCAATACGTGTAATACCTTGAGGGGTGTTAAGATTGACGGGACCGGAGACTAAAGTGACGTTGGCACCGAGATCGTAAGCGGCTTTAGCAAGGGCAAACCCCATTTTTCCTGAGCTGTGGTTGGAAATATACCTAACAGGATCAATGGCTTCTCTTGTAGGGCCTGCGGTGAGCAAGATATTGATCTTTTCCAGTAATTTTGGGGAAAAAAAGTCATTAGCCCGCTGGGTAATCTCATCGGCTTCGAGCAGACGACCTGGACCTGTTTCCCCACAGGCTTGACTGCCAATGCCGGGACCCCAGACGGTAATCCCTTTGTCTTGTAATTGCTGTAAGTTATCTTGTGTGGCTTGATTTTGGTACATCTGCTGGTTCATGGCGGGACAGACAACCACGGGTGCGTCGGTGGCTAAGCAGCTTGTCGTGATCAGCTCATCAGCCATGCCAGCATTAACACGCGCGAGTAAATTGGCCGTAGCGGGCGCGATTATGACTAAATCAGCCCAACGAGCAAGTTCTATGTGCCCCATAGCGGCTTCAGCTGCTGGATCGAGTAAATCGGTTGCGACAGGGTGGCCTGATAGGGCTTGCAACGTGAGCGGCGTAATAAAGGCTTGAGCACCTTGGCTCATCACCACCCTTACATTGGCTCCACAATCTTTTAATCGGCGCACTAACTCTGCGGATTTATAAGCGGCAATTCCTCCGCCAATGCCTAAAAGGATATTTTTATTTGTCAGACTCATGATCCATTGCCAAGCGTTCACTGAATTTCTTAACCCCATAAGATACCATAAAAAGTGTATGGAGAGGATCTTCGATTTGATTTTGACATCTTGTGAGTATTTACAGCCATACTCTAAAGAAGCACGATGGGTTGCAGATGAGGTGGCAAATGGGGATTTCTGATTGGCCTGTGGGAGAAGGGCCTAGGGATAAGTTGCTGTTAAAAGGCGTTGATAGTTTATCTGATGCCGAATTATTAGCAGTATTACTCAGAGTTGGGTTAAAAGGGCAAAGTGCGGTGACATTGGCTCGTGATGCAATTATCCATTTTGGTAGTTTGAGAGCTTTATTGGCGGCTTCACAGCAACAAGTGTGTGAATTGAAAGGAATGGGGCCAGTAAAATATGCTCAATTACAGGCTGCGATGGAATTAAGTCGTCGAATTTCTAAAGAAAACCTGAAAAGAGGGAAAATTTTATCAAATCCTGATTTAACTCGAGACTATTTAATGAGACAATTAGCAGATCGTGCCTATGAAGTCTTTGGCGTTTTATTGCTAGATAGTCAGCACAGAGTCATTCAGTTTGTTGAATTATTCCGTGGCACCATAGATTCTGCCTCTGTCTATCCACGAGAAGTGGTTAGCCTAGTGCTTGAAAAGAAAGCCGCTGCTGTGATTGTGTGCCACAACCATCCTTCTGGGATTGCTGAGCCCAGTCAAGCAGATAGGCGAATAACTGAGCGATTAAAACACGCCCTATTAACTATCGATGTTTCTTTATTAGATCATATAGTTATTGGTGATAACTACTGTGTTTCTTTCGCTGAACGGGGATGGATAGATTGATCTATTCCTTGATCTTTGATTTAAGATCCTGTATAAAATGCGCCCTCTTTGTGTGCCTCGGGCGACGGCCTTACGGGGTACATTAATGCTTGAGCGTTAAAACTGTTTTTGGAGAAGATTGACATGTCAAGAGTATGCCAAGTAACTGGCAAGCGACCTATGGTTGGTAACAACCGTTCGCACGCGAAAAACGCGACTCGTCGTCGTTTTTTACCTAACCTACAGAACCACCGTTTCTGGTTAGAAGATGAAAAGCGCTTCGTACAGCTACGTGTATCGACTAAAGGTATTCGTATCATTGATAAAAAAGGTATCGAAACTGTTGTTGCAGAACTTCGTGCCCGCGGCGAAAAGGTGTAATAAACGATGGCTAAATCAAAAGGTAATCGTGAGAAGATCAAGTTAGTGTCTAGCGCTAAAACAGGTCATTTCTACACGACTGAAAAGAACAAGCGTAACATGCCTGAGAAAATGGAAATCAAAAAATTTGATCCAGTTATTCGTCAGCACGTTATGTATAAAGAAGCTAAAATCAAATAATTATTTGAGTTAACTTCTAAAAAAGCCCCCTTTAAAAGGGGCTTTTTTTTGCCTAAAATTTCATTACCCTCTGATTATTCATCTTTTCTATTCTTTGTCTCAATTATTTAACAGCATGTTGTGTTTACTCTTAATTTGGCTAAAGTGAGAATAAATGCTTTTTTAATGAATTAAAATGCAATATCATGTATTGAACAGCGTATAAACGACAGTGTTTGTCTTATACTTAAGCATCACGCCGTTGTGGCATGGTCAGTCGATATTGACTTTGTTTTACTGGCTGATAGGAACGATGTGTGCTCAAAAAGATGATAAGGAAAGGTAATGGTCTACTGTAAGGTGAGATATTAGCGTGCGTACCACTGAATTAGTGAATGGGTTTCGTCAATCAGCTTCTTATGTGAATGCGCATAGGGGGAAAACGTTTGTGGTGATGTTGGGAGGGGAGGCGTTAGCACAAAATCAATTCCACTCAATCATCAATGATATCGCCCTACTGCATAGTTTGGGAATTAAAATTGTACTGGTACACGGTGCCAGGCCTCAAATTGATGAGGCGTTATCCACACAGAGCATTAAGCCTTTATACCATAGAGGTGTGAGGATCACTGATGAGGCATCGTTAAAAGTGATTAAGCAAGTGGTAGGGGGGTTGCAATTAGATATTACTGCTCGCTTGTCCATGAGTTTAAGCAATACTCCTTTACAAGGTGCACAAATCAATGTGGTGAGTGGTAACTTTGTAATTGCACAGCCCTTAGGGATCGATGACGGTATCGACTTTTGTTTGAGTGGTAAAGTGAGACGAATCGATACTCAAGGGTTAGCGCGTCAGCTCGAACATCACGGTATTGTACTATTGGGACCAGTAGCTGCGTCTGTGACGGGAGAAAGCTTTAATTTAACCGCTGAAGAAGTCGCGACGCAAATTGCTGTGAAATTAAAAGCGGATAAAATGATAGGTTTTAGTGGCGAAAAAGGCATTCTTAATTCACAAGGTAAGGTGCTTGCTGAGTTGATGCCTACAGATGTGCATGGGCTCTTAATGAATGCAGAGGATGACAATGCAATTGGCATTGGTACCAGAAAGTTCCTTCAAGCCAGTATCGATGCGTGCCGCAATGGTGTGGCTCGATGTCATTTTATTAGTTATCTCGATAATGGTGCTCTGCTGCAAGAGATGTTTTCTCGTGATGGCGTCGGTACGCAAATTGTCACGGAAAGTGCAGAACGTTTACGTCGAGCCTCTATTCGTGATATTGGCGGAGTTTTAGATCTCATTCGCCCCCTTGAGGAGCAAGGTATTCTAGTGAGACGCTCCCGTGAACAGCTGGAAATGGAAATCGAACAGTTCATGCTTATCGAACGAGATAGCTTAGTGATAGGCTGCGCTGCTTTCTATCCTTTTGAAGAAGATAATGCTGGCGAGTTTGCCTGTCTAGTGGTCCATCCCGAATACCGAGATGCCGATAGAGGTAGCTTGTTGCTCAATAACATTATCGGTCAGGCGAGAGTGAGAGGCTATTCGCGACTTTTTGCGCTGACAACCCGCAGTATTCACTGGTTTTTAGAACATGGCTTTAAGATAGTAGAAGTGAATGAATTACCAGAAAAAAAGAAGCAGTTATATAACTATCAGCGTAAGTCTAAAATTTTATTGCTAGAACTATAAGCCTTTATTTTCAATTAACATTAAGGCCGCGTATTGCGGCCTTTTTTAATGGGTTATTGTGACTTTTTACGCTTATAAAAAATATCGATGGTGAATAGGATTAACCCTGCCCAAATAAAGCCAAATGTTGTGGCTTCTTCACTATCAAAGGGCTCATTAAATAAACTAATGGCCATAATAAACATGATACTGGGACCAATATATTGAAAAAAGCCAAGTAAGGATAAGGGGATCCTTACAGCAGAGGCGGCAAAGCATAACAAAGGAACGGTTGTGACAATGCCTGCACTCATGAGGAGAAATTGTCGAGAGAGGTTACTGTCGATGAAATGGGTCAGTGAGCCATCAATATTTTGCATTAAATACAAGAGTGCCACAGGAGCCAAAATAGCGGTTTCAACCAACAATCCTGTCTGTGCATCGACATTCACTTTCTTGCGAAGTAAACCGTAAAAAGCAAAGGTAAGGGCTAAGACTAATGAAATTGTTGGAATGGAGCCGAACGAGATGAGTTGCAACAAAACGCCTGTAGCCGCGAATAATAAGGCTAACCATTGCAATTTCCGTAATCGTTCTCCAAGAAATAACATGCCTAATAACACATTGACCAGTGGATTAATAAAATAGCCTAGACTGGCATCGAGCATGTGATCATTATTGACAGCCCAAATGAAAATGAGCCAATTAGCGGCAATTAACAGTGACGTGATACATAGCACACCCAGTTGTTTTGGCCTTTTTAATAAGGCTCTTAGGCGAGCGGTATTGCTAGAGAGCACTACAAGCAAAGTGACAAAAATAAAGGACCACAAGATACGATGAAGTAAAATCTCGGTGGCAGGCACATCACTGAGTAATTTAAAATACAGAGGCGCAATTCCCCACAGCGTATAGGCCACAATGGCATAGCAAATGCCTTTGTGATATTCAGTATCGTGCATAATATTTAACCAGAATAATAACAGAGGCGCAGATTGTATGCCTCTATTGCCGTTAACTCAATCAATTACTGAGTTTATTCTATGTGTTTTATCTGTTGAGCAAGCAATTAACCTACCATGTAAGTTCCTGTACCAAAGGCAATATGATCCCCTTGTTCATTGTGTAATTCCATGCGGCAAACAGAAACACGATTACCAGCCCGTATCACGCTGCCTGTTCCCGTAAAGGTTTCTCCTCGACCGGGACGCAAATAATCAATGCGTAAATCGATAGTGCTAAGGGTTTTTACACGACTTTTAAGTTCATCAATGCTCCAATCGTCACGGCTGTCGACGAGTCCCGCAAACGCAGTAAAGCCGCCGACTACATCCAAAACCGATGCTGTGACGCCCCCATGAAGAATATTTTGATGGATATTACCGACAAGGTCTGTACGCATATTAACGGTCATTTCGAGGCCATTTAAGTCATATTTTTTGACTCGCATTCCTAATAAGTTGTGAAAAGGAATATGTGTATCGACCACTTCAGCCAATTGACGTAAGGTTTCCATTTTAATGTCTGAGTGCATAGTTATCCTTAGGAGCATATCGAGTTTATTTAAAATGACTAAATTAGAGTAAAAAGTCTACATTTTTAATCTCCCGTAAAGCAAACTTAAGAGAATGAGGAGAATTTTTCGCGTTAATTTTTAAGTCAGGCAGAGACAAGAGAAGGCTGCTCGATTAGAATGAGCAGTTCATTTTTTGACGTTGGCAGAACATGGAACAAGCACTTCTCGAGACTCCCCCAGATGAATTTTTATCCTGTCTTCAATCCGTTTTTGGCTATCGTGCCTTTCGGACCGGACAACGTGATGTAGTAGAGCAGATCTGTCGTGGACAAGATTGCTTAGTGATCATGCCAACTGGCGGCGGAAAAAGTTTGTGCTATCAGTTACCCGCATTATTGTTACCTGGACTGACGTTAGTGGTGTCGCCTTTAATTTCATTAATGAAAGATCAGGTGGATAGTCTCACCCAAATGGGCGTGGCTGCCGCTTATTTGAACTCGTCTTTGCCTTGGGAAGAAAGCACTAAAGTGCTGCAACAGATGCACAGTGGAGAATTGAAGTTACTCTATGTGTCGCCTGAGAGGTTATTGCAAGGGGGATTTATTGAACGGTTAAAGTCATTGACCGTTTCACTTTTTGCGATAGATGAGGCCCATTGCATTTCTCAATGGGGACATGATTTTAGGCCTGAATATGCAGCTTTGGGTCAATTACGTGAACATTTTAGCCATGTGCCTATTATGGCGTTAACGGCGACTGCAGATCAGGCGACACGTCATGATATTTGCCAGCGATTAACCATTGAACCCTATAAACTGTTAACCAGTTTTGACAGACCTAATATTCGTTATACCGTGGCAGAAAAGCTCAGTGCGGCAAATCAGTTGCGGCAATTTGTTGAGCAACAAAAAGGGAACAGCGGCATTGTGTATTGTGGTAGCCGACGTCGCGTCGACGAAGTGGCGGAGCGATTAACCTTGCAAGGATTTAAGGCTGAGGCTTACCACGCGGGTAAAACCCAAGAAGAAAGAGCAGCAGTTCAAGATAAATTTTTAAAAGATCAGCTGGATATTGTGGTGGCCACCGTGGCATTTGGCATGGGGATTAATAAGTCCAATGTGCGTTATGTGGTGCATTATGATATTCCGAAAAGTGTTGAAGCTTATTATCAGGAGACAGGGCGTGCAGGCAGGGATGGGCTTGATTCTGAAGCCTTGCTCTTGTTTGATCCCAATGATATTGGGCGCGTTAGGCATTTAATTGAGCAATCAGAACCGGGCCCTCAGCAACAAGTGGAATTTCATAAGCTCAATACTATGGCGGCGTTTGCTGAAGCGCAGACCTGTCGAAGACAGGTATTACTGCATTATTTTGATGAGAGCGCCCTTAAACCTTGTGGTAACTGCGATATTTGTCTCGATCCGCCTAAGCGTTATAACGGTATTGAAGATGCCCAAAAAGTGCTGTCTTGTATTTATCGATTGAAGCAAGGTTTTGGGGTGAATCACCTTATTGATGTGTTACGGGGTTCAAAAGCGGCCAATGTGCTTGAGAGAGGGCATAATAAATTATCGACCTGGGGAGTCGGTAAAGACAAAAGCCATGAGTATTGGTTGAGTGTGACCAGACAACTTATTCATTTGGGCTTAGCCAGTCAAGATATTACTCGTGGGTCATCTGTCACGTTAAACCCATCGGCAAGAGCGGTATTGAAAGGCGAAGTGTCATTAGAGCTGGCTGAACCCAGAAGAGTATTGCCCAGTATTAAGCGGCGAAGTACGAGTAGTAAAACTCGTTTTGATTACGATCGGAAATTATTTGCCAAATTAAAATTGTTACGCCGAACGCTGGCGGAAGAACTCGATGTCCCTCCGTATTTAGTTTTTAATGATGCCACGTTAGCCGAAATGGCGGCTATTTTACCAACCAGTCCTGGGGAGTTACTGGCGGTGAATGGTGTTGGGGAGCGTAAGCTTGAGCGCTTTGGTGGGGAGTTTTTAGACGAAATCACCCAATATTTGACGCACTCTTAGTCACTTATCGCAGCATTAATTGGATTTTATTTTACTGAGTAGATTAATGCTTGCGCGTTTTATCATTGACTCTAAGTCATCAAATTGCTGCATAGTACTGAGGCCGATGCTGACCTTGTAAGGGCTTTGCCAAGGCGTGAGGATAAGCGTGAGCTGCTGGATCACATTGTTCGCTCCATTTTCTGAAGTATGGGGTAACAAAATGAGTACCTGATGATTGGTTTGAAGCACTTCATCTTGCTCTCTTAGAGTACTCTTTAATGTTGTGACGAGATGGGAAGCTTGGTGTTGGTGGATATGACTAGCATTAAACAACAATACAGATAAAGGGGTATTATCTTGTTTACTTGTCATAAATATTTGCTCCATTACAGATAACTCAGTTTGAGAGTCATCTAAAGAGCGAGAGGCTTGAACGGTATACTGCACTTTTGACAAATATCTAAATAACATGATCATCAGTAATACCAATAAAATGAGGGCTGCGAGAATATAACCTGCTTGAGGCAATATGAAGTGAGCCCCCAAGTATTTTGTAGGTTGTGGTCCTTTATTCGCGTTGATCACCTCTTGGCGGCTAGCGTCGACTTTAAGTTGTAATAACCAAATGCGCTTAATATAGTCATTTTCATTTTTTTGGGTTTCAAAGCGCCGCTCTTGGTAATGGAATGCCTGTTGATAATGTCCATTTTCAGCATAATATTGACTGAGTACTCGGTAAGCTTGTTCTAGATCTTGATAAAATTGATGTTGCAAACCCATATTAATGGCCTCCAGCATTAATTTGACGCCTTCACTTTTGATCCCACGTGTGAGTTTGACCTGGGCTAATAAACACTTTGCTCGCATATTTTCAATGACTTTTTGCTGATGGCTAAAGGTTCTTATGCTTAAATTGAGTAGCTGAGTTGCACTGTCAAAACGACGAGTATGAAAATCGATATAAGCAATTTTACTATAGGCATAAGCCAGTTCGAGTTCACTACCGAGTTCTGGTAATAATAGTCTTGCTTGTTTTAATGCATTTTTACGTTTTTCGGTTTGCTTATTTTCCAATGCGATTTTGGCCATGTCTAGAGCGAGATTAAGTGCAATTTTTCCAGTTACATTTGGGCTATTGAATGCATATTGCATGAACATTTCAGCTTTTTCCGTATTGCCAGTTTTTTGCTGTAGCTTGCCCATGCTGGCGTACAGATATGCTTTCGGTGGCCAACTCCATGGGCTTTGCTGCCGATCAACTTCAGAATAAAGATCCAGTGCGAGGGTTAAATCATCCTTTGCTGGGTCGTAATTTTCAATGCGAGTATCGAGTTGACTCCTTAGCCAAAGACCAGAAATAAGGGCTTGGGGGTGCTCACTTTGTTGGGCTAAAGTGATGGCTGAATAGAGTAAAGGCAAGGCTTGCTGAATATTATTGAGGTTGGCGTAGGCTTCAGCCATACATAGCATAAAATAAGGTTTAGCTTGCTCATTTTTATGGGTTTTAATTTTTGCTTGGCTGCGCTTAGCTAAATTCAATGCGGCTTCATTTTCGCCTATTTGTAAGTAAGCATTGCATTTCAGTAAATTAATTCGAAGTTGGACCTTCTCTGAAAGGCTATTGGCACTGACTTTCTTTTCTAAATGTTTGATTGTTGCTAAGACTTGATTTGGGTATTGGTATAGTAAGGTATTAAAGCGATTGAGCGGTTCCTCAGGCTTATTTTTCAAGAAAGTGTTGATGGTTTTTATGATCTGTTTTGGTTGAGGAGATAACACGCCGCGGTTTGGCTCACTTCGCTCTTCACAACTTAATTCAATGGGAGTAAGCCAAAATATGAGACTAAATAAAATACAACGAAAGTCCATTTTTAACACGCCTACTCTTATTTGAATAAATACAATCCTATTTGGAGCAAATTATAACGCTTTTTATATAAAAAACGCATAAAAAATCAAGTAATTCAAAATGAAGTATTTTAAAGCAATTAGGTTTAAACTAAATGAGGTTAAAATGTAAACAATGTTAATGGTTGTGACGTTTTACTTTAATGTTATTTTACGGCGATTTTTATTCTGGTATGACCTGATAGTCATGAAAAAAAATGCAGTTGACACTAGCCTGCTAACGGGTTAAAAAATAGCTATGGCGATAAATTTGACCCATAATAGAATACTGAATTGAGTATATAGTTATCTAGGATTTTTGAATAAATAATGATGAACCCATTTTATGCGCTTCTTAACCTCCTCCTCATTCTCGCAGATATTGCGCGGAGGCGTTAGTGTTGCATAAATGCTAGGTAGCATAGAACAACATTCACAAACCCCGCGCTTACAGTCGCGGGGTTTTTGCTATTTAAATGTGCTCAATTGATTGAGTGGCCGATAAATCGAATGAAATTTTCGATGGAGAAATGAAGATGTCTAACCGAGTGATGATATTTGACACCACACTACGTGATGGTGAACAAGCTTTAGCGGCAAGTTTAACAGTAAAAGAGAAGCTGCAAATCGCGTTAGCACTCGAACGACTTGGTGTTGATGTGATGGAGGTGGGATTTCCTGTGTCGTCACCGGGGGATTTCCAGTCGGTTCAAACGATCGCTAATACAGTGAAAAACAGTCGAGTGTGTGCCTTGTCTCGAGCGTTAGAAAAAGATATCGATGCGGCAGCTCAGGCATTATCGGTTGCTGAACAATTTAGAATTCATACCTTTATTTCAACCTCTACCATCCATGTTGAAAGCAAACTAAAGCGCTCTTTCGATCAAGTATTGGATATGGCTGTGGGGGCGGTGAAATATGCTCGCCGTTTTACTGATGATGTTGAGTTTTCATGTGAAGATGCTGGCCGCACACCCATAGACGATTTATGCCGTATGGTAGAGCAAGCAATCAAAGCCGGAGCGCGAACCATTAATATCCCTGATACAGTGGGTTATACCTTACCGAGCGAATTTGGCAGCATTATTCAAACATTATTCAATCGCGTCCCTAATATTGATCAAGCTGTTATTTCTGTTCATTGCCACGATGATTTAGGTTTATCTGTTGCCAATTCGATTACTGCTGTGCAGCACGGAGCGCGTCAAATTGAATGTACCGTTAACGGTATTGGCGAGCGGGCAGGTAACTGCTCTTTAGAAGAAATTGCGATGATTTTGGAAACTCGCAAGAGTGAACTTGGTCTTGAAACGGGTATTAATGCAAAAGAAATACACCGTACTTCGGCATTAGTCAGTAATTTATGTAACATGCCAGTGCAAGCCAATAAAGCGATTGTTGGATCGAATGCCTTTACTCATTCATCGGGTATACATCAAGACGGTATGCTGAAATCACAAAATACCTATGAAATTATGACGCCTGAAAGTATTGGTTTAAATCGCAATAATTTGAACATGACGTCTCGATCGGGTAGGCATGTCATTAAACATCGCATGATGGAAATGGGCTATAGCGATCAAGATTATGATATGGATGTTCTTTATGATGCCTTCCTAGATTTAGCGGATAAAAAAGGTCAAGTTTTTGATTATGATCTTGAGGCACTTGTTTTTATAGAGGCGCAAGCTGAACAAGATGATCATTTTACTTTGCAGGCATTGGCGGTGCAGTCTGATTCTGTTGCTGGCAAGGCAAGTGCAACGGTGACATTGGGGGTTGATGGTCAGACAAGCACAAAAACGGCAACGGGCAATGGCCCTGTGGATGCTGCTTATCAAGCCATATCTCAAGCGAGTGATTGCAAAATAGATATTACCAGTTATCAGTTAAGCGCTAAAGGTGAGGGGCAAAATGCTTTAGGTCAAGTCGATATCACTGCCAGTTACAATGATCAACGCTTTCATGGTGTTGGTTTAGCGACAGACGTGGTTGAGGCATCGGTGCAAGCGCTTATTCATGTGATGAATTTGGCACGTCGTGCCGATAAGGTTGCCGACCATAAACAGAAAAGAAAACAAAATCGTGATTTTACCACAGTATAAATAAAACATATCGTTAATACAGAACGACATACAAAGACCATAAATAGAGTAAGCGGAGCCGAGAAAGCGTATGAGTTATCGAGTAGCAGTGTTGGCAGGAGATGGTATAGGCCCAGAGGTAATGGCTGAGGCGCGTAAAGTGCTAAGTGCAGTGGAAGAACGTTTTTCTCTTGCGATTGAATACACCTCTTTTGATGTTGGAGGTGCCGCCATTGATAATCACGGTTGTCCGCTCCCTGAGGCGACCTTAACAGGCTGTGAGGCCGCTGATGCAATTTTATTCGGCTCTGTTGGTGGTCCAAAGTGGGAGCACTTGCCACCCAATTCTCAGCCTGAGCGTGGAGCGTTACTTCCCCTTCGAGGACATTTTGAGCTTTTTTGTAACATTCGACCTGCAAAATTGCATCAAGGTTTAGAGCATATGTCTCCGCTGCGAAATGATATTTCAGAAAAAGGCTTCGACGTACTTTGTGTTCGCGAACTGACTGGCGGCATTTATTTTGGTAAGCCCAAAGGGCGTCAAGGAGAAGGTGAGAGCGAAGAAGCGTTTGATACGATGCGTTACAGCCGTAAAGAAATTGAGCGTATTGCCCATATCGCTTTTGAGGCCGCCCAAGGACGTCGTAAGAAAGTCACTTCTGTTGATAAAGCGAATGTATTGGCCTGTTCTGTTTTATGGCGTGAAGTCGTAGAAGAGGTGGCTAAACAGTATCCTGATGTGGAGCTGGAGCATATCTATATTGATAATGCGACCATGCAGCTTCTCCGCCGACCCAATGAATTTGATGTCATGCTGTGTTCAAATTTATTTGGTGATATTATTTCTGATGAAGTCGCTATGTTGACGGGATCGATGGGATTACTCTCATCGGTCAGCATGAACAGTGAAGGTTTTGGTTTATATGAGCCCGCCGGTGGCAGTGCACCGGATATTGCAGGTCTTGGGATTGCGAATCCCGTTGCCCAAATTTTGTCAGCAGCATTATTGCTGCGCCACAGTTTAAAAGAAGAAGCTGCTGCAGTGGCAATTGAATCTGCTGTTTCAAAAGCCTTACGTAATGGTTACTTAACGGGTGAGCTACTGGCTAGCGATCAACGTGACCAAGCAAAATCCACGAGTGAAATGGGTGATTATATCGCTCAAGCGGTAAAGGAAGGTGCGTGATGGGTAAGACATTGTATGAAAAAGTTTGGAACAGCCATGTGGTTAGAGAGGTTGAAGGCCAAACACCGATCCTTTATGTCGGACGACATTTAGTACATGAGGTGACTTCCCCGCAAGCATTTAGCGGTTTAAGAGTGGCTGGGCGTAAGTTAAGAGCACCTGAAAAAACCTTTGCAACCATGGATCATAATACCTCGACCCGCAGTGCAAGTTTAGATGCTTTAAGTCCGATGGCGCGTATTCAAGTGGATACGTTAAAGGAGAACTGTGAAGAGTTTGGCGTTAAGCTATATGATATTACTCATAAAAACCAAGGTATTGTCCATGTTATGGGGCCAGAGCTAGGCATTACTGTGCCCGGTACTGTCATTGTGTGTGGTGATTCTCATACGGCGACACATGGCGCGTTTGGTGCATTGGCATTTGGTATTGGTACCTCTGAAGTTGAGCATGTTATGGCGACGCAAACCTTACGTCAAACTAAAGCCAAAACCATGAAAATTGAAGTGCGCGGTCAAGTGGCGGAAGGGATCACAGCAAAAGATATCGTGCTGGCGATTATCGGTAAAACAGGTATGGATGGCGGTACGGGCCATGTGGTTGAGTTTTGTGGCGAAGCTATCGAATCTTTATCGATGGAAGGCCGTATGACTGTGTGTAATATGGCGATTGAAATGGGTGCTAAGGCGGGCATGATTGCGCCTGATGAGACGACATTTGAATACCTAAAAGGCAGAGAATTTGCCCCTAAAGGTGAGGCTTGGGATGAAGCCGTGAGTCATTGGAAAGAATTAAAGACCGATGATGATGCCGTATTTGATGCTGAAGTGATTTTGGATGCTGCGCAAATTGCACCACAATTAACTTGGGGAACGAATCCCGGTCAGGTGGTGGCTATCGATCAGCCCGTGCCTGCGCCAGAGGACGAGCCTAATCCTACGGTTCGAGACAGCATCGAAAAAGCGTTAAATTATATTGATCTTAAGGCTGGCACGAAAATGACAGACGTCAGCATTAATAAAGTCTTTATTGGTTCTTGTACTAACTCTCGAATTGAAGATTTACGGGCGGCGGCCGTACATGCTAAAGGGCGTACAGTGGCCAATGGCGTGACGGCGATTGTGGTACCGGGATCGGGTCTTGTGAAAGAGCAAGCTGAAATGGAAGGATTAGATAAAATCTTTATTGATGCGGGTTTTGAGTGGCGTTTACCGGGCTGCTCTATGTGCCTTGCCATGAATGATGATAGATTGGAAGTGGGCGATCGCTGTGCATCAACCAGTAATCGTAACTTTGAAGGTCGTCAAGGGCGAGGCAGTCGCACTCATCTAGTCAGTCCGGCAATGGCATCAGCTGCTGCAATTGCGGGCCATTTTGTTGATATTCGCTATCCATTTTAAGGGGAAAACCATGGAACCTTTTACAGTACATACGGGTTTAGCCGTCATGATCGATAGTGCGAATATCGATACGGATCAAATTATTCCAAAACAGTTTTTGTCTAAAGTGACGAGAGAAGGCTTTGGCGTCCATTTATTTCATGATTGGCGTTATTTAGATGATGCAGGTGAGGAACATGATCCTGATTTTACGCTAAATCATCCTCGCTATCATGGTGCATCTGTGCTTGTTGCTCAGGAGAATTTTGGTTGCGGCTCTAGCCGTGAACATGCGCCTTGGGCGTTGGCTGACTTTGGTCTCAAAGTCATTATTGCACCCAGTTTTGCTGATATTTTTTATGGTAATTCAATCAATAATGGTTTGTTACCGGTTAAATTAACAGCCGCACAAGTTCAGCAGTTAATGGATGAAATAGAAGAAGTGGAGGGAGGAGATGTATCGGTTGATTTAGAAAAACTCACGGTCACGTCACCTAAAGGCGCTATTTTTAACTTTGAAATTAACAGTGCTTCTCGTCACAACTTATTGCATGGTTTAGATTCCATTGGATTAACGTTATCAGAGCTTGATCACATTGAAGCTCATGAAGATAAGTTACCTGATTGGTTACATAAAGTCGGTTAATTAATTGAGTGGATCCCGTGTATTTACTATCCAGGTGATACACGGGATCATTATTGACATCATCAAGTATGTTGGAAGAGTAAAGGATCTTTTAGCGTACACTTGTCACAACATTTTTGACATCATCATTTAGCTCAGTTGCAATGTACTTTTTTGCTGAACAGATTAAAATCTATGCAAGGTAACTAATTGTTTTAAATGAACAAATAAAAACAACCCCGCCAAAAGAAGTCCTTTTAATTCTTTAGTAGTGATTTATACTGATGATGGCTTGTTTCTTAAGTTTACACTTGTACTGCCAAACTGTTATTCCTATCCATATGGATCTTAAATGTATTTGTTTTTTAGATTGATATCACGACATAGCCATCGAGCCCCCTATTTTTACCAACTTAAGCCTAATTCGCTATGACAAGTTGACTTTTTGTTTGTGTATTGGGTTTTTTGTGGTTTTTTATGCTGTTTTTATTATCAAACTTGTAAAGTCTTTTTCTGTCAGTACACTGCGCTCTCATATTAAATGGAGCTTTTGCTCTAAATCTTTGATCACGTTATTATTAAAGTAGAGAGTCGCAATGAAGAAGCGTATGTTAACTTTGGCTGTGAGTTCAGCCATGTTAGGGGCTGTTACGCAAGTACACGCAGCAGGATTTCAATTAGCAGAGTATTCAGCATCAGGGCTATCGCGTGCTTTCGCGGGAGCAGCGGCAACAGCCGATAATGCCTCAACACAAGGGCGAAATCCCGCAATGATGAGCTATTTGAAAGGGACACAAATGTCCGTAGGGGCGATTTATGTCATGCCAGATGTGGATGTGAAAGGGGATATATCCATATCAGCGCCTGCATTAGGCATAGAGCATTATCAGTTTAATGCAGATGCCATCGATGTTGCGGACGATGCCGTTGTGCCCAACTTCTACTTATCAAGCCAATTGAATGATAATTGGGTATTTGGCATTGCGATTAACTCAAATTATGGATTAAAAACGCAAGTATCGGTCGATCATAATGCCGCGCTTTTTGGTAGTGAAACATCGATTACGACTTTAGAAGTGAACCCTAATATTGCTTATAAAGTCAATGAATCAATCAGTGTTGGTGCAGGCTTACGTCTCGTCTATGGCGAAGGGAAAATCAGTGCATCGACACCCTCTTGGATGGGAGCATTACCTTTATCTGATAGTATCCGTGAGCAAATACCTGCCGCGGGTACTGAGCTTAAGGGCATGGAAGGTGATGATATTGGTTACGGGTGGAAAGTCGGGGCGAGTTGGCAGCTTAATGCCGATCATCGGTTAGGAATTGCTTATCACAGCAGTGTTGACTTGGAATTGAAGGGCCAAGCATCAGGATTGAGTTATACCGGTGGGCAACCCGTTAACATTGAAGGGTATTTACCATTAGAATTACCCGCAACGGCAGAGCTGGCATCAAATCATCAGCTCAGTGAGAATTGGAGCTTACAGGCAAGCATTAATTGGACGCAATGGAAGGTATTTGATGAATTAGTGGCTTATTTTCCCAATGATATTAAGCCTGTAGGGCAGTTAAACTCGGATTTGGTCAAGGAGGAGAATTTTAAAGATAATTGGCGTTTTGCTTTAGGCAGTGCTTATCAGATAAGCAATAGCTGGTCTTTACGGACAGGAGTGGCGCTAGATAAAACGGCTGTGGAAGATGAATATCGCACTGCTACCATTCCTGATTCAAATAGATTATGGTTTAGTGCGGGTACTGAATATCAACTGACACCTAAGCTAGCCATTGATTTTGCAGCGACTTATATTAAAGCGATAGGTGATGCACCTATCAATGAACAAATGACGTTATTGAATTTAGCGCAGATAAATTATCAAGCTGAAGCGAGTGGCAATGTATGGTTAGTCGGCTTACAGTTGAGTTATCAATTGTAGTAATAGGTCACTTGATGATGGATTGCAGGCTTTGAGAGCATGAAAGATCAAGTAACTTAATGACACAGATACTTTGAGATGTAGGCGCAATATATCCTTGATCCTACCTCTTGAAGTAGTACGAGTATAGAAGAGTTGATTTTTGGGTTAACTTGCATTCGCTGTGATGACTGCCATAGATGAATGAAGTTTAATTTAAAACCAAATGGTGAAAACCTATGCTATTTGGCATTAACATGTTTTTTGTTAAAACGATAAATAACCTGATTTTAGGTATTATAAAAATATTGACCTTACAAGTGGCTGTAAAGAGGTAGACTTTTTCCTTAATGCTTTAGTTTGTTGGATTGAGAAGTTGCAATGGAGATACATTACTCTGATGACTTAAGATGATTAATAAAAGGATAAATATTGATGATTATTTCATGCTTCAAATCCCCCCTCTAAGGTACTATTGCTCCACTTTTATGCACTATAAATAAGTATATAACGTTTATTTCCTCCTGTTTTTGTTACTTTTTAGGGAAAAATCTCCACAATTATCCCTTCTATTCCATTTTACTCACATAGAAGAAAATCCTTGCTAACCCGCTTGGTTGCTGGATTTGTTAAATAGCTGGATCCCTTGACAAGACTTGTATTCTATCCCTAAACTTATGTCTAGTGGGTAATTGTGGATATAAGTGGGCTTTATTGGCTTATATAAATAAACAGGGAAGACATTAGTGTTTTGTGGAGCAAGTGCTATTAACCTTGATGTGAAAGGTCGGATCGCCATACCGAAGCGATACCGAGAGCCCTTGCATTTGGAACATAATAACGAATTGGTGATAACAGTGGATATCCAATCGCCTTGTTTATTAGTTTACCCCAAGCAGGAATGGCGTAAAATAGAAGCAAAATTACAGGTGCTATCCGACACTCAACCTCCACAAAGAGCAATCAAACGCTTACTTTTGGGTTATGCCCATGAGTGTGAGCTTGATGCTAATGGTCGATTATTACTACCTCCTCCCTTAAGACAATATGCGGCTTTGGAAAAGCGCGCAATGTTAGTAGGGCAATTAAATAAATTTGAATTGTGGAATGAATTAACTTGGGAGCAAGAAATCGCTGCCAGCCTCGACGCGATTCAAAATGAAGACTTAGCAGCGGATCCAGGATTAGCTGATTTCTCACTTTGATTTGAGATTAACCAAGAAGAGCACAATGAACGAAGCATTTTCACATTTATCCGTTTTATTAACAGAAACGGTGGCAGGATTAAATATACAGGCCGATGGCGTCTATATTGACGGTACTTTTGGGCGTGGTGGCCATTCTCGAGAAGTGCTAAAACACTTAGGTCCAAAGGGGCGCTTAATTGCCATTGACAGAGATCCCCAAGCGATTAAAGCAGCTAAGCAGTTTAAAGATGATCCTCGTTTTCAAATCGTTCATGGCGGTTTTGGTCAGTTAGCCAGTTATGTTAGCGAGTTAGGATTAACACAGAAAATTGATGGGGTTTTATTAGATTTTGGTGTGTCTTCTCCTCAATTAGATGATGCCGAGCGTGGGTTTAGCTTTTTACGTGATGGTCCCCTTGATATGCGAATGGATAATTCTCAAGGAGAAACCGCAGCGCAGTGGATTGCACGAGCAGAAATTGAAGACATGGCATGGGTTTTTAAAACTTACGGTGAAGAAAAAAATTCTCGGCATATTGCCCGTTGTATCGCTGCAGATAGAGAAAAAACGCCTTTTTTACGCACTAAAGAATTGGCCGATTTGATTGCGCGAGTGAGTAAAAATAAAGAGAGAAACAAGCATCCGGCAACGCGGGTCTTTCAAGCCATCAGAATTTATATCAATAGTGAGTTGGAGCAAATTGACCAAGCACTAGAAGGGGCTTTGGCTGTTTTGGCGCCAAAAGGGCGGATTTCTGTGATCAGTTTTCATTCATTGGAAGACAGAATGGTGAAGCGATTTATTCGTCGCCACAGTCAAGGAGAGAGCGTGCCTCATGGCTTACCGATCACTGAAGATGAAATTAATAAAAGCCGCAAATTAAAGCCGATTGGTAAAGCGATAAAACCATCCGATGCAGAAATTGAGCGTAACACTCGAGCGAGAAGTTCAGTACTTAGAATTGCCGAAAGATTAGAGTATTAGGACTTATTTTTGGCGTTACAAGAGAATGCAAGGAGATAAAAGTGGCACAATCACGATTAGATTTAACGCGCATTATCTTGCAGGATCTATGGCGGCATAAGTGGGTCTTACTACTCGCAACTTTGGTGATGTTAAATGCGGTTGCTGTGGTGTACACCAGTTACATGAGTCGTAGCTACACCAACCAATGGGATCAAATGTTGCAAGAAAGAGATAGGTTAGATATCGAATGGCGTAACTTATTGTTAGAAGAGCAATCGCAATCTGAGCATAGTAAAATTACACGCATTGCGACGAAAGATCTGAATATGAAGCGTCCATTACCTAATGAAGAGGTGGTAGTGAGGGTGAAATGAATAAACAAGCAAAGCGAGTCCAGAAACCACAGCTGATCCATTGGCGTCTCTACGTCGTTGTCGCCTTTGTGAGCCTTTTATTTATCAGTTTGGTGGGCCGTGCAGCTTACATTCAAATTATTGAACCCGATAAACTCCGTTATGAAAGCGATATGCGAACCTTACGGACGACTAGCCGTGAAGTTCAGCGTGGGCTGATTACTGACCGAAATGGGGAAATGCTGGCGGTTAGTGTGCCCGTGCGTGCTGTATGGGTTGATCCTAAACGTGTTTATGATCGTGATGGTTTCAAAGAGATGCGTCGTTGGCAAGCGCTGGCGGATGTGTTGCATGAGCCGTTAAGTAAAATTTTGTCACGTGTTCAAAGTCATCCGAAAAAGCGCTTTGCTTATTTAAAGCGACAAGTGACGCCTGCGGTAGCGGATTATATTAAGCAGTTAAACCTTCCTGGTGTTTATTTAAAATCAGAATCACGTCGTTATTATCCTGCCGGAGAAATTGACTCTCAATTGATTGGGATCACCAATATTGATGGTATCGGTATAGAAGGGATTGAGAAAACTTACGACACTTGGTTAACGGGGACGCCGAGTAAGCAAAAGGTGCGTAAATCTCGTGATGGTAATGTGGTCGAACGTCTTGATATGGTGCAAGAAGGCGAAAACTCAAATGATTTAGTATTGAGTATTGATCAGCGTCTTCAGCAATTAGCTTATCGAGAATTAAAAAAAGCCACTGAGATTAATCGAGCCACTTCAGGCTCCATTGTTGTGATTGATATTCGTACTGGAGAGGTATTGGCTATGGCCAATACGCCGTCTTATAACCCCAATTCAAGTGACAAATTGCAAGCATTTCGTATGCGAAATCGTGCATTAACCGATACCTTTGAGCCAGGCTCTGTGATTAAACCTTTTGTAATGGCTGCTGCGTTAGAGGCAGGTACTATAAAAGAGAATCAATTGATTGATACTTCTCCTGGCTGGATGCGCCTAGGGGGTAGACGGGTGCGAGACGGCAGAAACTATGGGGATATCTCTTTGACTGACATTTTAGTGCATTCGAGTAATGTTGGTATCTCTAAGGTCGCCTTATCTATGCCTATCGAACAGTTATTAGGAACTTATGCGGCTTTGGGATTAGGAACCTATAGTGGCATCGATTTGATTGGTGAAAGTACTGGTGTGGTGCGAGATAGTCATAGATGGTCTGACTTTGAGCGTGCAACCTTGTCTTTTGGTTACGGCTTGACCATTACCGCACTTCAACTGGCAAGGATGTATGCCACCTTAGGCAGTGAAGGGGTGTTATATCCGACATCAATAGTGAAATTAAAGAAAAAACCCGAAGGTACCCAAGTCTTATCCGCTGACGTTGCTAAGAAAGTCATGCATATGTTGCAAGGGGTGACGAAAGCAGAAGGCACGGCGGTGAGAGCACATATTGAGGGATACCCCGTGGCAGGAAAAACGGGGACGAGCCGTAAAGCGGTTGCTGGAGGTTATGGCGATGATTATGTGGCTTCCTTTGCAGGCGTTGCCCCTGTTAATAACCCGAGATTGGCTATTGCTGTGATGATCAATGAGCCAAAGGGTGATCATTATTATGGCGGCGATATTGCGGGCCCTCCTTTTGCGAAAGTGATGTCAGGTTCTTTGCAAATGTTGAATGTTGAACCTGTTACATCAAAAGATAAAGTGAAAATTGCTACTTTAGCTAGGACAAATCAATAAGATGTTATTGCAAGATTTATTAGCGCCCTGGTTTCATTATTCGGGCTCAGAAACAGTTAAGAATATGACTTTAGACAGCCGTCATATTAATGAAGGGGATCTCTTTATTGCGATCCCTGGCCACGTTGTGGATGGCCGAAACTATATCCAAGCTGCATTTAATCTTGGTGCTATTGCTGTGCTGGTGCATACAGACAATCCTGAAGAACATGGAAAAGTAAGTCATGACGGACAGCTGATGATTTCATTTTTTCAACTCAATAATCAGTTATCTGCCTTAGCATCTCATGCTTATCCCTTATCGACAGATAGATTAAAATTGATTGGAATAACGGGGACAAATGGTAAGACTTCTGTTAGCCAGTTTATTGCACAATTGATGTCTTTAATGGGAGATAAATCAGCTGTAATGGGGACCCTTGGTAATGGTTTATTTGGTCACTTAGTACAGACGGATAATACCACGGCTGATGCCGTGACTATGATGCAGCAGTTACAAGATTTTGACCAGCAGGGCGCAAAGCTGTGTGCAATGGAAGTGTCTAGTCATGGTTTAGTGCAAGCTCGCGTGCAAGCCGTGCCGTTTGATTTAGCTGTTTTCACTAATTTGAGCCGGGATCATTTAGATTATCATGGCAGTATGGATGAATATGGCGCCGCAAAAAAAAGGTTGTTTCAGTTTCCCAGTGTTAAAACAGCAGTCATAAATCAGGATGATGCGTTAGGGCAAATTTGGCTTGACGCTTTATCTCAAGATAAGAGTAAGGCATTAACATTACTCGGCTTTAGTGCTAATGGTAATGAAGCTGCTGCTGTTTATGCAAAAGACATTACTTTCAGTTCATTAGGTGTTAATGCAACATTAATTTGGCCAGAAGGCCAAGCAAAATTACAATCGCCATTATTGGGAGCGTTTAATTTATCTAACTTATTAGCGGCATTAACTGCTCTTTATGGATTAAATGAAGATATGGTGTCCTTGTTAGCATTAGTGCCTCAGTTGACTCCCGTTGCAGGCAGAATGGAGCGGTTCACTCGAAGTGATGGCGTCACTTTTGTCGTGGATTATGCACATACCCCAGATGCATTGACTCAAGCTCTGTCAGCGCTTCGTGTACATTGTGATGGAAAATTATGGTGCGTTATTGGTTGTGGTGGAGATAGGGATAAGGGCAAGCGCCCTTTAATGGCGCAGGCGGCACACAGTGGCGCGGATCAAGTCATGTTAACCAGTGATAACGCTCGAGGAGAAGATCCTCAGCATATTATCGATGATATGCTAATGGGATTAAATGACGCTTCTCAAGTGCTGGTGGAAGTGAATCGAGAGCAAGCGATACGGCAAGTCGCGATAAAGGCTCATCCTGGTGATTTAATCTTATTGGCAGGCAAAGGCCATGAAACTTACCAAGAAGTTAAAGGGATTAAATACGATTATGACGAGCGTCAGTTAGCGTACGCATTGACGGAGGGTATCTGATGATAGTGCTGACTTTATCTCAAATCTGTGAGCATTTACGTGCCTGTTCAAGCTGTAGTAAGCCATATGAATTAGATGCTATTCAGCTTCAAGGCTCTGACATTTATGTTTATCAATTGACAACAGATAGTCGAAAAATCCCCAAGTATGGTATGTTTGTGGCCCTCAAAGGAGAGCACTTTGACGGCCACCAGTTTGCGCAATCTGCTGTTGATAATGGGGCTATTGCGTTACTGGTTGAGAAGCGATTACCTATTGATGTTCCACAAATTGTGGTACCTAATACTCAAATAGCCATGGGAGAGATAGCTGCGTTTGTTCGTGACTTTGTTGGACCTACGAGCGTCGCTATTACAGGATCCAATGGCAAGACCAGTGTTAAAGAGATGGTGGCGACCATTTTGTCTCAATACCACAGTGTGAGATATACCGCGGGGAATTTTAACAATGAAATTGGTGTACCCCTAACGTTATTGCGATTGGAAATGGGCGATGAGTTCGGGGTTTTTGAGTTAGGAGCGAATCATAAAGGTGAAATTGATTACACCTCAGCATTGGTTAAGCCAAGTGTTGCTATGGTAAACAATGTCGCTTCTGCTCATTTAGAAGGGTTTGGCTCATTAGAAGGGGTAGCAGAGGCTAAATCGGAAATCTTTAATCATCTTGAATCCGATGGGGTTGCAGTGATTAATGCTGATGATGATTTTGCTAAGGTGATGCTTAAAGCGTCAGAAAATCATCAGCAGTTAACTTTTGGTATTACGCATTCTGCAGATGTGATGGCTAAATCTGTGGTGTCTGATCATTTAGGTTATTATCGCTTTGAACTTCATTATAACGGGGATTTCTGTCATATTTCCATGCCTTTAGCGGGGCGTCATCAAGTGAGTAATGCACTTGGTGCTAGCGCGATTTGTTTGGCGCTTGGTTTATCTTTGAATGAAATTAAAGAAGGGCTGCGTTTACTTGCCCCTGTTAAAGGCAGAATGCAACCCAAAAAATTAGGTCGAGTGCGTGTCATTGATGACAGTTATAACGCTAACCCGAGTTCAGTCACAGCCGCAATTAACTGGCTTGAAGATATTGGTGGAAATACGTGTTTAGTACTGGGCGATTTGGCTGAATTAGGCGACAATGCGCCTGCTTTACATGAACAGATTGGAGAACTGGCTAAAAAAAGCGGTATTCAAAATGTGTTATGTGTGGGGGAATTAACTCAAGAAACGAGTCGAGCATTTGGCAGTCAGCACTGTGTCGATATTAATCAGTTATCTAATGTTTTAATTAATTATATTAATAAGTTGCCCGGTGAGGTAACTGTATTAGTTAAAGGCTCACGTAGCGCGCAAATGGAGCGTGTAGTCGAAGCCTTAACAGTTGCCTATGGGCACGGGGAGTTTGTTTAATGCTAGTCTATTTGACTGAGTATTTAACCCAATTTTATAGTGGGTTTAATGTTTTTTCTTATGTCACCTTTCGAGCCATTTTAGGCTTGTTAACCGCATTGTTATTCAGTTTATGGTGGGGGCCGAAAATGATCGAGCGCCTGCAATTGATGCAAATTGGTCAAGTTGTTCGAAATGATGGGCCTGAATCTCATTTTAGCAAACGTGGCACCCCAACAATGGGAGGGTTGCTCATATTAGCCAGTATTTTTATCAGTGTATTGTTGTGGGGCGATTTATCGAGTCGTTATGTTTGGACTCTATTATTTGTTTTAGGCAGTTTTGGGCTTATTGGATTTGTTGATGATTATCGAAAAGTGGTTCGCAAAGACCCGAAAGGCTTAATTGCAAGGTGGAAATACTTTTTTCAATCATTAGCCGCGTTACTTGTTGCTGTGTATCTATATGGTTCTGCTGAAACGGTTGGCGAAACTCAGTTAGTCTTACCTTTTTTCAAAGATGTGATGCCACAATTGGGTGGTTTTTTCATTTTATTGGCCTACTTTACTATCGTTGGCTCCAGTAATGCAGTGAACTTAACCGACGGCTTAGATGGCTTGGCGATTATGCCTACAGTGATGGTTTCGGCTGCTTTTGCATTGATTGCTTACCTTTCTGGACATGCCCAGTTTGCAAATTACCTCCACATCCCCTATCTACCGGGTTCGGCTGAACTCGTGATTGTGTGTACGGCTATTGTGGGCGCAGGACTGGGATTCTTATGGTTCAATACTTATCCCGCTCAAGTTTTTATGGGGGATGTTGGCTCATTAGCGTTGGGAGCTGCATTAGGTGTGATTGCTATTTTGGTTCGTCAAGAAATCTTGCTCGTGATCATGGGAGGCGTTTTTGTTGTTGAAACGGTTTCTGTCATTCTACAAGTTGGATCCTATAAATTACGAGGACAGCGCATTTTTCGTATGGCGCCCATTCATCATCACTACGAATTGAAAGGCTGGCCTGAGCCAAGGGTGATTGTGCGCTTTTGGATTATATCTTTATTTTTAGTTTTATTGGGTTTAGCGACATTAAAGTTAAGGTAAAAAGATAACTATGAGTAAGCGGTATTCGCATATAGTATTAGGTTTAGGTGCAACGGGATTATCAGTTGTACGCTACTTATGTGCCCAAGGCGTGGTGCCATTGGTGATGGACTCCCGTTTGGCTCCGCCTAGTGCGGATAAGCTTGCTAACAATTACCCTAATGTCGACCTAATGGCAGGTGAGTTTGATACGAGACTGCTCATTCAGGCTGAACAAATCATTATTAGTCCAGGTATTGCACTCAGTACACCGGCCATAAGCCAAGCCATTCAAGCGGGTGTTGAAGTTGTCGGCGATGTTGAACTTTTTGCCCGAGCCTTAAAAGCTCAATCAGCTTCTGTGTTGGCCATTACGGGGTCGAACGGTAAGACAACGGTGACGACGCTAGTAGCAGAAATGGCTAAAGTCGCAGGGCTGAATTACAGTGTGGGTGGGAATATCGGTATTCCAGTATTGGACTTACTGATGAAACCTGCAGATCTATTTATTGTAGAGTTATCCAGTTTTCAATTAGAAACCACTCACAGTTTACAGTGTATTGCAGCTACTTGTTTGAATATATCTGAAGATCATATGGATAGATATTCGTCCATAGAAGAATATAGACAAGTGAAGCTACATTTGTACGCTCAAAGTAAAGCTGCTTTTTTTAATCGAGATGATATATTAACATTCACTAATAAATGCGAAAAACTCAACAGCTTTGGCTTAGATCAACCGCAAGAAGATAATTGGGGGCTGAGAGAGGGGTATGTTGTGAAAGGTGACATGCCCATAATGCCTGTGGCGGATTTTGCATTAGTGGGTAAGCATAATCAAGCCAATATTATTGCAGCCATGGCATTGGCGGATAAGGCGGGTATTGAATTTAATGCAATGAAGCAAGTAGCGAAAACATTTTTAGGCGTTGCTCATCGCTGTGAGCTTATAAGCTGCATTGAAGGCGTTCAGTATATCAATGACTCAAAAGCGACGAATGTTGGAGCGACCTTGGCTGCTTTAGAAGGGCTTGCATCTCTCGATGGGGGGATTGTTCTGATTGCGGGTGGTGAAGGAAAAGGCGCTGATTTTATATCGTTAGAGAAGCCATTGGCTAAGGTGAAAAGCCTGATCACCTTAGGTCGAGATGGCGATAAAATTGGCCGATTAAAGGCAGAACATTTTCCGACTCAATCTATGAGGGAAGCGGTAAGAAAAGCCAGTGAAATAGCAGTGCCTGGCGATATTGTTTTGTTATCTCCTGCATGTGCCAGTTTGGATATGTATGACAATTTTATGGTCAGAGGAGAAGATTTTAAAACAGAAGTACTCGAGTTAGCAGCAAAAGATGTGGCTAAGGGACAATTATTCACTGAGAAGCAAGATGCGTAGCCTAGTTAAAGACATGACGCTATTTAGCCAGAATGTACATTGGCCAAAATGGACCCTCTTACGTGATAGTAACGATGAGAATTGTTTATATGACAGGGGGTTACTCTTTGCCATTATGGGGTTATTAGGGTTTGGCTTCGTCATGGTGATGTCTGCTTCTATGCCAGAAGCTAGAACGTTAACCGGCGATCCCTTCCATTTTGTTGTTAGACAAATGATTTACTTAATCGGTTGCGTGATCATTGCTGCTATTGCATTGCAGATTGAGATGCAGTATTGGCAGCGTGTAAGTCCTTGGTTATTGATGATAGTCGGGATCATGTTGGTGTCAGTGTTGGTTGTCGGTACAACGGTGAATGGAGCGACTCGCTGGCTATCTGTTGGGCCAATCAGGATTCAAGTTGCAGAATTAGCAAAATTAGCTTTTGCCATTTATATGGCGGGATACCTTGTTAGGCGACATCAAGAAATCAGAGAAAATGCGAAGGGTTTTTACAAACCCATTGCGGTTTTTGCTGTTTATGCTTTTTTAATTTTAATGCAGCCTGATTTAGGGACTGTAGTGGTGTTATTTGTCGGTACCGTTGGGCTCTTATTCCTAGCGGGCGCAAGGCTATTGGACTTTTTCGCCCTGATTCTAACCGGCATATTAGCCTTTGTGGCGTTAGTGCTATTAGAGCCATATCGTATGCGGCGGGTTACGTCATTTTTAGATCCTTGGCAAGATCCTTTTGGAAGTGGTTACCAGTTAACCCAGTCGCTTATGGCTTATGGACGAGGCGATTGGTTAGGGCAAGGTTTAGGTAACAGTATTCAAAAATTGGAATATTTACCCGAAGCCCACACGGATTTTATTTTTGCCGTTATTGGGGAAGAGTTAGGTTTTATTGGCATAGTGATTGTTTTATCTGTGTTGTTATTTGTCGCGTTAAAGGCCATTAAGCTGGGAAATTTATGTTTGATGATAGACAGAGCCTTTGATGGTTATTTAGCTTACGGAATAGGAATTTGGTTTTGTTTTCAGACTGTTGTAAATGTAGGGGCGAGCATTGGGATATTACCAACCAAGGGCTTAACCTTGCCTTTTATTAGCTATGGGGGCAGTAGCCTTTGGGTGATGACAGCGGCAGCGATGATATTGATCCGTATTGATTATGAAAGACGTTTGAGTTCAGTTCAGGCGATACAAGGGAGAAAAGGTTGATGTCAGCAACATCGAATAAGCGTATTTTGATCATGGCGGGAGGAACCGGTGGACATGTGTTTCCTGCGCTTGCTGTTGCAAAATATCTTGCTTTGCAAGGCTGGCAGATTAAGTGGTTAGGAACGGCTGAACGTATGGAGGCACAATTGGTGCCCCAACATGGATTTGATATTGAATTTATTGATATTAAAGGTGTTCGTGGCAATGGTGTTATTCGAAAATTAGCAGCACCGTTTAAAATTCTTCGTTCTATTTTACAGGCTAAAAAGGTGATGAACCGTTTTAAGCCTGATGTTGTGCTGGGGATGGGCGGCTTTGCAAGTGGTCCAGGTGGTGTGGCCGCTAAGCTGTCGAGTATTCCTTTAGTGCTGCATGAACAAAATGCCATTGCAGGTATGACGAATAAATTGTTGTCAAAAATAGCCAGTCAAGTGTTATGTGCCTTTGAAGGGACTTTTAAAGCCGTCGAAGCAAAAACAGTGGGTAATCCCATTAGACATGAGCTTATAGAATTGGGTGAGAATAGACATACTGAACCGGATGACTCGTTAAAGCTGCTCGTTGTTGGTGGCAGTTTAGGAGCAAAGGTATTTAATGATTTGATGCCAAGTGTGCTTGATAATATAGGAAAAACACACTCGATGACCTTATGGCATCAAGTTGGCCGTAATAATTTAAAAAGTGTCAATCATGAGTATCAGCATCTTGGCTTAGAAGGCAGTGTTAAAGTTACCGAGTTTATTGATGATATGGAAGCGGCTTATGCTTGGGCGGATGTTGTGATATGCCGAGCCGGTGCGCTGACAGTGTCTGAACTTGCTGCGGTAGGCTTGCCAAGTTTATTAGTGCCTTACCCCCATGCGGTTGACGATCATCAAACCAAGAATGCACAAGTATTAGTTAAAGCGGGGGCTGCATTTTTGTTGCCTCAACCTATTGTAACAGTTGATAAATTAACCAGTAAATTAGTATTGCTAGCGACGCAAAGACAAGCCCTGAACCAAATGGGGTTACGCGCAAGAGATGTGGCAGTTGTTGATGCAACTGAACAAGTTGCAAGTGTGTGCATTAAGCTGGCCGAAAAGGTTTGATATGAGTAGTAAAGAACAGAAATCTTCACAGTTAAGAAGCATGATCCCTGAAATGCGACGGGTAAAGCATATTTATTTCGTGGGCATTGGTGGCGCGGGTATGGGAGGCATTGCCGAGGTCTTAGTAAATGAAGGTTATCGATTGAGTGGCTCAGATATTGCTAAGAATCCTGTTACAACCCGACTGGAGTCGCTGGGTGTGACAGTACATATAGGCCATGCGGCCAATCAAGTTGAAGGCGCAGATGTTGTGGTGGTTTCCACGGCAATCGATATGGAGAACCCTGAAATTATTGCGGCTAAAGCGTTAAGGATCCCTATTGTAAGGCGAGCAGAAATGTTAGCTGAGTTAATGCGTTATCGACATGGTGTTGCAGTTGCAGGCACACATGGAAAAACAACAACGACCAGTTTAATTGCCAGTGTTTATGCTCAGGCTCAGCGTGATCCTACTTTTGTAATAGGAGGACTACTCAATAGTGCCGGCACTAATGCGCGATTAGGCAGTAGTCGCTATCTTATTGCTGAAGCAGATGAGAGCGATGCGAGCTTTTTACATCTTCAACCTATGGTGAGTGTGATCACTAATATAGAAGCCGATCATATGGACACTTATGACGGAGATGTTGAAAAGTTGAAAAGTACATTCGTTGACTTTGTTCATAATTTACCTTTTTACGGTGTGGTTGTGGCGTGTATCGATGATCCTATCGTGCGAGATCTCTTACCTAGGTTTGGTCGTAAAGTGGTGACTTATGGGTTTAGTGAAGATGCTGATGTGCAGGGGATCAACTTCACCCAGCAAGGTTATCAAAGCCAGTTCACAGTCCGTAGACAAGGGTATAATGATGTCCCTTTGAGTGTTAATTTACCCGGCCAGCACAATGTGCTTAATGCATTAGCAGCCATTGCTGTTGCTTGTGAAGATGATATAGAAGATGGTGCTATTCAAAAGGCATTGATTGATTTTCAAGGCATTGGTCGACGCTTTGAGCAAGTGGGTGAGTTTAAGACTGATAAGGGATTGATTAAGTTAGTAGATGACTATGGCCATCACCCTAGTGAGGTTGCTGCAACGATTAAAGCGGCAAAAATGGGCTGGCCTGAAAAAAGAGTCGTCATGATTTATCAGCCTCATAGATTTAGTCGAACTCGTGATTTATATGAAGACTTTGTGGATGTTTTATCTCAAGTAGACTGCTTATTGTTACTTGATGTGTATGGTGCAGGAGAGGCACCCATTGCGGGGGCTGATAGTCGATCTTTATGTCGTTCTATCCGCCAACGAGGGCAACTGGAACCCATTTTTATTTCAGATAAAGCCATGTTAGAAACCTTGTTACCTGAGATATTGAATGATGGGGACCTGTTGTTAACACAAGGCGCGGGCAATATCGGTGCGATATCCCGTGATTTAGCCCAGATATTGTCTGTTTCAGTTAAATCGATGCAGAATCATTATTGATGATTCGACTGATAGTTGATAGCACCGTTGATAAATCGTCCTTTGATTCATTCTTAAGGGACTATATAATAAGCGGTTTTATACTTGCACAGTGAAAAAGGATTATTTTCAGTGTCGTGGATAAATAAGAAGCAAGCATTAGGTCAATGTGTAAAACAAGTCAATTGGTACTTCACGTTTGGTGTGATTTTCCTTTTTACTGTTTTAGTGGGGCTAGGTGTTGCGGCGGTAAAATTAAATACCGTTATTCATGATGCAGGTGCTTTACCTATCGAAGCGGTGGCGATTAAAGGTAAGAGGCATTTTACCAGTGATAAGGAGATCCAAACAGCTTTGGAGAATTTAATGCAGCGTAGTTTTTTTTCAGCTGATGTGAATCAGGTTCAAGCTGCATTAGAAGCCTTACCTTGGGTTTATCGAGCATCGGTTAGACGAGAATGGCCTTCAAAATTAAAGGTGTACCTTGTTGAACAGCAAGCGGTTGCTCATTGGAATGAGACGGCTTGGCTTAATATTCAAGGGGATGTGTTTGAGGCTCCTAAAAAAGAGGAAATGAAAACATTACCTCAATTAACTGGCCCAAATGATGAAGCTAAAGAAGTATTAGAGACCTATAGACAAGTGAGTAAGCTGTTAAGTATTAACGGTTTTACCTTAACAGGTTTGACTTTGACCCCAAGGCATGCTTGGCATGCCACTTTAGGTAACGGCATTAAACTAGAATTGGGGCGAGAAGATAAAATGGCAAGAATACAACGATTTATTAATGTATTTCCAAAGTTAGCTAAGCAAGTTAAACAGGTAGCCACTGTTGATTTACGCTACGACACAGGATTGGCCGTGGGTTGGGAAGATGCACATAAGAGAGCTGTGAATTAATGACCAAAAATCAAGATAGAAATCTGATCGTTGGATTAGACATAGGGACATCTAAGGTCGCAGTTATTATCGGCGAAGTATTGCCGGATGGCGAAATAAGCATTGTGGGTCTAGGAAGTCACGTTTCTAGAGGAATGGACAAAGGAGGAGTAAACGATCTTGACTCTATTGTGCGCAGTGTACAAAGAGCATTAGATCAAGCCGAATTAATGGCCGATTGCCAGGTATCTTCTGTCTATTTGGGGATTTCAGGTAAGCATATTGAATGCCAAAATGAAAATGGCATGGTATCGATTAATGACGAAGAAGTGACGCAAGATGATGTCGACAATGTGATCCATACTGCACGTTCGGTCAAAATTCCCACAGAAAGGCGCATCTTGCATGTCCTGCCTCAAGAATACGCTATTGATGTACAAGATGGGATCAGGAGTCCTATTGGTATGTCAGGTATGAGAATGGAAGCCAAAGTGCATATTGTCACCTGTGCGAATGATATGGCGAAAAACATCATTAAAAGCGTCGAACGCTGTGGTTTGAAAGTGGATGATTTGGTTTTTACCGCGATAGCTTCGGCTGATGCGGTATTAACGGATGATGAAAAAGATTTAGGTGTTTGTTTGGTTGATATGGGCGGTGGGACAACGGACATTGCCGTTTACACTAATGGCGCTCTGCGTCATTGCGCAGTCGTTCCTGTTGCGGGGAATCAAGTCACCAATGATATTGCTAAAATATTTAGAACACCTTTATCTCATGCTGAACAAATTAAAGTTAAACATGCAAGTGCAAGAAGTTCCATGGTGAGTCGAGAAGACAGCATTGAAGTCCCTTCAGTGGGAGGACGTCCTTCACGCAGTATGTCGAGACATACCTTAGCAGAAGTAGTGGAGCCGAGATACCAAGAGCTGTTTGAATTGGTATTAACACAGTTACGAGACTCAGGCCTAGAAGATCAGGTCGCTGCGGGGATCGTGTTAACAGGAGGGACGGCATCAATAGAAGGGGCGGTAGACATTGCAGAAGCGACTTTCGGTATGCCGGTGCGAATGGCTCAGCCATTACCGGTGAAAGGCTTATATGAATATGTTGATGACCCTATCTATTCAACTGGAGTTGGTTTGTTGCATTATGGCGCACGTCGGATTATCGAACGTCAGTTTGAGCGTCCAGAACGCCAAGGGGTTTCCAGTTTTTGGGTTCGAATCCAAAGCTGGTTTAAAGGTGAGTTTTAGTTTTTAACGCATGCATAACGGAGAGAAGGCCATGTTTGAGATCATGGACAGTCATACAGACGAAGCGGTGATTAAGGTCATCGGCGTTGGTGGTGGCGGTGGTAATGCCGTAGAACATATGGTGAAACACAACATCGAAGGTGTTGAGTTTGTTGCAACAAATACGGATGCGCAAGCATTACGTAAATCGGCGGCGAGTACGACAATTCAATTGGGGCGTGATGTCACAAAAGGGTTGGGTGCAGGGGCAAACCCTGAGATTGGACGTTTAGCTGCAGAAGAAGATAAAGAGAGTATTCGTAATGCAATTAAAGGATCGGATATGATCTTTATTGCTGCGGGTATGGGTGGTGGTACTGGAACAGGAGCTGCCCCCGTCGTGGCGGAAGTTGCTCGTGAAGAAGGTATATTAACGGTTGCTGTGGTCACTAAGCCTTTTCCTTTTGAAGGGAAAAAGCGCATGGGATTTGCTGAACTGGGTATTGAGCAACTTGCTAAACATGTTGATTCTCTTATCACAATCCCAAATGAAAAGTTACTTAAAGTGTTAGGCCGTGGCACGTCATTATTAGATGCATTTGCTGCAGCAAATAATGTGCTTTTAGGTGCAGTGCAAGGTATTGCGGAGCTGATCACGCGGCCTGGTCTCATTAACGTCGATTTCGCCGATGTGAAAACGGTCATGTCAGAAATGGGCAATGCAATGATGGGAACCGGTGTTGCGAGTGGCGAAGATAGAGCCGAAGAAGCGGCTGAAGCAGCGGTGGCGAGTCCTTTACTGGAAGATATTGATTTAGCGGGTGCACGTGGTGTGCTGGTCAATATTACGGCTGGTATGGACATGAGCATTGAAGAATTTGAGACTGTGGGTAACCATGTTAAGGCTTACGCTTCTGATAATGCGACTGTTGTTGTGGGTGCGGTCATTGATCCTGAAATGAGTGATGAATTACGTGTAACGGTTGTTGCGACGGGTATTGGGGCAGAGAAAAAGCCTGATATTCAACTGGTGACTAAGCCTACACCTCGTCCTGAGCCAGCGCCAGCCACAGAACAGCCTCGTACAGAAAGTTTTGTTGCTGAAGATATGATAACGCCGAGTATTCCTCAAGGTAATGCAGCACCTGTACCGCAACAGCAAGTTGTCGTACCGACACCAGAGAAGAAAAATGAGTTAGATTATCTCGATATTCCAGCTTTTTTGCGTAAGCAAGCTGACTAAAAAGTTGTAACTGGCTGAAGTTAACTGGAATAAATGTCGCCTATAAAGGCGGGAGTTGCTGTGGCTACTTATTTTGGTTAATTGGTAAAGTTATGCTAGAATCATTCGCCGAGTCTATTAGACTCAGTTGGGCTATTTTTGTGTTTTGTGCATGCTTTTGTGGCGAAATGACAGGTATTTAAATGATTTTTCAAAGAACAGTCAAAGAAATGGTAAAAACCACTGGTGTCGGATTACATTCTGGCAACAAGGTCACTTTGATCATCAGGCCTGCCCCGATCAATACAGGGATAGTGCTTGTTCGCACAGATTTAACGCCAGCGGTTGAGATTCCAGCCATAGCTGATCAGGTTCGTGAAACGACAATGTGCACTGCATTAGTGAATGACGATGGTGTTCGTATTTCAACAATTGAACATTTATTTGCAGCACTTGCTGGCCTTGGTGTTGATAACGCCATTATTGAGGTTGATGCCCCCGAAATTCCGATTATGGATGGCAGTGCGAGTCCTTTTGTTTTCTTATTGCAATCTGTGGGGATTGCAGAGCAAAGTGCAGCTAAGAAATATATTAAAATCACTAAACCTATTCGTGTAGAAGATGGCGATAAGTGGGCAGAACTAAAGCCTTTTCAAGGTTTTAGGGTGAACTTTGCCATTGATTTTAATCATCCTGAAATAGCACGTAGTCAGCAACACGTTACAATGGATTTTTCCTCGGCTGCTTTTATTAAAGAAATTAGTCGAGCTAGAACTTTTGGTTTTATGCGCGATATTGAATATTTAAGAGCCAATAATCTAGCGCTGGGTGGCAGCATGGAAAATGCCGTGGTGCTAGATGAGTATCGCGTATTAAACCCAGATGGTCTGCGTTATGATGATGAGTTTGTTAAACATAAGATTTTAGATGCATTTGGTGATTTATACGTTGCAGGGCATGCCATAGTTGGTGAGTTTAGTGCTTATAAAACAGGTCATGCATTAAATAATCAACTTGTTAGAGCCATGCTTGCGCAGCAAGAAGCTTGGGAAATTGTGAGCTTTGAAGAAGCAGATGCTCCCGTTAACTTCACGGTACCCGCCGGAGCCGTTTTCGCTTAACAATTAAATTTAAGATTGCCTTGAACGGCTGGCTAATGCAGCCAGCCGTTTTAGTTTCTGAGCGAGTGAACCGTCCGTTTGATCGGCAATGGCTTCAATATGTGATGCAGCAGTATGGCTTATATGTCTATTTCTTGATGCGATTGGTGAAGCTTGAGAGTGCAGCCTTGGGTTGACTTTGACTTCAATAGCAGTAAGCATAGGCAACATTTCTGCTTGTAATTGTTGTAATATTTGTATTTTTTGAAAATTAATTCTAGCAGCCCAGGCTGAAGTACTTGTTTCAATAACTAGTGTGCCTTGACGTAAGTTCGCGACTTGTAAATGTTTTGCAACTGGGCCTTTAAGTACACATTTTACATGATGATTTAGATGCAATAGGAGTTCTGCTTTTTCAGCTAATTGCGGCATGCCGCCTTGTTGATGAAGCAGTTGGCTAAGATCCAGAGGGAGCTTTTTCATATGATAATAAAATGGCTTGGTTAAGTTATGAGTGTAACAGTTTTTATTCAAAGTCGAAATGGTGCTAAACGTTGGCAACCAGGAAAGCGTTGGTTGTTATTACCTGCTCTCTTGATTGCGGCGGGCATTGGCATTTATGAGCATAATGAACAGCAACTTCATCAGCAACAAGTGAATGTTGATGGTGAGAAAGCCGCACGACAAGAACAACAAAAAGAATTAGTCGAACTCAAAAATGCGACGGCTTCTCAATTATCTATGTTGGCGACACATGTTGCTCGTATGCAAGCTAAATTAACTCGCTTAGAAGCGTTAGGGCAACAAGTTGCGCAGACAAATAAATTGGATGATCAGTTTGATTTTTCTGATGAAGTGGGTGTGGGAGGATTAAGTGATATTGGCGCTAATATCGAAATAGAGCAGTTGCTTGCAGATATGGACAGTTTAGTTTCTCGTATTGATAAGAATAATGTTCAGCTTTCTTTACTTGAAACTGTATCATCGAATCTCCATATAGATAAAGAGCGTTATATTTCAGGTCGACCAATTACTAAAGGTTGGTTATCATCTCATTTTGGGTTTCGAAATGATCCCTTTAATGGGCGAAGAGCGTTTCATAAAGGAATTGATTTTGCCGGTAAGGATGGATCCGAGGTTGTCTCAACCGGTGGTGGTGTTGTCACATGGGCAGGTCCGCGGTTTGGCTATGGAGAATTAGTTGAGATAGATCATGGTAATGGTTTACGCACTCGATACGGTCATAATAAAGCGTTACTTGTTCATGTTGGTGATGTTGTCGCGAAAGGCGAGGATATAGCTGTAATGGGGAGTACCGGTCGTTCAACTGGGCCCCATGTGCATTATGAAGTGCTACGTGATGGAAAACAAATCGACCCAAAAACATTTGTTTATCGCAAAGCGGGTTAATCATATTAATAGGCTTTCAGACTCGCAAAGGGACTTGGCCAACAACATAATAAGTGGTTCAGATGTTTGGTAAATTACTGACAAAAATATTTGGTAGTCGAAACGAGCGTACGCTCAAAGGGTTCAAAAAAATTGCTGCGCAAGTGAATGAGTTAGAAGAAGCGTATCAAAAACTCAGTGATGCAGAATTAAAGGCGAAAACGGTTTCTTTTCGTGAGCGCTTAGACAAAGGCGAAAGTTTAGAAAGTATTATGCCTGAAGCGTTTGCTGTCGTACGTGAAGCCTCTGTACGTGTGTTTGAAATGCGTCATTTCGATGTTCAGCTTATTGGTGGCATGATCTTAAACAGTAATCGCATTGCAGAAATGCGCACAGGTGAAGGTAAAACACTGACGGCAACATTGCCCGCCTATCTTAATGGCTTAACGGGTAAAGGTGTTCATGTTATTACCGTGAATGACTATCTTGCTGCACGTGATGCTGAATTCAATCGTCCTTTATTTGAGTTTTTAGGGTTAAGTGTCGGTGTTAATGTGGCGGGGTTAGCTCAAGCGGAAAAGAAAGCCGCTTATGATGCTGATATTACTTACGGTACCAATAACGAATTTGGTTTTGATTATTTACGTGACAACATGGCTTTTTCGCCTGCGGAACGTGTTCAGCGCCCATTGCATTATGCATTAATCGATGAAGTGGATTCCATTTTAATTGATGAAGCCCGTACCCCACTTATTATTTCGGGTGCTGCCGAAGATAGCTCAGAGCTTTATATTAAGATTAATACCTTAATTCCTAACCTTATTCGTCAAGATAAAGAAGACAGTGATGAATATACGGGAACGGGTGATTACTCTATTGATGAAAAAGCCAAGCAAGTTCATATGACTGAGCGCGGTCAAGAAAAAGTCGAGTTATTACTCACTGAGCGAGGCATGTTAGCAGAAGGTGATTCGCTTTATTCTGCAACGAATATTTCTTTACTTCATCATGTTAATGCTGCTCTACGTGCACATACACTTTTTGAAAAAGATGTCGACTATATTGTTCAAGATGATGAAGTCATCATTGTCGATGAACATACTGGCAGAACCATGCCCGGTCGTCGTTGGTCTGAAGGTCTACATCAAGCGGTTGAGGCGAAAGAAAACGCTAAAATCCAAAATGAAAACCAAACACTGGCATCAATTACCTTTCAAAACTTCTTCCGCCAATATGAAAAACTTGCCGGGATGACGGGTACTGCAGATACTGAAGCGTTCGAGTTCCAACATATTTATAGTTTAGACACGGTTGTTGTCCCAACGAATAAGCCGATGGTACGTGCGGATAAACCTGATTTAGTTTATTTAACCGCTGCTGAAAAATACACGGCTATTATTGATGATATTCGCGATTGCCGCGAAAGAGGTCAGCCTGTGTTGGTGGGTACGGTATCCATTGAACAATCTGAATTGCTCCATAGCTTAATGAAGAAAGAAAAAATTCCTCATGAAGTGTTAAATGCTAAATTCCATGAACGTGAGGCAGATATTGTTGCTCAAGCGGGCCGTAAAGGTGCTGTAACGATTGCAACCAATATGGCGGGTCGAGGAACGGATATTGTGCTGGGCGGCAATTGGAATATGGAAATTGATGCCCTTAATGATCCAAGTAACGAGCAAAAAGCCAAAGTGAAAGCCGATTGGCAAATACGTCACGATGAAGTGGTGACTTTAGGTGGACTGCATATTCTAGGCACAGAACGTCACGAATCACGTCGTATTGATAATCAGTTACGGGGTCGTTCGGGTCGTCAAGGGGATGCGGGTTCCTCGCGTTTCTATCTTTCTATGGAAGATAGTTTGATGCGTATTTTCGCTTCAGATCGTGTTTCTTCAATGATGAAGAAATTAGGCATGGAGGAAGGGGAGGCTATCGAACATCCTTGGGTATCTCGTGCCATTGAAAATGCACAACGTAAAGTTGAAGCGAGAAACTTCGATATCCGTAAGCAATTACTCGAGTTTGATGACGTTGCTAATGATCAACGCCAAGTGGTGTATAACCAACGTAATGCGTTAATGGATGCTGAGAGTATTCAAGATACTATTACTAATATTCAAGGTGATGTTGTTAATGACATCGTTGATCAATATATTCCACCGCAATCTGTCGAAGAGTTATGGGATGTTGCGGGTCTTGAAAAGCGTTTAGATCATGAATATGGTTTATCATTACCTGTCCAAGAATGGTTAGATAAAGAAGATGACCTTCATGAAGAGACATTACGTGAGCGTATTGCCGATTCTTGGGTAAAAGCTTACAAAGACAAAGAAGAAATGGTGGGTGAGCAAGTATTACGTCAATTTGAAAAGGCGGTAATGCTACAAACACTGGATGGTTTGTGGAAAGAGCATTTGTCAGCCATGGATCATTTACGTCAAGGTATTCATTTACGGGGTTATGCACAAAAGAACCCTAAACAAGAATATAAGCGTGAATCTTTTCAGTTATTCCAAGATATGCTGGAATCATTAAAACAAGATGTGATTGCTATTTTATCTAAAGTACAAGTGCAGGCCCAATCAGATGTCGAAGAAATGGAAGCACAGCGCAGGCAAGAAGAGGCTAAAATTCAACGTGACTACCAACATGCGGCTGCGGATGCGCTAGTAGGTAGTAATGAAGCTGAAGCCGATGCTGCTCATACACCTATTGTGCGCTCGGGAGATAAAGTGGGTCGTAATGATCCTTGTCCTTGTGGCTCTGGACGTAAATATAAGCAGTGTCATGGAAAGCTAACTTAAGTTATCACGGGTTAAGTGGGTTTATATTGAATAAATGAAAAGTCAATCTCTATGAGGTTGGCTTTTTTGATCTTTGTAATAGATTAAAAGTGAGAAAGTTAGTGGGGATTGCTTATCTATCGATTGAATTTCAATACTTGCTGATAAAAACCACATGGAACACGTTTTTTGTGGATAACTTAGGGGGTAAATAGTGGGGAAGTTGTGCTTAATAAATAAAGTGAAAATAAATGCCTTTTTTCTTTAAAAAGCCCTTGTGCTTATCCAAAATCTCCCTATAATGCGCACCCACTGACACGGCAAAGCAGCTTCCTAGAGAGATAGGAAACAGCAGCGGTGACAATCGTTTCAAGTAGTTAATGTGGCTCGATGAGATAAGAAATTAATCATTGAAAAACTTCTTAAAAAAACACTTGACGCACACGAGGAAATGCGTAGAATACGCCTCCTCAAGCCAGCGACCTAACGTCTACGGCGATACCTGAAAAATCGGTATCACGTCCGCTCTTTATATAAAGAGTAGCTACTTGCTAGGACATGTTCTTTAAAAAGTTGACAAGCAAATCTGTGTGGACACTCACAGGTGTTGAGTTATTCGAAATTGCTTTCTTTCTTCTTACTTTCGAGTAAAGAGATTGAACGCAATCAAAAATATCTTAATGAATTCTCTAACTAGAGAAAGTGAGTGACCATAGCAATATGTAAATTACTTTAATTAGTAAACAGAATTCATTGAGCAGGTCTTCGGACCAACAAAACTTTAATTGAAGAGTTTGATCATGGCTCAGATTGAACGCTGGCGGCAGGCCTAACACATGCAAGTCGAG
>NZ_CANLKR010000006.1 GCF_947491715.1 uncultured Shewanella sp. | reverse complement strand
AGTGACGGCTCCACAGCCGATATCACCAGCTCTGTTAGCTGGCTTTCAGATGATACGTCGGTGGTAACGGTGACCACCGCGGGCCTGCTGACTGCAGTGACTACGGGTAGTGCAACAGTGACTGCCATCCTAGATAACATTAGCAGTAATGACAGCAGCGTGACCATCAGTGATGCCGGCCTGACGGATATTCAAATCACCCCTGCAAGTATTGCTCTCAATAAGGGAAATACTCAGCAATTAACCGCCACAGGCACCTACAGTGACGGCACCTCAGCGGATATCACCAGCTCTGTTAACTGGCTTTCAGATGATATGTCGACGGCAACAGTGACCACCGCAGGCCTGCTGACTGCAGAGGCGGTGGGTAGTACAGTAGTCTCTGCCACTCTCGATAGCATTAGCAGTAATGACAGCAGCGTGACGGTTAGTACAGCCACACTGACTGCCATTCAAATCACCCCAGCTAGTGTCACGCTCAGCAAAGGAAATACTCAGCAATTAACCGCTACAGGCACCTACAGTGACGGCACCACAGCGGATATCACCAGCTCTGTTAGCTGGCTTTCAGATGACACGTCGGTGGCAACGGTGACCACCGCGGGCCTGCTGACTGCAGTGACTACGGGTAGTGCAACAGTGACTGCCATCTTAGATAACATTAGCAGTAATGACAGCAGCGTGACTGTCAGTGACGCCACACTGACTGCCATTCAAATCACCCCTGCAAGTATTGCTCTCAATAAGGGAAATACTCAGCAATTAACCGCCACAGGCACCTACAGTGACGGCACCTCAGCGGATATCACCAGCTCTGTTAACTGGCTTTCAGATGATATGTCGACGGCAACAGTGACCACCGCAGGCCTGCTGACTGCAGAGGCGGTGGGTAGTACAGTAGTCTCTGCCACTCTCGATAGCATTAGCAGTAATGACAGCAGCGTGACGGTTAGTACAGCCACACTGACTGCCATTCAAATCACCCCAGCTAGTGTCACGCTCAGCAAAGGAAATACTCAGCAATTAACCGCTACAGGCACCTACAGTGACGGCACCACAGCGGATATCACCAGCTCTGTTAGCTGGCTTTCAGATGACACGTCGGTGGCAACGGTGACCACCGCGGGCCTGCTAACTGGAGAGGCTACGGGTAGCACAACAGTGTCTGCCACTCTCGATAGCATTAGCAGTAATGACAGCAGTGTTGTCGTCAATGATGCCGTGCTAACGTCCATTCAAATTACCCCTGAAAGTGTTACGCTCAATAAGGGGAATACTCAGCAATTAACCACCACAGGCACTTACAGTGACGGCACCTCAGCGGATATTACCAGCTTAGTTAGCTGGCATTCAGATGATATGTCAGTGGCAACAGTGACCCCCACTGGCTTGCTCACAGGAGAGGCGACGGGTAGCACAACAGTGTCTGCCACTCTCGATAGCATTAGCAGTAATGACAGCAGTGTTGTCGTCAATGATGCCGTACTAACGTCCATTCAAATCACCCCTGCAAGTATCACGCTCAATAAGGGCAATACTCAGCAATTAACCGCCACAGGCACATACAGTGACGGTACCACAGCCGATATAACCAGCGCTGTGAGCTGGGTTTCTGATGACATGTCGACGGCAGCGGTGACCAGCACCGGTCTACTTACCGGAGAGGAGGTTGGTAGCACAACAGTGTCTGCCACCCTAGATAGTATTAGCAGTAGTAGCGGTGTTGTCGTCAATGCTGCCGTGTTAATTTCCATGTATGTTACTCCTGAAAACGGCAGTGTCTATTACTGGGGGGGCTCTTCGATACAATTAACCGTAATTGGTACATACAGTGACGGTAGCACGGCCAATTTAACCCAAAACATGACATGGGGTTCGGACAGCGACAATCCAAGTAATATATATATAACCAGTAGTGGCGAGCTATATTCAGCAAGCACTAATAATGTAGTAATAGTTATTTATGCTTTAAAGGAAAAGATCCAATCTAATGACGTTACAATCTACAACAACCCTTAAAAATCAAGGTGTAAAATGTTGTAATTCATGAGGTTGAGGGGGTGATTTTCATTCAAATTATCCCTGTAAGTGTAACGTTTAATAAGGGAGATATCAGCGACTTTACCAACTGGTATTAAAGCTATACGTCTGCGGTAAACGTCGCTGATAAAAGTGTAGAAAATACAGTTTTTTGAAAACGAAACAGTGAAGGGTTTGTTAGTAGATGAGTAATATAATGATAGAAAATAACATATTAATAAAAAAAATAATGACCCACAGTAAGCATTTTTTAGGTGTAAATATTACTTCGTTGAAGAAGGTTATTTATGTTGCATTGTTGCTTCTATTCTCTGTCGCTATTCATGCTCAACAAGCTGATGATTTTTATATTGGTTTAGATGCTGGGGTTTCAAAGGGTGATAGTGGTTGTCTTGGCATTCAAGGGAGCTGTGATTCGATGAATGGAGTAAATCAACTTTCTTTAGGGTACAACATTTCTCCTTGGTTATCTGCTGAAAGTGGTTTCATCATTTATTGGCCTAAAACTTATAATAATGGTCAAGGTTCATCAGCTGTACAAGGCTTCAATTTTGCTGCCAAATTTGATTACGAACTCCCTTATAATTTATCTTTATATTCTAAAGTTGGTGGCGTTTTTTGGAGCAGTAAATATGATGGTTACTTACTCAATTACACTAAAACGGGGCTAGCTCCTTTTATTAATACTGGTGTTACATATAAGCTGACAAATGATTTTACGTTTAGATTAGGGGTTCAGTATACCAGCGGGATAGGAGGCGCTGGAGTTAATGATACAAGTTTGATGTTTGGTTTTGTGAAAATGTTTGGTGCTAATCAAGCAAAGTTGACGCCTAAAGTTCCTATTCTCAGTGATGAGGATATTGATGACACCATTAAAGCACTTCGTGCTCAAAGTTTGAGAAATACACAAGCAAGTTCAGCGGTTATCGATTCATATGGCTTGAGTAAAACAAGTTCAGAGCTTTATATTGATGAATATGATTCATTAGTTTATAAAAAAATTACATTCATCGTTAATGGAATTGAAACGAGTTTACCGTTAAAAAATAATTATGCGAAAACGGCTTTTATGTTTCCTAAAGGTGAGTATAACGTCAAAATAAAAATAGATGCTATATCGCCATCGGGTCAAAATGTTTCTCTTAAAGATAGTGTGCAATTAACGCTTTATCAGTCACAAGGGATGAGCTTTTTTATACAAGTAGAAAAGACATTGTTTGGAGAAAAGTTAAATGTGCAAGCTTATTAATCAATTTATAATGATGTGTTTGTGCATTATGATGTTCCCTATTCAAGTGATGGCTGCTGGTGATGAAGTATGGCTTAAATATGATGGATACATACCTAATGAACTTTTTAATGAAAAGGCATTTGAATTAAGTCCTCTACTTAATGATGAGAATCATCGCTATATCACAGCGGATGAAAAAGGGTTCAATTTTGATTATATTCGTGATCTTTATATTAAATCTTCACAAGGTAAAATTTTAACGAGTGAAGAAATTAAAGGCGCGGTAAGTGAACTCAAGTCCGATCTCCATGAGCGTGAGGTACTTTATAAAGCGATTAATAATGGCACGATAGATATACCGAACAAATTCTCTAGTATTGAATTGCAATACAAGTACAAGCAATATAAGTACATTCATGCTTTTTCTCTTGAAAATACTCGAGAGAAAAAAATAACAAAACAATTAAGTCAGTTTAAAGTAAGTGCAGAACTTATTCATTTGAATAAGCAGCTGAAAATTCAGTCTGAAAATATAGAGCGGGCCACAAAAGCCATTGAAGCATCTCTATCAAAAGATATTAAATTAGAAAAAAGTTTAATACATTATTTTCAAAGTGTGGGAGAGAGTAATGAAAAAAAATAACAATAGATTACTTTTATCTATATTCTTATCATTACTTTCTTTTCAAGTATTTTCACAGGATAGTCCTGTTTTATATACAGAATATAAAAGTGTATTAGAAGGAAAAAAAGAGCCTCAATCAGAGTGGTTTTCACGTAAAGATATTCCAGCTGATCGACTGGTGAATATCATTATTCATCAAGAAAAAACGATTTCAAAGGACAATATTGATACTTTTATAAAAAATATAGATTTATTGTTAGAACAGAAGCGAATGGCTTCATTTACTCCAATTCTTAAACGTACAAAAATCAATGCGCTTATTATAAGCGGTCGCTATGAAGAAGCGCTGCGTCTTATTGGCACAGGAACTGATGAATATCAACTTGCTAAAATCAGAACATTGATGATGTTAGGTCGATATGATGAAGCATTATTCAGTTACAATAAAATTCCAGCATCACAGTGGTCAAAAAATGAAAAGTCGCTGATTAAATTCGGAAAAGAATTTTTATTTTTGGGGCACATTGCAAGAGTCAATTTAGCAATTCCAATGCAGATGCAACAAACGTTTTCTAATGAAGTGATCAAAATTTACCTTTCTTTCAATAGTTATAGGCAAGCTTATGCAGAGTATAAGTTTATGACCTCAAAATCTTTGACTGTAGAAAGTAAGCGTGAACATTTAGCGTTTAATATGAACTTTGCTCACAAACACAAATTATATCTGGAAGAAGTAGAGTCTATAGAAAGTTATTTAAAAACCTTCAATGATACTAATCCCGTGACATTAAAAGATATCACTTTAGTGAATAATAGCACCAATACGTTAGTTCGCTTGCGCTATGAGTTAAGTGGATATAATTCATTATCATTTGCATATATTGAACCTTATTTATTGGCTCAATCTCAAGCTGCAAAAATAGATGTTAAATCACGTGAAGTGTATCTTAAAAATCGAATAATGTTAAGTAAAGAAAATAAGGACTTGTCTTATTTTTCAGATATTACTGAATTAGCCGTTTTGATGAAAAATAAGTCCATTATTGTTTCAAAATTTGATAAAAAGCGTCTTTCTCCTCAAATTCAAGAATTATTATTGAAAGGATATTTTTCTATACCAATGCCAGATGATATGGATGTTTATATGGCTTCTGCTTATTTACCTTTCATTGACAAGTGTAGTGATGTTCAATCGCTTCAACTCGTTAGAGCGTTGAAAGGGGATTATTTTGTAAATAACAATCAATTAAATAAGGCGTATTCGTGCTTTAAAGACATTGAATGGAATGCTATCAAACTCCCGAATAAGTTAAAAAGTGCATTGGTGAAAGAGCAGCTTCAGGTTCGATATTTATATGCAAAGCAACATAATGATATACCTAATGTTATAGCATTATCTATGCAGTCAAAAGATGGAGATATGGTTTTTGATGCAACAAAGATCTTAATTGAAAACAGTGCAAAGTCTGTTGACTTAAATAAAGTGGATAGCGCAATAACCCAAGGGTGGATGACAAAAGCACAGATTGACGTAGTGAATGAAATGGTTCTGGCTGATTTACGTAATAGTGGTAATAGAGAAGCATTAAAAACGCGTTTGTTGAAGTCTGAGAACAAACATGCTTTTGAGTTGGCTTGGCTTTACGCTGAAGATGATAATCATCAGAAAGCGATTACATATATAGTCAAAGGATTAACGTTTAATAAATCAGTGGATAGCTTTACAGAAGTGAAAGCGATTCGATATTTAGACAGTTATTATAACGACATACCAACAAAAGATCGGCAAGGTTTATCTTCACTTCGAACTCGCTATTCATCTATCAATTACCTGTTTAAGTTACAGAAAATTGAGAGCACCTTGGCGCCAGGATTTCAGCTTTCGAATAGAAAAGTCATTGCCCAAGTTAAGTCTCTTTTAGCCCATTATAAAACAGTGATGAAAGCACTCAGTAGACCAATGAAAAGGGCCAATGAAACGACGAAGTTATATTTGGAGATGGAGTCGACCATATTGCTCTCTCAACAGTTAAACGCCCTTTCACAACAAACTGAAAATACAAAACTGAGCATAACTTTAAATAAACAAGTGACAAAATTTAGGCAAAAACTGAAGGTTATTTATCAGCAAATTATATCTGAAAAACAGCAGGATATTTATGATATCAGGATATTGAAAGCGTTTCAGTTTCAGCTTCAGCTTCAGCTACAATTGGAAAAAGGTAAAACGTCATGAGAAAAGCACTGTTATATACCTGTCTTTTTGTTAGTACCTTGAGTAGTTGCAGCTCATCTTCTTCTTTGTCGCCAGAAAGCACACCCACTGAAAAAAAGTCGTGCATAGACACCGTTGAGCAGATTGATGCTAAAAGTGCACCTTATCAATATATCGCGACTTTTGAGCATTGTAATGAACATAAAAGTGATCCTCTTATACAAGAGTATATTTTTTCACTCATAACAATTGGTGCTTTTGAAAAGCTGAACTCACCCAGTTTACTTAATGGTAATGCGTCAGATGAACAGAAAAAATATTGGCAAGCATTGTTAAAGGATAATTTATGAAGAGATTTATTCTACTTTTGGCATTGGTATTTAGTCTGAGTGTTTTTGCTAATCAGGATCAGAAAAAGTCGATAGAGTCCCCTAAAGAAAAAGACAATATTAATCAGACTGTTTTCTTTTCAGGTGCGCTTTCTATGGATAATGACATTAAAAGTTATTTACCCGTAAATAAATTAATAGAGATCCATGATAAATCGGATCCTATTTTAATTAACTTCATTAACAGTAAAATTAGGTGGGAAAACAATGATTGATACTTTTATGACTTTCTTTAAAGATGGCGGCGTATTCATGTATCCAATTGCAATAATTGGAGCTGTGGGGGTCGGCGTTGTTATTGAAAGGCTTATTTCATTGATAATGCATAGTCAACAAATTACAGAATCGACAGGTGTATTTGAGAAAAAAATGAGTAATAATAAAGGGGAAGCCTTAAAGTCGTTAGAGGGAGGAAAGTCTTTATTATCATCGACTTTGTCTGAAGCAGTTAAATCTTATCAGTCTCACCCTGTGTCTAAAGAAGAGTTTGAAGAATTGGTTGGAATTAAAGCTGTTCATTCACTGCGTCGATTAACGCGACGCACAACAGTGATATCCACTTTGGCTAATGTGGCCACATTATTAGGACTGCTTGGGACTATTTTTGGTCTTATTCAAAGCTTTGCTTCTGTTGCAGAAGCGGCTGCGGAAGATAAATCAGCGATGTTATCGGCATCAGTTTCTATTGCGATGAACACGACAGCCTTTGGTCTGATGGTGGCTATTCCCTTATTATTAGTTTTCCTTTTTGTTGATAATCTTTCGAATAAAACACTGGAACATCTTCAAGTTGGCTGCGCAACGGTGATTAATAGACTTTATTCTGCTCAGCATAATATTTAAGGTATGACCAATGAAACTAAAGTCATTATTTGGACGTGCAATCCCAGGGAGTAAAGAGCCAGAAGAGTTGGACATCACACCTTTTATGAGCCTGATGATAGTGCTTATTCCAGTGCTGTTAATTAGTTTGAAGTTCACTTTACTGGCTAATTACGATATCAGTAATAATACACCACCTCAAAATGTGACCAAACAAAAATCAAATACTGACAAGAAAATGATTTTGTATCGCTTATTGGTAAAAAAAGATAAAGCACTTTTACAACAAAATAGTCGCATATTATTCGAGGTGGGTATAGAAGATAAGGATGCTATTGAACATCAGTTATTAAACCTACTTGAAAATCAAAAAGCAAAACCTTCTATCGTACTGGATATAGAATCGGATCATTCTTATCAAACCATAGTGAATTTGTTGGATATGTTGAATCAACATGGTGATAAGTTCAGTTCAATTTCACTATCAGTAAAGGAAGGTTTATAAACATGTTAAACACTAATCAGTTTACGATTAAACCTGAGCGAGCAACTAAGAAAGCTGGGATAAGTTTAGTTGCTTTAATGGATATCTTTACCGTGCTTGTTTTTTTTCTGATTTTTAACGTCCATGAGGAACAAGCACTACAAATAAAGAATGTAAAGGATTTACCCGTCTCTTCCGTGATGAAAGACATGGATTCGCTAAAGAAAAAAAATATTGCAGTGCTTGAGGTTATTGATAGAAGAAAGGCTTTTTTGAATGACAAAGAGTTGGACATGACAATGGGGTTAACTGTTATAAAAGAACACTTTCAGAATCTCTGCAATGAAACTCAATGTCCGGCTTTGGCAATAGAAGCACCTAAAGCAATGAGTTACCCGTTTATAAACCAGTTTGTCAATATGGGCTATGAGATTGGCTTTAATGGTGTGTTTTTAATCGTCAGTCAACAGTGATATAAAATTGTAAAAGAGATTAACATAGATGCAAATACAGAGTGAAGATCGTGAAAATGTTCTCTTATTATGTTTACTAATAGCCTTAGGATTGATCTTATGTATTTTTTTTTATAGTGTTGCGCAATATAAAGTGCCTGAAATAAAAAAGAAACCAGTTCAGAAAACTCATCTTAAGTTAGTAGTCATTCCCAAACCTAAGCCTGAGGTAAGACCCGAAATCAAGCCTAAGCCTAAGCCTAAACCTAAACCTAAACCTAAGCCTAAACCTAAGCCTAAACCTAAGCCCAAACCTAAGGCTCAACCTAAAGCTGTGGCCACAGCTAAGGTGAAACCAATGGCAAAGCCAGTTCAAACTGATGAAAGTGTGAGTGATTTATTTGATGATTCACTATTTAATACCAATGAAGATAAATTACCTAAACAGGCGCTTAAAGCTAATAAAAAAGAGGTTATTAGTTCCGCAACGTCTACTGGGGCTGGCGAGGTGACTATCAAAAGCTCTAAAAATTTAATTAATGAAGCGTTAACAGATGAGCCAATGACTAAGTCGACAGTCGATGTTGATATATCGAATAAAAATTCATCCGTTGATTCAGAAAAGTACTTATTAGATCTTGCGGAGAAACAAATTGCAGAGCTTATAGCAAGTAAGAAAAGCTCAATCTTAAAATTGATAAAAGCTAACGAAATGAACCAAGTAACGCTTTCATTTGATTTTCAGCTTAAGAAAGGTAAGATTATGCAAGTATATATCAGCAAAGTCTCATCGACTAAGGCACTTTCTGATTTTCGAAAATTATTTAAAGGACAGCGTATTAAAGTTGCATATTCTGGTGTTATTGAGCATACAATAATAGTGAAAAACATTACTGGGCAATTTTAACACGTAATGAAAATCTCAAAAGGTTACCCTCGTGATTGATAGCCTAGACTGGATCTGTTCCAGCCTAGGCTTTACTGCAACTATAAACCATGGTTATTAAATAAATATCAATGCGGATGAAATTGCTATTTTTGCCCATATCCAATATGATTCTCGGATAGAGCACTCAATATGCCTGCATAAGTCATTGCAACAAGTTATTTTCGTTTGAAGATACGCCAGCACACCATTGAAGCGAATATTGGTAATATCAGGCGATGCTTCGTTTTCATCGGCTCCGTTTTAGTCTTTTGCATTAGCCTTCATCCTTTAGTACGAGCAAGCTTACGCACAATTTGATAGCGCCGCGTAAAATATCCAACTGGAACACTCCATATATGCACCAAGCGGCTAAAAGGAAACAACAAAAATAATGTCATCCCGAGTAGGATATGGAGTTTATAGATCAAGCCTACTGAAGTAATTGAAACGGCCGCTTCAATAGGATCGAAAGTGACAATATTTTGCGCCCAGCCCATCATCTTATACATGTCCACACCATCTAAATGGGCAAAAGAGAATAAAATACTGATGAGCCCAAGTAATAACTGTACAAAAATAAGCACTAAAATTAGAATATCCATACGAGTACTAGTGGCTCGTACTCTAGGGTTCGTTAAACGCCGTTTCAATAAAATCGTCAGCCCGTATAAACTAATTAATCCAAAGAAGCCGCCCGCCCCCATAGCAACGAGTTGTTTGATAGGCGCAGTGACACCAAGAGCATCCCAAACTTGATGTGGTGTCAGTAACCCGACAAAATGACCCACCAGCACTGCAATAATCCCAACATGAAACGCCACACTGCCTTTTTTAATCCCTTTACCCTCAAGCATTTGGCTCGAACCTGTCTTCCAAGTATATTGATCTATGTCATAACGCAGCCCACTACCCAACACGAACACAGTGAAGGCAATATAAGGATAAAGTCCAAACAATAATGTATTAATATAATCCATGACTAGTGTCCTCCTGCTGTTTTTGTTGCGTTATTTTTCTTGGTCGAACTTGTTATTGAATCGCCGTCCGTGTTTTTCAAAATAGGATCCATTAAGTGAATGGGCACCTCTTGATCTCGCCTTTGATTATCACTGGGTTTATGATTAGATGTGCCACAAGCAGTACTATTTGCCTCGGCGCCAAATGTCACCATTTCCTCTTCCCACACTTTATCGATGGCCTCAGGCGTATCATCCCTGACCTCCCCCTTTACTTGCTTGATTAAATCATTGAAATCGATTTCAGCTTTTGCCAAATTCACTAAGGCTGTAAACAAACAAGCATAATCATTCTCCCGCTCTACTAACCTCACTTGCAATAACGCTAAAATATGCGACACATCTTGTAGCCACAAACGTGCATTTTTTTCCCCCTGAGTCGACAAAAACTCCAAAAATAAAGGAATGTGATCCGGTAACTCACGCACACCAATCGCTAATCCTGCCTGCTTATATTGTGTCATTAAATCAATCATGGCTTGACCACGATCACGACTCTCACCGTGAAGGTGTTCAAATAACAGTAAAGACAGTGATCGCCCACGTTCAAACAAGGCGTCATAATCAGACTGCCAATCAAGTAAAGGCATTTGCATACGCGAAACAATAAACTGATCAATCGCTTCTTTATCTACAGTATTTAAGCTATCGTCCTCTTGAATAAGACGCCGTATTAGCGACTGCTCATCGCAAAGGGCTTGCGTAGGATAATCGATTAAATGAGAAATCAGGGTTAATACATTCATATTGAACTCCTATTTCGATGCATCGATAAATTTAACAGGAATGACTTCGCGCTGTGTTTGGCTTTTGCCGCCAAACAAATTAACGCCTCCATCATTATCACTGCAGCCTTCACCAAAACTAAAACCGCACCCTGATTTCATATCAAAGGCATTGTCCGCATAACGAGTATGACTCGTTGGGATCACAAATCTGTCTTCATAATTGGCAATTGCCATAATGTGATACATTTCTTGTATTTGCTCAGGCGTTAAACCCACTTGTTCAAGTACCGCTAAGTCTTCAACTTGATCGACTTGCTCAGCGCGTTTATAAGCTCGCATCGCCAACATGCGCTCAAGAGCCGTGATCACGGGCTTTTCATCACCAGCGGTTAATAAATTCGCCAAATATTGCATTGGAATACGTAAAGATTTGAGATCGGGAATGGCGCCATTACTGCCAACATGACCCGCCGTTACTGCGGTTTGTACTGGGCTCAATGGCGGTACATACCACACCATAGGTAAGGTTCGATATTCAGGGTGTAAGGGTAAGGCCACCTTCCATTCCATAGCCATCTTATACACTGGCGAATTCACTGCAGCATCGAGCCATGCTTGAGGGATCCCCTCTTTCAATGCCGCAGCTTGTACCGCTTCATCATTGGGATCGAGGAAAATATCACATTGTGCCTGATACAAGTCTTGCTCATTTTGTACTGAGGCCGCTTCTTCGATACGATCGGCGTCATATAACATCACGCCTAAATATCGAATACGGCCCACACAAGTTTCACTGCACACCGTCGGCTCTCCCGCTTCAATACGGGGATAACAAAAAATGCATTTCTCTGACTTACCACTTTTCCAGTTGTAGTAAATTTTCTTATAAGGACACCCCGACACACACATGCGCCAGCCTCGGCATTTTTCTTGATCAATCAATACAATACCATCTTCATCGCGCTTATAAATGGCGCCACTGGGGCAACTGGCTACACAAGCTGGATTGAGGCAGTGTTCACACAAACGTGGAAGGTACATCATGAAGGTATTCTCAAATTCACTATACATCTGCGCTTGAACGTTTTCGAAGTTTTTGTCGGCTTTACGTGCACTAAATTCACTGCCTAGAATATCTTCCCAGTTTGGGCCCCAATCAATCTTCTCCATACGCTGGCCAGAAATTAATGAACGGGGACGCGCGACAGGCTGATGTTTACTCTTTCCCGCCTTATGCAAGTGCTGATAATCAAAATCAAAAGGCTCATAGTAATCATCAATTTCCGGTAAATCGGGATTGGCAAAAATATTCGCCAAAATACGATGTTTCCCCCCTTGTTTTGGTACTAACTTGCCATTTTTATTGCGAGTCCAACCCCCTTTCCATTTATCTTGATCTTCCCAGTGTTTGGGATAACCTATTCCGGGCTTTGTCTCAACATTATTAAACCAAGCATATTCAACACCCTCACGCGAAGTCCACACATTTTTACAGGTCACTGAACAAGTGTGGCAGCCTATGCATTTATCAAGATTCAGTACCATGCCTATTTGCGCTCTTACTTTCATCGCTCTACCCCTTAAACTCATTCAATTCTGCACCGGACTGTGTTTCTTCATCTAACCAGTCAATCTTGTTCATCTTACGTACAATGACAAACTCATCGCGATTACAACCCACGGTGCCATAGTAATTAAAACCATAAGACTGCTGAGCATAGCCGCCAATCATATGGGTGGGTTTCATTACCGCTCGAGTCACCGAGTTATGAATACCGCCGCGAGTTTGGGTGGTTTCGGCGCCTGGAATATTGACGATTCGCTCTTGAGCGTGATACATCATGCTCATGCCTTCTGGCACCCGTTGAGAGACCACGGCTCTTGCCACAATGGCGCCATTCACATTGAAGATTTCAATCCAATCGTTATCGACAATGCCCGCCACTTTTGCATCCACCTCAGATAGCCAGACTATGGGTCCTCCACGTGACAGTGTGAGCATTAATAAATTGTCTGAATAAGTACTGTGGATCCCCCACTTCTGATGGGGTGTTAACCAGTTAAGGGCTATTTCTTTATTGCCATTAGGCTTCTTATTCATCAAAGGTTGAACGGTTTTGGTATTGATCGGTGGCTTGTAACAACACATGTTCTCACCAAAGTCTCGCATCCATTCATGATCTTGATAAAATTGCTGCCGCCCGGTGATTGTCCGCCAAGGAATAAGCTCATGGACATTGGTGTAACCTGCGTTATAAGACACATGCTCATCTTCCAATCCTGACCAAATAGGCGATGAAATGATTTTTCTCGGCTGCGCTTGAATATCACGAAAACGAATTTTTTCATCGGCTTTCGGTTTCGCTAAATGAGTGTGATCTCGCCCAGTTATTTCGCCCAGCGCTTGCCACGCCTTTACCGCCACTTGACCGTTAGTTTCTGGCGCAAGAGATAAAATGACTTCTGCCGCATCGATAGCCGATTCTATTTTAGGCCGCCCCGCGTTAGCCCCCTTGTGATGACATTGGTTCAATTGCCCAAGAAAGTTCACCTCATCTTGAGTGTGCCAATTAATGCCTTTTCCCCCATTGCCTAAACTATCCAATAACGGCCCCAATGCCGTAAAGCGAGCATAGGTATTAGGATAATCGCGCACCACCTCGACAAAATTGGGCGCAGTCTTGCCTGGAATAAGATCGCATTCTCCCTTCCACCAAGCTTTAACGCCTAATGGCTGCGCCATTTCAGCAGGGGTGTCATGTAAAATGGGCACTGTCACTAAATCTTTTTCTTTGCCTAAGTGACCCGAGGTTAGTGCTGAAAATTGTTTGGCAATGCCTTTAAAAATCTCCCAGTCCGAGCGAGACTCCCATGCAGGATCCACAGCTTGGGATAAGGGATGAATGAAGGGGTGCATATCGGAGGTATTGATATCGTCTTTTTCATACCAAGTGGCCGTCGGTAAGACGATGTCAGAATATAAGCAAGTGGTCGACATTCTAAAATCGAGAGTGACCACTAAATCGAGCTTTCCTTCTGCAGCTTGTGATTCAAATTTTACATCTTGAGGTTTATCATCACCCGACTCACCTAAATCTTTCCCCATTATCCCGTGCTTAGTGCCCAGCAAATGCCGCAACATATACTCATGGCCTTTACCGGATGCACCAAATAAATTAGAGCGCCAAATAAACATGTTACGCGGAAAGTTTTGTGGATTGTCCGGCTCTTCGGCAGCAAATTTAATCTCACCGGATTTTAATTTATCGACAGTGTAATCTTTGATCGACATACCAGCCGCATCGGCTCGTTGACTTAAGGTCAATGGATTAACATTCAATTGCGGCGCCGAAGGTAGCCAACCCATTTTCTCTGCACGCACATTAAAATCGATAATAGATCCGGACCATTTATCTTTATTGGCTAACGGCGAGATGACCTCTTGCATGGTCAGTTTTTCATAACGCCACTGACTCGAATGATTATAAAAAAATGAGGTGCCATTCATGTGCCTAGGTGGGCGCTGCCAATCGAGTCCAAAAGCCAAAGGTTGCCAACCGGTTTGTGGTCTAAGTTTTTCTTGTCCCACATAATGCGCCCAACCGCCACCTGATTGCCCGATGCAACCACACATCATCAGCAGATTAATCAAGCCGCGATAGCTCATATCCATGTGATACCAATGATTCAATCCTGCACCCACAATGATCATCGATCGACCTTGAGTCTTATGGGCATTATCGGCAAACTCTCTCGCCACTTGGATCACATCTTGGGGGCGACAACCAGTAATTTTTTCTTGCCAAGCGGGGGTATAAGGCAAATTTTGTTCATAGTCGCTGGCACAATTATCACAACCATAACCATTATCGACACCATAATTGGCCAAGGTTAAATCATACACTGTGGTCACTAATGCCTGAGTACCATCGGCCAACTGAATGCGTTTAACTGGCACTTTTCGATAGATAATATCGCTGTGCTCTGTATGGCTGAAATAATCATGTTCATGGGCATTGGCCTCAGTAGCAAAATAAGGAAATGCCACATTGGTAATATCATCATGATTGTCTTTTAAACTCAGTCGTAGCTTAACCTCTTCTCCCGAGCTGCCATCTCTTTGCTCTATATTCCATTTACCTCGAGCCTCTTTATTCTCTCCCCAACGATATCCTATGGCGCCATTGGGAGACACCAACTCACCACTCACTTCATCAAGGGCAATGGTTTTCCATTCGGGGTTATTATCTTGTCCTAAGTTATTCGATAAGTCTGAAGCACGCAAAAAACGTCCTTGAATTAGTCGCCCCTCCTCTTCATCGAGCATGACCAACATAGGAAAGTCGCTGGTGGTTCGCACATAATGATTGAAGTATTCACTCTTACCCGTCTTATGATATTCATTTAATACCACATGCCCGAATGCCATTGCTAAAGCCGCATCCGTTCCTTGCTTGGGCGATAACCAGATGTCGGTAAGCTTTGACAGCTCTGAATAATCAGAACAAATGGAGATAACTTTTGTGCCCTTATAGCGTACTTCCGTTAAAAAATGTGCATCCGGCGTGCGAGTTTGCGGCACGTTAGAGCCCCAGGCGAGGATATAGTTGGAGTTATACCAATCGGCAGATTCAGGCACATCGGTTTGCTCCCCCCACACCTGAGGAGAGGCTGGTGGTAAATCACAATACCAGTCATAAAAACTTAGGCAATGACCACCAATTAAAGATAAATAACGAGAACCTGCGGCATAAGACACCATGGACATTGCAGGAATAGGAGAAAAACCCACAATACGATCGGGGCCATATTGCTTGGCGGTATGCACATTGGACGCAGCAATTATCTCATTAACCTCTTGCCAATCCGCTCTGACAAATCCACCTAAACCACGCTGCTGCTTATAAGATTTAGCTTTAATATCATCTTCAACGATTGACGCCCATGCTTCAACAGGATCGGGAAAGTTGACTTTAGCATCACGCCATAACTTTATGAGATTTTTACGGACTTTAGGATACTTTAATCGATTAGCACTATAGAGATACCAAGAGTAAGAAGCACCTCGCGGACAGCCCCGTGGCTCATGATTAGGTAAGTCAGGACGCGTTCTTGGGTAGTCTGTTTGCTGGGTCTCCCAAGTCACTAATCCATCTTTGACATAAATCTTCCAACTGCATGATCCCGTGCAATTGACACCATGAGTCGAGCGCACAATTTTATCATGCTGCCAACGACGACGATATCCATCTTCCCAAACACGATCTTCATCTGTTGTGACCCCATGTTCTCCTGAAAAACCTTCCGACTTTGCCTTAAAGAAGCGTAGCCTGTTTAAAAGTCGACTCATCTCACTCTCCCATAGATGCTAATACCCATCATCTTAGGAAAGAAATACGATAAGGCTTTGACTCAGATCAAGTTTTGAAAATCAATTCTTTGTCACTATTCATTAACTACCACCATAGAGGTATATGCAATGATGCTGAAGCTAAGACCTTATCGAGCTCTGGCCGATAACGCTTCATCAGGATGACATTCCTTACTTTTTATGGGTAAGCAAAGCAAGAATGCTTTAAGGCAAACAAATGCTAAAACAATTGTTCCATTCCATCGTCTTTCAAATTGGCAGTCTTATTCTACTCATAAGCGTTGTCTCTATTGTCAGTATGCTCAGCTCTGTGCTCATCAGTGAGCTTGCCGACCAAGATGCTTTTGTGATTAATAATGCAGGATCATTGCGCTATGAAAGTTATCAACTTTTGGCACATTTAACCTTACTTCCCCACACTCAAACTCATTTACATGCCAAACAACAAACTGCCATATTGAAGGAGATTGAAGATTTTAATTTTAAAATCAATGGATTAACAAAAAAAACATCCTCAACGGTTACCACCTCTTTAGCAAAGCTGAGTATCAGTGGAACATTGAGATCCGTTCATCTCATATGGTCTTCAGATTTATCCCCAAAATTAGCCTTTCTCGCCTCTCATCCTGAACAACTCAATGAAGATACACTGGTATCATTAAATCAAAAAATTGAAGAGTTCGTTAACCAACTCAACACCTTAGTTAGCCTCTATCAAAAAGGTGCTGAAGATAGAATTTTAATGATCCGCATGATCCTGAGCTTATCTTTATTGATCACCATTACGCTGGCTTCATTCATCTTGTATCAGTTACATCAAAAAATTGAAAAACCTTTATCAGAACTCACTCAAAATGCTAGAAAAATAATGAGTGGTAACTACACCAGTAGAACACGCATACAACAAAATGATGAGCTTGGTTTATTATCAGATACCATGAATAATATGTCTGAGGCACTCTCAAACTCTTATGGCCTACTTGAGCAAAGAGTCAAAGAAAAAACCTTTGAATCTCGCCAAAGCAATGACTCTTTGGCGCTACTGTATCAAACCTCACAACTCATTAACCAATCAGGTTCGAGCCTTAATTTAAAGCCTATTATCAATCAGTTATCAATAATCACCAATAAAAAAGATATCGATTTATGCTTAACAACTGAGCAAAGTAATGTCCCTTATGAACATATCATTACGACCAATAAACCCCTTCCCAAAAACTGCCGTGAGCAAGAATGTACTCATTGCTTAAATACGCTTCAACAAAACACTACCGAACCTCAAGTTGTTCGCTATGCCATCCAAAAAGATAATATTAGTTACGGGGTATTAATTTGCCATGTAACCCAAGGTACCTCACTTGAATCTTGGGAAGATCAATTGTTTTCTTCCATTTCGACATTAATTGCCAATGGGCTCCATATTCGCCAACAACATGAACAAAATCGCAGAATCGCATTATTAAAAGAGCGTAATACGATTGCGAGAGAATTACATGATTCCCTTGCACAAGCGCTATCATACTTAAAAATGCAAGTCGCTCGATTACAGAAACTTCGCCAGCGTCAGGCCAGTAATACCCAAATTGAAGATGTAGAACTCGAACTTAAAAATGGGCTCAACAATGCTTATAAACAACTTCGAGAATTGCTGACAACTTTCAGGTTAAAAATTGATGAAGAAGGGTTATATCAAACCTTCATTAATACCGTTGAGCAGCTCAATGAAAGAGCAAAGGGTCGAATGGTGTTTCATTTAAATTATCACATTCAAAACCTTCCCCTAACGCCAAATGAAGAGATCCACCTTTTACAAATAGCACGTGAGGCGACACAGAATGCACTGAATCACTCACAAGCTACCGAAGTACAAGTCAATGTTTTTTGTGATGAGAAAAAACAGATCCATTTATGTATCAATGACAATGGTATTGGCTTGCCTGATCATACAGCCAAATTAAACCATTATGGTCTTGCTATCATGATGGAACGTAGTCAGCATTTAAAGGGTCAATTTCATATCCAAAATAACAAAATAGACGGGGTTAATGTCGAACTTCAATTTTTACCTAACTTCGCTCAACGCCCCCAATCGAATATTGCCGAAAGCGCCTAACTAACCTGAACTCTGGATAAGCAGCACAAAATTAAGCTGTTGACTTTAAATGAAGTATTGAGATTATCTGACACTCATTATCCCGAGTTTAGGTTAACTAGACTTAAGATGATTTAGACCTGCGGCCTTCTTGATGGGCTTTGACCTTGACTGCAAAAAGAAAATCCCAATAGCAATTAATAGCACTCCAAACATTTTGAACAATAGCGTATTTGTTTCAAGGGACGCATCATCTAAAAATATCCCTGATATCATTTGCCCACTAATCACCAATAATGCAGTATTTACCGCGCCAATACGCGATAAAATAAAACTGTTTAACGCCACATAAAGTGCGCCAATAACCCCGCCTAAGTATAAATACCAAGGTACCGACAACATGAGTGAGACAGAGCTTAATTGAAAAAAACCATAAAAAACCCATAAAAAAATCAAAATTAAGGTCAATATTAAAAAGCCCACTAAGTGATTATAAACCGATGCTTTTAGTGGCCCCACATGCAGACTGAGCTGCCCATTAAGCACTCGACTGAAACTTATCACCACACCATTTAATAACGCAATAACAATATATAAGGACATCATTTATTCTCTTTTAAGTATTGTTTATTTCCAAGTCACTTTGAATCATCACGAAAAGATAATAATAAAACTCCCTCCAAGTACAGGAAGAACTTTCAATAAATCAGCGGTAACAAAAGGTTTTTTCTGGCTACCAAAGAGCCCCAAATGATCCGATACTATGCCAAAAATAATCTGTCCAATAAGCGCACTGGTTAACGTACCACTGAGCCCAATGTCACTATTAACCGTTATCCCTGCTAACACCACTGTCAGCGCACCAGGAAGACCACCAAGATAAATCCAATAAGGCAAATCAGTCGTTTTTGTCCGCCTTGTTTCTTTCAAACAATATTGCTTATACCCCTTAAAAAAAAGAGTGCCAATTATCACTAGACACATCGCCACTAACGCACCTACACCATGGGCAATCCAAGACGCTTGTATCGGTGAATTAACTAATGCCAACCCACTATTAATATCGATCATTAATGCTAATAATCCCCCCGCGAAAAGGGCCATTAACTTATCTGATACTTGTTTTAACACCGTTTTTATTCCCACACTAAAATGTAGGTACACTTTAAATTGTTTTCATTTACTTTATAATCGCCCAAAATAGAAAAATATTTATGAATAAAACTCAACAATAAAAATATCAATCTCTATGAATACTTTCGCTGCCATACCTGTTTTTGTTACCGTTGTAGAAATGGGCAGCTTTTCAAAAGCCGCCAAAAGGCTTGGGAGTTCAAAATCCGCTGTGAGTAAACGGATCACTCAATTAGAAACATCATTAGGTATTCGATTATTACACCGAACCACTCGCCGCTTGAGTCTCACACAAGCAGGGCAAACTTATTATGACGGCGTCAGTGAAGCCCTCGCGCTTGCCAATGATGCTAAAGATGCCGTCACTCAACAACAAACTCAGCCAAAAGGACACTTACGAATTAATGCCCCTATGGCCTTTGGCCGACTTCACCTTGCCCCTTTAATTCCCCAATTCTTAAAAGATAATCCTCTCATATCCATTGAAATGATCATGGATGATAAAGTGCTCGACATGGTTGAGCATCAGTTTGATCTTGCTATACGAATAGGAAAGTTACCCGATTCTAGCCTCATTGCAAAAAAATTGGCCCCTTGTTACAGCATCTTGTGCGCCTCGCCGCAATACCTTGAACAACATGGTGTTCCAAATACTCCTAAGGCACTTCTGCAACATAATTGTTTGTTTTATTCTTATTTTCAGGCGGGTAGTGAGTGGCAATTTCAAGGAGAAGGAGAAAAAGTTTCCATTCAACCAAAAGGAAACTATCAAGTGAATAATAGTGAAGCGTTATATCAAGCTTTACTTGCAGGAACAGGCATTTGCCAAATGCCCTTGTTTATCGTTGAGCAAGCGCTTAAAACGGGGCAATTAGTCCCACTATTAACTGAATACTCTCTTCCTAAACATGGGATTTACGCCGTTTACTCAACCCGTCGGCATATTCCAAGTAAGGTCAGTACCTTTATCAACTTCATGGAACAACATCTTCAGGATTTAACCTAGAACTTGTAGCGCTTTGGTGATAATTTTTGCAGCAGCGGTTTTAAGTGGCATATACCCGTAACTGAGGGATCACCACCAAAGGCACCCAAGCCTTGCTAACGGCACAAGCCAAGCTGTTGTATCAAAGCCTGATAGACACTGAGGTTGAGTGAAGTAAAAGCCACTAAAAAGTGAGGTGGGGCCCTCTTGTAAAATAAGATTGCCCCACCCACTACTCAAAGCTACATTAACCCAATTAAAGTACACTGGGGGAGCCTGCCCCACTTTCCCCATACCTCATCACACCAAGGCTAGAAAAGATTAAAGGCTAGTGATTAATATTTCTGACTATGACTTCAAAAATTAACCAAAAAACGTTATCCTAATTTCACTATTAATCAATTGAATTGTATTAGGATATTTTAATGAAAGGGAATTTTTTCACCGTTAGAAATGCTAAACTCACTAGGGCAGTCTGCCCCACTTATCACTCAATTATGCTATGAAAACAATGCGTTTTATTCATCTTTTACTGATCTTATGTTTATCATCTCTAACCTATGCTGCTGATAATTTTGACTTTAGTGGTAAAAGTACCTTTCCTGAATTAAGAGATGCTTATCTTAATCTAAATAAACGATATGGTTATTGCATGGATCAAAGGAAAAGACCATTAAAACCGATTAAAAATGCCTGGCTTACTTCTCTAAGTAAAAAAGACAAAGGAGTTGTTTTAATGAAATTAAATGACATTGCTTTTAATCGATGCGTTAAAACTGAAACAACAAAGTTTAACGATGCTTTAGTTGAATACACTATAGAAACTCAAAACTTTGAAGCCATTGAAACTTGGGTCTCATTAAATAAGCCTTTTAAACCAGAAGAATCTCAGGCTGCACTAAAAAAACTCGATCAAAATGAAATAGAAAAGCTTAGCCATTACCCAGAACTCTATGCCCCTTTTAGCCCTATAGAAGCGGTAAAAATGATAACAAAATAATAAAGCCAATAATGAATTTGAACTCTAAACACTGAAACAGTCTTCCCCACTTTCAATACACCAGTCATTCATGTTTGATCAAAAATCATGTCGCCAATAAAACTCTCTCTGCCGATAACAAAAGCGCCCCAAGCCACTTGAACTATATTCAATCTACATAAGCTAACACTATAACGTAGTTGTCCAATACCGCATGTTATCGGCAACTAAAAACAGCCTATAACAACGATTAAAATCCAAATTAAAAAGGATTGAAATATGTATGCACCATTACAGAAAAAAGAGAATAAAAGTCGAGGCGTTGCTAATTCTATGCCTAAGAATAAAAGTGTTGCAAAGCAAGGTGTTAGGTTTATAGATAATCGACCAAAAATACAAATAGAGAGTGATCTGAAGCAGTTGGCCTCACAGCGAGAGAATCTACACTCATTTAGACTAAGTGGCAAAAAAAACAAATTGGGTAACAATGTTAACACTACTTTCAATATAAACTCAGGGACCAAGCTCATAAGGCCAGATAGCATAACATTTAAATTTCACCCAGAGGGTCTAGTACAATGCAAAAATAAGATGCTAGCTAGCTATCTCAAAGGATTGAAATATTTTGAGGATAGGAACTACATGGTTTTTAAGGGGGAATCGGAAATAGATCATGTAGGATGGAAAGCTCATATCGGAGCTGCAAAAAATGAAGGGCTGGATATTGCTAAGGCTGTATCTTTCCTGCGAGATCAAAAAATCGGACACAAATTTGATATAAGTGATAATGATGCTGGAGCAGTAAATAAGTTTTTGACAGTATACCCACCAGCTGATGAAGCTGATTGGGAAATGGTAATACATCAATTAGAAACAATAATGAAAAAATTTGATGGAACAGAGATTGACGGAGATATGCGTGTGAAATCAAGCCGTGCGAGACAAGACGAGAATGTTGATGACTATGGACAGGTTTACATGAGACATGGTCAAAACACCATGCTAAAAGAGGATAATGTGGGAGGCATAATCGAAAAAAGTGGCAAGCAATGGGGGTATGATGTGTATAAATCAAGTGAAGAAGAGGTCATTAAATTCGACAAACCTTTATTAGGCACAGATGGAATACTTTTTTTCCCTAAAACGGATACGCAGCCACAAAGTCTCAACCCCAATACAGTTTATATGGCCATTTTGTACGGAGGTAAAATAGTACCAGACAGGAGGGAAACACCTAATCCGGCAGAGGCCGAACTTCCTCCAGGTGTAAATGAGTATGGTAAAAATCTAAGGCCCGGTGAATATTGGGAAGGATTTAACTTCAATCCGACATAAGAGAAAATCGAGACACAGAATTACGAACACTACCCTAAAAATCATTAAAACGCTTTTAGCCCAACAGTAAAAGAAACCAAACATCCCATCCGGGCCCCACTTTTAAAATAAGCGGGCCCCACTTATCTCTTTACCTTCACTGCCCACCACTATCATCTTGTCGCTCTATTTCTTCGCTTGGCTTTACGATAAGCGTTCCTCGGCATGGGGGCATCGTTGCCTGCCAAAATAGTGACTTTCTCATGATGCACGAAACCTTGATCAATCAAGCGCTGTAATGATTCACGTAATGCAGGCCTTGATGATGCGTTGGTGGCCACTAATAAGTCGCGAATGCTTTTAGTCTTACCATCATCGAGTGCGGCCATAATCTTTTCCATGAGCGGGCCAAATCGGCTATTGATGCTGTTATTGTTGTTTTTATTCGCATGAATACTCACTACCGTTTTTCCTTATGAGCTTTTTATTATGAACTTTTCCTTATGAGCTTTTCTGACAAGGGAATCCGTGAGTCTTTATGAACTCGGCACTAGCATTGATATGTTCTTTTAGTTTCTCAATGTAGTCAGCTCTGAACTGTATAGCGGCTTCAAGCGCAGTATTGTAAGAGCCGTATTTTGTTGCTGAAAACTTTTTTGAAACACTCTTTTTATCATTACAATGCTTCTTGTATATCACTTGCAACCCAGCAATATTTCCAGCCCTGTCGTTAAATCTTGATATTCCAACGGGCAGATCTATTTGATTTTTTTTCGCCGTTATATCGGTAAATATTCTCACTCTCTTTTGTTTGTTGTAGGGGTCTAACCCCACAATTCGACAAAGCCTATCCCTTTCTATTATCGCTTCATTTAATCTTGAATGATGAAAATTCACCTGTTCGCAATGAGGAACCCTAACCATGATCGTGTTTTTTGCTTTAACCATAAACTTCATACTCACAAGCCACTCCCTGTAAACTGGTTTATTTAATGCACACACCCACTTACTCAAAACAAAACGCCTCTAGTCTCGCCGCTTCTACCCCACTGGGCTGGCAATCATAGAGGTACCGCTCTTTAAGGTTATTTATAGCAAAAAACAAGCAATTTAAAACGATTTTATTATACTCATATTAGGCTAAAGTTAAATAAGCTAAGAAGATCATATTATCAATAAAGGGGGAAGTATTTTGTCCTTAAAAAACGTCTTGTTAATGTCATTATTTTTAATGATTGGCCCATTCTCTTATGCGATAGCAGCAGAAACAGCAACCGCCTTATCTCATTCGACAAAAGCCTCTTCCCATGAACAGAAACAATGGTTATTTGTACTCGGTGCAGATAAAGGGCGAATAATAAAAACAAAAAACAAAGGTATTTATGAGCTTTCCTTGACCGATATTGATAAAGGTGTCATAGCCATAACTCCCCCCCTCTTTCGAGACAGTAAAATTGTCACCTCGACTCAGTTTTTAAAGGATTTTGATCACATTTTTTCTAAGAGAAAACCCAATGCGGTATTAACATATTCAGGTTTATTAACAGGAAAAAAAAGCCCCCCCATAACCATAGTCATACAAAGTGTTACTGTCATTCCAGACTTTAAAGTACTCTTGTCCCTTCATCCTTTATCCCCCAATACAGAAATTCCAAAGCGAGATATTCGCGAAGTTAAACTGTTTATTGATACAGCCCAATCCCTCTGAAACCGATTAAATAAAAAATGAGAAAAAAATAATATGAGACAAAAAACATTCACCCTATTTCTCACACTTTTTTTTCTCTTTTATCAAACAAGCAGTTTGTCTTCCGTTAAAGAAACCCTCTATATTGGCTCACTTTATAGTCAAAATGGTGCCTTATCTCAATTGGGGATCCCAGCACTGAAAGGGGCACAATTAGCCATTGAAGACATTAATGCTCAAGGTGGTATATCAGGACACCCAGTAAAATTGAAAGTCTTTAATACTCAATCATCTACCAATGTCACCGCAAAACTGAGTCAACAGCTAGCCAAAATGACCAATATAGACATCATCACCGGACTCGTTGATGATAACCTCTTACAAGCTGCGATGCCAAGTGTGGTTAACAATCATAAGTTGTTCATTACGGCAGGGGCGACTGCGGGTAAACTCGCTAAACAATACCCTGAAAATTTAATCCTCGCTTGCTATACCGATGCCATGCAAGGAAAAGCGGCTGCAAAATTTACAGTGCAGACCTTACATGCTAAAAAAATCATAGTGATTGAAAACACACAAATGCAATACGCCCTGAATGCTAGCGATACCTTTATTAAAGAGCTTCAACTCTTAAAAGGTCAAGTTATCTCCAAAGTCAGTTTCTCTCCTGATACGCTCAACATGGATAAGCTAATCACTCAAATCCTTCCAGTAAAGAAGAATGCAGAGGCTATTTATTTTGCCTCTGGCGTCCCAAAATCACTAGACATTATTCATAACTTAAGACAACACGGATTTGATGAGCCTATTATCAGCGCAGACGGTTTTGACTCTGACACTTTGGTTAATGGCAATACACCATTAAGCGATGTGTTTTTTACCACACACGCTTTTCTATCACCAGATGGTACATCAGCTCCGACTCAAACTTTTATTAAACATTACCAAAATAAATATAACACCCGCCCTAAAAATGCTTTTACCGCCCTGGGATACGATGCCACCATGCTAGCAGCTGAATTATTAGCGCAATCCAAGGGCGATAAGCAGCGACAACTCATACAATTCCTCCCCACTCTTCGCCCACATACTGGCGCAAGCGGCGACATCAGCTTTCACAATAGTAATATTCCCAATAAGAATATTTATATTATTCAAATCAATAAAAATCAAAGAAAATTAGCAAGTATTGTGACGTTCTAATAATCTGACTGTCCTGACAACATTTTCCAAGCTCGATGATATTGTTGAAGACGACTCAGATCATTATCTGTAATAGCGTTTAATCTCAAAATATTCATATTATCTTCTAAATCTGCCCGTTTCACTTTTACGGCAAGTGTATTACTTAAAACTTTGTTAAGGTAATCATCATACTTTTCACCTAATTGTTTAGTTAAACAGGCTATAGCCTGTACAGCGTGATCCGGTACCCCCAATTTCATGAGCTCGCTTGCCGTCAATGTTGAATCCTCTAGTACATCGTGCAACACCGCGACAACTTTTTCTTCATCGGTTTCCATTTTTTCCATCAAACGAAGGGGATGCAAAATATAAGGCTTGCCCGCTTTATCTACTTGGCCTCTATGACTTTTCAATGCTATATCTATGGCTAATTCTATGACATTCATGTCATTTCCTTAAAAGGAGCTCTGTAAACAATCTAGGGTTATTCTATTTTACAGGCTAAAATAAAGTTAACAGTGGATCGACACCAATTTAAACATGTTCATTAGATAGATTTGAACGACAGGTATATATAAAGGAGTAAGTATGTTTTTTCTAAACAAACTCATAGCCGTTAACCTGATTTACACTAGCATTATAAGTGTAGGAATAGTGAGTTTGCCTTATGCCTATGCAGCAGATACAGACGCTCCAAAAACAGAAACAAGCATGCCACAGAAACCTGATAGGCTTCCAGTAAAAAAAACACTCATTGAAGGGCCATCGATTGAAGGCCAATATCATTGCACTAATATGCAAGGCGGACATTTAAGAAAACTTAAAATTATTGAAGATGAGAAAATATCTCCAACAGAGGAAGGATTTTACAGTTTTACTTTATACCTGACAGCAGGGAACAAACGCGTATACAGTAATTCCACAGGTTATATGATTTTTGACACTAAGCGCCAAACAGCTTCTGGTTATATGAGGAATCAAGTTGACAGTCAAATTGAAGGCGTAGGTGTGCTATATTTCAAACTATCGAGTCAAAACCAAGTCACATTTGAAGCCTATTTTATTGATAGATCAGAAAACCGAGTCGGTTCAAATTTATGTACAAAACAAAAAGACAACCATATTCATCAGCAAATTAAGTAATTATTTTTAAATACAATAGTTTGCTCTTTACTCTCCGCTTTAAAGTAGGTTATGTTGATAAAAAACGGTCTCCAAGGGAAGTAAAATGAGATTTTTAAGTCAATATTATTCAATTGCTACTATCTTCACTCTACTGGTGCTGCACTGCACAAGTGTTAATGCAGTAGAAATCAAAAATATTATCGCTGGCCAGTATGTTTGCCAAGGCGCTAAAGTAAAAATAAAAAGAAAGCTCACCCTCATTGAGAATCCCCAACATATTGACGACAACAAACGTTTTTATACCTACAATATCTACTTTTCAGGTAATGCCGACAACCTCCTTAATGATGGGAAAAAGGTGTTTAGTAACGCCATTGGTTACATGATTGTTGATACACAAAAACTCACAGGCATTGGTTATTTAGAAAATCAAATAGATAGCCGCATTAGAGGTGCTGGTCTGGTTGAATTTAACATCTTTGAAAACAAGCCCGTTAAGTTTAGTGCTTATTTTATTAATAAATTTACAGATTCAATGGGTCAAGCTTATTGTGAAAAACTCACCACTCCTGATAATAAAAAAGCACAATAAACTTATTTTACACAATGAATATCGCACACTAAACTCACTATTAGATCTCTTATCGTTATCACATTGTGAGTCAGTCCTATGGGCAACAAAGTACGAAAAAATCAAAAATGCTTTCCATCGACACTATTCTTCTCTGTCATTTTGATATTATCCACTTTTCTACCTACAGCTAATGCTGCAACCCATAAGGTTCCACTTACCATCATTGAGGGGGATTACCTATGCCAAAACCTACTGAGAGGCTATAGCCCTCAATTGAGTATTAATCTCACACCTACCGTCACCCCTTATGAAGACCGCTTTTATATTTTTCAACTACTCTTTTCTGGAACCCCGAAATCCATGGGAAACTTAACAAAAGGATATATGCTATACGATGTTCAAACACATACCGCCATTAGCCATCTAGACAACAGAAAAAATCCTGGATTAACATATTTCACCTTTTCAAATGAAGAAGAGATCAGCTTTATCACTTACTTTCTTGAACCTGGTCTCAACAAAGTGGGGGAATATCAATGTACAAAAGCCAATTAACTTTCACAATTTAAAATTGAATCAAAGCAATATATAGCTAAATCAATATAAAAGGATAAAAATTAACGATAACATCATAATAGATTCACACAACTCACCTACATTCCTCCACACTATTACCGGAGGGACGCCATGAAAACCAACATCAAAAGTCAATTATTGCTTCTAGCACTAACAGGATGTATTGTTAGCTGTGACTCAAATACCCGCAACACTAGCACTCATCATTCTCAAAATCTGCCAACATTAGCCGAAATAGAGCAAAAAACAGGGCGCTGGATCTATGGGGATATGCATATCCATTCAACGGCATCTGATGGCCATAACTTAGTGACCACAGTGCTCAACAGAGGCTTTAATGATTTTGGTTCAAGCTTTTTAATCAATACCGATCACAGTGGTTTTAAAGCTTATAAGCTTAATGACTCTTTATTTCGAATCACACTAACAGATGAGGAGATTATTAATCTTAAAGATGACATTGAACCTCATAGCCATGACTACGCAAAACAAGTTTACCCTAATGACAAGGCCCTCACTGATCGGGGCGCTATCATCAATACTCAATACACGCACATTGAAAAATACCGAGGCACTTTACTTAAAGGTCAATACTTATTTCAAGGAATGGAATGGACTATACCTTATACCAACGAACACGCTACCTTGTTAATTTTGGATAATGGTAATCAAGAAGCCTTAATTGATTTCCATAATCGATATGCTAAAGGTAACGCATTCGACAACGAAAAGACATTAGAATACAGCTTACAGGCTGTCACAGAACTAGAAAATAATTTTAGTGAACAAGCATTTTATATCTTTAATCACCCATCACGTAAGCATAAAGTCACCATTGAAGATATTCGTCACTTTCACAATGCAGCCCCCCATACCTTTATTGGCATGGAAGGCGCACCAGGGCATCAACGCGATGTCGATGCTAGAGGGAAATATGCACAAAATGCCCCTATTACATTAACTGATTATAATGATTACGGGGTTGCCTACCACGGCCGCACCTATGGTGGATTTGATTATATGACAGCAAGACTAGGCGGTGTTTGGGATGCACTTTTAAGTGAAGGCAGACAATTTTCAATTTTAAGCAGTAGTGATTTCCACAGTCTATATAATGATTTTTGGCCCAACGAATATGCTAAAACCCACTACTTTTTAGAAGAAGAAAGTGAAACAGGGATTATTTCCGCCATTAAAGGGGGTAATAGCTTTGTTGTACACGGCGATCTCATTTCAAGTCTGGATTTTAATGTCAGCACTTCTGATATGACAGCCACAATGGGAGAGCAACTCAATATTACGAAAAATCAAGAAATAACAGTGACAATCAACACGACAATACCCGCATTTAATAACCGCAAAGATGCACCAGATTTAGCCTTTATTGATGTTATTGCAGGAACAACCAGCACATTGAAAAACATGCATGATAGTGACTTTAATAAACCTTTTGCTGATAACACCTACGTCATAAAAAGCTTCGCCAGAGGAGATGACAATTGGATTAATAATAACGGAGAAATATTCCTGTCTTTTACTTTTACAGCCCCTGAAACAGGTATGTATCTCAGGTTGCGTGGGAGTAATCATCCAAAAGGCACTCCGGGGTTTGTTGATAAACAAGGTAACCCCATTGTCGATACCGCCAAAACAGGCTTCACCAATACAGAAGAGATGGCTTGGAGCGATCTTTGGTTCTATTCAAACCCAATATATTTACCCCAATAAAGCATACTTTTAAACTCAAAGGTTTATAAATAAAGAGGGTTTGTTCAACTCTCTTTATTTGACCCCAACTGACTTACACACACTAAAAAGGTTTTGCTCTAAAGTTACAAATGCTACTTTTTCTTCATGGCTGGACACAACATCTAACTCACACAACATTGGTCCTTTTATATATTTAATATCAAAACCTCCTCCTTCTTTCACCACAACTTTAGTTCTCGATTTTTCAACAAAGTTCAACTCATATTTGTCATTATTCTTTAGTGTTATGACGATTGATATCTTACAATTTGCATTACCTTTATACTTAAATAATATCATCCCAATTTCTTTATTGGCAGGTACAATAACATAACCATTCTCATCCACAGCAGTAGCATCCACTTGACCAATATTAGTCATGCATCCTTCATTATCTAACTCCCCGATACTTAGAACCTTCCCTGAAGCTCCGCCAGTTAGGGTATAGCTTGTACCAAGGCCCTCCATTTTAATCAATGCCGTATCTTCAAATTGAGGTGCTTTATATGAAGTAGCACAGCCAGATATTATAGAAACAACAACAAGTAAAGTAATTTTCTTTAACATAGTAATAACCTGCAAATAAGGCATTATAAATGCCTTAGTGTTAAATAAAAAATAGTTTGGTTTATATGAAAAAAGCATCTAATTAATTTTTAAGTAAGTGTATGTATCACCACCTGACAGGCTTTGATATTTTAATTTATTATTGGATATTTCAATGATATCGTAAGAATCATAATGATACGCGTCACTTGGATCTGAAGAATATAATTGATCATCTGCAATCCAACCACGGTGAATAGTAAAATAAACTCCCCCCGAAACACCCCAAAAACCAAATTCTTTTTGGATTGTCGTTAACACGCCACTAGAGTTGAATATTTTAATTTCAATAATATACTGACCATCTTCAAACCTATTAATTATGGCTTCCCTAGACCCCCCACCTTTTGTTGACTGCTTTGATAACCATTTACCTATAAACCCAATTCTTACTGCAACCTTATCTTCACTAAGGCTCGGCTTTACTACTGCGATTTCATCATGTTCTGCTTTTAAGACCTGAGAACAACTCGCTAAAGAAAATAACACAAAAATCGACAACAACCCAATCAACTTACTCAAAATTACAACCTAAAACCAATAAAAGCCCAAAAAAAAACATAATACACAAAGTTAAGTAACTTCATAGTCTATTTTTAGAATATTATATGTGAAGCATTCAACTCATTAAAATAACAGCTAAGCTAATGGTTAATTTATCTTATCAAAATCATAGACTTTACATATATCAACTGAAAATAAAACAGAAAAACACGTCATCCATTAACCGCTCAGCAGAGAATTCAGCACAATCATATTTTGATAAAGTCAGATTAAAACTACACAAACTAAAAAAGGGAACCGTTTCCAGTTCCCTTTTGAATGTAAAACTTATAAAGGTTCATTTAACTCATTTAAATGAACTCCCTACTCCACTGTCACCGACTTGGCCAAGTTTCTTGGCTGATCCACATCAGTCCCTTTAATAAGTGCCACATGATACGACAATAACTGCAAAGGAATGGTGTAAATCAGCGGTGCCATAAATTCATCACAATGCGGCACAGGAATGACTTTCATGGTGTCATCGGACTCAAATTCAGCGTCGACATCGGCGAACACATACATTAAGCCACCACGAGCACGCACTTCTTCCACATTCGATTTAAGCTTTTCTAATAGTTCATTATTTGGCGCTACAACAATCACAGGCATATCCGCATCAATCAATGCTAACGGACCATGTTTAAGCTCACCAGACGCATACGCCTCGGCGTGAATATACGAAATTTCTTTCAGCTTTAACGCCCCTTCCATCGCGATAGGATATTGATCGCCACGGCCTAAAAATAACGCATGATGTTTATCGGCAAAATCTTCAGCAAGCGCCGCAATGGCATCATCAAGCCCTAGCGCTTGCTCCACTTTTGCAGGCATAGAGAGCAAACTTTGGGTGATCTGAGTTTGCATTGTCTCGCTCATGCCATTATGGCGACCAATGGCTGCGGTAAGCATTAATAAGCCTGCTAATTGCACCGTAAAGGCTTTCGTTGATGCAACGCCAATTTCAGCGCCCGCTTTCATCATATAAGCCATGTCGGATTCGCGTACTAATGACGACCCTGGCGCATTACAAATGGTCAAACTGGCTTTATAACCCATCTCTTTTGCGAGACGCAGCGCCGCTAAGGTATCGGCGGTTTCACCGGATTGAGAGATGGTGATCAACAAGCTATTAGGGAACAAGTGCGACTTGCGATATCTAAACTCGGAGGCAATTTCGACATTACAAGAAACCCCAGCCCAATCTTCTAACCAGTAACGCGCCGCCATGCCTGCATGATAGCTGGTGCCACACGCAATAATTTGTACGTGCTTAATGTCTTTTAGAAAATCAGCCGCATTTTCACCAAAGGCACTATCCAATACTTGACCTGCGGCAATACGGCCTTCTAAAGTATGTGCAATCGCTCGTGGCTGCTCATAAATTTCTTTAAGCATATAATGGCGATATTCACCTTTATCACCCGCATCATGGGTCACTTCAGACTCTTTGATTTCACGCTCAACAGGTTTACCGTTAACATCGAAAATCATCACTTCGCGGCGAGTCACTTCTGCCACATCACCTTCTTCTAAAAAAGCGAATGAACGCGTTACCGGTAATAGTGCAAGTTGATCGGAGGCGACAAAGTTCTCACCGAGACCGAAACCTATCACCAATGGACTGCCCGAACGAGCAACGACCATACGACTGGCATCGCGTCTATCGATGACCACAGTGCCATAGGCACCCTCTAATTGCTTAACACTGGCTTGAACGGCTTGTAGCAAGGTCTCATGGGTTTTCAGTTCATGATTCACTAAATGACAAATCACTTCAGTGTCAGTATCTGAAGTAAATTCATAACCTTCACTTTTAAGCATATCGCGCAGCTTATTGTGGTTTTCGATAATGCCATTATGTACGACGGCAATATTGCCTTCGCTTTTATGAGGATGCGCATTACGCTCACTCGGCTCTCCATGGGTTGCCCAGCGAGTATGGGCAATACCTGTCCCACCCGCTAGAGGCTCATTATCTAATGCCGCGGTGAGCTCTTGCACTTTCCCCACGCGACGAGTGCGCTTCAACTCTCCTTCATATAGCACTGCCACACCCGCAGAATCATAACCACGATATTCTAGGCGTTTTAATCCTTCTACTAAAATTTCAGCCACATCCCTTTGCGCTACCGCGCCAACAATTCCACACATAATTTTTTCCTAGCTTTTTTAAGCTTTATTAAATTGAACAAGGGTCAAGGCAAACCAGCCTTAATCCCAAGGAGTATTTTATTAATTTATTCTGAAAGATAAGGTGCTAAAAGCACTTTAACTCCCTGCTGAGTTATCGTCTCGACAACCTCAGGGGCAATGCGATCATCAGTCACTAGAACATCGATACTGTCCCAAGATAATTCTGTATTTGGGATCCTACGGCCCAATTTTTCAGACTCCAACATCACAATCACTTCACGAGAAACTTCCGCCATGACTTGGCTCAACCCCGTTAATTCATTAAAGGTGGTCGTTCCTCGCTCAAGGCTAATGCCATCGGCACCAATAAAAAGTTGGTCAAAGTTATAAGAGCGCAATACCTGCTCGGCCACTTGCCCTTGAAAAGACTCTGAATGAGGATCCCAAGTGCCACCGGTCATTAATAACGTGGGCTCATTTTCTAATTCTCGAATCGCATTCGCGAGCTGCAACGAATTTGTCATCACCAGCAAACCACGCTTATCATTCAATAACGAAATCAACCCTGCAGTGGTACTGCCACTGTCAATCAAAATGCGGTTATGATCTTGAATGAGCTTGGCACTGGTTTTCGCTATCGATAATTTATTGGCAGACAGTTTTGCCGTAAAAGGCGAAGATACTTCATTGGGTACCGCCACCGCGCCGCCATAACGCCTCAGTAATAGACCGCTTTTTTCTAACGTGGCTAAATCTTTGCGAATAGTCACCTCAGAGGTATCAAAACAAGCGGATAATGCCTCAACACTCACCTCACCTTGCTCATTCAGTAAGCTAATAATGCTGTGTCGTCGCTGTTGAGTATTACGCTTATTCATCGTACAAATCCATTAACCTTTATCACTAAAAGTTTCAATTAAGTTTCGATTCGAAAGATATTTTATCATCAAACGAAACTTAAATGCCAGCATAACGGTTCATTTTTTACTCAAAGTAAATATCACCCCATGAAAAAACATAAAAAAAGCAGCTGAATTCAGCTGCTTTTAAACATATTAATACTGTCCCGTCCTGAGATAAGTTGTCACTTTTTAACAGGACGTTCCCAATCACTTAAATGACGTTGTTTAACGCGAGTGATCACCAACTCATTTTCACTCACATCTTTAGTGATCGTTGAACCCGCCCCTAAAGTGGCATTTTTGCCAATCGTCACAGGCGCCACTAATTGGGTATCACTGCCAACAAACACCCCATCTTCAATGACCGTTAAGTGCTTATTCGCGCCATCATAGTTACAGGTAATCGTGCCTGCACCTATGTTGACGCCAGCGCCGATCTTGGCATCACCAATATACGCTAAATGTCCCGCTTTTGACCCTTCACCTAATACGGCTTTTTTCATTTCCACAAAATTACCGATATGAGCATCGGTTTTAAGTTCCGCGCCAGGGCGCAAACGCGCGAAAGGCCCCGCACTGGCTTTTATGCCAACTTTCGCTTTTTCAACGATAGAATAAGGCTTAATCACTGCGTTATCGCTAATATCACAATCGATTAGAATAGCGCCCGCACCAATAGTGACATTATTACCAATAGTCACTTGTCCCTCAAAAACCACATTGACATCGATCATCACATCCATGCCAACGGAGACATCGCCACGAATATCAATACGGCTAGGATCTCTTAAGTTAGCGCCAGCAAGCATCAGCTTTTCAGCTTCTCTCATTTGATAAGCTCGCTCGAGTTGTGCTAATTGCACACGATTATTCGCCCCTTCAACCTCGACAGCAGATTGTGGTTGCGCGGTAGCAATATCCACACCATCACGACTCGCCATGGCAATAATATCCGTTAAATAATACTCACCTTGGGCATTATCACTGGATAACTGACCCAACCAAGATTTTAACTGCTTACCCGGTACCGCCATAATGCCAGTATTCACTTCTTGAATAAGTAACTGCTCGGCATTGGCATCTTTTTGCTCAATAATGCCGACGACTTTACCGCCTTCACGCACGATACGGCCATAACCTGTAGGATCCGTTAAATTCACCGTTAGAATAGCGAGCCCATTGTCTGCTTTTGCCGCTAAGAGTGCATTCAAGGTAGAAGTTTGGATTAAAGGCACATCACCATACAAAATAAGCACGGTATCATCATCACCGATATTATCATTGGCTTGTGCGACCGCATGACCTGTACCTAATTGCTCTGCTTGTAATACCCAATTCAGGGGCTGCTCACCTAGCGCCACTTTTAATTTATCTGCCCCATAGCCATACACTAATTGAATAGCCTCACTGCCTAGAGACTTTGCCGTATCAATAACATGCTGAACCATACTCTTATGGGCAATAGGATGTAATACCTTAGGTAAATCAGAGCGCATACGAGTGCCCTTGCCTGCGGCAAGAATGACAACATTTAATGACATGAAAGGGATCCTTTTATTTTAAGCGAATAAGCATTCAAATTTGTAATCAGTGCTTATGGTAACCTAACCATGGAAAGATTGAAAAATTATCCTATTTTAACCTCTCACGTTTTCAACCACACTCTTGTTAACCGCTCTTTTTATAACAACAACTGATGACGTTTAAATGAATACTCTCACCATCCCAAAAAGATAAAACGCCTATTGGCGTTTTATCTGATAGCTAATGGGAAAACAGGCTCAATACAAATTGACAATTTCACCGACTTGAGCACCCTTAGCAATGTCTAACTTCACCTTCTGCTTGAGAATAATTTTACCTGCCACGCTTGAGTCGGCCGAGATACGTAATAGAGGGATAACAGTATTATTGCTCTGATCCTGTTTCTCATTCCCCATAATGATATCGCCTCCCACTAAAGCACCTTGCTGTAGAATAATATCACCATTAATAAGCACCAACTTACCTTCAACCCGCGCTTGCTCTAAGGTGATTTTACCATTAACAACGTCTATATTACCGCCCACTCTTGATTGTGATTTCAACTTCACATCACCATTAGTGATATCAATATTTTCAGCTACTTTTGCAGCTCTGCCTAAGCGCACTTGGCCATTTTTCACTTCAATTTTGTTCGCAGCGGCACTGGCCCCAAGCGTAACCCCACCGTTAAAACTGGCAATATTCTTGGCTTTAGCGCGATTGGATAGCGTCACTCGCCCATTAAACGTCTTAAGGTTATCAACCTTTTCTCCAGAGCTTACATTAATATCGCCATTAAATTCGGTTTGATCCGCCGCCATAACAGTAAAGGGTAATAAACAGATGCTCATAAGAGTCACCATTTTTTTTGAAAAATTTAAAACGCGTTGCATTATATATTCCTTTATTTATATATGTCGTTATATATGACTAGTATTGTATGACTAGTATTGTATGACTAAGTTACAAGGCTGATAAAAACCTCATTCAAATCCCACCAGCCCACATAAATGAGACTCGATTCTGCTCATTTGAGTCATGTTTACTCAAGTTCATCGCCACTTCGCCCAGCATCCGTTGATAATCAATATTCTTTTCAATAGTGTGGATAAACGCTGCTAGCTCTTTCTGTCGATAATGTATATCGCCTACTGGCATCATAGAACGAGCAGCCTGCAAAGTAGAGAAAAGCAATACCGCACCGATATTCACCTCGTCATAAACTTCTTGATTAACTTCCACCAAAAGATGGTCAATGAGTAAATCAATACTGGCTTTATAGGTATCGACACCCGCCTTAAGCATGAGTTCACTATTATCTGATTGACCCAATTTTTCTTTTAATAAATTGGCGCGAAACAGAAAAATAATACAGGCTTCCACCTCACTATCTGCCAAGCGGTATAACTTTGCATCGAGTGATTGATACCAATTCGGCCCAACATGCGCTAACCCTATCAATAAAGAGTCAGTCTGACTTGCGACCAATACACCAGAATCATACTCAGCTAAGGTTGGCACTTGCCTTTTGGGGTTAGCCTGATGTAAAAGTGCATCTAGTGTCATTTGTTCCCAGCTTAAGATCTTATCAGCATGCTCAACCTTTTGATTGAGCAACAACCATTTAATACACCTTGAATAAGGGGAGTCGTAATTCCAATATAATGTCAGCATCTCATAACCCTATAAATATTTTATTCGTTACACTTCTTATTCATTTCACTCTTTATTCGTTATACTTCTTATTCATTTCTGAGCGCCTTAATCGGATCGGTGCGCAGTACTTTGGCGATGGGTAAAAAGCAGGCGAGTGCAACAAAAAGACTTAATAGCACTAATCCCAATAACATCTCAGTCCAGTAAATAGAAAAGTGCCAATCTGGAATAGTACGGCTATAGCCCAAGGCAAAATAAGCAAGCGAGAAGGCAAATAACAAGCTAATAGCCAAAGGTTGGGCTAGTAGCCATAATTGACTGCGAAGCAATCGCTTATTATTCGCGCCCATGGCTAAGCGCACACCTAAATCATAACGGCGCATATTGACCATATAACTGACCATGCCAGCAATACCCGCGATCACCATGAGTAAGGAGATAAACGACAGTCCACCCGCTAATATGGCACCGAAGCGTTGATCGCGACTGATCTCGCTAAAGTCCTCTTCGATACTGGATAAACGCACGATATCGAGTCTAGGGTCTATTTGTGTCAGCTGGCTGTACACATCACTCAAAGTGAAACCTGCATGCTCATCGCTCACTTGTATAAGCAATACATCGGTTCGACGTCCCTTGAACACTCTTGGAATAAAGACTTCAGCTCCCTCATATCTCGACCGTCCAGGATAATCCGTATTACTCACGATCCCCACAATAGTCATAAAATTCTCTGTCGAATATAACTTTATTTTTTGCCCTATTGGGTTATCACTGAATTGATCCGCCAATCGTTGACTAATGATCACAGGGGGGAACTCGGAGAGCATATCGTCTTGCGTAAAAGCACGCCCCTGAATCCGCATATCAAATAACGCTAATTGTTTATCATCAATAGAATTTGGTCGTACGTTACCAATTTTTATTTCCTGTTCATTAATTATCGGGCTCTTATTCATAATAAAAGGCACACGAGTATCATGGGAACGGCTCACGACTTTAACATTTGCTTGAGCCATAAAGTGTTGACTAATGGCCCGCTGCAGGTTTTTACGTTCCTCTTTATCATCGATGAAGGCATAGTTCACTTTCAATGACCATAAATTCTGCATATTGATGTGTGTCGGCCTGAGTGTTTCGGTTAAAGTCCCCATTAGCACTTGACTCGTCGCCACTAGGGTTAATACCGAGAATAATAATTGCAAGCCTATGAGACTGTGACTTACGCCCCGACTCAGTTGCTTACCCGTGCCTTTGCCACTGCTTTGCAAACTGGATAATAGACTGGCTTCATTCACCAGACTCAACTCAATCCAACTAAACAGTAAGGCTATGCCTGTACACATCAAGACCGCGAATAACACGATATTAAAACTAATTCTTAAACTGCCGAGTCTAGGTAATACATTACTGCCCACACTTTGTATCAATTCAAAACTCAAGCCGGTAAAGAGTAAAGCGAATAACATCGGCACACTGAGCAGAATAACATTATGCTTCACGCTTTCTTTAAATAACTGCTTTCGCTTAGCGCCAAAGGCATAACTGACGGCCAATGATTTCACTCGACTCATACCGCGAGCCACTTGCACATTACCCAAATTAATCAAGGCCATTAAGGTCAATAAAGACGCGCCCGCGATTAACATCCACACCAAGCGCACACTGTCACCCTGCAGCACTTGGATAAAAGGTTGTATTTTAGCGCCTAAGCCGTAATGCTTAGCTATCTCCGGCATATTAATTGCCGCCGCGGCCTGCATTTTATCAATTAAGACCTTTTCCACCGCCTCAAACTCTTGCCCATCAACAATTCGCATCACGCCTTGTACATTAGAAGTAATACCGCCAAACTCAATAGGGTTGAATTGTTCATCCATATCTAATGGTAACCAAATGCCTTTTGATACTTCATCGTCATCCGGTAAGGTCCAGTGATCAGACGTCACACCAATCACAGTAAAGCGGCGATCATTGAGCTGAATTGATTTGCCGATAATATTCTCATCACCGCCAAAGTGCTGCTGCCAAGCCCCGAAACTTAAAATGGCAGAAGGCTGCTTATTGCCCAGCTGTTCACGTTCATCAAAGAAGCGCCCTAAGATAGGCTCAACCTTGAGTACTTCAAACAAATTACTACTGGCAAAGAATACTGGCACATCGGGGCGTGAAGGGAGTTCGAGTAATTTATAATCCGACCATGAAAAATACATGGCAATATCAGCAATACCTTGGCTGCTTTCTTTAACATCTAATAAATTCTTGCTGTTGGTGCCAGGTTCAAGCTTACCGTTATATAGCATTGAACCTTCAAATACATAAAGGTTGTCACTGTCTCCATAGGGTAGCGGCTTAAGCAATACGGTATCGACAATACTAAATACCACAAACACCATAGCCAAGGTCAAGGTGAGGCTTAAGATCACGGTCGCGTAATACTGTTTGGCCCTAAAAAGGTTACGAAATAATGCCTTTAACATGCAAGGCTCTCCTCTTCAATTTCAATTCCCTTTTCAGCCCCTTTTTTCACATCTGATTGCACTCTGCCATCGAGCAATTCTATTTGCCTGTGGGCCATTTGTGCATAGCGAGGATCGTGAGTCACTAGAATGATAGTAGTGCCTTGTTTGTTAAGCTCATCCAGTAACGCCATCACCGCATCACCGTTTTTAGAATCAAGGTTGCCCGTCGGCTCATCGACTAACATGATGCCAGAATCTGCCGCCAGCGCTCTGGCAATCGACACCCTTTGCTGCTGCCCGCCGGATAATTGATTCGGAAAGAGCCCCGCTTTATCAGCCAAACCCACTAATTCCAAACATTCTTGCGCTCTCGCTTGCCTCTGGACCTTGTTATCGCCTCGGTATTTCAGTGGCAGGGCGACATTATCAAGAACGCTCTCATCGTCGAGTAAATTAAACGCCTGAAACACGAAGCCGATACGGCGGCTGCGGATCTCGGCGCGCTGATCGCCATTCATCCCCGATACCAATAATCCATCGATATGATATTCCCCTGAGTCGGGCGTATCTAATAACCCTAGAATATTCAATAAGGTGGATTTACCGCAGCCCGATGGCCCTGAAATGGCGACATACTCCCCTTCACTGATACTGAAATCGATCCCTTTTAAAACTTGCGCCGCGGTCGCTTGTGAATCAAAGCTTTTTTGGATAGCTTGAACCCGTAATACTTCCTTTTTCATTTTTATATTCCTATTCTTATTCTGTTTTTAAGGCTTAGGCTGATCTAAATTGGAGTTTAACGTTAGCGTTAATAAGTTAACTGGATTTGTGTGGCATTCGATGACGCTATTCCCGTAACAACCACTTTATCGCCGGGCTCTAGCCCCGAAATCACTTCGATACGTTTACCGGATATTTGCCCAAATTTAACTTGGGTTAATATCCCCGTATCTTCAGTTACCAACTTAAACACTGACTTAACGGTGTTTTCGCTCACCCCTTGTGGCGTATCAATAAAACTCACCTGACTGCGAGACTGACCCAAGATGACGGCATCCACCATTTGCAATGGACGAATATCAGCGCTCAAATTTTCGGGTAATTGGATGTCGACCCTCACCGCCCCCTTTTCAACCACGGGCGCAATACGAATGACTTTACCTTCGACAAGCCCATGGCGGGTATCGATTTCAGCCATGGCATTTAATTGCACTAAATTGACCAACATTTGCGGCACACTAATTTCGGCAATGAGTGGCGATAAACTCCCCACATGAGCAAGCTTGTCACCTAAATTAACACTTTGCCCCAAGCTCACGGGTAAATTTTGCAATACGCCCTTAATCCCTGCTTTAACAACAAGCTGTTCCAGCTGATATTTGGCATTATTGAAGTCAGCCTGCGCCTGTAAAATAACTTCATCCTGAATGGATAAATATTCCGTATGTGCTTGCTTCAATTTGTCGAATTTTTGTAATTCAAAGGCGAGCTTTTGCTGTAGCTGTTTGGCTTGTAAGCGGCCTTTTTTGGCCTCTACTGCGGAGATGATACCAATCTTAGCTAAAGGTGCTTCAGCTTCTGCTTGCAAGCTCGCCATATCCGCTTCAGCTTGATATTGAGAGAGTTCTGACTGCTGCGCTAATATTTCACGTTGCTGCTCTAAAATCAGTTTACGCTTCTGGGTTTTACTGTTTTTAAGCTCACCTAAGGCTTGTTGCAATGCTACTTCTAATTGTGGATTTTTGAGGGTAATAATTAAAGTGTCGGCCTTAACGGTGGCACCAGGTTTTAAATGAATGGTATCGACAACGGCTGTCGTCGTTGCAGTAATGGAGCGTTGATATAATGATTGCAACGTACCGTATCCCGTCACTTCTTGAGCAAAATCCCCGCTCTGTACTTGACTAATATTAATACTATTGGCAGCGACATAGTCTTTATTACCTGAAAAGCCGAGTTGCCAACCACCGACAATGAGCATTGCCGAACTTAATATTAGGCCACTAAAAACGGTTTTTTGTGTTATCCATCTCATCGAATATTCCTACTCTTATTCATTATCACAAAGCGCACAGAGAATGTGCTTAGCTCTACTCTCAGAGCCACTGTACTATGAATAAATCCCCTTTTTTAGGCTATAACTAAACTATAACTAAGGACATTCTTTGCTATGGACAATGAACAACTAAAAAATAAACTCTTTAATTTCATTACGTTGAATGGATTTGGAACGATAGATAAATTTATTATCCACAGAAGATAAGGTGATACGCGGGAATAAATGATAAAAGCGCGCTTGGCGGGTTTTGTGTTGCTTACTCAGTAGATCAAAGATATGAATGTAACTAAAGCGATAATCGAAATCACTCCAAACCACTTTTGAGCCTTTCACATACCAACGTGTAATGACATCAAAATTAATTTGTTGATTAAGTGGCATCATTCCAGTCTTATCTTGTGACATCACAAATAACCAACCAGATTCATTGGCTAATACGTACCCTTTGTTCGTTAATCGAATGGAACGATAATCTGACATAAATGGCTTAGTTTGCATGGTATTTAAATCTAATTGTTGTATTTGCCAGCGCCCTCCGATCCGCTCACCATAAAATACATAGCGCCCTTTTTCAAACACAGAAAAGATTGCATCACTCACCACCTGATGTTGTGCCGTTAAATAATGGATACTCGCTTGCTGCTCGCTTTTTTTCAGGGCTTTCGGGCTAATGGTCTGTTTATCTTTCATTGTTAACATAGCCAATCTATTGCCTATTTTAACCAATAAAGCAGAGGATACCGGGGAGTAGTGCTGGATCTCAATTCTTTCAGGACCATTGAAAAAAATGACTTTGTCACCGGTTTCATCATCGTATAATGCCAGCTCATTGCTGCCCGCTATCTTACTGGTGATCCATTTATGCTGCTCATCGGCATAAAACACCGAACTCACTTCGCTGCCCATGTCCAAAAAATGGGGGTGATAACATGGCTTATCACACTTGGCATTGAAATCTTCTTCAACATAAAAACGATTTTGCTGAGATAAATCTTGCTGCAGCAAAGTTAATTTATTAGGGCCTGCACTGAGCCATGAAAACTGACTGGTATCATCAGTATAAATGACCTTTTCAATTTGAGTAATCAAATCTAGCAAGACCAATTGATTAGGATAAAGAAGCAATAGTTCAGTATCGTTTTTCCAATCTAATGCAGGTGTGGAGTGCAGCAAGACCCTTTGAAAAATCTGTTTTTTCGACGCAAGATCGATAACACTAAGCTCAACTTGCTTATTATTCAATTCCTTTATTGCCGCAATTTTTTGTTTATCAGGAGAGAGTTTGGCCATAGCAAAATCTTCCCCAGTATTATTGGTCGATAACAACAAATTCAATGCTGAATTGTCAATATTTAAGCGATAATACATGGGGGTATCACTCGCTTTTTGTGCCAATAATACAATCACTTCATTTTCATTTAATCCAATATGCACATCACCAATAAAATGAAAACCTGTGAGTAAAGCGGTGGCAGTTAGCCCTTCCTCATTAAGTGATATTTTTTGTAGTGCACTGTTACCTGCAATGAGATCTGTATAAATAATCTGAGTATTATCGCGGACAAACGTTAAGAAGGTGGCATTTTTAGCATCATAAGTCAGCTGGCGAACATGCCCACTTTGCTTATTAAGTAAATAAACTTGATTATCTTGTTCACTGGCGAGCTTTCCAGTAAAGGCGATATAATGATCATCACTGCTCACTTCAAAGGTCAGTTTTTCTGCGGGAAACGATGATACCGAGCTCAACACCACCACCTTTGCAGTGTCTAAACTATTATCGATGAGCTGTTTTGCGCCAATAATCGATAAACTGATCATCAGTAACACTAAACTTAACGCAATATAATACCCAAGCTGCCATGGCCTTTTTTGAGTACTCGTAGGCGCTTGTAAGAGCCTATCGGCATTGTTTGATGGTGTTTGAGTATGTGACTTATCATGCAGAAGCGTAATAACACATATTAGCTTGTAGCCACGCTTAGGGACTGATTTTATGTATTTTGGCGCATTAAGATCGGTATCATTAAACAATGTACGCAGTTTTTTAATGGCGCTGCGAACCGCAGTATCTGAAACGACTCTGTCTGACCACACATTCTCATGTAGCGCTTTAAGGGTCACATATCCTTGGCGACATTGATAGAGGTATAATAAAAGCTCAAGCACTTTGGGCTCAACAGATAATTCAGACTCATCAAGATAGAGCACTTGCTGATGTATATCTAACGTAAAGTCACCTAACTGTACCCAATTACATTCCACTTGCACAACTGCTCCCTCAAAGACGACTGACAGCGATAAATATTACAAGATAAGCATTACTCAAGCCAATAACAAAAATAGAGGTTATGAACAACACACCTTTTTTATGCGAATAAGACAACAATAAGAAATAAATTGAAAAAACAAAAAAGGCACCATTAGGCGCCTTTTTTTAAGCAGGTAAATCACACTGCTATATCAAACATCGTCAGTGAAGAATAACCTTATTTACCTAGGTTTTTCTTGATGGTCTCAACGACGCGCAATTGAGCGACTGCTTGCGCAAGCTCTTTTGCTGCCGCAGCGTAATCGAAGTCAGCACCCGCTTTGGCCATAGAGGCCTCTGCATGACGCTTGGCTTCTTCAGCTGCTTTTTCGTCGATCTCATCAGCACGCATGACCACATCAGCCATGATAGCAACAGAAGTCGGTTGAACTTCAAGCAAACCGCCTGAAAGATAAAACACATCTTCTTTACTATCGAGCCTAGCGATACGTACCATGCCAGGTCTAATGCTTGTCAGCAAAGGTGCATGACCTAACTTAATACCTAGTTCACCTTCGGCGCCAGTTACTTGTAAACTCAGTACCTGATCCCCAAAGATGCTGCTTTCTGCACTTACAACATCAAGTCGTATTGTCATGCCATCACCCTGTTTGCTGTTAAACTGGCCCAAGGCGAGTTACTTTTTATTAGCTTTTTCGACAGCTTCGTCGATAGAGCCAACCATGTAGAACGCTTGCTCTGGAATGTGATCAAATTCACCTTCCAATAGACCTTTAAAGCCACGAATAGTGTCTTTAAGTGAAACGTACTTACCTGGAGAACCAGTAAATATTTCAGCAACAAAGAATGGCTGAGACAAGAAACGCTCAATCTTACGGGCACGTGCTACGGTTGTCTTATCTTCATCAGATAATTCATCCATACCCAGAATGGCGATGATGTCTTTTAGTTCTTTATAACGTTGTAGTACGGTTTGAACACCGTTTGCAATGTCATAATGCTCTTGACCAACAACCAAAGGATCTAATTGACGTGACGTCGAATCCAATGGGTCAACCGCAGGGTAAATACCCAAAGAGGCAATTTGACGTGACAATACTACAGTCGCATCTAAGTGAGCAAATGTCGTTGCAGGTGATGGATCGGTTAAATCATCCGCAGGAACGTAAACGGCTTGAACAGAGGTAATTGACCCTGTTTTAGTCGATGTAATACGCTCTTGAAGAACACCCATCTCCTCTGCCAATGTTGGCTGATAACCTACCGCTGAAGGCATACGCCCTAGCAGTGCTGATACTTCTGTACCGGCAAGGGTATAACGGTAAATATTATCAACAAATAATAATACGTCACGACCTTCGTCACGGAACTTCTCAGCCATGGTTAAACCAGACAGTGCCACACGTAGACGGTTTCCTGGCGGCTCGTTCATTTGGCCATAAACCATGGCGACTTTGTCGAGTACACCAGAATCTTCCATCTCGTAGTAGAAATCGTTACCCTCACGAGTACGCTCACCTACACCAGCGAAGACTGATAAACCTGAGTGTGCTTTAGCGATGTTGTTAATCAGTTCCATCATGTTAACTGTTTTACCAACACCCGCACCACCAAACAGACCGACTTTACCACCTTTAGCAAACGGACAAACAAGGTCAATAACCTTGATACCGGTTTCTAAAAGTTCAGTGGTGCTTGACTGATCTTCGTATGAAGGCGCCTCACGGTGAATGATATAACGATCTTTTTCACCAATTGGACCCGCTTCATCGATAGGCTCACCCAATACGTTCATGATACGGCCAAGGGTTGCATCCCCAACCGGAACTGAAATTGGTGAACCTGAGTTTTCTACCTCGATACCACGACTCAAACCATCGGATGTACCCATGGCAATGGCACGGACTACGCCGCCACCAAGTTGCTGCTGAACTTCCAGCACCAAGCCTTTACATGGGCTTTCGCCAATAATTCTTAGAGCGTCGTATACCTGAGGTACGGCATCTTGTGGAAACTCAACGTCCACAACCGCGCCAATCACTTGGACAACAGTACCTGTGCTCATGATTAATCCTCTAAAACTTGTATTCGTTACCTAGCCTAAACCGCAGCTGCACCTGACACAATTTCCGACAATTCTTGCGTAATCGCAGCTTGTCGAGCCTTGTTATAAACCAGTTGCAAATCACTGATCATATCACCAGCATTATCGGTTGCTGCCTTCATCGCTACCATACGGGCAGCTTGTTCAGACGCAACATTTTCGACAACACCTTGATAGACTTGAGACTCCACATATCGAACCAATAATGTGTCCAAAAGTGCTTTTGGATCTGGCTCGTAGATGTAATCCCAATGATGAGCATGCTCATCTTCTTCAGACTTAGGCAAAGGTAGTAGCTGCTCGATCACAGGCGTTTGAGACATGGTATTCACAAATTTGTTAAATACAATGTACAAACGATCCAGTTTGCCTTCGTTGTAAGCTTCTAACATGACACGCACGGTACCAATCAAGTCATCCAGTTTAGGTGAATCACCTAACGCCGATGCTTGGGCCAATACGTTGCCACCAAAGCTTTTGAAAAACTGTACACTACGAGCACCGATAGGGCAGAAATCAAATTCTGCATCTTGCTCTTGCCAGCTTTTCATGTCTGCCATTACCTTTTTAAAAAGGTTAACGTTCAGACCACCACAAAGACCACGGTCGGTTGACACAACAATGTAACCAACCCGCTTAGCTTCTCTCACCTCTAAATAGGGGTGTTTATACTCGAGAGAGCCTTGCGCGACGTGACCAATCACCTTACGCATGGTTTCCGCATATGGACGACTCGCAGCCATGCGATCTTGCGCTTTGCGCATTTTGCTGGCTGCCACCATTTCCATGGCGGAAGTGATCTTCTGAGTGTTTTGAACACTCGCGATCTTACTTTTAATCTCTTTAGCGCCGGCCATCTTTACTCTCCAATCTGGACCAGAGGTGTCTTAGACACCTCATTTGTCATTACCAGGTTTGGGTTGCTACGAACTTGTCGAGGCCAGCCTTCAGTTCACCTTCGATGTCGGCATTATAGTTGCCAGTTTCGTTGATGTTCTTCATTAGGTCAGCATACTCGCTGTTCATGAACGAGAGCAAAGATGCCTCAAAATCAATGACTTTATTCAGCTCAACGCTTTGTAGGTAACCTTTCTCAGCTGCGAAAATAGACACAGCCTGACAAGCGATACTCATAGGCGCATATTGCTTTTGCTTCATTAATTCGGTAACACGCTCACCATGCTCTAATTGAGCACGTGTTGCATCATCAAGATCAGATGCAAATTGTGAGAAGGCCGCAAGCTCTCGATACTGTGCAAGTGCGGTACGAATACCACCAGACAGTTTCTTAATGATCTTACTCTGCGCCGCACCACCAACACGTGAAACAGAAATACCTGGGTTAACCGCCGGACGTAGTCCTGAGTTAAACAAATCTGTTTCAAGGAAGATTTGACCATCTGTAATTGAAATTACGTTAGTCGGTACGAATGCTGAAACGTCACCTGCTTGGGTTTCAATAATCGGCAGCGCGGTTAGTGAACCGGTTTGACCTTTTACTTCACCGTTAGTGAATTTCTCTACATACGCTTCGTTTACGCGTGATGCACGCTCAAGTAAACGAGAATGTAGATAGAAAACATCACCAGGATAAGCTTCACGTCCTGGTGGACGCTTCAATAGCAATGAAATTTGACGATAAGCAACAGCTTGCTTAGACAAATCATCATATACGATTAACGCATCTTCACCGCGGTCGCGGAAGTATTCACCCATTGAACAACCAGAATATGGCGCCAAGAACTGCAATGCAGCCGCTTCTGATGCAGTCGCAACAACAACAATCGTGTTGGCTAATGCACCATGCTCTTCCAGCTTGCGTACCACGTTAGCAATCGTTGAGGCTTTTTGCCCAACAGCAACGTACACACATTTAATGCCAGAATCTTTCTGATTGATAATGGCATCAATCGCCAACGCAGTTTTACCTGTTTGACGGTCACCAATGACCAATTCACGTTGTCCACGACCAATTGGGATCATGGCATCAACGGTTTTATAACCTGTTTGAACAGGTTGTGATACTGACTTACGCTCAATAACACCTGGTGCTATCACTTCAACTGGAGAGAAACCGTCATGATCAACAGGTCCTTTTCCATCGATAGGCTCACCTAAGGTATTAACGACACGGCCCAGTAGACCACGACCCACTGGTACTTCAAGAATACGACCAGTAGTTTTAACTTTGTCACCCTCTGCCAATGTGGCATAAGGGCCCATTACGACGGCACCGACACTGTCGCGTTCAAGATTCAACGCGATAGCAAAACGGTTACCTGGCAGTTCAATCATCTCACCCTGCATCACATCGGCTAGGCCGTTGATGCGGATGATGCCGTCACTTACTGCAACGATAGTACCTTCGTTGCGAGCTTCACTAACGACTTCAAACTGCTCGATCCGCTGTTTAATCAGATCGCTGATTTCCGTGGAATTCAGTTGCATGCTCAAACTCCCAATTACGACTGCAGCTTATCAGACAGACGCGATACTTTACCGCGAACCGAGCCATCAATGACAAGGTCTCCTGCATGAATGATCACACCCGCGATAAGCGTGGTGTCTATGCTGCAATTCAGCTTAACTTTGCGTGCGAGACGTTTCTCTAAAGAAACACTGATCTCCTGTCGTTGCGTCGAACTCAGCTCTGTGGCAGAAACAACATTTGCTTCTATTTCCTTCGCCCATTCGTTACGCAATTCAACATATTGTTGATAGACAGCAGGCAGTGTTTCTAAACGACCGTTTTCAGCCATTACCCTGACTAGGTTTTGACCTTGCTCATTGAGTTGCTCACCACAAACTCCAATAAAGAGTTCTGCAAGCTTATGACTGGACAAAGCGCCAGTCAGCAATGGATGCATTGATTCGTTTTCACTCACCAAAGCCATAAAATTCAGCATTTCTGCCCAACTTTCCACTGCATCTTTCTCAACCGCAAAATCAAAAGCAGCCTTTGCGTAAGGACGAGCAATGGTGGTTAATTCAGCCATAACTCAACTCCCTTATCAAATTTCGGCGACAAGTTTATTAACTATGTCGCTATGGGCGGCTTCATCAATCGAACGTTCAAGGATCTTCTCGGTACCAGTGATAACCAAAGAAGCAACCTGCTTACGCAGATCCTCTTTCACGCGATTACGTTCAGCTTCAATTTCTGCTTTACCCTGAGCGATAATATTAGCGCGCTCAGCGTCTGCTTCGGCTTTAGCTTCGTCAACAATTTGAGCTTTGCGTTTGTTCGCTTGCTCAATTATTTCATTAGCTTTAGCTTTAGCTTCTTTTAGTTGGTCGGTGGCTTTCGCCTGCGCCAACTCTAGGTCTTTTGCTGCGCGGTCTGCGTCAGCTAAACCGCCGGCAATCCTTTTTTGGCGCTCTTCGATGGCATTCATCAAAGGGGGCCAAACAAACTTCATGCAGAACCACACGAAGATAATAAAGGCGACCGTCTGACCGATTAGGGTAGCGTTGAAATTCACAACAGCCTCCTATTTAGATTAAAGACAGAAGCGTTTATTACAGCATTGCACCCAATGGGTTAGTAAATAACATGTATAGTGCAATACCCACACCGATCATAGTTACAGCATCCAATAGACCTGCAACAATGAACATTTTAACTTGTAGCATAGGCGCCATTTCTGGTTGACGCGCAGCGCCTTCTAAGAACTTGCCACCTAAAAGGCCGAAACCGATAGCAGTACCTAAAGCACCCATACCAATCAACAGAGCAACAGCAATAGCTGTCATGCCTAATACAGTTTCCATCTCTATCTCCAGTATTCTAAATCGTTATTTAGTTAATTGATTTAGTTTAAAAAAATCTTCAACTACCCTTAGTGATCTTCATGCGCCATGCTTAAATAAACAATGGTCAACATCATGAAGATAAACGCTTGCAATGTAATCACCAAAATATGGAAGATTAACCACGCTAGTTGTAGACCTACACCTAGTGAAGCTATCGCCCAATTGGCGCTATACATGAGCGCAATAAGGATGAAAATCAACTCACCTGCGTACAAGTTACCAAACAAACGCAATGCCAGTGAAATTGGCTTCGCAATCAGAGTAACCGACTCAAGTAACAAGTTGACGGGTATCATTGCCCAGTGGTTAAAGGGCTGTAACGTCAGCTCTTTTACAAAACCTGTCACACCTTTGACTTTAATGCTGTAATACACAACCAGCACAAACACACCTAAGCCTAAGCTGAAAGTAATGTTTACGTCAGTGCTAGGTACAATCTTCATGTATGGAATGCCCGCTGCTGCGGCCAAGGATGGTATCCAATCCACGGGTACCATATCCATGAGATTCATTAAGAAAATCCACACGAAAATTGTTAACGCTAGCGGTGCGATGACAGGATTGCGACCATGGAAAGTTTCTTTCACGCTGCTGTCAACGAATTCAACAATCATCTCAATAAAACATTGAAGTTTACCGGGAACGCCTGTTGTCGCTTTTTTTCCAACGCTACGAAATATCCATAAAAACAAAACGCCAAGACCAACCGAAAAGAGCAACGAATCAATATGCCATGTCCAGAATCCTTCACCAACCGATAGGTTAGTCAAATGATGCTGGATATAGCCCTGCGGTGTTACATCACCGGTTGCAGATGCAGACATGATTCATCCCACTTAACTTTGCTTGAAATATAAAGGAGCTGCCCAATGTACAATTAACGCCAGTGTGTAACAAACAAAAAGGGGCATAAAAACCACCTCCATATAAATAAACACCAACGAAAACATGACAATTGTTAACAGCATCTTTACCGCTTCCCCCCAGTAAAAAGTCTTAATGACCTTTGCTGACGCACTCGCTCCCGTATGGGAAAAAGCGAGGGTTGCGAATACAAAATTAGGAAGCACAGCAATGGCAGCACCTGCTAACGCAGAATAACCAAACTGGGCTCCCCACATCGCGAAAAAGAAAATAGAAGCAGTTACAGCTACCGCCGCCTGCATCATCACCAATTTATAGGCTGATCGCCGGCCACGACGCGCTAAAATCTTACTCAATTTACCTCCTCCGCATTAGTACTTTTTGTTATCGAAAACCGAATGATATACATTCGTGTAAACCTGACGTACAAAAAGCTTGCGAAAGTATACCGTTTCGGCACTTCAAAGCAAGTTTAACTGAATAAAATTGGAGACTTTTAACGTGATCCATGTCAAAAGTCCGAAATGATAAGATTAACAATTGTTACAAAGTTACATAATATTGCTTTAACTTGGCCTTTTTAGCCAATTTTCTCGATAATTCCATCGAGTTCTGCTAAATCTTGGTAATTTATTACCAATTTTCCTTTACCTTTTTTATTATGCGAGATTGATACTTTCGCACCTAAGCGCTCGATTAATTGATTTTCTAAGCGGTAAACATCGTGATCTTTACTCGGTTTTTCCACTTTTTCACTTGGAGTCAGGGTTTTGTTCACTAATCGTTCCGTTTCTCGCACGGTTAATTCTTTAGAAACGACTAATCTGGCTAAAATTGTTTGCTCATCCCCCTCTATCGCTAATAAGGCACGAGCATGACCCATATCAATATCACCATACTCCAACATTTTTTTAACCGCATCATTCAAACTATTTAATCTCAGTAAATTGGAGACTGTTGCACGAGATTTACCGACCGCATCAGCAATTTGTTGATGAGTTAACTCAAACTCATGTAACAATCGATGCAATGCCATCGCTTCTTCCATGGCATTCAAATCTTCTCGTTGAATATTTTCAATAAGCGCAATAGACATGGCCGCTTCATCGGCGACTTGCTTAACAAGACAAGGGATACTGGATAACTCAGCTAATTGAGCCGCTCGCCAGCGCCGCTCACCTGCAATGATTTCATAACCTGTTGCAGAGACCTTTCTCACTACGATAGGCTGAATAATACCTTGATTAGCAATCGATTTAGCTAACTCTTCCAAGGCTTCAGGCGACATATCTTTTCTTGGTTGGTATTGACCGGGTGATAATAAATCCACATCTAAGTCAATCAAAGTCCCTTGTGATGTATTAATCACTTTATCATCATGTTCTCGATCGACAGCTAATTCGGTATTGTCTTGTTGTTTAGCACCTTTACTGGTACTTAATAATGCATCAAGTCCCTTACCTAAACCTCTTTTTTTTTGTGTCATAGTATTCCCTTAAGCTTGCTTATTGCTCGCTTGATCATCGGCACGACGAATAATTTCTCCCGCCAAAGCAAGATAAGCCTTTGCTCCAGCGCTGGATTTTTCATAATACATGGCAGGAGTGCCAAAACTCGGAGCTTCGGCCAAACGGACATTGCGAGGAATAACTGTGTGGTAAACTTTTTCACCAAAATGTTGTTTTAACTGATCGGATACATCAGTAGACAAACGATTACGCGGGTCGTACATAGTGCGTAATATCCCTTCAATATGCAGACCTGGATTGACCATACTACTGAGCTGATCAATAGTTTCTTTTAACGATGTTATCCCTTCAAGCGCATAATATTCACATTGCATAGGGACAATGACAGAATCAGCAGCAGACATGGCATTAACGGTCAACATATTGAGTGACGGTGGGCAATCAATAAAAATAAAGTCGTATTCATCTTTAATCGGCGCCAACGCATTACGAAGCCGGATCTCTCTTGCAAAAAAATTCATCAGCTTGACTTCTGCGGCGGTCACATCGCCATTTCCAGCGATTAAATCATATTGACCAGTAGTTTCTCGACATACCACTTCACTAAAGGGTTTTTCATCCACCAGTAAATCATAAGCAGTATGTTCAACTTCGTATTTATCAATACCACTGCCCATGGTCGCATTACCTTGCGGATCGAGATCAATCAATAAGACTCGCCGTTTCGTCGCCGCTAATGACGCCGATAAATTAACGCATGTTGTAGTTTTTCCAACACCGCCTTTCTGGTTGGCTACGGCAATCACTTTTCCCAAAATTTCATCCTATCTTTTTGCATCGTCCAACAACAGACTATTAACTTGTCGTATTTTTGCACAATTATACTGACAAATTGCTTGATGCGGCCGAAGATTGCAACTACTCAATTACACCACAGGTGCTTTTTGCTTAACGACACGGAGTAAATGCCTTTGTTCATCTAAGTTAGGAATAGATAATTCAATCACATCGGTGATTTCAAAGCCATTAGGTAAATTTTCCATTTCTTCCGTCGATAACTGGCCTTTTAGCGCATAAAAACAGCCCGTATCTGAAGGTAGATGCTCACACCAATGCAACATATCTTGAATCGATGCAAAAGCACGACTTAATACCCCATCAAATTTTTCTTCTACCTGATACGCTTCAACTCGACTTTCAACAGAACTGATATTATGAATGCCTAAATCAAACTGAACCTGTTTTTGAAAACGAATACGTTTCCCTAAACTATCCAGTAACACAAATTCCTTATCAGGATTGAGAATAGCCAACGGGATCCCGGGTAAACCAGGTCCTGTGCCCACATCAATGAAACGTTGCCCTTGCAAATGAGTCGATACCGCCAAACTATCCATAATATGTTTAATTAGCATTTGCTCAGGATCACGAATAGCCGTTAAATTATAGGCTTTATTCCATTTATGTAGCATAGCAACAAAATCAATTAGTTGTTGTTTTTGCTTTGATGTTGCAACTAGGCCCATGGCCGCCAAATAATCATCTAATTGTGTTGATAACACAGAAACACCCTCAAAGAACACACTGATTAATCCATTTTAAGACGCTCAGTTTACTACCATTGCTCTATAAATATAAGGAGGAGCACGCAGCTCCTCCAATATATTTACTTAATATGTCTTTTTATTACGCACTTTTTCTTAAAAGGCCCCGTTTTTTCAAATGCACTAATAAAATTGAGATTGCAGCAGGTGTCATACCTGAAATGCGAGAAGCTTGACCTATGGTTTCAGGCTTATGCTGATTCATCTTAGCAATAACTTCATTTGATAAACCAGGCACTTCTTGGTAATCCAAGTCTAATGGTAATCCCGTTTTTTCATGGCGAATGGCTTTATCGATTTCATCCTGCTGACGCTGAATATAACCCGAGTATTTAACTTGTATTTGAACTTGTTCAGCAGCTTGTTTATTTGCAAGGCCAGGCCCAAAACCTTCAAGTCCCATTAATTTAGGATAGTCCATTTCAGGACGTCTTAATAATTCTTCAAAAGAGGCTTCTCTAGCAATAGGTGTATTGAGTTTTGGATTCAATACATCAACCAACGGTGAATTAGGATGAACCCATTGACTGCGAAGACGTTGTAATTCAGATTCTATTGCTTCTTGTTTTTCGTTAAACTTTGCCCAACGATGATCATCAACTAAACCTAGCTCACGGCCTTTTTCGGTTAAGCGCAGATCCGCATTGTCTTCACGTAACAACAAACGATATTCCGCTCGACTCGTAAACATTCGATAAGGTTCTTTAGTGCCTAATGTAGATAAGTCATCAACAAGTACGCCTAAATAGGCTTCATCGCGCCTAGGAGACCATGATGTCTTACCTTGAACCTGCAGTGATGCATTCATCCCAGCCAGCAAACCTTGAGCTCCAGCTTCTTCGTAACCCGTTGTTCCATTAATCTGACCAGCGAAAAACAACCCACTGATGGATTTAGTTTCTAAAGAATTTTTAAGATCCCGCGGATCAAAATAATCATATTCGATCGCATAGCCAGGCCGAATGATCTGAGCTTGCTCCATCCCTTTGATCGATCGTACTAAATTTAATTGAACATCAAAAGGTAAACTGGTTGAGATCCCATTGGGATAGATCTCATTAGTATTTAACCCTTCTGGCTCAATGAAGATCTGGTGAGAGTTTTTATCGGCAAAGCGATGCACTTTATCTTCAATCGACGGGCAATATCGTGGGCCAATACCTTCAATAACACCTGAATACATAGGGCTCCGATCTAAGCCTCCACGAATGATCTCATGGGTTTGCTCATTGGTATGAGTAATATGGCAAGATACTTGTTCTGGGTGTTGTTCTACATGACCTAAAAAAGACATAACAGGTAGCGGATCGTCACCTTTTTGTTCAGACATGAGATCAAAATTAATGCTGTTGGCATCAATTCTAGGTGGTGTGCCCGTTTTTAAACGACCTACTCGAATAGGCAATTCACGTAGTCGATGAGCAAGGGTGATAGCAGGAGGATCTCCTGCTCGACCACCACTGTAATTTTCAAGTCCAATATGAATTTTACCACCAAGGAAAGTCCCTGCGGTTAATATGACGGCAGGTGCTTCAAACGCCAATCCCATTTGAGTGATAACACCAATCACTTTTTCATTTTCGACAACTAAATCATCGACGGCTTGTTGAAAAATACGTAAATTAGGTTGATTTTGTAAAATATTTTGTATTTTTTGTCGGTAAAGATTTCTATCGGCTTGTGCCCGTGTCGCTCGTACGGCCGGTCCTTTACTTGAATTTAATGTTCTAAATTGAATGCCAGCAAAGTCAGTAGCTGTTGCCATTGCACCACCTAAAGCATCAATTTCTTTCACTAGATGCCCTTTACCAATTCCACCAATAGCGGGATTACAGGACATTTGTCCTAATGTATCAATATTGTGGGTAAGAAGTAGGGTTTTTGATCCCATTCTAGCAGAAGCTAAAGCGGCTTCTGTGCCAGCATGACCACCACCTATAACGATCACATCAAAGCGTTCATGAAAAAGCATTAAATAACCTTCAATTGGTAAAAGACTGAATTTATTTCGAGCGGAGTATTTTAGCATTGGATCGACAGAAGGTGAACGATCTATTTCATTTGTTTTGATCTAGTGCGATCGCTTAATAGATCTTAAGATCTTTATATAGATCTCTTATTATGGTTATTATTAGGATCGTAAAAATCTGTGGATAATCCATTTTTCTTTTTTTATTCAATGGTTAAAGAAAAAGCGATCCTGTGATCAGATCGGGATCAAACTGAATATAACTTGGGGATAGATCGCATATTTATCCACAGGCATGATCTTGTAGGTGATCACGCCTTGAATAATACAGAGTTGTAATGGGATAAAATAATACCTTATCCACATAAATATACAAAAACAAAACATCTTGTGGATAAGGTGGATCTAACTTGTGCACTGATCTGATAGCGATCGGGATTATTCGATCTTAAAGTTGATCGCACCATCGGTTTAACCAAGATATCGCCGCTTCCTCTGGAATGGGATCCCGTTGAATGTCAATTTCGATCTTATCCACACAGGCTTTTGCTGAGCGCTCTGCTAGCAAGGAATTGAGTTTCGCCGGCCCATGACAAAAGGTGTCATAACTTGAATCACCAATAGCACAAATAATGAACTTTTGGTTGCTAAGATCGGGTTTGTTATGCTCGATCTCGTCAAAGAAAGGCTGGATATTATCTGGGAGATCGCCCGCCCCATGAGTGGAGGATACGATAAACCAGATCGAGTTAGGCATGAGCTCTGATCTATTTGGGGTTAAATTTATTTGGATCTCATGGCCTAATGAAGTGAGCTTTGATGCTATTTCATCGGCAACGTACTCGGAGCTTCCTAAGGTTGAGCCGACGAGAATATCTATTTTTGACACTGTGTTTCCTGTCTTAATATGACTAGTAGAGAAGATGATATGTGAAATATTTCTAGTAGGCTATGACTGTTTTTTAGCATTCTTCTTTGTAGCATAGAGAAGATAATTCACTTTGGTATTTTGATGGGTATACCATTGTTGTGTAAAAGGGTTCAAACTCATCCCTTGTGTATAGAGAGGGGTAAGCTGATGGGTTTTTAATCGTTCTATTATTTCTTCAGGCTTAACAAAATGCTTCCAGTTATGTGTACCTATAGGCAGATAACGCATAATGTATTCAGCACCTAGAATGGCTATAAAATAGGATTTCAATGTTCGATTTAATGTGGCCATAATCAGTAATCCTTCAGAATTTAATAATTGGCAACAAGTATCAATAAGCTTATTTTTATTCGTCACATGCTCAATAACTTCTGTATTTAGAATGACATCATACTTTTTCTGTACCAGGCTATTTTTTTCTTGGTTAAGCAGTTCTTCAGCTAAGCAATGTAGATAGTTTATTGATATTTTATTTGTTTCAGAATGTTGTTTAGCAATAGCAATATTCATTGCACTTGCATCGATCCCTGTGACTGTCGCACCTGAAGAGGCTAATGGTTCTGCAAGTAACCCTGCACCACAACCAATATCAAGTATGTTGATCCCTTTAAGGGAATGATCTTGGTTTGGATCGCGATCAAAGTGTGAGGATATTGCCGATCGTATGTTGGTTAATCTCGTTTGATTAAAGCTATGTACATGTTTGAATTTTCCATTTGGATCGCGCCATTCATTTGCTAATTCGTTAAACTTTTGAATTTCAGTTTGGGAGGTGATGGATGGTGATAACCTGTTTTTGTCTAACATTTTTATCTCACTGATAAAGAAAGATAAGGATAGTATACCCGTAATACTTGAAGATGTTATTTTAATGGTTATGGAAATATAGACTATGTGAGCTGTTATATCAGATCTTCATATATAGTGATATTTTGATTAGGGTTCTGTCTAACTTATTATTGAAATAGTGCTTTTAAGGTTTCTATGAGCGGCGTAAAATGGAGATGCTGTGTTGTCAGTATTGAGGTTGGCTATGTATCGATATCAAAAAGAGTTTGGGTTTGATTTTGATTTGGGCTTTGATTTGGCTATTTTTCCTTTTTTATTTGATAAAAGTAGACAAAGAGATAGATGCCCAAGTTTTATCTTTGGTCATTTAGAACCCTCAGGTCAATGGTGCTATCAAGTACTATGGGTTGACTATGGTAGGGTTGAATTACGTTTTAAAAAAAATGCGCGTTATACTGTTTTAAAAGCAAGAGTTACTGATTTGGTTGGTGCTGATTTTGAACTTGATGAAGCGAGCCCTTTATTGTTTGAAAGTGAGTCAAGCAATGAAGTGTGTAGATATTTAATGGAATTTCAATAGTTTCATGACTCAACAGGTTCACATTATATCAATAATTTGTTTAACCTTTAAATCTAGTCTGTAAAATATCAATTGTCTAAAATGAAGAATGAGTTTTGTTTTTATATCTTCCGTCTCACTTATGGTGTAATTTGCAATTAACAAGTTGAATAAAAAGATAAAGTTGTATTTTCAGTAAATTCATATATTTCAAATTAAAATAATAAATACATTTAATATTTTTAAAAGTTCTAAAAATAGGGCGAATTTTAATCAAATGCATAGTACTATGGATTTGTAACAAATTATTTTATCGTCGCGTTTTAATTAAAACGCCTTTATTTTATTCATATTATTGCATCGTCATAAGAGAATAAGGAGATTTAGCTGGCGGTTTGAGTGGGGTCGTTATGCATATATACCAACAAGAATTTGGCCAAGATTTTGATTTAGGTTTTGACATTGCTATGTTTCCTTTTTTAGAAGATTTAAGCTTTCATCTTGATGAGTGTCCTAGTTTTGTTTTTCATGCTCTAGAGCCGAACGAGAAAGAATACCTTTTATTGTGGGTTGAACATAAAGATACTTCGATGAGAAATTGTAATTTTCCCCGTTACTCTGTTTTAACTGCAACTAATTTTGGTTCTCAAGAAGTCCCTGAAATTGCACACGATGAAAATAGTAAGATTTTATTTTCTAGTGAAGATATCAGTGCGCTGTATCGATTTTTAGCTCCTTTCCAAATGTTAGACAATTTAAAAGCAGGTTAATTAAACACGGTTAAAAAGAGGCGTTGTTCATTTATGACAGCCTTTCTTTTAAGAGAGTTAGGCTATTGTAGATAAACGTGCGTATAACCTGAGGTTATTTGAGGGAAACTAATTGTTCTAATAGAATAGGCGTAATCCATGATAATGGGGAGTAGAATCATGGTTAGGTTTTTATCCTATTTTGGTTCCTATAAAGAATGTTACGGATAAATTGGCTTTCACAACATTCAGCGCTGAGGTTTATATGTATCAATTTCAGGATGAATTCGGAAGAGGTTTTGATTTAGGATTTGAACTGTCAGATTTTCCTTTTTTGCATGACAAAAGTTGGAATGTTGATGATAGTCCCAGTTTTTTATTTTACTGTGATAGCCGAATTAAATCAGGAGAATACTTAGTATTGTGGGTGAACCCTCTTGAAAAAGAGCAGCGTGTAAACGATTTTCCTCGATATGTTGTACGAACAGCTAAAAATATAGGTACAGATAATTTACCTGAAATTGTTCATGATGAAACAACTGAAATTGTATTTGAAAGTGAATCAGTTGAGGGACTCTATCGCTTTTTAGTGCCTTTTCAAGTCTTAGAAAACATGAAGCCTAATAGTGGATAACATTACATTCTAATCTATCTAATTGATTTTTATGTAAATATGGATTTTTTATATTGATAATACTTTATTAATATGTTGGTTGGAGGGATGACTATGCTTGAATATAAAGATCGCTATGGACAGAAGAGTATTAACTCAACTTTATTATCTCTTCCTTATTCCTCAAATGAGGATGTTTTTTCTCAATATACTTTCTGCACTGAAAATGCTTATTTAACATTACAAGTAGATTTCCATGCTTCTTCGAGTATCGATGAGTGGAGTACTCCTTATTATACTGTGCTAAGTGTTAATCATCTTGGGGAGTATTCTTCGATTGACGATGGATATGTTGAAGAGTATCCCGATGTGTTTCATGATGAAGACAGCGAAATTATTTTTGAAAGTGATAACCTTGAGGATTTATATCATTTTTTACAGTCTCAATCGATTGTAGATTAAGATACTGAATAGTATTACTCTATTTTTAGTTGTACATTTTATCCTTTAGCTTATTGAGGGTTGTGGCTGAGATTTTTTCTTTGATTAATGGTTTTTCTTAATCTGTGTCAGAATATGTACCTACTGTTTTGTTGATTCTCCCTTCTATTTTAAATTTCTAATTAAATTAACTATTAATATCTAAATTCAGTGTAAACTGAAAGTGGTATGCTGTTTCGTATTGAATAATCATTTCTTGGGGATCAAATGTTAGAACTATCAGTTGTCTATTTAGCTGCTGCGATTGTAGCGGTACCAATCGCTAAACGTTTAGGGTTAGGTTCTGTGCTGGGTTATTTGTTAGCGGGGATTTTGATTGGTCCTTTTTTTTTGAGTTTAGTTGGCGATCAAACTGAAGTCATGCATTTTGCTGAGTTTGGCGTTGTGATGATGCTTTTTCTCGTTGGATTAGAATTGCAGCCCAGTCGACTATGGAAATTACGGCGTTCAATTATTGGGCTTGGTGGGTTACAGCTTGGCTTAAGCACACTGGTTATTTTCATTGTTTGTTTTTATTTTTTATTGTTATCTTGGCAAGCCTCATTGGCTATCGGGTTAATGTTAGCTTTGTCGTCTACAGCCATTGTCTTACAAACTCTTACTGAAAAAGGTTGGATTAAACAAGAAGCTGGGCAAAATAGTTTTTCAGTTTTATTATTCCAAGATATTGCAGTGATCCCTATCCTTGCCTTGTTACCTTTGCTAGCACTTGGTGATTCTGGGACAATTAAACATACTGAAAGTTTAATTGATGGCTTTCCGATAATTTTTCAAGTTCTGATGTCTCTGATGGTGATTGCGTTAATTGTTTTCTTTGGAAAATTTATTGCGGGACCTGTATTTCGTTATATTGCGGAAACACGTTTAAGAGAAATATTTACTGTTTTCGCCTTGTTTTTGGTTATCGCAATTGCGCTTTTGATGCAAAAAATTGGCTTATCCCCCGCTCTTGGAACTTTTCTCGCTGGCGTAGTATTGGCTGAAAGTGAATTTAGGCACGAACTTGAAGCGGATATTGAGCCTTTCAAAGGCTTGTTGTTGGGATTATTTTTTATCACGGTAGGCGCATCCATTGATTTTTCACTGTTGTTTGAGTATTTTTTACTCGTTTTGACATGTGTTATTGCATTAATTGTTGTTAAAGCTGGTGTACTTTTTGTTTTAGGTAGTGTTTTTAAATTGGAGAATAAGCAAAAGCTGCTTTTTACTCTGGCTTTAGCACAAGGAGGTGAGTTTGCTTTTGTTTTATTATCACTAACTGGCAGTTTATCTATCTTATCTCCCGAACAAGTGCATTTAACAACATTGGTTGTTGCAATATCGATGTTATTGGCGCCTATTTTATTACTTGGGTATGAATTTTTTGAAAAGCGTGATCAATCATTAAAAGATGAATTTGATGGGCCTGATCAAATTGAAGCCAGTAAAAATGTAATTGTTGCAGGTTATGGACGTTTTGGTCAAGTGGTGAGTCGATTATTAAAAACTCAGGGTTATCAAGTTTCTATATTAGATCATAGTCCAACTCAAATTGAAATGGTTCGCCGATTTGGATCTAAAGTGTTTTATGGTGATGCGGCGCGCTTCGATTTGTTAGCGGCATCGGGTGCGGCTGATGCACAGTTATTAGTGATTGCCATTGACGATCCCGCTAAAACGCTTAATATCATTGAATTGTGCCAAAAATACTTTCCTCACTTGAAGTTAGCCGCTAGGGCTACAGATAGACGCCATGCCTATGAGTTAATTCGTTTAGGCGTTACGGATTTTAGGCGAGAAACCTTTGATTCTGCAATTCATTTAGGTGTGGATGCTTTACAGATGTTAGGAAATAGTGAGACTGCATCAAAACGTGCGGGGGAATTATTCAAACAATATGATGAAGATTCTCTAGAAAGCCTGTCTCATTTATGGGGAGACGATCAAAGTTATGGCGTGGCTTTTAAGCAGAGGCTGGAAGATTTGACTCAGGTATTAGAAGAAGATCGTAAACAACAGGATAAATTAAATGCTTGCAATGGTGATGATTGCGCCTAAATAGAAAGGATAAAAGAAACAGTACTGGTTACTGATAAGCTTACTGTTTCTTTTATTGATTGTTTAAAAGATATCGTCACAAGCAAATGGCCCACTAAACTCAAGCAATGCTTGGGGTAAATGAATATTTTCTTTTAATTGTCCTAGATGATACAAGTCAAAATTGACATTGGCTTGCATCGTTTTCATATATCTTTGTTCCCCACCAAATATAATAACAGATGGAAAGTTCAGTGGGTAAAAGCTGTGGATATCAGCATTGGCTTCCATAATCAATTTGTAACCAATTTTATTTAATTCAACTTTCAAATGACCTGAGCAAGCATCTATCTCTCGTTTTACTGATAAGTTATTAAAAGCGGGATGAAAGATGAGGTCATATTTTTCGGATATATAACGCCCAGCCCACATTTCTATGGTTGAATCACCAAAAACAGCCCCTGTAAACATGTAATAAAGTTCATCAGATAAGCCCATAGTATACATCATGCCACTACTGGACTCTTTATCGTACCATCCTTTATCAACTTGAGCATAACCTGAACCTGATAAGAATTGATTGCCATCATCAAAGCTGTATTCAATGGGGGTACCGACTGTGTATAAGAACCATTTTCCACCGACTCCAGGTAGTTCGGGGATGATGCCAAAAGGCGTTTGCCCAGGATTTAGACCATGCCAATAATGATGGTGCTCTCCATTCCAATTTAGGCTGAATTGGAAATTTTCATGATTAATATCAATGTTATTCTTATCGGCTATGATGACACCTGGTACCTCATAATAAAACTCATCAGAACCATCAGGGTGAGCTAAAATAACCTCATCTAGGAATAAATCATATTTTGTTGTTGAACCTTCAATGGGGGTGAATGCAAGGTGGATATAGGCTTTAGGTTCGGGGTTTTCAAAATCTGGAGCAATATAAGTTTGAAAACTAATTTTAAAATAGCCAACATCGGGAACGGCAACATTATAAAACCACTGTTCAGCCCATGTGTTTTGAGAGCTGGGTGAATGGGCTTTTAAATCATCGAGTGTGGTTGCTTTGATTGTCGTAGAAAATAAAATAATCAGTAGTGGGAGCAATAACGATAGATGTCGCATACTTTTTCCTTGTATAAGTGTAGATTGGTTGTGTTATTTCTGAAGTTCAAGATGTTTTTTTAACCCTAATAATTCATTGGACATGCCATCGAGCATTTGTTTTTTATATAACAGATAACTTAGCCCTGAAATCCAGCCTTTAAATTGAAAGCTTCCTGATACTTGTGTTGTACCATTATTTTGCTGTATTAAATAACGGCAGCGTTCTCCTCCGGCGAGAAAGCTATACCACATTTCATCTCGCCAACAGAAAACCTGATTATGCGCTAGGCTGATAATGGTGTGATTGGATTCCATTTCTTTGCCATCTAATATGAGCTTTGCCCAAACATTACCGCCTATACTGGGATCGCCTGAAGCTTCAAATAACCAAGGGTTCCATAAGTGATATTTATCGAAGTCAAGTAACGTATCGTAAATCGCAGATGTCTGAGATTGAATAATAACGGTCTCTGTTTTGATGATTGGAACATCACTCGCTTGAGCGGTTAAGGGGGAAATTATGATCAATATTAACAATATGGATTTTCTGATGAATGATGCTTTATTTGAAAATATTAGGCTTTTAAAAAGTTTGGAAAAAATGTTGTAGTGCAGCATAATACAGTCCTTCTATCAGTTTAAAATGTAATGAGACTTTTTTTACTGATTGCACAAGCTGCCTGAATTTTTTTGGGGATGATACTCCCTGTTTGGGCTATTTTATGTTTCGCTAATAAAATAGTGTCTATATGATAAATTTCTTTTATTTTCGTTTGATGCTTATAGGTCGCCAAATAACATAAGGGTCAACGATTTCATTATTAATAAATACACTTTTTGCTGATAATATTAATTGTTCCTTGCTCCATTTTACTTTTCGGCGTTGATCTGTGTTTGTCCAATTGGGAAGTGAGCTATAGATAACATGTTGAATGACTTCATTGCCTTCTATATGATAAGTACCAGCATATGCAAAATGGCTGCTATAACTGCTTTTGATTTCTTCTAATGTGCCACTTAATAAGTTATTTTCTTTATGTAATGGACGATTATTAGCCATTAAATGAATAAAGTAAAACCCATCTGCGGTGTAATTCAATATGCCTGTTGCATCAGAACCTAACGGATAAGTTATTTTCCCTGAAGCATGCCTATTTTCAAGTGAAATGAGTTCATAAGTATTGATTAAGGTCGTTTTTTCTATTTTCATCATTCCTCTGTGGCGCTATGATCCAAGCTTAATGCCAATATTAGTTCATTTTTAAGGGGATGTTTTTTGCATTTACCGATCGATAGCCTCCGTCATGAATTTATGCATTTACTGAGAAGTCATCATTTGGTGGTTGAGTCTGAAACAGGGTCTGGTAAATCGACTCGATTACCTCTTTGGGCATCTCAATTGATGATAGCGGGTAAAAACGCGCGGGTACTCGTTATTGAACCGCGAAGAGTGGCCTGTTTGGCTTTATCTGAGTTTGTCAGTTCGACTGCTGGGCAAAAAGACTTGGAGTCTAATGTTTCTATTGACGTGGGCTATGCCATTCGATTTGATTCAACAATGACACCAGAGACACAAGTGGTTTTTGTCACACCGGGGATCGCATTGAAATGGTTGAATGATAATGGACTCACTGATTTTGATGTTATTATCTTTGATGAATTTCATGAACGGCGTTGGGATACGGATCTTTTACTGGCCATATTAAAACAGAAAGAAAGTCATAAACTTGTTTTAACATCTGCAACTATTATGACTAAAGATCTGGCGACTTATTTGGAAGGAAAGTCTTCTTTTCCCGTAAAACAATTAAAGACAAGTGGGCGTCAATTTAATGTTGAGCTTTTTCATCAATCCTTGAAAACGGATGCATTACCTGAATTGACAGATATTGAAAAAAAAGTGGAACAAGCAATAACCCAAGTTATCAATATCAAAAACTTACAAGGTGATATTCTTATTTTTTTGCCAGGTAAACGAGAGATTACTCGCTGTGAACAGCAGTGTCGAACATTGCTGTTATCTAAAGGTCTCTCCTGGGTTATTTTACACGGCAGTATTAATCATGATGGGCAAAAAAAAGCGCTTACACAGGATGTTAACCGCCGAGTTATTTTTGCGACTAATATTGCAGAAACCTCCTTAACTATTCCTGGCGTTACAGCTGTCATCGACTCTGGACTTGAGCGAAGAACATTGCAAAGAAATGGGCGTACCGTTCTGTCATTATCTCGAATATCTCATGTAAGTAGTGAGCAACGTAAGGGGCGAGCGGGGCGTACACAAGAGGGGATATGTATTCGCTTATGGGGGGCACATGCTTTATTAGATGTCCACTCCCAACCTGAGTTATTACGTAATGATCTTGTTGAGCCTATGCTTGCGGCGGCTGCTGTAGGATATAGGCTGTCGAGATTAGATTTTATCGACATGTTACCGGAAAAAACATTATTGTTGGCCAATGAAAAGTTGGTGAAAATGGGGGCGATTAAACCTGATGGCATGATCACCTTACATGGACGAAAGCTTTTTCCATTGCCTATCGATACCCTATTTTCACATTTGATCAGTGCAATGGATAATGCGATCCATCAAGGGTTAATGATCGATCTTGTTGCTGCATTAAGTGTTGGTCAAAAGTTGGTGACTTTACCTTCATCAATACAAGATAGACAAGCGTTAGCGCAGTGGGAAACGTTAAATTGTGATGCAATGTTATTGATAAAAGTAATGAGGGAACCAATTCCTGATTGTGTGTCTGTTGATCTGATGTTGTTAAGTGAAGCAAAACAGCTAGCTAGTCAGATCTATGTGCTTTTAAATTTATCTCATCAAAAAGTTGCCATTGATGAGAGTGCTAGGGAAAACTGGTTGCTCAATGTGATTAAGGCTATGCCTGAACTGGCCTTTGTTCGAAGAGAGAAACGTTATCAAACTTTGGGAAATGGTTACAGTGAAATACAAATTGGCAGATCGAGTCGTTTTATTGCTGAGTTAATTTCAGATGAAGGGAAGGAGAGTCCACTTGCCGCGGTTGTTTTTGATCAATTTTCAGTTGTGGGTAAAGGTGTGAAACAAACGATTAATTTTGCTAATTGTATGGCTCCTATTTCACTTGATATTTTAGTTAAGGCTGAGGTTGGTACCGAATGTGTCACTGATGCCTTAAGCGTAGATCAACCGGATCAAATATTATTGGTTAGGCAATATGCTGGTAGAAAGATTGGATCCCGAATAGAGGAAGCGAAAGGTGAGCAATTGCTTGAGTCTATCATTGGATCGATTTTATCTGGGGCATTTTTTCCTGATTTAGCGATAAAGATCGAACGGGATATTTCATCGTGGAATATTTGGCTGCAGTTAAAAAAAATTCAGCATAAATCACCTGTGGATAACTTTTCTACAGTGCAAGAGCCATTATGTGTAAAAAGCTATTTAAAGCATAAGCTCATTGAGTTGGGTGTTGAGAGTGTTGACGACCTTGAACTTATTAATGAAAGTGATTTATTTTTTCATGGTATTCCAGACTGGGAACGTGTGGAGTTTGATAGTTTGTATCCACAAACATTAATGTTACCTGAATTAACGCTAGCAGTGGAATATCGACCAGACAATAAATGGGTGACACTGACTTATGTCAGTGGCTCACGTAAACAAGGGCCTAAACGTTGGGAATTACCCCGTTGGTCCGGTTGGCGAATTAAATATCAGAAAGCAAGTCGCGTTATTGAGATAAAGTAAGTTTAAGGTATCGTGTTTACTCTCTTTGGTGATGAACTGGTGTGGTAAAAAATGAGAGGATGAAAACAGGTGATGCTCTTAATATAAGGGGGATCACCTGTTTGGTAATGTGATTAACTTTTTATTTGTTGCCATTTATCAACAATCACAGAAGCGACTAGGTCGCCTTCGACATTAACTGCTGTTCTAAAGGTATCGAGTGGTCTTTCAATAATGAGTAAAATAGCAATGGCTTCTAGAGGAATGCCCGCTGCAAGTAGGACTAATTGCATACCAGACATTGAGCCAGAAGGCATACCCGGCGCACCAATAGAGGATACCATTGCCATTAAAAAGATAACAACGAGTCCAGATGTGCCTAAATCTATTCCGTAGAGCTGAGCCAGAAAAATAGCCGCAACCCCTTCAAATAAAGCAGTACCGTCCATATTCATAATGGAGCCTAGAGGCAATACCATACTACTGGTGGATTGAGAAACGCCCAACTCTTCTTCGGCTACTCGCATGGATAAAGGGAGTGTTGCAGCACTTGATGATGTTGCAAATGCCATAGCCATGGGAGTCGAAATGGCTTTGAACATCGGTAGTAACTTACGACCAGTAAAGATTTTAGCCAATAAAGGTAAGGTAATGCCGCCATGAATTAGCGTGAGTATAAAGACCAATAAGGCAAAGCTGGCAAGTTCTCCAAATAGCTGAGTATTGCCTTGGCTTGTGTATTCAAAAATTATGCTAAAGACGGCAATGGGGGCTAATTTTATGATGGCTGAAATTAACTTTGTTAGACCTGTATTAATGGCTTCTATTACCTGAAAAACAACATGTTTTGCAGGAAGGCTCACGAGTAATGCGATACCAAACATGATGGCGAATAATACTATTGCAAGTAGATTACCGTTGGCGAGAGCATTAACTGGATTCGTCAGAGCCATTGTGAGTAGTTTGGTACTGATGCTTCCGCCTGTTGCCGCATCTTGGGAGATGAGTTCAACATTGCTGGTATCGGGCGTGAACATTAATGCAGGCCAACTTGGCATCAATAGAGCTGCACTTAATCCTAAGCTAATGGCCAGTATTGTGGTGAGTGCGTATATTGCTACCGTTTTACTGCCAAGAGACTTTAAACTGACAATGGAGCCTATATGAGTAATACCTTGCAAAAGAGAGAACAAAACAACTATTCCCACTAGCATTTTTAATAAACCAATATAAATAAGCTTACCTAGGCCAATAAACTCGAGCACTCCAGAATGAGTGTTTAGCCAAGCTATTGGCACCGCATAACCAAGTAATGCGGCGAATAAAGCGGCAATGACCAGTTGGCCAGGGAGTGTAAAAGTGAGCTTTTTCAGCATAGAAACTCCTAGTATGCTTAATTTTTTTTATGGCGTACGGACGTTTTTTAGTCGCCAATGCAATGTTCATAACGTTAAGTTGAACCGTATTATGCGGTTTGCTTGCAGGATATTATAGTGATTTTTTATTTTTCGTTAATGTCACTTTTATCGATGATATTTCTGCTATTTTTAATGTGCATTTGATGAGACACCATTTATTTAAAAGGAAAGGGATAATGAAAAAAATCATAATGTTATTAGTTGGATTTATGTGCATAGGAATGGCTAATGGAAATGATGAAGTGAAGTTTGACGCTGCAGGTCAATGGGTGTACGACACTGGAATGATACCAAGTTTGTGGCAAGATAAGGCAATATGGATTGATGTTCTTGTTAAGGATTTAGCGTTTGATAAGAAGGTGGGGGTTCGCTGGACGGATGACAATTGGAATACTTATCAAGATGGAACCTTAATTTTTGAGCAATCTTACAATAATGACTATGAGCGCTGGGGGATTGATTTTGCGCCTTTAGGGCGCTTAAGAAGTTATTACATCGGCAGTTGGTATAATTATATTACTCAACAATACCGTTCAGGTGGCACTCATACAACAATTGAATTTGCTGTTTTTTATGAGGTCAATGGCCAGACGTATTGGGATAATAATCAAGGTGAAAATTATACGCTAGAGCTGAATTTATTTTGATTGTATGAGGGAATAAGAGGATAGAATATATCCTCTTATTGTGTTTGAAATAGCGATTACTTTCCGATACAGAATGAGCTAAAGATTTTACCTAACAGATCATCAGAGGTAAATTGCCCCGTAATTTCTGACAAAGCCATTTGCGTCATTCTTAATTCTTCTGCTAATAGCTCTCCTGCTTGGTAGACTTCTAATTGTTCTTTACCCAATAATAAATGACTACTGGCAAGCTCAAGTGCCTGTAAATGGCGCCTGCGAGCAATAAAGCCGCCTTCTAAGTTACTTTGATAACCCATTAATTCTTTTAGGTGCTGTTTTAGTTCATGAATCCCTAGTCCGGTTTTTGCCGAAATAGCAAAGACTGGTGATTGGCCATTATCGGTTGTTTGAAGATTCTCTTGTGTGATATCGACCTTGTTACGAATGACACTTATTCCTAAATTCTTCGGTAAACGTTCAATAAAATCTGGCCAAATATCATGGGGGTCGACGGCATCTGTGGTCGTGGCATCAACCATGAATAAGACTCTATCGGCTGTTGCGATTTCATCCCAAGCGCGCTCTATGCCCATTTTTTCCACTATGTCGTCTGTGTTACGTAGCCCCGCAGTATCAATGATATGTAGCGGCATCCCATCGAGATGAATATGTTCTCTCAGTACATCTCGCGTCGTACCGGCAATTTCGGTGACAATGGCAGACTCTTTGCCTGCTAGTGCATTAAGGAGGCTCGATTTTCCGGCATTGGGACGGCCTGCTATGACCACTTTCATGCCTTCACGAATGATGACACCTTGTTGGGCACTATTTTGCACAGTGTTGAGTTTATCGATAATCTTGTATAAGGCATTGGCAATTTTACCATCGCTGAGAAAGTCGACCTCTTCATCGGGGAAATCAATGGCTGCCTCGACGTATAAGCGAAGGTTAGTGGTTTGTTCGACCAGTTCATGAACTTGATTAGAAAATTCCCCTTGAAGTGAATGTAGCGCGCTTTTAGCGGCTTGCTCGCTAGTGGCATCAATAAGATCGGCAATGGCTTCGGCTTGGGTTAAATCAAGTTTGTCATTGAGAAAGGCTTGCTCACTAAATTCGCCAGGTTTGGCGATGCGTACGCCTTCGGTTTCCATGATCCGTTTAATCAGCATATCGAGAACAATTTGCCCACCATGACCTTGTAATTCAAGGACATCTTCGCCAGTAAAAGAATTCGGGCCTTTAAAATATAATGCAATGCCTTGATCGATGACTTCATCTTTAGCATTTTTAAAGTCACAATAATCAGCGTAACGGGGTTTAGGCAAATGTCCGAGTACGGCCATGGCGACTTGCGTGGCGAGATCGCCAGAGACTCGAACGATACCCACACCGCCACGTCCAGGAGCCGTGGCTTGTGCCACAATCGTATCCGTTGTCATTACTTCACCTTTGGTTCATTTTTATCGAAAAAGCGGTTTAATACTGAGTATTAAACCGCTTTTTATTTTGACGCATATGGTCGTTTATTTCAGGCCTTTTTTCTCAAGTCCGGCATAAATAATTTTTTGTTGAGTAATGGCGACGATGTTACCGACTAACCAATATAGTACCAGACCCGCTGGGAACCATAAGAAGAATACGGTAAACATGACTGGCATCCAACGCATTATTTTTGCTTGCATTGGATCCATTGTTGGTGCCATTGGTTGCATCTTTTGCATAATGAACATAGATACACCCATTAGAATCGGCAGTACATAATAGGGGTCTTGTACTGACAAGTCAGTGATCCAAAACATAAAGGGTGCATGACGTAATTCTACACTTTCCATCAATACCCAATAAAGAGCAATAAAAATAGGCATTTGTAGCAAGATAGGTAAGCAACCTCCCATGGGGTTGACCTTCTCTTTCTTGTACAATTCCATCATGGCTTGCCCCATCTTTTGCCTATCATCCCCGAAACGCTCTTTGAGCTCGGTGATTTTGGGCTGCAGATTACGCATTTTAGCCATAGAGGTATATTGTGCTTTGGTGAGTGGGTAAAGCAGTCCACGTACCGTTAGCGTAATTAAAATAATCGCTAGGCCCCAGTTACCCACTAATGATTGGAAGAACATCAATAGTTTGTTAATTGGAACAGCTAACCACCATAAGAAGCCATAATCGACCACAAGATTAAGCGTATCTGAAATTGCAGATAAAGCTTTTTGATCTTTAGGACCCACATAGAATTGTGAATGAATAGTTTGCTCTGTGCCTGGGGCGATAGTATGCACATTGCCACGGAAACCTATGTTGGCTAGACCACCTGCACTGATGCTAGAAAATAATGTATTCTTGTCATCTTTTGGTGGTATCCAAGCCGATACAAAGTAATGTTGTAGCATAGCAACCCAACCGCCTAAGGTAGACTGATCTAGGTTTTTATCTGCCATATTATCAAAGCTGTACTTTTCATAACGTACATTGGCTGTTGAGAAAGCGCCACCAAGGTAAGTTGGCATCATCATGCTGCTGCCACTTTTCTTAATGCTGTGCTTGATTTGACCGTACATTTGCACTTGTAGTGGTGTTGATGTTGTGTTGTTTATTTTATAGTCCACATCAATATCGAATTTTCCACGATGGAAAATGAATTCTTTCGTGTAGATAGCGCCATCGGCTGCGGTATAGGTTAATGGCACTGTTAAGGTGTCTTGCCCTGAAGCTAAGTTAAATTTTTGTGCTTTAGTGCTAAAATGTGCTCTGCCTTTGGTGCTATCTATGCCGTTTCGACCAATTAAGCCACTTTGTGCGATATAAGTGATGTCTTTGTTTTGATTGAGTAGTACAAAAGGATCATTTTTGCCTTCTTCTAACTTGTGTGAAAGCAGAGCCGAGTAAACGATATCACCACCAATTGGATTGATTTTTATTTCTAATTGGTCTGTGATAACGGTTATTAGTTCTTTGGAGGCGGTTACTGCTGCGGGTAATGCTGCATCGGCAGTAGGCACGTCGGTACTATGAGAGTCTGTAACCGTTGAAGTCGCTACTGATTGTTCAGTTGCTACCGTTTTTGGAGCTTTGTCAGTTTGCCATTGTTGCCACAACAAAAAGCTGACAAATAGCAGACCTATTAGCAATATATTGCGTTGAGATTCCATAGCCTATTTTTTGCACCTATGTTTTTTTAAGGGAACGGGGTCATCGCCACCCGGATGTAATGGATGGCATCTTAATATACGTTGCGCAGCAAGCCAACAGCCTTTTATCAATCCATGCAATTGAATTGCTTCTATGGCGTAAGTTGAGCAGGTTGGCGTAAATCTGCATTGAGGACCCAGCATGGGACTGATAAAAATTTGATAACCACGAATTAACTTAGTGGCTAGCCATTGTAACGGCGACTGAGTTTGCGCCATAACTTTTCTACCAGTTTCTTGAGCTCTGCATTATCCATTTCCAGTACGCCATTTCTGACTAGCACCACAATATCAAGGGGTGGTAAATCATGCTGATGCAAACGAAAATTATCTCTAATGACACGTTTAATTCTGTTGCGTTGATTCGCTCTTTTTACATAACGTTTAGCCACTGTTAAGCCTATACGAGGATGAGCTATTGCGTTTGGCTTTGCAAGTAATGTTATTTCAGCAGAAGAGGCTTTGATGGGGTTAGAAAATACAGATTTGAATTGCGCGGGAGTTAACAAGCGTAACTCCCGTGTAAAGGTGTAACTAGTCACCTGAATTCCTACTTAAAATTAAGCAGAAAGGCGAGCACGACCCTTGGCACGGCGGCGAGCCAATACCTTACGGCCGTTTGCTGACGCCATGCGAGCGCGGAAGCCGTGAGAACGCTTGCGCTTCAGGTTGCTTGGTTGAAAAGTACGTTTACTCATTGAGGCAATCCGTCTTTGTGTTAGTGAATAATACTTACCCGCTAAAATTTTTTTAGAAGTAAGGCTAAAAAAGAGGCCGAATTGTAATCACTTTAGAGTGGCGCGTCAATAAGCAATCGTCTCAAGTGATTAAATTGTACCTATGTAAAAATAGGGATAAATGATAAAACAAAACAAAACGCTTAATTTTCAACAGCTTAAGCTATTTGGGTGCTGATGGTATAACTTACTGATATATAATGAATTTATAAAATTAATAATGAAAAGGTTTTCATTCATTAGTAGGAGATGAAAGAGCATTGTAAGCACTATACTATGTGGATAACTCTGTGAGTTACCACTATATCTAGTGATCTATTCTCGATATGAACATTGCACTCTTGTTGGTTTTTTTACGGGTTAAAATCGCCTTATCGCTCGTATCTGTCTATAGTTTTTGTTATTACGATCATTTTAGATCCATTATCGATCGGCGTCCGTCGACGAAAAATGATCTATCTGGGGATAAATATATTATAAGGATAGCGATCCTTTGGTTCTCATTATAGAATACCCCCTCTTTTGTAGGATCTTTTTGGGGATAAGTACGTGGCGGTTTCACTTTGGCAGCAATGTATAAGCAGATTACAAGACGAACTTTCTGCTCAGCAATTTAGTATGTGGATTAGACCATTGCAAGCCGAAATGGAGGCAAACGTGCTGGTTATTTATGCCCCTAATCGTTTTGTCTTGGATTGGGTTAGGGATAAATATATTAATATTATTTCTCAATTTTTTGTTGAGCAAATGGGTAATGATGCCCCTCAATTACGTTTTGATATTGGCAGTCGCCCATCGGCTAAGCCTCAAGCTCCTGCTAAGACAGTGTCTAAAGCGCCTAATGTGGCGGCTTCTCGTTCAAATAGCAAACCTGCATTTAATACGCCACATTCTGACCCTACGACGAATGCGAATCATCGAAGTAATATTAATCCCACGTATCAATTCAGTAACTTCGTTGAGGGTAAGTCTAATCAATTGGGTAAAGCGGCAGCATTACAAGTCGCAGAAAATCCAGGAGGTGCTTATAATCCATTGTTTTTATATGGTGGAACGGGCTTAGGTAAAACCCATTTATTGCATGCTGTCGGCAATGGCATTATTAAGAATAAGCCTGATGCAAAAGTGGTGTATATGCACTCAGAGCGGTTTGTCCAAGATATGGTCAAAGCACTGCAAAATAATGCCATTGAAGAGTTCAAACGTTATTACCGTAGTGTTGATGCTTTATTTATCGATGATATTCAATTTTTTGCTAATAAGGATCGTTCACAAGAAGAGTTTTTCCACACTTTTAATGCCCTCTTAGAGGGGAATCATCAAGTTATCCTCACATCCGATCGTTACCCAAAAGAAATTGACGGTGTTGAAGATAGACTGAAATCTCGTTTTGGTTGGGGATTGACCGTAGCTATTGAGCCGCCAGAATTAGAAACTCGTGTCGCCATTTTAATGCGTAAGGCGCAAGAGAGCGGCTTTAATTTACCTGATGAAGTGGCCTTTTTTATTGCGAAACGTTTACGCTCAAATGTGCGAGAATTGGAAGGGGCACTTAATCGTGTAATCGCCAATGCGAACTTTACGGGTCGACCTATTACCATTGATTTCGTTCGTGAAGCCTTGCGTGATTTGCTGGCATTACAAGAAAAATTGGTCACTATCGATAATATTCAAAAAACCGTTGCCGAGTATTATAAAATTAAAATGGCTGACATGTTGTCTAAACGTCGTTCACGTAGTGTGGCTAGACCAAGACAAATGGCGATGGCTTTATCAAAAGAGTTAACTAATCATAGTTTACCTGAGATTGGTGATGCTTTTGGTGGACGTGACCATACTACTGTTTTACATGCGTGCCGTAAAATTGCGCAGCTTAGAGAAGAGAGCCACGACATTAAAGAAGATTATGCTAATTTAATTCGTACCTTATCTTCTTAATACAGGGAATTGAAGAGAATGAAATTTTCAATTGATAGGGATGCCCTATTAAAACCATTACAGCTAGTGAGTGGGGCAGTAGAAAGAAGACACAACCTGCCTATTTTAGCTAACTTGCTTGTTGTTGTCAGTGGCGACGTATTAAAGTTGACGGGCACAGACTTAGAAGTTGAACTTGTGGGTCAAGTGATCCTTGAAGGGGATATTGAACAAGGTCAAACGACCGTTCCGGCAAAGAAATTCTTAGATATTGTTAAATCACTACCCGAGCAAGTGTTAGTGAATATTGAGCAGCAAGAGAATCGATTATTGCTTCGTTCTGGTCGTAGCCGCTTTACATTGGCGACCTTACCCGCCAGTGAATATCCTAATGTTGAAGCCTTTGAATCTGAGATTGAATTTACCCTTAAGCAAGGCACAATGAAATCCCTGATTGATGCTACCCAGTTTTCAATGGCGAATCAGGATGTGCGATATTACTTAAATGGTTTATTGCTTGAAACAGAAGATAATATGCTGCGTGCCATTGCAACCGATGGGCATAGATTGGCTATGAGCCATCGACAAGTCGAAGTTCAATTACCTGAAAAACAAGTAATCGTTCCACGAAAAGGGGTCATTGAACTGCTGCGTATTTTCGATGGTGATGACGCCGATGTCAGTATTGCTATCGGCGATAATGCCATTCGTGCAACGACATCTCGTGCTGTGTTTACCAGTAAATTAGTTGATGGACGTTTTCCTGATTATCGTCGAGTACTGCCTAAAGGTGGTGATAAAATCGTGATCGCGAGTCGTCAGCAATTAAAGCAGGCCTTGTTACGCGCATCTATTTTATCCAATGAGAAGTTTCGTGGCGTGCGTGTGTTACTGGAAAATAATCTCATCAAAATTACGGCTAATAATCCTGAACAAGAAGAAGCGGAAGAAATCTTAGATGTTGAATATGAACATCCTGCGTTAGAAATTGGCTTTAATGTGAGTTATTTGCTTGATGTCGTCAATAACCTTCAATCGAATGATGTTCGCATTACCTTGATTGATGGTAATTCCAGTGCGTTAATTGACGATCCTGTACAACAAGACTCTATGTATGTTGTTATGCCGATGAGGCTTTAGGTTTTTCATTGCCTATTTCTATATTTATTCGTCAATTGAGAGGGAATAAACGCTCAATTGACGAACTCTCAACTCGTTAAATGGGTAAAATACCATGATTATCCATTTTCCGTTGTGGCGTGAGTGAACCATGAGTTTGACACGTTTACACATTGATACTTTCCGTAATATCGCCTCTGCTCAGTTGTCTTTGGGAGAAGGGGTCAATCTTATTTATGGCCAAAATGGCAGCGGGAAAACCAGTCTTTTAGAAGCGATTTACTTTTTAGGGATGGGCCGCTCATTTCGTAGTCATTTGTCTCAAAGAGTCATTCAGCATAATGAAGATCAATTAACACTCTTTGCTGAGCTCAATGGCCCACAACAGAAAGATAAAATTGGTTTACGTCGACTTAGAAATGGCGCTATTCAGGTTAAAATGAATGGTGACAAGGTCAAACGTTTATCGGTTTTGGCGGATACTCTTCCTATACAAGTGATTACGCCTGAGAGTTTTTCTTTATTATTTGAAGGGCCCAAATCTCGTCGGCAGTTTATTGATTGGGGCGCTTTTCATACCGATCCTCATTTCTATCAAGCTTGGGTTAATGTGAGGCGGATTTTAAAGCAGCGAAATCAACTTCTTAAAAGTGAAGCGTCTTATTCCGGTATTCAAATTTGGGATAAGGAATTGGTGAAATATGCCCAATTAGTGACGCAAATAAGAACCCAATATATAGACTCGTTAAATGAGCAACTTAAAGGTATAATCGAAGAGTTCTTACCGCGAATAGAAGTCAAAGTGTCATTTACACGGGGCTGGGATAGTAAAACCGAGTATGCGCAGTTACTTGAGTCTCAGTACCTGAGGGACTTATCGATAGGTTATACCATCAGTGGTCCTCATAAAGCGGATTTAAGATTACGGGTGGGAACGGTACCCGTTCAAGATGCCCTATCCCGAGGCCAATTAAAATTATTGGTGTGCGCATTACGTATTGCGCAGGGAAAGCTGCTCAAGCAGCAAATAAACAAAAGTAGTATATATCTGGTGGATGATTTACCGTCAGAGTTAGATGCACAGCATAGGAAGCTATTGCTACAGCAGCTTAATGATACTGGCGCACAAGTGTTTGTGACGGCCATTGAACCTGCTGCAATAGTCGATTCGTTAGGTATGCCAGTGAGTAAAATGTTTCATGTGGAACAGGGCTGCGTAACGCAAATTGAATAACCGATGAGAGAATAATATGTCAGAGAATAGTTACGATTCTTCGAGTATCAAGGTATTAAAAGGCCTTGATGCAGTCCGTAAGAGACCTGGGATGTATATTGGTGACACAGATGATGGCACAGGTTTACATCATATGGTATTCGAAGTTGTCGATAACTCTATCGATGAAGCATTAGCCGGTCATTGTCAGGATGTGATTATTACTATTCATGCCGACGGCTCAGTCTCGGTACGTGATGATGGCCGTGGTATTCCTGTTTCTGTTCATGAGGAAGAAGGGGTTTCTGCTGCCGAAGTCATCATGACGGTGCTACATGCCGGTGGTAAATTTGATGATAATTCTTATAAAGTCTCTGGTGGCTTGCACGGTGTGGGTGTGTCTGTTGTGAATGCATTATCGGAAAAATTGCAACTGACTATTCGTCGTGAAGGTAAGGTCCATGAGCAATTTTATACCATGGGTGTGCCTGATGCACCGATTAAAATTATTGGTGATGCCACTTCTACCGGCACACAGTTGCGTTTTTGGCCAAGTAAAGAAACCTTTAGTGATACCTTGTTTCATTATGATATTTTAGCAAAGCGTGTGCGTGAGCTGTCATTTTTGAATTCAGGTGTGGGTATTCGCTTGGTTGATGAGCGGGATGACAGAGATGAATTTTTCCGTTATGAAGGCGGCATTAGTGCATTTGTTGATTATTTAAATGTTAATAAAACAGCGGTGAACAAAGAAGTCTTTCATTTTATTCAAGAACGTGAAGATGGCATTACCGTTGAAGTGGCAATGCAATGGAATGAAGGTTTCCAAGAAAATATTTTCTGTTTTACTAATAACATTCCTCAGCGCGATGGCGGTACTCACTTAGCGGGTTTTAGAAGCGCATTAACACGTAACTTAAACAGTTACATGGAACGCGAAGGCTATAACAAAAAAGGCAAGACCAGTGCTACCGGAGATGATGCGCGTGAAGGATTAACCTCGGTCATTTCAGTTAAGGTGCCGGATCCTAAATTTAGCTCACAAACCAAAGATAAATTAGTCTCGAGCGAAGTGAAAAGTGCTGTTGAGCAAACCATGGGTGAACAATTAGGTGACTACCTCATGGAGCATCCTAATGAAGCTAAGTTGATTGTCGGTAAAATCATCGATGCAGCCCGTGCACGTGAAGCGGCCCGTAAAGCCCGTGATATGACACGTCGTAAAGGCGCATTAGATTTAGGTGGTTTACCTGGAAAACTAGCAGATTGCCAAGAGAAAGATCCCGGTCTTTCTGAAATTTATATTGTGGAAGGGGACTCTGCTGGCGGTAGTGCTAAGCAGGGACGAAACCGTAAAAATCAGGCCATTTTGCCGCTAAAAGGTAAAATCCTAAACGTTGAAAAAGCCCGTTTTGATAAGATGTTATCCTCTCAAGAAGTGGTGACACTCATTACTGCCTTGGGTTGTGGTATTGGCCGTGATGAGTACGATCCGGATAAAACGCGTTACCATAATATTGTGATCATGACCGATGCCGACGTCGATGGTTCTCACATTCGTACGCTTTTATTGACCTTTTTCTTCCGTCAAATGCCTGAACTCATCGAGCGAGGTTATGTGTATATCGCTCAGCCGCCTTTGTATAAAGTTAAAAAAGGTAAACAGGAGCAATATCTTAAAGACGATCCGGCATTAACTGAGTACTTAACGACTCAAGCTTTGGATAACGCCTTTATTTATCCTTCACAAGGTGCACCAGGCTTTTCGGGTGAGCCATTAGAGCGTTTGGTTAATCAATATCGTGAAGTGGAAGGCATTATTGCACGTTTAGAGAAGCGCTATCCGACCAATATTTTGGATCAGATGTTATATCACCCTGAAGTCACGGATGCCATGCTTAGCGATGAAGCACAAATGAAAGCTTGGTTAGAGGTATTGGTTGCTGATTTAATTGAACAAGAGACTGGTGGCATTCTCTATACTGGTGAGGTGAGTTTTGATCCTGAGCGACAGGTTTATTTACCTGATATTGTGATCCGTAAGCACGGTATTGATACCCATTACGCCTTTAGTTTTGATTTTTTCCATTCCAATGACTATCAACGTATTGCTAAGTTGGGTGAAGCCATTAATGGCTTAGTGGAAGAAGGCGGCTATGTGAAACGTGGTGAGCGAATGAAAGATGTTGAGAGTTTTGCTGCAGCATTGGATTGGCTCATCAATGAATCTAAACGTGGTTTGTATATCCAACGTTATAAAGGATTGGGTGAGATGAATCCTGAGCAACTTTGGGAAACGACCATGGATCCTGAGTCTCGTCGCATGTTACAAGTGACCATTGAAGATGCTATTGCTGCTGATCAACTCTTTACGACTTTGATGGGCGATCATGTTGAACCACGTCGTGACTTTATTGAAAGTAATGCGCTCAATGTGGCAAACCTTGATGTATAAGTGATTTAAGCAACAAGGCTTCATTAAAAAATCGCTGTCAATTGACGGCGATTTTTTACTCTGTCATGATAATAGAACTGTTATTTAATAAAGAGGCCGGAATGGATGAGAGCCAACCACTTTCACGAATAAAGCTAGTAATGTTATAAGTATCAATCATCAATACATCACACGCTCTTTCTATTCGTCCTTGAACGGCACTTTTAGATATCGTTAACCTGAGTGAGATTTCATTGTATGAATAACCTAAGGTAAACAGGTATAAGGCTTCCCATTGCTCATGTGTTAATAGCTCTGTTGGCTGATTGATGATCCACGAGGTAGTGTTTTGATGTGTCTTTTTCCTTTGTTTAAATTGATTTAACTTACCTAAGATAATATCTGAAAAGAGTAAGATACTATGGTGCTGAGGGATCCCATGAAAAAGGGTACCTAAGATATTGCCATTGTCATGGTATAAAGGTGTTTTATTAAAAATGTAGGGCTGGATCAGTTGCTCTTTACCAAAGCGGTGGATTTCAATCGATTTGACGGTACTGCCTTGTTGTTCTGTTTTTCTATCGTGCTGTCTAAAAACATCTGCAAACTCAGCGGTTTTGGCGGGAAGTTCACAATCTTTTTTACCTTCTATTTGAAAATCTTCGGGCAAATTGAGTAAAGCTAAATAAGCCTTATTGACCATAATAAAGACAGAGTGATTATCTTTAATCCCCATTGGATCGGTATGATTTAATATCATGCTTTTCATTAACGCTGGGATCATGCTTTTCTTCTTAAGCTATTTTTTATTATTGACGGGTGAAATTTCAATGTGACTATCGGCAATATCTTCATAGATGTATTCACCTTGGTTTTTATATTGAGCCCAAATACAGTCACCGATACCGTAATGCCACCACTCACCTGAATAATTTACAAAGCCATGTGCTTTCATAATATTAAACAAATAGCGTCGATTATCTTTGATGACTTTGGTTCTTGTTGCATCTATGGAGGGATAGAGGTTTGAATGCGCTTTTGGTAATTGACTTGATTCGAAATAGCGTGTTGCTGCAACTTGGGTTAAATCATCAAAATCGCAGCCATAGTCTAATACTTCACCCGAAAATGTATCAAAGAGGGCTAAATCAATGGCACCACCTGATTTATGGGGTGGTACGGCATAATGACTTTTATCGGTTGGGTGAGCACAAAATTGTCGTGTTTTGGCCTCTAGCTGAACAGGAGTGAATTCGGGATTTTCCAATGCAATACTCGCTTTGATTTTTTCAAAAATAGCCATTGATGTTGCTGAATTTCTTAAGGCATCAAAAATCACTAATCCCCTATTATTGGGTAGTTTGTCGAGAATTTGCATGAGTCTAATGGCTAGACTTTCCCTGATCCAAAAGTGGCAAAAGGCACCTTCTAGTCCTGCTTTTAGGTAGCGTTTGTCAAACGTTAACCTTGATGATTCTGTTAATTGAACAAGCGCATTTTGACTCAAAAGATTGGCGCACTCTTTGGGGGTTGCAGGAAGATAGTCATGATTTATCGGCGCTGTATATAGCATAGTTAGAGGGATTTATTAAGATACAAACTGTATCTTAAGTTATAAATTTATTTAAATTAAGATTTTAAAAGTAAAATGATCGCTTTTCTATCATTGAGATATGGATATTAACGCTGAATTGTTTAGGGGTTAACCTGATGATACTTCTTTTAACTTTATTAACTTTCTTATCTTATTTGAGTTTTCTCATTCTAGTGTTCATGTGAATATTTTAGTTTTTCATGTTGTTTATCCAAGTGACTTGAAGATGTTTGTATTCAAGTCACTTGGAGAGAGGTTTTACTGTGGAATGTTGGCGAGAACGGGCTTAATTAGCCCATTGGTAGGCTTTATGTCTTGGAGTTCAATAGTCGTATTTTGGTCTTTGGCTAACCAAAGGTAGAAAACGGGTAACACAAATAATGTGAATATTGTACCAATGAGCATACCTGCAACCAGAATAATACCGATACTATTTCTTGCTTCAGCTCCTGCACCTGTGACTAGCACGAGCGGAAAATGTCCTAATACCGTTGCAGCGGTTGTCATTAATATTGGCCTTAGTCGAGTGGCAGCTGAACCGATAATAGCTGATATTTTATCTTTACCTTGATCTTGCAAGTGATTAGCGAATTCCACGATTAAAATACCATTTTTAGCGATTAAGCCAATCAGTGTGACGAGTCCTATTTGGGAGTAAATGTTAATCGTAGTGAATTCTAAATAGGGGATCAGTAGGGCGCCAGATAAGGCTAAAGGAACGCAGCCTAATAACACTACTAATGGGTCTCTAAAACTATTAAATTGAATCGCAAGAACCAAATAAACAATGCATAAAGAGACTAGCATTACACCTATAAAGCTGTTTCCTTCTTGGCGTAGCTGTCTAGATTCCCCCGCATAATCAATATTATAATTATGTGGTAGAATTTCTTTTGCAGCCTGTTCTAGTGCCACTAATGCTGTTTCTTTTGTTGTGTTTGGTGCTATTCCGCCATAAATCCTAAATGAATTTTGCTGCCCAAACGTACTGAGTTGTCTGGGAACCGTGATCCATTTTAGTGTTGCAAATGCTGACACAGGAATAAGTTCATTGGACGGTGACTTTATATTGAGTGAAAGAATTGATTCAGGCTTAGTGCTGATTTCACTATTGGCAATAGGGATCACTTGATATGCCTTGCCTTCAGCATCAAAGCGGTTAACGTAGTTATTGGATAGGTAGATACTGAGTTGATTACTGACTTCTGATATGTTCATTCCAAGATCGGCGATGATTTGACGGTCAAGTGCTAGCTCTATTTGCGGCAAGTCTATCTTTAAATCAGTGTCGGCATAAAGAAATTCTCCACTTTGAAAAGCTGCACCGACGAGTTTATCTGCATATTGTTTCATTTCTTCATAAGGAGCTGATGACTTTACAATAAATTCGATATCAAATTGTCCTGCAGTGGGCAGTGATGCTGGTAGAATGGGTAATGGGTTCAGGCCTGCACTGTTTGATAATCGGCCATAAACTTGGGGGATCATTTCCATTGTGGTGAAATCTCGATGACTCTTATCCGTAAACTCTAATCCTCCAAATCCACCAGAAGTGAAAATGTTCTGCCACATTTGATTTGTGCCTTCAATTGTTAATAAATCATCAACAATCGGTGTCATATTTCTTTCATTATATTCTAGCGATGATTCTGGAGGAGACTGAATGACTACAAAAATTTGACTTTGGTCTTCAACTGGAGCCAGCTCTTTTGATGAATCTAAGTAAAAGGGGATCATGACTAAAGCAATGACGAAGGCTATTAAAATGATCTGTCCTTGCCAATGAATGCTTTTATTTAATAAACGAGTATAAAATTGTTGAATAAGATCAAAAATATGGTTTACTTTTTTTGTTAATGCCCCCTCTTCTCCTCCTTTTGGGGAAAAATGGGCGCTCATTATAGGAGATAATGTGATGGCCACAATACCTGAAATGGTGACGGCAATCGCTAATGTAAAAGCAAATTCACGGAATAAAATACCAGTGAGCCCGGATAAAAAACCTATAGGGGCATATACCATGGCTAAAGTGAGCGTCATGGAAATGATTGGAAGAAATAATTGTCTTGAGCTCATTAATGCGGCTTGAGTTCGTGAGACTCCGTTTCGCATATGACGCGCGACATTTTCAACAACGACAATGGCATCATCAACCACTAATCCCACAGATAAAACGATGGCCAACACTGTTAACAAGTTCAGTGAGAAGCCGATAAGATACATTGCGGCTATTGCACCTAAAATTGAAATTGGAATAGTAATGAGAGGTACGAGAGCTGTTCTGAATGAACCCATTAACAGTAGAACCACTATACCTACTAGCACAACCGTTTCAATTAATGTGGTGATGATTTCTTTTAAAGCATCACGCATATAGAGAGTGCCATCATAAGCAAAATTAATTTTTAGCCCTTGTGGCAGTCTTGGATTAATTTCATCAATAACTTGGTATAACCTGTCACCCACATCAATTTCATTTGCACCAGGCAATGGCCAAACGGCAATGTAAGCGGTATTGTTTTGATTGAGCCTTGCGGTTACTGTCGCTGCTTCAGATGCGAGCTCTATTTTCGCTACATCTTTAAGGTAAATATTCTTATCATTGATATGTTTGACAATGAGGTTTTCAAAATCAACAATACTGGATACTTGAGTATTTGAAACAATATCAATGCGTTGCTTATTCGTCTCTGTATAACCTAAGGTTGCGATTGCATTATTGTTGGCTAGCGCCGTATACACTTCATCTGCACTGACATTGACCATACTCATGCGATCAGCATTGAGCCATACTTTCATTGCTGGAATGCGGCCGCCTTCAATTTCTGCTTTTTGAACACCGTCGATACTATTAATGACTGGAGTGACTTCTCTATTTAAATAATCCGTTAATTTGGATAATGATACATTGTCATTTTCAATATTGAGGTAAAAAAGTGCAAAAGGTCTATCTGTACGTTTAACGGATACGACTGGATCTTGTGCTTCAGCGGGTAACTCAAACTGCACTTGACTCAATCGTGCTGTTAACTCTGCGAGTGCTGCAGTACTATTATTATTGAGCTTTAGCCATGCCGTAACGGTGCTTTGCCCTGCTTTTGTCATTGACTCTACATATTCGACACCTGGAACTGTTGCTGCAACACGTTCAATAGGCTCACTGATGAAACCTTTCACTACTTTTGCTGATGCACCTGTGTAGGTCGTATTGATGATAAGGGAAGCACTTTCAATTTTAGGAAACTGCTGTACTGAAATACTTTTTATTGCCCATAGTCCCGCAAAGCAGATCAACAATGACAGTACGATTGATAGAATGGGTTTATGGATAAAAATGTCCATTAATTTATTGTTTTGCATAATGTGTTTCATATTTTAACCTCCGAAATTAATGTTTCAGAAGGTGAGATGAAGGTTTTGAGTCCAGGGCGTAACTTAAATGCGCCTTTATTGGCAATATAATCACCGAGTTTAAGACCTTGCTCTACAATCACTTGGTCCCCAATTCTTTCACCCAAGGTCACAGTTTGTTTATGGGCGCGATGGATTCCATCTTCTTCCTTTAAAATATACACATAATCACCGATTTGACTCTTGATGATAGCGAGATTGGGGATGATGATTTTTTGACTTTTTTCCGTTATGGGTATGGTCACTTTGACAAGTTGATTATGCTTTAAAAATAATTCTTCATTGGCGATTTTTGCACGGTATTTCAGGTGGCGAGAACCGTGTGTCAGCATGGCTTCAGCTGAGACTATTTCAGCGAATGCGGTTGCTTGATTGTGACCATTCAATGAGACAGAGACTAAAGCGCCAGCTTTAAGTTCCGCATAAACCTGTGGCACACTGAAGTCTATCCATGAGTATTGGTTTATCCCGATTAAATGCGTAATTTGACTGTTACTTTCAATATATTGCCCAACTTGTAAATTATGTATTCCGGCTTTTGCTCGAAAAGGGGCACGAATAATTTTTTTGCTAATGGTTGATTCTAAGACGGCTAAGTTAGATTCTGTTATGCGTAGTTCAGCGATTGCTTTATCGACGATATCCTCACTAATCTTTTGACTTTTTTGTAAAATTTTATATCTATGCAACATCTTTTTAGCCAGTGATAGTTTTGCTTTAGCTGCAATTAATTGAGCTTTTTCTTGGCTATGGTCTAGTTCAAGCAATATTTGACCTTTTTTGACATATTCTCCTGAAGCAAAATTAAGTTGGGTTATCTTCCCTGCTAATTCATTACTTACTTTGATGATTTGCATGGATTGACTGATGCCACTGACAGAGGTTGTTTGTTGATGAGGGACTTGCAATACATGCATGGCTTCAACGGTTGCAGCTTGCTCTCCTGCATTTTGTTGTGCGTGTGCAGCTTGCAGGTCATTTTTATAAGAAGCAATCGAGAAGCTTGCGACTAAAATAGTGGTGATGGTAACCAACCAGCGATAATTTTTCATGAATCAATTCCTTTTAAAACTTAGTAACTTTGAATTAAATGTGGGGCATGATTAGCTACTTAGCCCCGATTTTTCACAATTGTTAGCAGGCTGTTTTTAATTCTTGGTTTGTGTTCTTGTATGTCGCGTGCGCGGCTGCGAGTTTTCCTGCCACTTCAGCGGTATTGATTAATACTGCCATATTGGCTTCGGCTGAACGTCCAGCAGTCACTTTATCAATTGCTCGCATAATGTATTTAGTGATCCCATTACCGGTTATTCCTTCTTGCTTCGCTTTGATTATGGCTTTATTTATTTCAGCATCGACATCTTGACTATTAATGGCATCTGCCTCTTTAGTCGGAGTACTGATTAGTATTGAGCTGTTTCGACCTAATCCCCAGTACAGTTCAATGGCTTTGGCTATATCAGACTCATCATCAAGACGGTGTGGGCTCTTGAAGCCACTTGAGCGACAGTAAAAAGCAGGAAAGTCATCAAATTGATATGAAATAACGGGAACACAATGTGTTTCTAGAAATTCCATTGTTAAGCCAATATCCAGAATGTTTTTCGCACCAGCGCATACAACTGCTACCTTTGAATGTGTGAATTGAATAAGGTCCGATGAAATATCCATAGTGTCCTCTGCCCCTCTATGTACGCCACCAATTCCAGCGGATGAGAAAAAGGGAATATTGGCCAATTCTGCTGCAACGATGGAGGAGGCCACGGTTGTTGCGCCCATTTTTCCTTGAGCGAGAATAATAGGCAGGTCACGACTGCTGACTTTGGGAATGTTTGGTGTTGTTGCAAAACGTTCTATGTATTCATCATCCATACCGATAAGAAATTGACCTTTATCAATACCGATAGTCGCTGGTACTGCGCCACCTTTTCTTACTGCAGCTTCAACTTTTTTAGCTGTAATGACATTTTGAGGATAAGGTAAACCATGGGTGATGACATTAGATTCTAAAGCCACGACAGGTTTACCTTGATTGAGTGCTGCTTTGACTTCTTCGCTAAATATTAACGGAATTGATGCATTTTGAGTGTTTTTCATTTTGATATCCTTAATCTTTAAATTAGTAATTTGGTTTTTTACACAGAAATTGGCATTTATTTTCTATTTCTGGAATGAAAACGTTTTCATTCCACTGGTGAGACTCAACGGGTTCTAATGAAATGGAAATTATGTTTTCTTTACATACGAATGCATCTTGTATTGCACTCGTTACTGTTTGTATCAATTTCATTTTTTTCTGTTCGCTCATTGCTATTGGAAAGTACTTAACACTGATATGTGGCATTGATATTTCCTTATACGGCTTCTTTCAATAAAGGGAATGATTCGGTTGCATACAATTGTTTTGCTTTTAAAGACTGAATTTCAGCAACGAGTTCGTTGACACCAGATGGTTGTAATAACTGATAATGATCTGATTGTAGATTGATGATACTGGGCGGTTGAGTCGTAAATTGGTGACGATTTTCTAGGAAAGAATAATCATCTCCTTGAGCTTTAAAAATACTGATATTTGCGTTTATTTTTCTGTCATTCAGTTCTCTAAAGTTATATTCAAACTCATAGGTTTGCCTAACAATCTCAGTTATTCGAGTAACAAGATTTATATCCAAATGTCGATAACGGGAGCAGATAAAGTGAGCAAAACTCTGTTCATCTTTACTGACCTTTAAGCATTCTTTTAATGCGGGACTATTAATGTTATGAGCAAAGACTGAAAACAAAATGGTGACGAAAGCTTTATTGTCAAACGTGGGGCGGTTGTGACTCATTGATTCTGTTTGTGTTTGTAATGTTGGTGATCCTGGTGCGATTAGAAATAAGTTTTCGACAATCTCACCTGCTTTTTCTAGTTGATAAGCAACCTCAAAAGCAACTCTTGCACCAAATGAATAACCCCATAATGTATATGGACCTTTTGGCTGTATTGACTTCAGCATTTTTATATCAGTTGCAGCCATGACTTTTATTGTGGGATAAGGGGTTTCTCCTGAATTGATCCCTTGAGCCTGTACGCCATAAAAAGGACGGTTTTGAGCTGACTTTTCAGCCAATAGTCGTAAATTCATTGGGTAGCCACCTAAACCCGGCCAGCAATAAATAGGGGTTTTATTGCCTGATTTTGATAGTGGAATGAATCGTGAAATGGGATCGAGATGGGTAATGGACAGCTTGCGGGCGAGTTTTTCGATAGTCGGTGCTTCAAAAAGAATTTGCAGCGGTAAAGTTGCATTAAATTTCTTATTGATTTTATTAATCATAGAAACAGCCATGAGTGAATTGCCGCCTGATTCAAAGAAATCATCTTGAACAGAAACGGCATCCCATTTCATGGCTTGCTTCCAGATTTCAGCGATTTGCTCTTCATCCTGAGTTCTTGGTGCGATGAAAGGCTTATTTGCTGATTGAGTATTAACCTCTTTAGAATCAGCTAATGTTTTGTGGTCTATTTTTCCATTAGAGGTTAACGGTAAATGGTCCATAATAATTATTTTATTTGGTACCATATAGTTAGGTAATAAATTCAATAAATCCTCTTTAAGCATTTCAACAGGACCTTTCATGTGAGTGGTATCTTCTTTCATTCCTTTACTGATACGTTGCTCGTCACTGATGCTTCCTCCAATGCAGAAATAGAATGCTGGCATGGCTTCATTCATGCCGGATAGAATGTTTTTCATTTGTATCGAGGATGGAAGATCGTTACCACTTTTTGAGCTATAACCTGACGACATGAGTCCCAAGTTCATATCATTCATTTGTAGTTGCTGTAGTTTTCTGCCCAAAGTAATATAATTGAGCCATTGGCGTGTTTCTTTACTCACTAATGAAATGCCAAAGCTGGAGCGACTATACACTTGCTGATTTATGGCAATGACATGCTTTTTCTGAATGATTTCATCTGAAATCTTGATTAATTCTTTATTTTTGACTTGATATAGGCCTGCTGGTAGATCTGCTATTTTTCCTTGATGAGATTGAATATAGACATCAATGGCGCTTGTTTGAGTCTCCTGCGCTGCTGGTTTTAGGTTAAATGTGCCTAAGTAGTAATCTTCTGCTGCACAATCTAAACTCTGTTTGATGGAAGGTGTAAATATTGCTTGGCCAATACTGAGCCCATAATGGGGTAAGACATTATCAAATAATCCAAGAATATGGCCTGTTTCCATTTCTAATACTTCTTGTATATTATTTTGATATACGGGTTCTATGGCCTGTTTTTTCCCCATGAAATGTATTTTTATATCTGCAGTATTATGTTCAGGTAGTGCATGGATAAGTACTAATTGATGATGTATGGGGTGGTAGTAATAAATGCCAGATGCTATGCCTGCAATACGGTGCATTTCAAAGTACATTTGCGTGGCATAAAGTGCACCTGGTGAGGCATAGCCGTATTTAGGCAGTAAACGCTCAGGGCTAATAAATTGGCCAAAATATCTTAGTATTTCACTTAATCTATTGAATGTTAAACTGTTCAGTGTGGATATGTTTGTGTGATTTTTCTTAGGATTAAGTAGTTGAATGAGATCTTCTTTAGCAATATCATTTCCCTCAAAGAAACGATATGTTTTTCGAGCAAATACCTTTTCTTCTTGCTCTTCTGTTGCTTTTTTTCCAACCAGATGAATAACAGGTTTATTTTTTAGTTGTTCTTCCTCTCTGCAGCCTTTATTGGCGAGTTGGGCTTTGACTTGCAGTTTACTTGACTTGGATTGATGATGAGCATTTTGCTTACCTTGATCCATCAATGCGGCTTCTTTTTTATTCAATTCAATGCAAGCGATAAGGTTTTGAAACCCTGTTCTTGAATCGTGTTTGATCAGCATGGCTGCATTTTTTATCCAGTTATGATCTTCAATGGCTAAGCGAATTTCATCAAGCTCAATTCTAAAACCTCTGAGTTTTATCTGATTATCTGCTCTGCCTGAAAATTGAACGCTTCCATCTGGATTCCAAAAGGCTAAATCACCTGTTTTGTAAAGTTTTTTGTCGCTTGAAGATACAGAAAATGGGTTGTCAATGAAGCGTTCTGCTGTCATTTCTGGTAGATGTAAATAACCTCGAGCTAATTGGACGCCTGCTACGTATAATTCACCAATCTCACCGGGACTCACCATTGCGGCTTTGCTGTCTAAAATATAATATTGCGTATTTGCAACAGGCTTGCCAATTGAAATTGAGTTGGCTCCTTCTGTGAGAGTGTCTTTATTAACGATAAAAGCTGATGAATTAATTGTGCACTCTGTTGGCCCATATAAATTAATAAGATTACAATTTGGTAGAGTATCAAAACATTGTTTTGATAAATGTTTGGTGAGAGTTTCTCCACCACTGAATATATGAGAGAGGGAATGACAATCATGACAGCCAACAGTATCAAATAGCGCTTGAAGTAATGTTGGTACGCCTTGAAAACTGGTAACTTGGTGGCGAATAATGGTTTTAATAAGCCCTTCGGGATCTCGATATATGCCAGGGGAGCCAACAACTACGGTGGCACCAAAACATAATGCTAAGATCTCCCATTGAGCGGCATCAAAACTCATGGGGGTTTTTTGTAAAATAATACTTTGATTATTAAAGTTAAACTCTTTTTTTAGCCAAAGCATCTGATTAACAATACTCTGGTGTTCAATCATAACTCCTTTAGGTTTACCTGTGCTGCCAGAAGTGTAAATAATGTAAGCAAGATTATTTTTATTGAGTTGTTTTTTTATTGGTAGTGAAGTTTGGCTTTTTTGGTTTGACACAAAATTAGACACATCTTTAGACGTAACGATTAAAATATCATCCGATATTATCGATGCTAATTTGGTTTTTAGATTCGTTAAGCAATAAATAATCTTTATACCCGAATCTTCAATCATATATTTTAGTCGTTCTTCTGGGTACTCTGGTGACAGGGGTAAGTAAGCAGCACCTGAGCGGATGATCCCCCATGTCCCTATCATTAGTTCAAGAGAAGGATCAGTAAAAATACCAATACATACATCTGATACCACGCCTAAAGATTGCAAGTAACTGGCAACTTCATTACTGGATTGAGCAAGCTCGCGATAAGTCAGTTGTTCGTGTTCAAAAATAACTGCAGTGTGTTCTGGATTTTTATTTAGTTGTTTTTCGAAAAGTTCAGGTAAACATTCTGTTTTCGATACGTTAAGCGTATTTATGGTTGTCATTTGTGTTATTTCCATATTGCTTGTCATTTTTATATCCATGTTATAAGTACTTAAGTTTCTGTATTAAGTATCTTTTTTATCCTGAGATATTTGGTTTACAAGCGAATAACTAACCAATTAATCTTGTGTTTTCCTTCAAGAGACTCAGTTTTATTGTACGTTTTAAGCTTTATTCTTTACTCAATTAATTTTTATGTAAAGTATTTAAACGTGAAGATACTTTACACAAAGATACACGATGTGAAAATATAGTCAACTATCTTTACGTGAAGAGATATGAATGTTAGTATTTCAAGCATGAAAACAGACCATGTAGACCTTATCCTAGAACAATGGCGCCTTGAGCGGCCGGATATCGATGCTTCTCCAATGGCAGTAATGGGGAGACTAGCTAGAGCCAGTAACCATTTTAATTCTGAATTACAGCGAGTTTTTGCTGAATTTGGTCTTAACAGTGGTGAATTTGATGTGCTTGCTACTCTGTTACGCTCTGGAGCCCCTTACACACTGACTCCTAATCACTTATTACAAACATTGATGCTTTCTTCTGGCGCGATGACAAATAGAGTTGATCGATTAGAAGCAAAAAAATTGGTGCAACGTAATGCAGATCCTAATGATAGAAGAGGCGTATTAGTTTCGTTGACTTCTCTTGGAATGGATTTAATTAATTCTGCTATAGAGCAACATGTAAAAAAAGGCGAAGATTTACTCAGTCCGCTAACGAAAAGCGAACAAGGATCTTTAGCTATTTTACTCAAAAAACTGCTTATTACCCATGAGTCAAAATGACTGAATATTCATGTTGTTAGCTATGTTTGACTTGTAGCTGCTTTGTTGTTTTCTTGTATAAGAAAATTCCATTAATACTGAAAAAAGAAGTAATGCAGTAAAAGGTTGCTTCTTGGTTCATTCTTCCAATGTTATCAATAATCTTCACTTAATTCTCCTGTGATGACATTGCTTTTTAATCATCATTGGTACTTTTATTTTAATAACAATATTCTTATATTATTTTCTTGGTATAATTTCAAAAATCGTTCGATTAAAAGTATTTAAATGCGGTTTAGTCATCTAAGTCGACTTATTTCAAAAAGGATGGCTCTTAACTAGGTTATCTGTTTTCGACATACGACTTCATGGATGGGGAAGGTCGAGCGACGTTTGAATCTAAGCCGAGAATAACGACACTACATAAGCTTTGCCTTGTATATCGATCCGACAAACTGCTGCAGAAACATTCACTAAAGATTAACAGGCCCTAACGATGACGTTATCAAAGATCATTTAATGTGCTTTAAAATTAGAGTGGGAGTCAAAACTGTTGGAGTCTATTAAGGTGAGCTTGAGTGGTATATCAAGGCCTACGATGCATTAAAGGGTGAATTTATACCTTTAAAAGTCCCCCTTTCTTTCAAAAAAGTGCGCTTTGAATTACGCACTTTGAAAATAAGCATCTTAACATATCACAGGTCAATATTTGCATTATGCTGTTTTGTTCATCAAATTTGGATAATCGGTATATCCTCGATGATCGCCACCATAGAAAGTACCGGCATCAAAGGTGTTGAAGGGGGCGCCGACTTTTATTCTATTAACAAGATCGGGATTCGCAATGAAAAGAGAACCAAAACAGACTGCCTCAGCGAGTTCATCTTTTAATACTTGCTCTGCAATTTCTGGTGTGACTGCACCTTCCTCTTGGGTTTTATGTGGATTAAGAATGAATGGGCCTTGCCATTGGTGACGAATTTTCAGTGTTTGCTCACGGTTATTGGCTTCCATTACGTGTAAGAAAGCAAGTTTAGGTAATCGAGTAATAAGGTTGTTATAAAGCGCTTCGCTATCTGTTTCTTCTATATCATTATAAGGGTTATTTGGGGAGATCCTTATACCTGTTTTGTCTGCGCCAATGGCATTCGCGACAGCTTGTGTCACTTCAATGACAAAGCGATTTCGGTTTTCAATACTGCCGCCATATGCATCGGTTCGAATATTGGTATTACTGGCCATGAATTGATGTAATAGAAACCCATTTCCAGCATGAATTTCAACACCATCAAATCCCGCGTCAATGGCATTACGCGCAGCTAACACAAAATCTTGAATACATTTTTTAATTTCATTTTGACTCAATGTCTTAGGTGGAAGGTAATCCTGCATTCCATTAGGCGTGAAGGTTTGTCCTTTGGCTGCAATGGCTGAAGGTGCAACTGACTGATGGGCACTTTCGTACAGTGATGGGTGACCTATTCGCCCTGAATGCATCAATTGAGCGACAATCAAACCACCTTCATTATGGACAGAGTGAGTGACTTTTCGCCATGACTCTTTTTGTTGCTTACTGTGTAATCCTGGCGAATTCATAAAACCTTGGCCTTGCACACTGGGTTGTATACCTTCAGATATAATCATGCCGGCACTGGCTCTTTGTGCATAATATGTTGCCATTAAATCTGTTGCTAATCCGTCATTAGTTGCTCTATTGCGGCTCATTGGAGCCATGATAATTTTATTTTCTAACTTAAGTGAGCCAAGGTGAGTGGTATTAAATAATTTTTTCATAATAAGTCCCTTTTACTTCACTGGAATGGGTGAATTTGCTATGTCTGTTTTCACAGGTTTTTTTGGGCGTGGTTGAGCCATTAAAATGGCGATAATAATTGCTACAGCTCCTAGGATCTGAATGGTACTAAATTGCTCTCCTAGCACAATGAAACCTAAAATACATGCTGCTAGCGGGCTAGAAAATGATATGAATGATACGGTTATAGCGGGTAAGCGCTCTAAGCCCCTAAACCAAATTGCGTAGGCAAACAGTGCGCCAATGAGACTTAAATAACCAAACCCTATTCCATTCAATAAGGTAATTTCAGTGGGAAAGGGTTCAGTGAGTAATGCAATGGGTAATAACGTGATTCCACCGACTGTTAATTGCCAGCCTGTAAAGTTTAATAGGCTCACACCTTCTGGTCGTTTCCAATGTTTACTCAGTACCATCCCTGTAGCCATACTGAGGGCGCCAGCCAGTCCGGCTAAAACACCAATCATGTCCAACTTTACTGAAGATTGAAGCACTAGCATTGCCACTCCTGCAGCACCGACAATACATGCTAGTATCTGTATTTGCATAATTTTCTCTTTAAGTATAAGGCAACCTAATAAGAGAATGATGATAGGTTGGCATGACATGACTAATGCTGCGACGCCACCAGGTAGATGGTATGCTGCGACAAATAGAAAATAGAAAAATGCCCCAATGTTCAGTACTCCCAGTATAATGGAACGGAACCACCAGACACCTGTAGGAAATTTTTTTCCGATCAATAGTAAAATCAGGCCAGCGGGTAAAGCACGAATAACGGATGCTAATAATGGGCTGTCTGCTGGTAATAGCTCAGTCGTCACTAAGTAAGTGCTTCCCCATATAATGGGGGCAAGTGCGGTGATTAAAGAATTAAAAATTACGCTATTCGTTTTCATTTTGCCCCCGAATCAGCGGTACCAAAATAGCGGTCGCCAAAATCTCCGATGCCTGGGATCATAAAAGCATGTTCATTTAATCTCTGTTCTATGGAAGAGGTTACAACGCGTAATTTAGGATATACATCCAGTACTCGCTCTAAGCCTTCAGGAGAAGTTAATAAATTAATAAAAATGATATTCTTTTCTTTTACACCAGCTTGTATTAATACTTCTATTGCCGATAATGCAGATCCTCCAGTGGCTAGCATAGGTTCTAATAGCAAAACGTGACGTTCGTTTATGTCTTCTGGCAAATTTGAGTAAAATAGTTTTGGGAGTTTTGTTTGCTTATCTCGTTGAATGAGTATTTTCCCCATAGGCATTCCCCAGTGCATGGATCTTAATTCTGTTTCCATACTTTCACCTGCACGAATAACCGAAACCGCGCAAAGTTTTACATCTAGTTTTAGGCCGTTGTATGTTTCTCCTACAGGTGTAGTGACTTGGTGTTCGGTAAAGGGAAGTAAATTCGTGCCTGTTTCGAGTAATAAACGGAATATTTGGTCGGAATAGAAAACGAAGTCATCTTGAGTCGCATGTTTGTTTCTAATGATAGAATGAAGAGCACGTAATTGATTAGTTTGGGGGAGTAAATGAATTGCTTGGCCAGTATTCATGATGTTATATCCAGTATTGAGTATTAAGTATTAAGTAATCGATTTTAGAGCGCATCGCTGGGAGATTGGGCAGCAATACGCTCATTTATTTTATATTTAGGCTATTTCTGCAAAAGCGCTGCGTGATTCAGAGACGAATTTTTTGATTTTTTCTCTGTCTTTTCGTCCGTTAGTTCCTTCTAATCCTGTGTGAGCATCAACGGCGGCGGGACGGACTTTTCTAATTGCATCTGCTACATTTTCTGCGGTAAGTCCACCTGCCATCATGAGAGGTTTAGGGGAGCGACGGACCAATTCAGCACTGACATCCCAATTATGCGTGAGTCCTGTTGCCCCTTTTGCACCTGTTTTAGGGTTGAAGGTATCGGTGATAAACATATCGACATATTCAGCACAGTCATCAACAAGCTTGAGTAGTTCTTCGGCATTATCCTCTTTGACAACTAGGCTTTTTAATACATAAAGATCTGGGCGGTTAAGTTTGAGTTTTTTGAGTTCCGCGACTTCTACATCACCATGAAGTTGTACAGCTTTGACACCCAGTTCATCACAAAAGGCGCTTACTTCATCGGCTTTTGTCATATAGCTAATCAATACCCCTGCTTGAGGCGAAGATAAACTTGAGATGATGTTTGTTGCTGCTTCTTCAGTAATATCGTCTTTACCTGATGGTAATCGTAATGGAAATCCTAACCAATGGACGCCTTCTTCTGCGAGGAGTTGTGCTTCTGTTGCATCGATGATCCCTGCTACTTGAATTAAATCTTTCATAGTTTTTTCCCTAAATGTCTATTTTTTTAATAAGAAGCTCTTGACGATTAATTATCTCTCTTTAAAGATGCTTTACGTTAAGATACTTTAATCAAACATACAGCAAAAAATGTTTGTGTCAAGTATCTTTATGTGGAGATATATAGTGTTTTCTAAAAACCGTACTTTACTGATGGAGAGGGTCTTTGGAATTGAAAATGGGCGAATTAGCGTTATCTGGTGAGGATATGGATAGAAATTCTGTTGGTATAAGCGGTGTTAAAAGGGTTGCTTAGCATTAGGGGAGCCGATGAATACTCCCTTAATGGTTTTTACTGTTTTTTAAAAGAAAAAGATCTATAAATACTGTACAAACAGCATCAAGGTACCAAACATAAGTAAGGTAACCATAGCGGGTACGCCGCCGCCAGCTTGATAAATATGTTCACCAAAGGCTTGCTTTCTAACACTTAACACCATTGCCATGGGAATGAAAATGGCTAAAAAAACCAGAATAATGCCCGCATAGCTTAGTGTATTTAAAAATTGTTCTGGTGCCAATATTGCGCCTGCCAATGGCAGCACAAATGTCATCATAAAGGTGATGGCTTTCGTGCTTTTAATCACATCAGTGTTTTGATCAAATAGTGCTAATGCCACGCCGAGAAAGGAGGTAAGCAGGGCTAATGCGGTGAAGATAGACAAAATCAACTCAAGGTTTTGATATTGTATACTCAAGGCTGAAATTAGCTCTGAGACATTTCTAAAATGTAATAATTGCTCCGCTGGAAGGTTACCGACGACGGCATAGAGCCATAAAAGGTAACAGATCAGCGGAATAATCGAGCCGAGCAGTAACATATTTTTAAGCTCACTCTTACTGGCTTCTTTGTTATAAGTCGCCAGTGACGGGATCACCACTAAAAAACAAAAACTGGTAAAGAGTACCGAGCTCGTTTTAACTAATGCAAGATTATCATGGGTGACCACTTGGCCTAAGCTGCTCAGTGATAGATTGGGGACTAAATGTGCAAAGGTGATGAGTAAGGCCAGCAACATGCCTGCAAAAAGCAGCCGGTTAAACTTATCAATGACAGCGGTGCCACAAGAGACAATGAGCCCTGTGATAAACGTAAAACTGATTTGTGCGGTGGTTTTACTTAAGTTAAAGCCAAAGCTGGTGGCAATGTTTTGAATAAGATCGCCCGCGCCAATAATATAAGCCATCATCAAGCAAACCAATAATGCGTAAAGCAGGATATTCGTGACGAGCTGTCCTCCAACCCCCAGCGTATCTCTGGCAACATTACTCATGCTGACACCTCGACCGACTTTTACGCTGGCTTCTAACAATAATAATGCCGCATAAGTGGTACCGAGCCAAATAAATAACATTAATAGCGTGGCCCATATTAGGCCAAATTGAGCCAGTACCATAGGAATGGCAAGCATTCCTGCCCCTAATGCGGTCCCTGCAATGATCAGCGAGCTGCCGACAAGTTTAAGCTTCACGAAAAGTACTCCGAGGTGAAATTGGCGATCTTGAGTATGAAAAAGTGGGCTAATCTAACATGGCAATAGGGCGGCAGTATAGGCGCGATAAGTCTGAATTAGGTCTTTTAACTCGGTGTTAAAAAATGTAGAACCTAGGGTTAACATACCCGTTGAGGAGTGGACTTTTGACTAAAGGCTGGTGGCTTTTTTATTCATTAAGCTTCGCTTAATGAAAGGTCGTGAGTGCCTTTTCACTTTGGGGCAATCTTATCTTGTGTGAATTCAGAAATAGGACGCCTTTAATATATCCCTATAGTCTCTGGCGAAAAGACTTTATTTTATGTTTAAGAATTGATGGCGAATATGGCAATCTAAGTATTGCGATATTCGCCATTGGATATTTACTTAATCCATAAACTATTGATGACAGGGCGCGTACTTGTGCCCCCCCAGAAAGGAATAATTTCACAGCCCGTGCTGTAAAAGCCGACCTTCTTGCCAGAAGCGAAGGCCGTTAGTGCTGCTGAAACTAAATTTTTATGTCCGGGTAAGTCAGCTTGAATATGCACACGGCCGATATCTGCACATTTATCTGGATTCAAGGTTATGCCTGATACCATTAATGTGACATGGCCTTCAGCATGAGTAAAAACGGAGGTAATCGTGGCCTCTGGGTTATTCAGGGAAGTTAAATACCCTGCTGCAGAGATGGTATTACTCATACACAACAGCCCTAGGGTCAATATGATTTTATAATTTATTTTAGTGATGAATGACATTTTGTCTACTTGTTATAAAAATATTAATTTTAAATAAATAGTTAGTGCTTGTCGACTTTATCCTGATTTTTCTTAATTATTTCAATTAGAATGAACTTGATTCGGTTATGCTTTAAAGTTTATTAATATTTGTTTTTGGTATGATGACAGCCTTACTTTTTACTATGTCTAAGCTCTATACTTAATTCATTATTTTGTATAATAAGTAAACGTTCGCATTGTTTGTCGTTAGTATAACATTTTTTTTTGTTATCATTTTCTTCTTTATGTTTGTTGGATTTTTTCAACTTATTTATACCGAGTATTTAGGGTGTCTTTAGTATGAAGTTCATTATAAATAAAATAGAATTTAAGATTAACTTGATATTTTTTTTAGTGAACTGATTTAGTGGTGTTATATTCTCTATTTAATTAAAGTTATTGAATTAATTTTCTTTTGATAAATGTTGCTTGTTTAATGATAATGTTTGTCTTTTTTGAGGTTTGTGTAAGTTAATTAGTGTTTATTATTGTTAATTTCCTTTACTTTTATTGACGGTTATTCCTAATAACATAGCATTTCTTTATATTTTGCTTACGATATGGGCTGTTTTTACTTCGCACACTCCTCTTCTAGTAGGGAAAGTGTCAAGAGTAAAGCATTACGTCAATTTAGTGTTAAAAAAATAGTTTTAAACTTCATTTAAACACTTTTCAAAATTAATATCTATTATCTGAGTTTTTCATTAAACACTATTTGTCTTATTTTAAATGATAAAAGTGATTTGAGAATACTTTAATTAATAGCAGTTATAAGGTTATTATAGTGAACTTCTCAATTAGAACATTATTTTATTTATTTTATTTTGCTTTCTCATTACTGTTAGTGGCTTGCGGTGGCGGTTCTGGTGGCAGTAATAATAGCTCAAGCAGTATTTCACTGACTCCTGCGATAACTCCATCGCCTTTATTGAGTCAAGATGTTGGCTCAGTCACCATTACTGCGAGCCAATCTCCTGCTAGTGATCTTGTTGTGACAGCGAAAGAAAGCGGTAATTTACTGACATTCTCGCAATCCTCTTGCACTATTTCTACCAACCAAACCCGTTGTACTTTACCCATCACTGCAGCAACGGTCGCAAATAACACCGCTAAATCAGGGACTGTATCTTTTACGACTAATGATAGTCAGCTTTCTGTTCCTTCTTTAAGTTTCAATGTTCAGGGTAAAACGGGTACTAATATTGTATTAACACCATCGTTAACACCGAATCCACTGTCCAGTCAGGGACAAGGTGTCATCACAATTAATGCGAGTAAACCCGTTTCAAGTGATACCCTTGTGACAGCGACAGGAAGTGGGGGGCTACTCACTTTTACACAGCAAGCATGTACTATTTCAGTCAGTAAAAAAAGTTGTACGCTTGCATTGACTGCAGGGAAAGTCACTGGAAGTACAGCGAAATCAGGTCAAGTGACTTTTAGTAGCAATAACCTTAATGCTTCAACTTCTTCACTTCAATTTAGTATTCAAGCCAATACGCCTGCGGGCCAAGGGAAAATGGGTGCCTTATTTGGTGATAAAGCTGATAAGAATCCTTTAATGTATACACCAAGAGACATTACGCATGGACTCGATCTTATTAAGAAAGAAGGTTTTACCATAGTGAAAACCTTTACTGATTTTGGTAATGGTACGATAGCGAATGTTCCTTATCCTTTTTCTGCTCAGAACACGGTAAAGTGTAATCCTGATTACGCCCAATACGAGGATGGGGGGACATTGTCTCTCTCCCCCTCAGCACTCAATAATTGGTGTGCGTTCGCGTTAGGTGCGGTTAACAATAACTTACAAGTCATTTGGGGACTCGCAGATGGTGATGAAGTACAAAAACCCGGCAATCTCGATCCTAATATTGGCAAGTTAGAAGCTTATATTTATATGATGAAGCATTTAGCCGTGCTTGATACTGATGTGTCACTGAATGGCAAGACTGAAAAGTTATACACCGCTTTTTTGAATAAGGTGAGTGTGATGATGCTCGGCAATGAGCAAACGAAAGGCATGCTGACAAGTAAAACATTTTCTGATACTTATGTACGTTCAATCAATGCCTTTGGGACGGTACTCTCTGGGAGTTATGTTCCACCTTCAACGCCCGTCCCTCCCCAAACATCAGTTCAATTTACTGATAATAAAAGCTTGGTGGATAGATATGGTGCGGTGTTAAAGCGTATTTATTTATCGATTAATTTTAAAGTGCAAAGTGATACTTATGGTGGCGCAATTACCATAGATACTCCTAATGGGGCTAGCACGACTAATAATAACATTTGGACATTTATGGGGCGAAATAAACTCAGTTATCCACCACAAAAAGTCTGCCCTACTGATACGAGCTATCAATTTTGCAATCTTTGGCGAGTGATGAGTGCTATTTATCAATATGATAAAAATATTGTCAATAACCCTTACTTATCTGCGACACCCTTTTATTTACATTCATATGGCTTACTATGGTCACACAGTTATGATGCGAATGGTAATGAGATTGTTTTAAATCCAAAGGTGCTTGAAACCGATCAATCGATGCAGATAAAAACCAAACGTTTTTTTGCGAGTATGTATTCTCAAGTTGCCGATGCGTTTGCCGCAGCGGATATTGGTAATACTGCAGCGCAGCCGATTTCATTGCAAATCGGCGAATTTGGTTGGCCAACAGTTTGCCCTACCTCTGCGCAATATTGTACCCATTCGGAGTATGCCAATGAGCACTGGGCTGGGGTTGTTGATAATGCTGTCATCAATGCATTTCAGGCTGCTCAATCATCAACTTTGCCTACAGGGATCGCGGTTCCTACGCAGATCTTATTTGATGAAATGTTTAATGAAAATGGGGCTGGAAGTGGTAATCCCTACGCTGCTTATGAACCCTATTTTGGTTTATATAGCGACGCACGCTGGGCACAGAATGGAGGTAAACCGCCGGTTAAAAAGAACATTACATTAATGATGCCAAAGTAGCGTACTCTTTACTTGATAAGGTGAGTCACAAGCTTGATAACAATCTAAGTTGTGGCTCTGATCATTTATACGATTAAGGCTTTTCACTTAGCTGAGGTTTTTGATTTAGCTGGAGGCTATATAGAATGCTCGCTTTTTATGATAAAAAGCGAGCATTGTTATTGATTAACCATTACTCTGCAATGGTTAACATCTAGCCTTGCAACAGTGAAATATCGGCGACGTGTAAAAACTCGTTACGTAGCTGAGTCAGTAAGGCTAAACGATTATTCTTAAGTGCCACATCATCACACATCACCATGACATCTTCAAAGAAGGTGTCGACACTGTCACGCAATGCGGCCAATAAGCTTAAGGCTTGTTGGTAATCACCCGATGCAAACAAAGGGGCGAGTTGTGGCTGTAGCGCGTTGAGTTGCTTTGAAAGCGCGATTTCAGCGGCTTCTGTAAGCAGGCTGGCATCGATATTGCCGGGCAATTCGCCTTCCACTTTTGCCAAAATATTGGATACTCGTTTGTTTGCTGCGGCAAGTGAGGCGGCTTCATTCAGGGCTCTGAAATGCGTCACAGCTTGAATACGGCTATCAAAATCAGCAGGCTTGGTTGGGCGACGGGCTAATACTGATAAAATTACATCGACATTAATGCCTTTATCTTGGTACCAAGCGCGGAAACGCGCCATAAAGAATTCAAGGACTTGTTCGGCCGCGTTGTCATTGCTTAAGTTTGTACCGTGTAGGCTTTGCGCTTTAGCAATGAGGCTTGTCAAATCAAGAGGCAATTTATTGTCGACGATAATGCGTAAAATGCCGATAGTGGCACGTCTTAGTGCGAAAGGATCGGCTGCACCTTTAGGGGCTTGGCCAATACCGAAAATCCCCACTAACGTATCGAGTTTTTCTGCCAATGCAAGGGCGATACTCACAGGCTCTGTGGGAACACTATCACCGGAGAACTTAGGCTTGTACTGGGCTTCAATGGCTTTGGCGACGGCTTCATTTTCACCATCGAGGCGAGCATAATGCATACCCATAGTGCCTTGAATATCAGTGAACTCCATGACCATGTTACTCATTAAATCAGATTTAGAGAGTAATCCAGCACGGGCTGCGTCGATTTCATTGGCATTGATGAGCGGTGCAATAAAACCTGCCAGCGCTGATATGCGCTCTACTCTTTGCTTTAACGTGCCTAATTGCTTTTGAAAGACAACGGTTTCTAAGCTTTTAAGACGTGACTCAAGCGTTTGTTTTTTATCTGTTTCAAAGAAAAACTCTGCATCGGCTAAGCGAGGACGAACGACTTTTTCATTACCAGAGATAATTTGCTCGGGATCTTTGGACTCAATGTTAGTCACAAAAATGAAGTGAGGCAGTAGTGCGCCCTTGTTATCAAAAACAGGGAAGTATTTCTGATCGCCTTTCATGGTATAGACTAAGGCTTCGGCAGGCACATCCAAAAACTTCTCTTCGAAGTTAGCTGTTAATACCACTGGCCACTCGACGAGTGAGGTTACTTCTTCGAGTAGTTCATCTTCAAGATCGGCGACGCCATTAATCTTTAAGGCAGCGGCTTGAGCATCGGTTTGAATGATTTGCTTACGCGCTTCATAATCGGCGAGCACTTTACCTTGCTCTTTTAACGCTTGTAGATAATTATCGGCATGATCCAGTTCAAAACTGGCTTGTCCCATAAAGCGATGACCACGAATAATACGATTAGACTGTACGCCTAATAACTCGCCTTCGACAATATCACTGCCTAATAACATAGTGACTGTGTGTACGGGGCGTATAAACTGGGTTTTATTGCTGCCCCAACGCATAGGTTTAGGAATGGGCAGTTTATCGAGCGCACGTTGGGCCATATCTGGGATCAGTGACTTAGTGGCTACACCTACCACTGACGCTTTATGCAGTAACCATTCACCTTTATCGGTTACTAAGCGTTCGGCTTGCTCAACACTGATGCCATTACCTCGTGCCCAACCTTGGGCGGCTTTGGTTGGATTACCTTCATTATCAAATGCTTGCGCTATTGCGGGACCACGTTTTTCAACTACTTTATCTTGCTGAGCTGTGGCTAAACCTTGAATAGAAAAAGCCAGACGGCGCGGCGCGGCGTACCATTGACTGGACTCAAAATGTAATTGAGCTTTCGTCAGTTCTTCTTTGAAGTTATTCAAAAAAGCGGTAGCGAGCGTACGCAGGGCTTTTGGTGGAAGTTCTTCAGTGCCTACTTCAATGAGTAAGTTTTCAACATTCATTTTTTTTACCTCTACTTACACATTGGGAAGCCTAAAGCTTCACGGGCTTGATAATAAGACTCTGCCACACCTTTGGCTAAGGTGCGCACACGTAAAATATAACGTTGGCGCTCAGTGACTGAAATAGCATGACGGGCATCGAGTAAATTAAACGCATGAGAGGCTTTCATGACTTGCTCATAGGCGGGCAATGGCAAAGGCTTCTCTAATGCTAATAATGTTTGGCATGCTTTTTCACAATCATCGAAGGTGCGAAATAACACATCAACATCAGCATGCTCAAAGTTATAAGTGGATTGTTCCACTTCATTTTGATGGAAAATATCACCATAGGTGACGCGTCCCATAGGGCCATCAGTCCAGACAAGATCGTATACACTGTCGACTTCTTGAATGTACATGGCAAGACGTTCCAGACCATAGGTGATTTCACCAGTAACAGGACTGCATTCTAAGCCGCCAACTTGTTGGAAGTAAGTAAATTGAGAGACTTCCATACCATTTAGCCAAACTTCCCAACCTAAGCCCCAAGCACCCAATGTAGGGGATTCCCAGTTATCTTCGACAAAACGAATATCATGCACTTGAGTATCGACGCCTAGCGCTTCAAGAGAGCCTAAATACAATTCTTGAATGTTATCTGGTGAAGGCTTTAATACCACCTGAAATTGATAGTAATGTTGTAAGCGATTAGGGTTTTCACCATAACGGCCATCAGTGGGTCGACGACACGGTTGGACATAAGCGCTGCTCATTGGCTCTGGGCCTAATGAACGTAAGAAGGTTTGTGGATGGAATGTTCCCGCGCCTACTTCCATGTCTAAAGGTTGTACTATTGCACAACCTTGCTGTGCCCAATATTCCTGCAGGGTAAGAATAAAGCCCTGAAATGTTTTTACGTCGTGTTTGGTCGTCATTTTTGTTGCGCCAGGCCCTAATAGAAAATGGGACTGATTATACCCTATGTCGGTTATTTTTTACCAGATGCCACAAGCGTATATTGGTTGAAAAGAACATGAGTGGCCAAACAGAGGAAATATTTAATGCAGTGTTTAACGTTAACATTGTCTCAAGATGTAAAGCAAAATGCAGAATTAGACATATTTACATTTTAAAGCACTGTATATCAATCACTTTATATATGACTTAACGTTACACTATAAAAAACTAAATGTGTGCTATTCCTTTATAATTAAGGTGTGGTTATTAATACAGGCTCAAGCCGTTATGTTTAAATTTAATTGTCGTCAGTTTACTCATACGATAGAAAAAATGAGTCAATATTGCGATCAACATCACTGGGGGTTATCTTTAGTTTTTGTTGTTTAATTAGGGAGAAAGTAATGGATATACAGCGGTGTCAATGGGTAAGCGAAGATCCTCAATATCAAGACTACCATGACAAAGTGTGGGGCAGGCCTGTGTATGATAGCCAAGAACTCTTTGCTAAATTATGCTTAGATGGACAACAAGCGGGTTTGTCTTGGTTAACGATTTTAAAAAAACAGGCTAATTATGAGGCTGCTTTTGCTCAATTTGACCCTGCTAAAATTGCTTTATTTGATGAAGCAAAAATTGAGTCTCTGATGCAAGATACCGGTATCGTCCGTAATCGATTGAAGGTTAACTCTATTATCAAAAATGCGCGAGCTTATATGGCATTCATTAATGAAGGCCATAATTTCTCTGATTTTTTATGGAGTTTTGTTGGTGGTGAAGTCAAATTTAATGCTTTTGTTCATGGCTCTGAAATTCCCGCTCAAACTAAAGAGTCTTTAGCGATGTCCAAGGCATTAAAAAAACTGGGCTTTAATTTTGTTGGGCCCACGATTTGTTATGCATTCATGCAAGCGGTGGGCATGGTGAATGACCATACTTTAGATTGTTTTTGTTACAGTGAAGGATAGTTTTATTGAACAAAAAAGCAGATGTTCCACGTGGAACATCTGCTTTTTTAGTTTTGGTAACTCTTTTTAAATGAAAATGATTTATCTATTCAAAATAAAAAGATTGCCGCTCAGTTTCATTATTTTGATTGATGAGGTTCATGGTTTCACTGTTATACAGCTTGCCATTGACCATGGTATAAATGACTTTATCTGTGGTGCGAATATTGTTGAGTGGATCGCCATCAATTACGATTAAATCGGCCAGTTTACCCACTTCAATAGAACCTAGCTGTTTATCCATACCAAATGTCATCGCGGGATTAATGGTTGCCGTTTTGAGTACATCGAGATTATCCATTCCCCCTTGTGCGAACATCCACATTTCCCAGTGTGCCGCTAAGCCTTCACGTTGCCCATGGGCGCCGATATTGGGATGAATACCGACATCATTAAGCTGTTTGGCCACTCTTGCAACAGCAAAGTGATTGTAGTGTTCATCGGGAGCTTTGGTTCGGCGCATTGAGCGTGCATTAAGAATATCGGCTGGCACATATTGAGATAGTCTTGGATGGCTCCACACATCGGTTTTATCATACCAGTAATGTTCACCTGAAATCCCTCCGTAGGCCACCACTAGTGTAGGCGTGTATCCGACTTTTGTTTGGCTCCAAAATTGTTCAATGTCTTGATAAATTTTGGCGACAGGTAAAGAGTGCTCAACTGTAGTATGACCGTCAGCTACCATGGTTAGATTATGTTGTAATAAACTACCGCCTTCAGGAACGACCATCATTTCTAACTCGCGAGCGGCTGCAATGACTTGCTGACGTTGATCACGTCTCGGTTGGTTGTAACTTTTGACACTAAAAGCCCCCACTTTTTTCAATCGTTCTAGATGAAATTTAGCATCATCGAGTGAATCAACGTGAGAAGTATAACCTGGAAGGTTTGCGCCATAGAGAATAGTGCCAGTTGAGAATAACCTCGGTGCTGTGATCAGTCCTGCTTTTTGTTGTTCGGCCGCGGCAAATATTTCAGTTGTATCATTGGAAGGATCATGGATAGTTGTCACGCCTAGCGATAAGTTTGAAAATTGCTGCCAGTTTTGTTGGGGAATGATTTCATCTTCTGCTTGCGCCCCATGAGCATGAGCATCAAATAATCCTGGCATTAAGGTTTTTCCGCTGATGTCGATGACTTGTGCATAAGTTGGCACATCGATGTCTTTTGCCTTACCCAGTTTGACGATATGGTTATTTTTGACGATGACTGTGCCGTTTTCTATGACCTTATCACCTTGCATGGTGATAATCTTTCCGCCCACAAAAGCAATGGTTCCACGTGGAACATCTGCTTTTTGTGTGAAACCTAAGTCGGTGATTTGAGGTTCTTCAGGTTCGAATTTTGCATCTTGTTTGATATAACTATTATCAATATTAACTTGATATAGCTCGGGGCCAAGGGTCCAATACACTTGTTGATTATCGCCACTCCAGCTGATGCTTTCACCGGCTCGAACACTGAGTTGTCTTACAGGTAAGTTCGTCGCCTTGGGGCCAATCTCAATGGTTTCTGCATGTTTAGCAAAAGGCGTAATCCACACTTTAAAACGTTCAGCAAAGGCGAGTTCCTTACCGTTGGGAGATAGCCTAAACTCGGTGGCATGCTTGCTTGTGTAATGAATTTTTTTGTCGAAACCGTCTAAGTTAATGGATGCTAATTCAGGTGTTTCTCCAGAATCCATAAAATAAACCCTATTCGAACTGGCGCCAAATTGGGGTTGATGTCCTGTTGATGTGATTTTCTTAGTTTGTTTTGTTTTGATATCGAGACGATAGAGCCCCGTATTTTGAGACCATGTTGGTGAGGTCAGGTAGCCACCTTTTACCTTGCGATATACGATTAATTCACCATTGGGCGAAAAGGTCGGCTCAACATACTTACCGGGTTCTTGGGTTAAGGTGGTGACTTTTTGGGTCTCTACATTGATTACACGAATGCTTCCTTGCTGTTTATCATCCCATGTTGTGAAGACAATATTTTTACCATCTCTAGACCACTGAGGATAGAGTTCTCTCAACTTTGGAGCGAGTGTGGTGAGACGAGTATGTTTTTCATCTTTTAGATCTCTGAGCCAGAGTTTACCTAATGCTTCAAAGATGACTTGTTCTCCATTGGGGGAGATCTGTGCCATGCGTAGCATTTTTACATTAAATTCATCTTTATCGATATCTTGTTGAAAGCGAACCGCAGGTTGAATGGAGCGTTTGACATCAAGGCTAAAAGGGATCACTTGCGCTCGTTTTGATGCTAAATTGAATTGATTAATTTTACCGTTAGCCCAAAATATGAGTGTTTTATTATCTGGTGTCCAAGACATATGAGGATAGACACCGTGAATGGCCCAAGTCTCTTGCATGTCTCTGTCTAACTTGTCATACAACAGCTCTGTTTTTCCTGAGGCTAAATCGAGTAAATAGAGGGATGATTGAAAGTCGTCTCGTTTGATATAGGCCAGTTTTTTGCCATCTGGGCTGGGAGTTGGCCTTATAGCGCCACCTGTACCTTCAATAAGAATGTCGATGTCGCCTGTTTGCGTATCGTATCGTTTAATTTTATAAATACCTTTCACCGAGTCTTTAGAATAGTGAAAGGTTTTTCCTGGTGTGGCATCTTGGCTGAAATAGATATAGCGGCCATCGGGTGAGTAGGCTGGTTCGCCTAAGTCTTTTTGTTCATTGGGGCGCTCTGTTAACTTGACACCATCGCCGCCTGCAACATGATATAACCAGACTTCACCAGCACCTAAACTACGACTGCCGGTAAAGTGTTTACGTGCGACTAAGTATTGTGAGTCAGGGCTCCATGCTGGGCTATTGAGTAATCGAAATGTTTCTGTGGTGATAGCGCGTTTTTCACTGCCATCGGCTTTCATTATCCAAATATTGTCCCCACCATCTTCATCGGAGGTAAAGGCTATCCACTTTCCATCGGGACTATAGACAGGTTGCATTTGCCAAGCTATGCCGCTGGCGAGAACTTTTGCTTGGCCGCCTTTAATGGGCATTTGATAAATGTCACCGAGTAAATCAAAAATGATGTGTTGACCATCGGGACTCACACTGACATTCATCCATGTGCCTTCATTGACCGTAATGTTGATTTTATCCAGTGGTGCTCCTTCAGGGGCATTAACCTGCCATTTCTGTGTCTCTTCTTCAGTGGCAAAAGTGGATGTGTGAATACCGAATTGCAAGCCAAGTGCGATGGCGATGCTTAAGGGAGTCAATCTTTTTTTCATTATTAAAAACCCAATGACAGCTTATTTATTTGGCGTTATTTATCGCACAAAATCATTAACATTAATACCTCAATTTTGTTTCAATTAATTATAAAAAGGAATATATACTTAAGTGAAGCTTGTACCTTGATTTCACTCGGGTATTAAGAGGGGGATAAAACGAGTATTAAGATGGAAGGGAAGGGGCTGGCAATCTTATGTTGGAGATTGCCAATTTGTTACGCGGATCCTTTTTTAATCAGGTATCGGTAAGGTAATACTGAGGTATCACTCGTAATGAGAGTATGATCCATAAATTCACAAAAACTGGGAATATCGCGAGTCGTTGCAGGATCATCGGCAATGACCAATAATGTTTCTCCATCACTTAGGCGACGGACAGATTTTCTGAGCATCATTACGGGCTCTGGGCAACGAAGGCCCAATGCATCAAGCTGGTGCTGTGCTGTGTCAAAGCTGTCAGTTTCAAAAATGTCGCTCATAATGTATTGTTCTTTATCACACGAATAAAATAGAGAGGCAATTTTACGCTAGCTTGTAGTAATTTCCAACTCTATTTAAAAGTCGGATAAGTTCAACATGATAAGTGTTCCACGTGGAACACTTGAAAAATAATAATGGCTAGGGTACTGAATTAAGTGATTGTCTATCCTGTATCTGAATTTAACGATTAGAATTGATAATCAGAGTCAGTTTATATTGATATTTTGCTGTATTATTTCATGACGTGAGTGCTGCCCATTTTGCTTGAGTGATACAATATAAATCATTGGGACTAAGTTCTATATCTAAACCGCGTTTTCCGCCACTGATATACAGACTGGTCAATTGACTGGCAGAGCTATCAATAAAAGTAGCAAGTTGTTTTTTTTGGCCAATAGGGCTGACACCACCTAATACATACCCTGTGCTACGCAGCACATCTTGAGGTTTAGCCATATGGGCTTTTTTACTGTTAGCCGCTTTTGCCAATTGCTTTAAATTGAGCGTTGAGCTTACGGGAATAATGGCAACCACTAATATGGCATTATCAGTTTGTGCTACTAAGGTTTTAAACACATATTCGGCTTGAACTCCGATTTTTTCAGCGGCTTCTAATCCATAAGATGAGCTATTGGGGTTGTGTTGATATTCATGTAGGGTAAATGAAATGTCATTGCGGGTTAATTGCTTAATTGCGGGGGTCATAAGGTTTTTTCCATCACAAGAACATCGACATTTTTATAAGTGACATGTTCAATCGGTTGCCAACCAAGTTGGGCATACAGGCCACCACTTTTATCTTCTGTCTGCAAGTATAAGTATGGGATTTGATGTTGCTTGGCGAGTGTGATGACTTGATTTATCAGTCTCGTCCCTAGACCTTGCCCTCGAAAGGTTTCATCAATATAAACGCCACCTAGCCAATGTTCTTTGTCGGGGTAAATGTCCATTTCATGGAATTTGAGCTGTGCGGCGCCTAACAAGTTGTCATTGTCTGTAATAAGGACTATGAGCGGTAAGGTATCTCGATTAAGGTAGTCGGTTAATTTGAGCGCCAAGGCTTCAGTGCTGCGGCCTGCATCTATACTTTCACCTATATTCTCATCTATATAGCCCCATTCGTCACTGTACCATTTGGCTATTTGGGGAATGAATTCAGGTTTGTCGGCGAGTAAGTGTAATTCCATTTATGCTTAGCCCTTTTAAACTAGCGCGCTTTTAAAAGATGGTAACTTATGTATACCATCTTTTATTGCATAAATACAATGCCTTGATTATAACGTAGCGGCCAATTCACAGCCTTGTTTAATGGCGCGTTTAGCATCAAGCTCTGCGGCAACATCGGCGCCACCAATGAGATGAACGGTTTGCTTGGCATCTTCTAATTGGTTTTGTAGTTCTCTTAATGGTTCTTGGCCAGCACACACAATGACATTATCAACATCCAATATTTGAGGCTCCCCCGCAATACGAATATGTAGGCCGTTATCATCGACTTTTTCATACTCGACACTATTGAGCATATTGACTTCTTTGGCTGCTAGTCCAGCTCTATGAACCCAACCGGATGTTTTGCCAAGGCCTGCGCCGACTTTGGTTGGTTTACGTTGTAATAAATACACTTTACGATGGGAGGTGACAGGTTTTGCGGGGATTAAACCGCCTCGATGTTCCATGTTTAAATCGACGCCCCATTCATTCATGAAGGCATCGATATTTAAACTGGATGAAAGACTTGAATCGTGAGTTAAATATTCTGCGACATCAAAGCCTATTCCACCAGCGCCTATGATAGCCACTTTTTGTCCTACCGATTTTTTGTCTTGCAGTACATCCAGATAGCTCAGGACTTTTGAATGCGTTATGCCTTCTATTTCTGGAGTGCGAGGGTGAATACCTGTGGCGAGGACAATATCATCATAGCCTTGTTCAACCAGCTCTTTTGCTGTGATGCGTTTATTCAGTACCGTTTCAACATTCAGTTTTTGCGTCATGGTTTTGAAATAACGTAAGGTTTCGAAAAATTCTTCTTTACCGGGGATTAGTTTGGCAATATTAAATTGGCCGCCCACTTCAGCCTTATCGTCAAATAAGGTGACACTATGGCCACGTTGTGCAGCGACTGTGGCAAAAGCCAGCCCTGCTGGACCTGCGCCGACGACGGCAATACGTTTACTGATAGATGACTTGATATAAACAAGCTCGGTTTCATGGCAAGCTCGCGGATTAACTAGGCAAGTGGTGAGTTTCATGCTAAAGGTATGATCTAAACAGGCTTGATTACAGCCTATGCAGGTATTGATTTCATCGGCTTGATTGGCCATGGCTTTATTGACAAATTCTGGATCGGCCAAGAAAGGACGGGCCATTGAAACCATATCGGCATGGCCTTGAGCTAATACGGATTCTGCCACCTCAGGCGTATTAATTCGATTAGTGGTGATGAGTGGAATAGCGACTTCACCTTTGAGTTTTTCAGTGACTTTTGTAAACGCGGCTCTTGGTACTTTGGTGACTATGGTAGGGACTCTTGCCTCATGCCAGCCGATCCCTGTGTTAATGATAGTGGCACCTGCTTGCTCTATCGCTTTGGCAAGGTGAACCACTTCTTGCCACGTACTGCCTTTTTCAATGAGATCTAACATGGAAAGACGATAAATAATGATGAAGTTAGGGCCGACTTTCTCTCTTACTTGACGCACTATTTCCAGTGGAAAGCGGATCCGATTTTCAAAGCTGCCGCCCCATTCATCATCACGCTGATTCGTTCGTTCAACAATAAATTGATTAATCAGATAACCTTCAGAGCCCATGATCTCGACGCCATCGTAGTGGGCATATTGGGCGAGGCTGGCACAATTAACAAAATCATCAATTTGTTTATGTACTTCTTCACGGCTTAGGGCGCGGGGCTTAGCGGGATTGATAGGCGCTTGAATAGCCGATGGGGCTACGGGCTCTTTACTATAGGCATAACGGCCCGCATGTAAAATTTGCATGCAAATTTTTCCCCCAGCATCATGAACGGCCTGAGTAACCACTTTGTGCTTTTCAGCTTCCTTGATGGAGTCCATTTTGGCGCCACCTTGAAATACTGCGCCTTCTGGATTTGGTCCAAATCCCCCAGTGACAATGAGTCCGACGCCTCCAGCAGCTCGTTCTTTAAAGTAGGCCGCCATACGAGCAAAGCCATTAGGCGTTTCTTCTAAGCCTGTATGCATAGATCCCATCAAGACACGATTTTTGATTTGGGTAAACCCAAGATCTAATGGACTCAGTAAATGGGGGTATGGATTGGTTGTTTGCATGCTTCACTCGATAATATATTTATTCTTTACATTCAATTTAGCGAGAGACTAGCCTTCAAACAAGACATTGTCGCTACAATTTATTATCCTTAGTTAGCACTTTTATTTTTAATTGATACATGTTTGAGGTGGCCATTTGTGAGTGAAATTAAAATAAGTTTAGGGGATATTTCAGTTAATTTTATTCAACAAATGGATTTTACCGTGGAGCAGTTAGGGTATGACTTAACCCCTTTGTTGAATAAATATCATATTTCAATTCAGCAGCTTGCTGCTCATAATGGTCGTATTGCCATTCCTAAGTATATGCGACTAGGTTTTGATGCTATTGAACTTACTGGGCGTGCTGATTTGGGGCTAGAGATGGGGCGAAATAGCGGCTTTCAGTATTATGGCGTATTAGGCTTTGCAGCCATGGCAGCAAATAATATGGCGGACATGGCGAAGTTATTTGCTGAGTATGAAATTTTGCTTAGCGATAATATTCGTGGCCAGTCGTGTTTTAATGTGTCAGAGGGCAGATTATCTTTTTATTCGATCGCTCCTTATAACCAATATAATTTTTTTGTGGTCGATTCGGTGTTGGCCAGCTGGCTTTGTTTATTACAATCTCGATGGGAAAAATTACCTAAGCAGTCAAAGCCCTTTTTAAAGGCGGTACATATTGAATATCCTGAGCCAGCGGATCCCGCTCTTTATGAAGCGTTTTTTTCTTGTCCTGTTATTTTTAATTCTCACTTTAATGGCTTAGTGTTTAATAAAACGTGTTTATCGCTTTCATTAGCTGATGGCTGTATGGCGAGCTTTTTATTGGCAAAAACCATGTGTGACACACAAAGAGCACGCTTGATTGATAATCAGACTTGGCAAGTTAAAGTGGCCGATAAAATGAGCCAACATTTAGTGGGGAAAATGCCGAACATTGATGAAATGGCGCAACTGTTAGGCACTACGTCTTGGACGCTAAGGCGACGCCTTTATCAAGAATCAACCAATTATCAAACCATTATGGATACCACTAGGCGAGGTTTAGCGGTTAGCTATGTGAGAGAAACGACACTGACATTCAGCGAAATCGCTTATTTGCTCGGGTTCTCCACTCCCGCTGCATTTTATAAAGCTTTTAAACGTTGGGTGGGAGCAACGCCCAAGCATTATCGACAGCAGTACATTAATAAAAACTTTTAATGAGTGTGAGTGCTTACCAACTCCTCTTGGGTTGTATTTTAGAGTGATGAGTGTATTGGTGGGTTGGTTAGGATTTTATGATGAAGATGCTCTATCACTTCTAGTGTTTCATTGAGTTGATTATTACTCACATAAGGTGCTGGGCCCAATCTGAGCTGATTGCCTCGACTGTCACATAAAATATTGTGCTTGGCGAGCTCTTTTACCCAAATCTGTGCTTGAGGTGCGGTGAGTGATAAAAATCCAGCGTTATTTTCAATACCATGTTGCGGTAAGGACAGAACATTGGGGTTTAGCTTGATGGACTCAATACCTGTGTAGAGTGTTTTGATTTGTGCATGATTGATTTGATGTAAGGCGACATCTGTCAATTGATGCTCATCAAAAAAATCAAACACGGCTGCAGCGCGATAGTGGCTGGCGGGATCGTAGGTTGAGCCTGAAAATGCGCTATGACCTAAACCATAACCCACTGAAGAGGCATGTTTATTCAAGCTTTCAAATTCGGCAAACCAGCCTGTAATTAACGGACTGCCATGATAATTCTTGGGAAGACGCATGAAACAATTGCCTTCACCCGCTTGGCAGTATTTATAGCCACCACCAATGATAAAAGTTGAATTTAATTGCCAATCATTGAGATTAAAAGGAATAACATTCAGTGCGTGGTAAGCATCAACTAAGCAAGGAATGGTTAACTCTTTGGCTGCTTGAGCGACTTGACCTATATCGTTAAATATTTCACTGCTTGAAAAAAAGACCGCTGAGAGCATCACTGCATCGGTCGCTGCATCGAGCTTTTCAATTATGCGTGTTGCTAAAGTTGCACTTGGGGAAACGGGCACTTTTTCTATGATGAAATTAATATCTTGCAATCTATCGAGTTGTCTGCGCATCGAATGAAACTCACCATCTGTGGTGATAATTTTTATCGGTCTATGGGGCCTTTTTGTTTTTAATAGAGGTAAATCAGATAAAAACCGTAAAATGAGCTCATGAGTTGAAGTGCCGAGTGTGATTTCGCTTGTCGGTTCACCGAGTAAATTGGCATAAAAGTGTCTGACTCTTTCGGCTTTTTCAAAGGCAGCTTGCCACTTGTCATCTATGTGTAAAGCTGCATCATTGAAGCTTTGGAGTAATCCATGTTTGGCAACATTAGGCCAGGCTTGGTGTGAATGCCCGGATAATAAAATGCGACTGTCTACTTGGAAGTCGCTGTAGTGAGCTTGTAATAATGGAGGCTTTGGTAATATAACGGAGTTATTAAGCATAATATTATCGACTTTCTGACCTTAGATTAAAGTTTGGCGCGAATATTCCACAGGCTGGGGAATAGGGGTTTAAACAAGGTTTTAGTGAGGTACTCAGCGCCACTTGATCCTCCCGTGCCCATTTTAGTGCCTATGGTACGCTGGACCATTTTAACGTGACGATAACGCCATTCTTGCAAGCCTTCATCGAGATCAACGAGTAATTCGCATACTTGAGATAGCGGAAAGTTGTACTGATAAATTTCAATCAATAAGGCTTCAAGTGCATTATCTTGAAGATGGGGGTCTGTTTGCCAGTGTGGAATAACGTTATAGTTTTCAGTAGCCACTAACGATAAAAAATCACTCCAAATGGAAGGGGCTTCTAATCGTTTTATCAGCTTTTGTTTGCTGATGTCATCATGAATATGAATTAAATTTTCACGTTTATAACCAAGAACAAATTCAATTTCTCTAAATTGCGCACTTTCAAAGCCACTTGCGGTATCAAGCCTGTCTCGAAAACTTTTAAACTCCAGTGGTGTCATGGTTTCTAAAATATCCACTTGACCCACTAAGGTTTTTAAAATAGTTAAGGTGCGTTTTAATGTGTGTAGTGATTTAGGAATATTACCTTGAACGAGACTGATTTTAAGAAAATCGAGCTCGTGTAAAATTTGTTTAAACCAAAGCTCATAGGTTTGATGAATAAGGATAAATAGCATTTCATCATGTTCTTCCGATTTAGGTTGTTGCAGTGTCAGCAGTTCATTGATTTTAAGGTATTCAGGGTAATTCATTTTATTATTATTGTTCGTGAGCGTTACCTTAATGTTTCATATTTACAGAAGAATACCAAGAGGCGGTAGAGTAAGGGATGATAGGTGAACTGTAACGATTTTTTGACTGAGAGAGATAGCTGGAAGGAAAATCTTAGGGAGAAAAAGCCAATCACAAACGGATTGGCTTCATATAGGGATATAATTTAACTAAATGATTTTAATAATTAAACTCTTTCAAATACAGTAGCGATACCTTGACCTAAACCGATACACATAGTGGCAAGGCCTAATGTGGCATCTTTGCTTTCCATGAGATTAATCAAGGTGGTTGAGATCCTTGCACCAGAGCAGCCTAATGGATGACCTAGAGCGATTGCGCCACCATTAAGGTTAATTTTATCATCGACTACATCCATTAAACCGAGATCTTTGACGCAGGGTAATGATTGTGCGGCAAAGGCTTCGTTGAGTTCAATGACATCTAAATCATTAATGGCGATGCCGCCACGAGCTAAGGCTTTTTGCGTTGCAGGTACTGGACCGTAACCCATAATTGCAGCATCACACCCTGCCACCGCCATAGAACGAATACGGGCACGAATAGGTAATCCAAGTGCACGAGCTTTTGACTCTTCCATGACTAACATGGCTGAGGCACCATCAGATAAGGCTGAAGAGCTACCTGCGGTAACGGTACCGTTAACTGGGTCAAAAGCTGGGCGTAAACCTGATAATGATTCCAATGATGTTTCTGGGCGGATCACTTCATCATGCTGTACTTTTATGAGTGCACCTGTTGCATCATGACCTTCGATGGCATGGATTTCATTCGCGAAGCGACCTTCAATCGTTGCTGCATGAGCACGTTGGTGCGAGCGGACGGCGAATTCATCTTGCATTTGACGGCTAATACCGTGCATTTTACCCAGCATTTCAGCGGTTAAGCCCATCATACCAGAGGCCTTTGCCACGTTATTGGCAAGACCCGGATGGAAATCAACCCCATGTGACATTGGCACATGACCCATATGCTCAACACCACCAATAATAAAGGTGTCACCCATGCCGGTCATTATCGCGCGTGCAGCTTGATGCATGGCTTCCATGGACGATCCACAAAGGCGGTTAACAGTGACTGCCCCCGCTTGTTTTGGGATCCCTGCTAACAGCGAGGCGTTGCGAGCAATGTTAAAACCTTGCTCTAATGTTTGCTGTACACAACCCCAGATCACATCTTCAATGGTATTGGGATCCAGCTGTGGATTACGGATCAGTAGAGCTTTCATTAATTCTGCAGATAAGGTTTCTGCGCGTACATTTCTAAATACTCCAGCCTTTGAGCGGCCCATGGGAGTACGAATGCAATCTACGATAACGGCTTGTTTCATTATTTTATTCCTTCCCACTGATTAGGCTTGGTAATAGCTACCGTTATTGGCTGCCAATTCACGCATAGCGTCTGTTACCTGATAAAGGCCACCTAAGTGAGCATATTTGTCTGCTAGTGCGACAAAATTAGCGACACCCATGGTATCAAGGTAACGGAATACACCTCCTCTAAATGGAGGGAAGCCAATACCATAAACGAGACCCATATCCGCTTCAGCGGGTGAAGCTATGATACCTTCTTCTAAACAACGCACTGTTTCAATGATCATTGGGATCATAGTGCGGGCAATAATTTCATCACTTTCAAAGGCTTTTGTATCGCCAAACGCAGTGTTGAGTAATTCATAACTGCTTGGGTCGATATCTTTCTTGGGTTTTCCGCGACGATCGAGTGAATAGGCATAAAAACCTTTAGTGTTTTTCTGGCCTAAACGATCGTTATTGAATAAGACATCAACGGCATCTTTACTGGGTTTAGCCATGCGATCAGGGAAACCTTCAGCCATCACCGCTTGAGCATGATGTGCCGTGTCTAAGCCGACAACATCCAGTAGATAAGCTGGGCCCATTGGCCAGCCAAATTGTTTTTCCATCACTTTATCAATAGCACTGAAATCAGCGCCGTCAACTAACAGACCATTAAAGCCAGCAAAGTAGGGGAAAAGCACACGATTGACGAAAAAGCCTGGGCAATCATTGACGACGATAGGGGTTTTACCCATTTTACTGGCATAGGCAACAACTGAAGCGACCGTTTTTTCTGATGTCTTTTCACCACGAATGACTTCAACTAAAGGCATTTTATGTACTGGATTGAAAAAATGCATACCACAGAAGCGCTCAGGATTTTTAAGGCTTTTAGCAAGTAAATTTATTGAAATGGTGGATGTATTAGAAGTGAGGATTGTCTCATCACCGACTTGTTGTTCCACTTCGGCCAACACGGTGGCTTTGACTTTTGGATGCTCAACAACGGCTTCAACAATCACATCCACATCTTTTACGGCAGCATAATCTAAGGTTGGAGTGATGTTATTCAGTACCTTAGCCATTTTTTCAGGTGTGCTGCGGCCTCGTTTAATTTGACTTGTGAGTAATTTGGAAGCCTCATTTAAGCCTAAATCTAATGCGGGCTGCGCAATATCTTTCATGATGATCGGCGTGCCTTTACTGGCACTTTGATAAGCAATGCCGCCCCCCATGATACCTGCACCTAATACGGCAGCCTGATTAATTGTTAATGCTTGCTTACTGGCTTTTTTGGCTTTTCCTTTGACAAATTGGTCATTTAAGAAAATACCAATAAGTGATTTAGCGACATCACTTTTAGCCAGTGATAAGAATGCATTATGCTCAACTTTTAAGGCATCTGCTCGAGTGCTTTTAGCGGCTTGTTCAACCACATTGACTGCCGCCATCGGGGCTGGGTAATGTTTACCCGCCACTTTAAATACCATGCCTTTGGCGGTGGTAAATGACATGATGGCTTCTAATTTTGGCAGGTTGAGTGGCGCTTGTTTCTTCGCGCGGCGGTTTTGCCAGTCAAGTTTTTCGGCTAAGGCATCTTGCAGCATTTGTAGTGCGGCTGCTTTTAATTGATCTGGTTCAACGACGGCATCAATCGCGCCCACTTTCAACGCCGCTTCTGGGCGATGTTCTTTACCTGTAGTGATCCATTCTAATGCGTTATCTGCGCCAATGACGCGAGGTAGGCGTACTGTACCACCGAAGCCGGGGATCAGTCCTAGCTTGGTTTCAGGTAAGCCAATGCGAGCATTGGTGTCAGCGATACGAAAGTCAGTCGCTAAAATGGTTTCACAACCTCCGCCTAATGCAAAACCATTAATGGCAGAAATCGTTGGAAAAGGGAGGTCTTCTAATTTATTAAAAATCGCATTGGTTTTTTCGAGCCAAGCAATAATCTTGGCGTCATCTTGGGCGAATAAGCCGAGAAACTCTGTGATATCCGCACCAACGATAAAAGTTTGTTTACCAGAACTTAAATACAGTGCTTGAATGTTTGAATTTGACATGATGCTATCGAGTGCGGCATCAAATGATTCGAGGGTTTCTTTATCGAATTTGTTTACCGAGCCTGGTGCATCAAAGCACAGGTGTGCGATATTACCCTCAAGTAACTCAACTTGAATTGTAGGACTTTGGTAGATCATTGCTTGCTTCCTTTTTGCTTTAGAGCCACTCCCGCATATTAGATTCATTTTAAACTGGGAATGATCTTCTATCTCACAGCAGCTTCGGCCATCATTTGACCACTTCCTTCCAGTGTGCTTAAAAAAAGAAAAAAATACAACACCCAATTTAAACGTATGTTTGATTTTTGGCAGTGAAATTTCATTTTTTATGGATAGATTTATACCCGTGATACTTGAAGATGCCTGTTTTCAGAGCCTGTAAAATTGCCTAATTCAAGGCGTATTATTGCAAGAATGCTTATTGTGATACAACTTCGATGTAGGTGATTTTACAGACTCCCAAAGGGCTGGTTTAAAAGCCTTTTATACTGCGTTATTGAACATCAGCTTAGAATGACTAGGCACGCTGTTCAAAGCCTTGTCTAAAAGGCTTTTAATTCCAGCTGAATCCTGCATTTTCAAGTATCACGGGTATAGAGCCTGTTGACCTTTGGAGGTTAAATTATGTCCGAGATAAACGTGTTTTAATGCGACGGGAGGGATGACGCTTAGTGATCTAAGTAAATTTCTCCCAACAAAGAGTAAAACACGTTTAGCCGGATCCTACGGACAGCGTTTGTGGCTCCTTTCTACGGCGTTATCGCTTATTTATGTAGAATAACTACACCGCATAAGCTCTGCCTTGTATAAAGAACCCACAAGCTGTTGCAGAAATCATCACCAAAGATCAACAGGCCCTAGAGCATTATCTTTATTTTTGGACGTCATCATCGCTGAACTTCTATCATTACAGAGGGATATCAACAAAGCTGGGAATAAGTATGTATAAAGGAATAGTGATGATTTGTTGTATTTGGATGAGTTGGGCTGTTCAAGGGAGAAGTGTTGATGACATAACGGCGACTAAAACGGAACATCAGCCCGTTATTTTTGATTTTTTAATGGCCATTAATACTCAATTTCGTCAAACCTACAATGAAGCCGTTTTAGATGAAGTGCAGCAAATTAAAGCGGGAAAAATTCCTGTTATGATTGTGTCGAGTGGTTATCTGACCTTTTACTATCAAGGAAAGAGAAGGCAAGAAAAGATACTTTCTAGTCAATTTCATGAGGTTAAAGCTATAAATCATATCGTGTTAGGGATTTATGTTTATTTGAGTGGTTTAACCGAAGGTGAATTATCTGCTGGATCATTACTCAGACTTGAAGCAAAAAAAGATCAAATCACTAAAATATTGAACTTGATAAAAAAACAACCCAGTAAGCATTATCAACTGAGCATGTTTACCTTGTCTCTACGGTACCTAAATTCTTTAATTGAGACTGGTCATTATTCTTATAAAGGATTAAAAGATTATGTACAGACAATGAGAAGTGAAGTGGATCAATCATTTAAGTTTGCTGCAAAGAGCCAATTGGATTTAATACACCACTATGTCAGCCTTTGGAAAAATAACATGTCGGTTATTGATTGGCTGGCTTTAAAAGTGGTTATTTGTGCTTCTCATCAAGCGAGATATGGTGAGCTTAGTTATAGCTACTTTTCCCGTTTATTGAATGAGAAGCCGACTATTGGAGCGCTTGGAGAGGAGCAAATTATATATTCAGAATCACGATATTCTGAAGAAGAGGCATTAAAGTTACTGAGCAGACACATTATCGATCAGCGTATTGGTCAGGATTTTTTTAATGATCCTTTTAGGATGCAAAAAGACTTGCTGATTGATGTTACAGAGTCTTATTTGAAGAGAATATTGCCTAGTATGACGGAACGTTCATTACAGGATAAGTGAGTTTACCATTCAGTTTGTGAATAATCATCGAGTGACGTGTTAAACTAATGAGAAAATGTTTATTCATCGAATGCATGGCAAAGGTCATATTTGATTGAATGAAGCGTGCATTAATAAAAATAGGATAATAATTATGAATTTATTCGCTCAGCATTACCCCGAACATATACAAACATTGAATCAAAGAGTGGCAGAGATTGTTTCAAGAGAGGGACTGGCTGGGTTGATTATTCATTCTGGTCGCCCGCAGCGTCAATTTTTAGATGATATGGATTATCCTTTTAAGGTGAACCCACAATTTAAGGCGTGGTTGCCTATTATTGATAATCCCCACTGTTGGCTGTTGGTGAATGGTACTGATAAGCCGACATTGTTATTTTATCGTCCGGTAGATTTTTGGCATAAAGTGGCTGATTTACCTGATGCATTTTGGTGTGATCATTTTAATATTCATGTGTTAACAAACGCTGATGCCGTTAGGGATTTTTTGCCAAAAGACCTTGAAGCTTGGAGTTATATTGGTGAACATGTTGAGTATGCATTAGAAGTCGGCTTAACATCATTCAATCCCAGCGCAGTATTAAATTATTTACATTTTCATCGCACGATAAAAACCGACTATGAGCTCGAATGCATGCGTGAAGCTAACCGTATTGCTGTGACTGGGCATTTAGCGGCAAAAAATGCGTTTTATCATGGTGCTTGCGAATTTGATATTCAGCAAGCTTATTTATCAGCCGTAGGGCAGACTGAAAATGAAATGCCCTATGGTAATATTATCGCGCTAAATGAAAATGCCGCGATTTTGCATTACACAGGGCTTGCTCGTCAAAATCCGCAACATAGACATTCTTTTCTTATTGATGCGGGTGCTCAGTTTCATGGTTATGCATCGGATATTACTCGAACTTACTCTTTTGAAAAGAATCTATTTGATGAACTTGTGATGCAGATGGATAACTCACAACGCGCTATTATTGATATGATGGCACCTAATGTCAGTTATGTGGATTTACATTTAGCGTGTCATGAGCAGATTGCACAATTGTTACTGGACTTTAAATTGGCTTCTGGTGATAAACAAGGTCTGATAGAGCAGAAAATCACGGGAGCTTTTTTCCCTCATGGTCTCGGTCATATGTTAGGGCTGCAGGTACATGATATGGGGGGATTTTTAAGTGATGATATTGGCACGCATATCGCGTCTCCCGATGCGCATCCTTTTTTACGTTGTACTCGAACATTAGCGGCTAATCAGGTACTGACTATTGAGCCCGGTTTGTATATTATTGATTCATTACTGTCTGAACTGAAGCAAGATAAGCGGCAATCGCAAGTTAATTGGGATGCTGTGGCATTATTACGTGACTTTGGTGGTATACGTATAGAAGATAATATCATTGTTCATGATACACATAATGAGAACATGACCCGAGATGCGGGGTTGAGTTAACATCATGGTTAAGTCGTTAATACTAGGGGCTGTTGAACTTTGGTGATGATTTCTGCAGCAGTTTGTGGGGGTTTTATACAAGGCAGAGCTTATGGGGTGTAGTTATTCTACATGAATAAGCGATAACGCTGTAGAAAGGCGCCACAAACACTGTCCGTAGGATCCAGCTAAACGTGTTTTACTCTTTGTTGTAGCCCTCTTTATTAAAGAAAGGGGCTTAGAAGACTAGGCAGTACTCACTACGCCGTGATTAAAATACGTTTATCTCGGACATAATTTAACCACGAAAGATCAACAGCCCCTAACCATTTTTAGCTGAAAAGTAAAAATGGCTTTTGAGTTAAGGTATCAATGTGAGTGAGTGTTATTTAATTCCGGCTAGCGAATGTGTGGTGGAAGAAGATATTAAACATAGCCGATTTATCTCTATTTTGTTTCATTGCTCGGATCCACAAATGATGAAAGAGCAATTAGAAACCGTTAAATATCGTTATCCTAATGCTAATCATTATTGCTATGCTTTTGTATGTGGCCAACCAAAATCAACTTTGTCCTCAGGCTCTAGCGATGATGGAGAGCCTTCTGGTAGTGCTGGAAGACCTATGCTGGCGCATTTGCAGGGGAGTGATATTGGCGAAATTGGCGTGATTGTTGTACGTTATTTTGGAGGAACGAAATTAGGCGTGGGTGGACTGGTTCGAGCTTATAGTTCTGGCATCAAACAAGGATTAAAAAGACTTGAAACGACACTTAAGCAGTTACGTTACCCAGGGTTTTTAGAGTGTGAATATGCGCAATTAACGGATGTTGAGTATTTTTTAACTCAGTATGATGCCGTTATTGAAGATAAGTTGTTTACTGATAAAGTGAAAGTTTCTTTTTCGATTGGAAAAGGAAAGGAACAAGCACTCAATCGTGATCTGGCTTTGATGAGTCAAGGTCGCCTAGTTGCCACATTTATCCCTTAATATAAGAAAGCAAAATGAATGCAATATAGAACAATTATAAGAATTACTGGCTTGCTCATTGGACTTTTTTCTTTGTCTTTGCTGCCTTCAGCTTGTATTGCTGTGATTTATAAAGACGGTGGCGGTATGGCATTTATCAAAGCCTTTATGCTAAGTCTCATTTGTGGTTTCGCGCTGTGGTATCCCAACCGCCGTTATAAAAAAGAGTTAAAGACTCGTGAAGGTTTTTTATTAGTTGTATTGTTTTGGGTCGTACTAGGCTCTATAGGGGCTGTTCCTTTCATTTTTACCAGTCAGCCCAATTTAAGTCTTACGGATAGTTTTTTTGAATCTTTCTCTGCGTTGACGACGACTGGGGCGACCGTTATTGTCGGGCTCGATGTGTTACCTAAGGCCATTTTATTTTATCGGCACTTATTACAATGGTTAGGGGGAATGGGGATCATTGTATTGGCTGTGGCCATTTTACCGGTATTGGGAGTGGGGGGAATGCAGTTATACCGAGCAGAAATGCCCGGCCCTGTGAAGGATACCAAAATGACCCCAAGGATCGCAGAAACAGCTAAAGCACTTTGGTATATTTATGTTTCTTTAACTATTGCCTGTGCACTTTGCTATCGGCTGGCTGGCATGGACATGTTTGATGCGATTTGCCATTCATTTTCGACCATTGCCATTGGTGGCTTTTCTACCCATGATGCGAGTATTGGCTATTTCAATAGTACTGCGGTGAATATGACCTGTGTGGTGTTCTTATTGATTGCAGCATTAAATTTCAGTTTGCATTTTGCTGCCTTTTCACGTCGAGGTATGGACTTACGTGTTTATTTTAAAGATGCAGAATTTAAGGCGCTTATTTTAATACAATTATTTCTTGTTGCTATTAGCTTTATTACTTTATTAAAAAGTGGATTATATGATTCTACAGAAGAGACGTTAGACTATGCAGTGTTTCAGGCAGTGTCTATTTCAACGACTGCGGGTTTTAGTATAGAAAGCTTTCACGTTTGGCCCCTTTTCTTACCTATATTGCTTATTTTTTCAAGTTTTATCGGCGGCAGTGGTGGCTCGACTGCGGGTGGCATAAAAGTGATCCGCATTGTTTTATTATTATTGCAAGGTTCGAGAGAATTAAAGCGTTTAGTGCATCCAAGGGGACTATTTTCTATTAAATTAAGTGGTAAAGCCCTTCCCGATCGAGTCATTGATGCGATTTGGGGATTCTTTTCTGCTTATGCGTTGGTATTTGTTATCTGTATGCTCATTTTGATGGGGTTTGGCTTGGATAATGTGACTGCGTTTAGTGCGACTGCTGCGTGTTTAAATAATCTAGGGCCTGGATTGGGTGAAGTGGCCAGTAATTACGCCAGTATTAACGATGGTTCAAAATGGGTGTTAATCCTTGCTATGTTATTTGGGCGATTAGAAGTCTTTACTTTATTAGTGCTATTTACGCCAACATTTTGGCGAAATTAAAGAAGGTTGATTTATGAGTCAAACTCTCGTGATTTACTCTACAGTAGATGGTCAAACTAAGGCTATCTGCCAGAAAATAAAAGAGATTAATATGCAAATGGGAGATGATGTGACTTTACTTTCCCTAGCTGAGGCTAAAAAAGCCATATTGAAAGATTATGATAAAATTTTACTTGGTGCGAGTATTCGTTATGGTAAACATCGAGCGGAACTGTATCAATTTATTGATGAAAATAATGCACTGCTCTCTAAGAAAATCAGTGGTTTTTTTAGTGTGAATGTGGTGGCGAGAAAGCCTGAAAAAAATACGCCAGAAACGAACCCGTATATGTTGAAGTTTTTGACTTTGTCGTCTTGGAAACCGCAGATGTTAGGGGTTTTCGCAGGGAAAATAGATTACCCTAAATATGGTTTTTTTGATCGCTTTATGATTCGGTTTATTATGAAAATGACAAAAGGTCCGACCGATATTAAGGGGACCTTTGAGTTTACTGACTGGGAGCAAGTGACAAATTTTGCAGAGAAGTTTGCGAAACTCAAGCCTGTCGAATAATAGTTCAGATTTTTAATCTCAATGTTGTTGCTGATTTATTGTCGACCTTCGGGGTGAGGGAGGTCGAAACCTAAGCCGATAAGCTAAAGACGCTCTACCTGATAGTTCAATACCGTAAACTGTTGCTTCAATCATTATTGAAGTGCTACATCTACTATCATATTTTGAACTGCTTGCTTATGTGATTTTTCCTCTTATTGCGAGTTTATCTGTGATCTTTTGGCTTGTGTATAAGTCTTTGTAGTCAATTCTTACTAATACTTCCTTTGTTTAATGCGTTTATTTCATGAAGCAGTACTTTATTGTTTTTTACTGTTTTTAATACCAGTATTGAGTAAAAATGATATTGTCTTTACTGTAAAACTGTGAATTGTGCTTATTTTTTACTGGGGATAACTATGTTAACTAATGCGGCTAAACCTCTGGTCAAACTTGTGGATCGTTATTTACCTGATCCTTATATTTTTGTACTCATCCTGAGTTTGATTGTGATGATTGCAGCTGTTCTTTTTGAGCAAAAATCTCCCATTGAAGTGATTGAATATTGGGGGCAGGGATTTTGGGGGTTACTGACATTTTCTATGCAAATGCTTTTGGTGCTTATTGTTGGATTTATTTTGGCAAGCAGTCCACTGATCAAAAAAGGGCTTAACTATATTGCGACTTTACCCGAAAGTGCTTCTCAAGCGATTATATTAGTGACTTTTGTTTCATTATTGGCGAGTTGGATTAATTGGGGGTTTGGACTTGTTGTTGGGGCCTTATTGGCTAAAGCCATAGCACGAAAGGTGAAAGTCGATTATCGATTATTGATTGCTAGTGTGTACTCAGGCTTTTTGGTTTGGCATGGAGGCTTGTCAGGATCGATTCCCTTAACGATTGCAACGCCAGGTAATTTCTCTGAAGCATCTATTGGACTGATCAGTACCAGTGAGACAATTTTCTCCGGTTTCAATTTGGCCTTAGTTGGGATTTTGTTTATTGTTGTTCCTTTGGTTAATCGCTGGATGCTTCCTAAAGCTGAGGACAGTTTTTATATTGATGAGAACAAAATATTAGAAGATGTGAATAAAACATTTGATGCTACTCGGCCCGCTGAGCGTCTGGAAAATAGTCGATTATTAGCTTATTTAATAGGTTTTTGTGGACTCATCTATTTAGGGTATTACTTTTTTCACGGCGGAGGTATTAATTTAAATATCATCAATTTTTTATTTCTTACTTTTGCCATTATTTTACATAAGACCCCTAGAAGTTTTCTTAATAGTCTAAATGAAGCCGTTAAAAGTGGCGGTGGGATTATCATACAGTTTCCTTTTTATGCGGGCATTATGGCGATAATGACCCAATCCGGATTAGCGGTGAGTATTTCTCAAGGTTTTGTCGCCATTGCTAATGCAGACACCTTGCCTTTTTGGAGCTTTTTGAGTGCAGGAGTTGTTAATATGTTTGTTCCTTCAGGTGGTGGGCAGTGGGCTGTACAGGCACCTGTTGTATTGCCTGCTGCTAAGCTGCTAAATGCGGATGTTGCTCGAGTTGCAATGGGAGTCGCTTGGGGGGATGCTTGGACTAATATGATCCAACCCTTTTGGGCGTTACCTATTTTGGCCATAGCGGGTTTAAAAGCGAAAGATATCATGGGATTTTGCTTAATGCAGTTAATGATTTCGGGTGTGATAATTAGTATAGCGCTGACTTGGTTTTAACCGTAAAGCTTTCTGCCTCATCTTTTCTAGGTGAGGTTGAAATTTACACTTAATTATAATAAAAGTGAATAGCTATCAAAAAATACCTCGCTTTAGATTTAAGTCTATATTTTTAATCTGTAAAGTAATATATAAACCGTTATGTACTTTCGTGTTAATTGTAACATTATTTTAGTTGAATATTAGTCGATATTAATATTTAATCAACTTAAATTCCTTAGTTGTTATTCAATAAAAACAATACTATAAAATATAGCCTAAACATTGACGCTTCTTGACAATAGTTTTTATCTGTTTACTTTGTTGATATTGAGAATCATTTTCTTTAATAATACTCTGTTCATCGAAAACTAACCTTTATTTTAGTTGTTAAAACGATGTTTCTGGAAATGATGAACATATTATGACAGTGATTGACGTAAAAAAATGGCGTTTACCGACTCATATGAATGCTATATTGAGTAGTTATTCAGATGTATTTTTTATACAGGGAAAAATATCAGGTACGCTGCTTTTTATTGTTGGGCTGATAAATTATAACACGGCATTATCTGGATTATTTTCCATTATTATTGCTTATGCATTTGCTCATTTTATTGGTTTCAACAAAGAGTTTTTAAAATCAGGGTTCTATACCTATAACCCTTTACTGTCTGGATTAGCTATTGGTCACCTTTATGAGATAAATATATTAACGCTAAGTATTATCGCGTTGGCAAGTATTCTATCATTTTTAATCACAGTTTTTCTTTCTAATGTATTTTATCATTTCCTTGGATTACAAGTTCTCAGTATTCCGTTTGTCATCATTAGTAGTCTAGTTTATTTAGCCAGCGGAAGGCTAAGTAATTTATATGTCAATAGTCTATATACTGATAGTCTTTACGATGATTTTTATTTTTTACCTCATTTTCTTAATGCCTTTTTTAAATCTATGGGCGCAATTATCTTTATGCCCAATGTTATTACCGGCGCATTAATATCAGGTTTGATATTCTTTAAATCTCGACTGATCCTCGTTGTTGCTATTTTTGGTTTTTTATTAGGGTGTGGTATCAATTCTGTATTTAATGGTTCTTGGGAGCAATCATTAAATAATATGAATAATTTTAACTACATTCTAATAGCAATATCTATTGGGTGTGTGTTTAATATTCCATCGCCTAAAAGCCTTATTTTAGCAGGCATTGCTGTCGCTCTTTCTACTTTACTCATCAATGCTGTTAATGTTTTCTGGGCTCAATATGGTATTCCAGTATTTACTTTACCTTTTACTTTGATCACTTTGTCTTTTGTTTATGTACTTGGTGTTGTGGGGTATCCTTTAAGACCCACTGTATTTCGTTCTAGCCCAGAAGAGACGTTGGATCATTATTTAACGGCGAAAGATCGCTTTGCGAATACCTTTATTACTTTAGCTTTACCTTTTTCTGGTATTTGGTCAGTTTGGCAGGGGTTTAATGGTCAATGGACGCATCAAGGTTTTTGGCGTTATGCTTATGATTTTGTGATTACTGATGAGCTGAATAATACTTACAGAGATAAAGGCACTCGTTTGGAAGATTACTATGCTTTTGGGCAAACGGTTTTGTCACCAGTTCGCGGCAGAGTGATTAAAGTTATTTCTCATTTAGTGGATAACCCTATAGGTGCAGTTGATACGATTAATAATTGGGGGAATCTAGTCATTATTCATGATGAACGTGGCTACTTTGTTGAAATTTCACATTTTGCAAAAGAAAGTATTGTCGTTTACGAAGGTCAATGGGTTGAACCAGGTGCGCATTTGGGATTATGTGGAAATTCAGGTTATTCTCCACAGCCACACATTCATCTTCAAGTACAAGCGACTGCTTTTATGGGGTCGGAAACATTGCCTTTTACTTTTGTACATTATCATGAAGAAAATCAATATTTCTCCCATGGTTTGCCACAGGAAATGACGAGAGTTTGTTCAGTGCTTCCTACTGCTTTTCATGAGCAATTAACCACATTTATTCTCGATGAAACATTGACATATAATGTTTATAAAGATGGCAAAAAAATAGACGAAGCGACTTTTGTTGTCAGAATGGCAGCCGACAGTACTTTCTATTTTTCAAGAGGGGATGCAAAACTTTTTTTTGGTAAATATGCAGGAACATTTTTTATCTATCATTTAGAAGGTCATGATCCTTATTTGAAATGTTTATATTTATCGCTTCCATCTGTGCCATTGGCTTATAAAAAGGAACTTTTTTGGAAAGATAATATATCAAACATGACTTACTTAGGGTATTTTAGTGGTGGATTAAGTGCATTTTTAAATGCCTTTACTCCATCAAAAATATCTACTAAAGCAGAGTACAAATTCATTTCTGAAACACAAATATCAGGGCGGATTAATAATCAGTTTTTCAAATCAAAATCAGACACGAATATAGAGTTGGACGCCTATTTGAAACTTAAAAGTTTTAAGGTTAATAATATAGAGTTAAAACGCAAGTCTAATTAATAAATCTATCTTTAGGATGTATAAATGAAAAACCTATGCTGTATCTTTACTGCTATCAGCCTGTTCTTTTTTAGTTTTAATGCTTTCTCTTCGAATGAGGAACTTCAGAAAACCTCTTTTCATAAGTCTTATGGTTATGAAAGGGTCGGTGATTATAAAAATGCCATAAATAGTTTAATTGGTCTTTATAAAAAAACACCTAAAGATTATATTTTAAATCTAAGGTTAGGTTATCTTTATTATCTTCAGGGTAGCTTTTCAAATGCTAAGTTTCATTACTTAGCCGCAAAAAAAATATCACCTAATGCTTTATCTCCTCAGTTAGGGATGATGAGAATATCAAATGTCAAAGAGAATTTCGATGATGCTGAATTATTAGGTTATAAGGTGATTAAAAAAGATTTTTATAACTACTATGCTAATTTATATTTAAGCTATGCATTAAGGAAAAATAAAAAATATGATAATGCTGCAGAAATAGATAAGAAAATGCTTGATGTTTATCCTGATGACACCACTTTTTTATTAGAATATGGGCTGTTAAAATTTCAACAAAAAGATTATGCCAAAACAAAAGAAATTTTATCTTTATTGTTAGTGCTTGAGCCTGAAAATGTTTCAGCAAAAGAAGTTCTATCACAAATTAGTCAAACTCAAGGGTGATATGATTATATGTATCATTCAATAGAAGAAAATTCATTAGTCGCCTTTGATCTTGAAGAAAAAAGGCTTGCTAGTTGGCAGTTGATGGAAGGTTTGTCGAGATCGAACCAATTATCTCATGCCGTTGGTGATGTCGTTGAAGTAGAAAGGGTGTTAGCTTATCTTTTTGAAATAGAGCGGTTTTGGGCGTACCCCGGCTATGGTGTTATGTTACAACTAAAACATTATTTCCATGCGGGTCAATATGAATTGTTTTATCAGTTGTGCCTCAATACTTATACGCAATTACAGTCACTCGATTATCGGCGTCAAAGCTTTGTGCCTTTTAAAACTAATTTATCTGATCTCGACAGACCAATTGTTATCGATCAAACGGAATTACAAGGAAAAAGCAGTCGAAGAACCAGTTGTAAAACTTACTTTGAAGTCTTGATTATTCATCCTGATCCTGCTGATTATGAACTGATTTATCGTAATAGTTTGGCCATGTTTAAATCAGAGCGTGATGAGTTTATTTATGATGTACTGTTTGTGAACAATGCTGAAGATGCCATGGTAGCTATCTTAGCTAACCCGAGTATTCAAGCTTGTGTTTATGTTTATGGGTATCAAATACAAAGCTCTTTTGATACTTACAGTAAAGAATATGCTGACTTTATTAATTATTATATTGATTTTAATGAAATTACCGATAATTCGCTAACGGGGTTACAAAGTGCTCTACACACTTTACGCCCAGAAGTGACACATTATTTAATTAGTGAGCTTGCGCTTGTGGGTATTGATGTCAAGATAAAGGAGCAATTTGACAGAGTGCTTTATCATGTCGAGCCTTTTCAAGAACTACATCATACTATTTTAAGTGGTATAAGAGATCGTTATTCCACTCCTTTCTTCGATGCATTAAGAACATACAGCAAAAAACCCAAAGGGGTTTTTCATGCTTTGCCTTTATCCAGAGGACAATCACTTAAAGATTCTCATTGGATCACAGACATGCTGAGTTTTTATGGCGCGAATACGTTTCTTGCTGAGACGTCCTCGACTCAAGGTGGAATGGACTCGTTATTAGATCCAAAGGGAGCCATTAAGCAAGCACACTTTAAAGCATCTAAAGCGTTTCGATCAAAGGAAACATATTTTGTAACGAATGGAACTTCCACGTCGAATAAAATTGTTATGCAGGCAAATTTAGAGCCTGGTGATATTGTGTTAACTGCGGCTGATTGTCATAAGTCAATTCCCTACGCCATTATGTTGTCTGGTGCTTATCCGCTCTTTTTAGAAACTTACCCACTTGATGAATTAGATTTATACGGTGCGGTTCCTTTAAAGCGAATTAAAAGGGTTTTACTGGATTTACGTAAGCAAGGCCAGCTGCATAGAGTGAAGCAAATTACACTCACCAACTCGACTTTTGATGGTGTTATTTATAACACTAAACGTTACATGTTGGATATTTTGGCGATTAAGCCTGACATTATTTTTCATTGGGATGAGGCTTGGTTTGCTTTTGCTTATTTTAATCCTTTGTATGAACATCGAACGGCGATGAGTGTGGCTAATTTTTTGCAAACATTGCTGCAGCAAACCGATTATCAGCAAGAGTATCAAGCTTGGTTTAAAAAGTTTGGGGATATTTTAGCCAGTGATGAGCGTGACGATCATGACTTACTCATTGATTTACCTTTGATGCCCAATCCTGACTTAGTCAAGCTGCGTGTTTATTCGACTCAATCGACTCACAAGACCTTAACGTCTTTTCGGCAGGGGTCAATGTTGCATATTTTTGATGAGCAATACAATAAAGAGTTGTTTCTTGAGTCTTATCGTATGCATACCTCCACGTCGCCGAATTATCAGATTATTGCTTCATTGGATGCTGGAAGGCGCCAAGTTAGCTTAGAAGGTTATGAACGCGTCAAGCGAGCCATAAGACTGGCAACATTATTACGTCAAAGGATTTCAAAAAATACCGTATTGCAGCGCTATTTTTCAGTATTGGCAGATGATGCTCTTGTGCCTAATGAGTATCGAGATACCAATTCAGCATTAGTACAGGACAGTACATCGAAGAAGGCGTCTTCACACTATTACCGTTATGCAGATCTGCCCAAATTTTGGGGGCAGTCAGATTTTGTGGTTGATCCGACAAAAGTGACAGTAGATATCAGCCGAACAGGAATGGATGGCACTGTTTTTCGTGAGTTGTTGATTAATAAGTATGACATTCAAGTCAATAAGACTTCTCGTAAAACCGTGCTGTTTATTGTCAACATTGGTGCTAATGAATCGACAATTGATTATTTAATCAATGTATTAAGTGAGATTTCTAATCGCTTAATCGACTCGGAATTAGCTGGGCAAGTCAATGATATGCCTCAATCAGAGCAAGTGATTAGTTTGCCATTGCATCGTGATTACCATGAGGCCTTTGTTCCCTATGAAGGGGATCACTTTTCGACGGTTGATATGCGCCGAGCTTATTATGCTGCATTTGATGAGCAGCAAATAGAATTTGTTACCCTTGATACCGATATGATCAAGCAAGTGATGAATGAGCGCCGCTTAGTGTCAGCCTCTTTTGTGACACCTTATCCGCCAGGGTTTCCCGTTCTCGTGCCTGGGCAATTAATTACGTATGATATTTTATTGTATTTACAAAAAATTCGCATAAAAGAAATTCACGGTTATAACCCAGCAGTGGGACTTAAAGTCTTTACCCAAGATTATCTCCAGTCCTTATAATTTTTAGACGTAAAGGTTAAATATGAGCGCTAATACTCAGTTAAGTTCGATTCAAGATGTAAAACAATATTTTGCGACATTAGATACGCCTCATTATTTTATTAGTTCGACTAATTTTAATTTAATGAATTTAGAGCAGTGGGTAAAGCGCTGGACCAATATCAATTTTATAGACTGTTATGATAAGTCGAATACTAGCGTCATGCTGCCTAGTAAAGTGGGAACACCGGTATTTGATAGCATTGAATCTGTAAATGATTTCCTGTTGGGACATAAAGATGTCGTGAGTCAAATTGAGAAGGACATTGCCCATTGGCACGCTGGAGAAAGGCAAGATTCACAAGCAAAAGCCTTGTTCTTGTTTTTTGATAAAACATTGGAAGAGACTTGTCGCTCCATGGATCTTCAAGTTTGTCTACCACCCAATCACCTTGTTAAGAAAATCGATAATAAGATCACGACCACGGAAATAGGCAATGAAGCAGGGGTGGCGAGTGTACCCAATGCATTGGAAAAGGTGACCAGCTATGAAAGCTTACAAGCAATTGCTGAGCAATATCAATTAGGTGAGCGTTTAGTGGTACAAAGTGCGTATGGGGATTCAGGTAAAACGACTTATTTTATTTCGTCGAAAGCAGAATATGACAAAGTTGCGACAGAAATCGAATCTGAAGAACAAGTAAAAATAATGAAGCAGATCCGTTGTGCGGGAACGGCAATAGAAGCTTGTGCGACTCGATCGGGGACTTTTGTTGGCCCGCTCATGACAGAGCTGGTCGGTTTATCAGAATTAACGCCTTATCAAGGCGGATGGTGTGGCAACGAATTGTACCAAGAGGCATTTTCAGATGCCATTCGCGCCAAAGCACAGCAAATGACGGAGAACTTAGGCAATACTCTGTATGACAGAGGCTATAAAGGGTATTTCGAAGTTGATTATTTAATTGATCTCGATACTGGAGAATTATATTTAGGTGAGTTAAACCCAAGGATCACCGGAATTAGCGCAATGACGAATATGTCAGATTTTTGCTATAAGACAGTGCCATTATTTTTATTCCATTTATTGGAATATTCTGATGTGAAATTTAATCTTGACCCTAATGAATATAATCAACTTGCGTTAACTAAGGGCGCGGCGGCAACAAGTGGGCAAATGATTTTTAAATATACGGATCCTGAACTCAAAATTCTCACAGCAGCGCCTGAATCAGGGGTTTATAAATTGCTTGATGATGAGTTAACGCTTATCTCAAAACATCATGATAGACGTCAAGCTTTGGCCGAAGATGAAGTGTTTATTATGCGGATAATGGATACTGCAGAGTATGCCTATAAAGGGGCTGATTTGGCGATTGTATTTACTCATTTTCGACTGCAATCTGCTGAAAAAATGTTAACTGACACAGCGAGAAAACTGCTTGATGCATTACAAGAGCAATTTAGTTATCGGGGATTAACAGAAGAAGAGAAAATCTTGGTTGAGCGTTATAACTCCAGTAGCTCACTAAAAGGAGCCTCTTATGCGGAGAGCATACTAGCGACCACTGAAAGTGATGCTATTGTTGAGGATGTATCATGAACCTCAATAATTCTAAACGATTTCAATTTGTCGAAGAAGTGAAACCGGGCAGTAAATGGCTCGCTTTTTATAATGAGGCTAAGGAAAGTTATAAGCAATGGTTTTTAAAGGAAGGTGAGCTGAATCGTCCTTCTTTTATGAGTTGTAAAAATGCATTGCAAGAGCATATGCCTGAACTTATTCCTTATTGGGAACATTTATTAGAACTGTCTAAAGCGGATGATATTGATGCCCGCTTGCTGAGTTTTTATTGTCCTACGCCCTATGTCAGTGGCGGATCTCAAGCAGTTTGGATACGCTATCACCCTGTTTTGATTAAAAACTATGATAATGCTCCAGCACTTTTTGAGGCACGCATTTTAAAAAGTTGCTGGGATCAAACCCAAGTTATTGCCTCAACGGATGGTCTGTGGGGGGTGCTTGATGGTATGAATGAGCATGGTTTGTCTGTTTCTTGGTCTTTTGGTGGGCGAAGCCGTACGGGTAAAGGCTTTAGCATGTCGATAATCTTACGGTATATTTTGGAGTGCTGTAAAACAACAGAAGAAGCTGTTGCTGTACTTCGGCGAGTACCGGTTAATTTAACCTATAATGTCACGCTGTTAGATGCAAATTTTAATATTAAAACGGTTGAGCTATCACCTTTTATTGCACCTGTTGTGTCGCACATTCCTTTAGCTGTGAATCATCAAGGTGGCTTTGAATTATCAAATTATGCGATGTTTTCTAATTCACATGAACGTAAACAAGAATTGATAGAAAAGCTTTATGACCCTTTAGTTAACATCGACTCTTTCATTAGTGCCTTTGAGTATGCACCGCTGTTTTCAACCGATTATGATCATGGTTTAGGCACCTTGTATACGGGCATTTATAATCCACAATTGAAAGCAATGGAGTTCAGGTGGCCATACTATATAAAACAATATCAATCATTTACTAATTTCGAAGAGAAAGAGTTATGGATCACTTATTAAGATCCTTACTGGGTGGTATTGCTGCTGTATTATTTGTTCCCTTGGCTAACGCAGATGAATCTCCTTGGTCTACTCAGTTAGCTTTGAATTACTTATCAGGGGTTTATTCTGGCGATACGATAAAAGATGAGTTAAGTGGCTATGGTGTTAAAGGTCAATTTAACTATCTAGCTGCTTATGATATTAATTTAGGTTATAGCCGATTAGGGATAGCATTTGATAGTGCTACTTTTAGTGACACGCTTTATCAAGAAGCGTTTCAATTAGAACTGAAGAGTCATTATTTCATTGATGTACTAAATGGTGCTCTAACGCCGAGCATACAGTTTTCTCAAATAGATGGGAATTTATCAGACAGTGCATTAGGCGGGTTATCCTATGTTGGGGGGGCGTTGAATTATATGAGCTATGAGCGCGATCTATCCTTTGACTTGCATTATTCAAGAACAGCTTATGAGTTCAACACTGGTGTATATCAATACGATGCTGCTATAGGTGGTAGTCTTTTTGGCTCTAGAAATTGGGGGCAAGTTAGATTGTATGATATTGCGAGTCAATCTTTTGACCGTCACTATGTATCAGCTGACATGCTCATTAAACACTGGCTCTCTGCTTATTCTTTGTTATTGCCTGATAGCTTATATTTAGCATTTACCGTTGGGGATAGGTTATTAGCGGTAGATCCCGATACGTTAGTGATTGCTAATTTAAATCAAATTCAAAAGCAGTACATTCGAGTGGGGAGTGACTGGGCGCTGCCTAATCGAAGTCAACTCACACTTGCTTTAGCGTACAGCGAATATGAGTTGTCAACATCTAGTAGTGATTATTCCGGTACGTTTTTATTTTTGCAATATGCGACAAAATGGTGAGTTTTTATACTGTTATGAATAAAGAAATTTCCGCTTTAATTTTACTTATTTTATCGTTCCATTGCGAAGCAATAGAGCAAGATTGGAATGCTTCTTATTTATTTGAAGCACAAGGGCTATATGAAAAAGCCATTGATGTTATCCGTGTACCAGAATCTGCTATGAGTGTATCGAATTTGGTGATGAATATTGATATGCAAAAATTTTTAAATGGCGATAGGGTTGAGGCCGTCGAGTGGACGCCAAAAATGGAGAGGATTTCATCAACTTATGAATTTACTCTAATGCGTATCGCTTGGTTATATTTTCAAAATAAGGATTATAGTCAGTCGATTGAAACTTATCGAAAAGCCTTGGCGCTGAATCCTGAGTCGATTGATGCTCAAATTGCACTTCTTTCTCCATTGGCAGCATTGAACCGATGGAAAGAGGTGGCAATGTTATCGAGTAAAGTGCTTGAGTCACAGCGTTTATCCTATCAAGCTCATTTGTTTCTCATGCAAGCTAGGGAGCATACTCAGGCTTGGTTAGCGTTAGAGGATGAAGCGCGAATATTGATTGCGAAGTTTCCAACTGAGGTTGACGCTTGGGTTTATTTAGGCCGATCACTGCGGCATCAGCATAAAACCACAGAGGCGATTAATGCGTATCAGCAGGTATTGGTTCGATATCCGAATAATATGGAGGCTTTGCGCTATTTACAGAGTGAATTGTAGTTTACATTGAATGTGATATTGAGCCTTGTCTTATCGTTGAAAAAATCGGTGCTAAGGATTGGGCACCGATTTTTTTGGGTGATAACAGTATGGTTAAATACTGTTAATTACATTGATTGGCATAAATGTCATTAGCCCAATCAGCATAGTCGATAAATGGATTTCGATTGCCTTGTATAGCATAAACTTTGTTATTTCTTATTTGTTCTGCACTGTCAACAGGATCGGCATTATGCCAAGCGAGTAGTGTACAAAGTTTTCCAATATAACCATTGCCCGATGAAGATGTTGCTGTGCCAGTGAAATTACTGATCTGCAAATCGCCGACGCCCGTGCTGCTAGTATCAAGTCCTTGGTAGCGAACATCCATATAGAAAATCATACGGGCCACATCGCCCTTTAAGCTGTCCATAGGTTCCAAGCTATCTGAATCATAGTAAGTTCCTGGAGCCTCACTGATGCTATTACTGCTTGAATTATCAAAGTCTAAGTTTCCACGAGTACTATTCACTGACTCATCTGATGGGCGTAAGTGGTGAATATCGGTATAGGCATCATCACCTGAAGAGGGAAAACCATGGCTTTTTGGCCAAATATGTTCACGGTTCCAATCATTTTGATCATTGTTGGCGCCTGAACCACCGACTCGGTTTACTTTGTCTTGAGAACGTTGAGTATAAAATAAGATGATGTTACTGCTATTATCGGGATCCTCATCTGTGACCGCTAGGGCATCCCATACCTGAGAATAAGACAAAGAGGTATGGCCGTCTATGATGGTATTTAATGCACTTTTTAAGGTTTCACCCGTTAGGTTAATGGCATTGGCATAGTAAGTATTGAAGTCTTCAAAACTTGTGTTTCCCCCGCCAGTATTGCTTGAATCTTCAGTATAACTGGCAGAAAGTGAGACGCCATTAAAGCTTTCATAGGCTAAAACAGTAATATAATAAGTGCCTGCAGAAATACTAGAAAAAGAGCAAGATTCATTATTGCCACTTAAGTAGGGAGCACAATCATAACTAGTGGTTGTTGGGCTGCTTCCTTGTTTTACGTATAAATCGGCATCGCCAGTGCCACCATTGATAGCAATCCTTAGGTTTGAGCCTGCTGTGGTATTGAGGGTATAACTAAGACTATTACCACTTGTCGTCGAGTTTAAGCTGATCGAACTGCCATTGGTTAGTTCAGTATTGTTGATTGTCGTTGATTGATTGTTATTGGTTGAGCATGACGAGTTGAAAATACCTGATTTAGGTGAGCCTATTGAATTTGAATTTTTCCAATCACTGACTGAGTCAGTGTCTTCAGCGCTACCTCGAGCAAGACTCGTATTGCTGGCAGAGATATTCCAGCCACTGATTTTATTTTCCCAAGCCAGCATGTCAATTTCTGAATTATTATTTTTTAAATACAAATAATCGCCAGAATTCCCTAATGATAAATTTAAATCGGTAAAATCTGCACTAATGGAATACAAGTTATAAAATGCTGTCGCATCTTTTGCGATAGTAATATATTCCCCTGCGGCTATTTCACCACTGAGGGCATAGGTTCCGCCATTATCATTGAGAGTATAGGTCGATAAATCGATGGTATTACAACTTGAGTTATAGAGTTCGACCCACTCTTCTGTGAGATCATTATTTGGACTGTCGTAGAGTACTTCACTAATTAACACATTTGCTGTTGCTGAAAAGTGAAGTGTAGAGAGAGCTAAGCATATTATTTTTTTCATTTACTTATCCAATCAAACCTTATTATTATTTAGTGGAATGTAGACTATAGTTGTGAATAAATAAATACAAAAATATTAAAAGAGTTAAAAATATTGTTTTAAGCTGTGTATTAGTTTATTTGCTAGTGTTTTTTGTTATTTATGCATTTGTTTGTTTTATTTTATTCCTTACGCTTGTAATCATATCGATGACAAGTATTTTGAGTTTGTTGATGACTAGAAAATAGTGATTTATATGAGGTTGTAATTATTTAATCTATATTTATCAATTGATTATGAATAAAAGTTGCAGTGTTTATTTTGTAATGGATATTTTCCAGCTTGTATAAAAGATACATCAATGTGTTTTATGTTAATTATTTGTTTCTTTTAAAGGGTGTTATTTTCAGTAATCAATTTTGCTAAGGTTAAAACTTAACGCTATAAGTTATATTCTGAATTGTATTATCAATATATACCCAAACCACTTGAAGATGCAGGATTCAGCTGGAATTAAAACGCGTTTAGGCAAGGTCATTAATTGCTCCTGCATAAATGACATTTCCATCATCCATGATGGTCAGCTTGAACAGCGTGCTTAGTTATTCTAAGTTGATATTCAATAACGCAGAATAAAAGTTTTTTAAACCAGCCCGTTGGGAGCCTGTAAAAAGACTAACTTCTACGTTGCATCACCTTAAAAGGCAATAAGCATTCTTTCAATAATGCGCCTTGAATTAAGCCTTTTTACGGGCTCTGAAAACATGCACTTTCAAGTGGTTTGGGTATAGTGAATGACTTAAAATTTGAAGAGCAACAATAATGTGTTCGTTTACATAATAAGTGTTTTTTTAATGTAAAAAATTCTATCTTGAACGAGGTGCATTAAACAGGTTATTTGATGTATCACTGTGGCGGGTAACAAAAGCATACTACTCAGCAGTATGGGGTCATACTGCTGAGTAGGGGATGATTGTTACCTAAAATAAGAATGTTTACTTGACGGGATTGCGATCATTTTTCGGCTAGCTCGCTGTTGAATATCGTTAATGTGCTTTTTGCGAGAATGTCAGTGGTTTTTTGATGAGTATATTCAAGGGCACTTCCTAACACTAAAAGTGAAATGACAAAGAAGTAACTGTATATCTTGGTCGACAATGACATGATCCCGCCTCAGTGTTAAAGTGAAGCGTTAGCATAATAAAAAACAGTGTTAAATGTGTGTTTTCTAGTCACACTTTTTATGCTTTTTGTAACTTAAAATGTCTATAATATTTATTTTCAATAAAAACAATTCATTATATATGTGTTCATGATTGTATTATTGATATCGGCGCTGCAAATAAATTTAAAATCGCCAAAACTTAGGGTGAAATAAGACGGCAACAGTGAGGATTTCTAGTCGCCCCATTAGCATTCCTATAGCGAGAGCCCATTTTGCCACTTCAGGTATAGAAGCAAAATTACTGGAAGGGCCAATTTCAGGCCCAATACCAGGACCCACATTACTGATGGCGGTAATCGATCCAGAAATGCTGGTCATTAAATCGAGCCCAGTGGCGACCAAAATGACGGTGATAATGACAAACAACATAATAAACAATAGCATGAAAGTGACGAGTGAGTTCACAATTTCGGGGTTGATAATTTGTTCATTATATCGGCTTTTAAACACGCTTTTAGGGTGAAATTGCTGTTTTAGTTGCTGTACCATCACGGCAAAAGCAATTTGAAAGCGAAAGATTTTAATGCCGCCAGAGGTAGAGCCAGAACAGCCTCCAACGAATAATAGGAAGAAGAAAGTGATACTGGCGAGTGTCCCCCATGAATCAAAATCGGTGAGGCCAAAGCCTGTCGTTGTGACTACTGATACAACATTGAACGTGGATAGACGTAAAGCGTCAATGAAAGGCATATCTTTGACGAAGGAAAGCCAGGTGCCTAACGCTAGAGAAACTAAGGTTATAAAGATTAAAAAGCCTTTGACTTGCGCATCATTCCAAACCTTTAAACTACTTTGCTGTAAGCTATAAACAAATAATAACAGGGGCAAGGATCCTGAAATCATAAATATAATACCGAACCACTGAGCTTCATGAGAAAACGCCGCCATGGATTGATCGGAAGTCGAAAAGCCGCCAGTTGAGACCGTTCCCATTGCATGGTTAATGGCATCAAACCAGCTCATGCCGCTGTAATGAAAGGCCACATAGCACAGTAAAGTGAGAGAGCAATAGACAAAGAGTAGGTTTTTGGCCATTAATTGCGTTCTTGGAACCGTTTTGTCACTCCAGTCCGATGATTCTGTTCTAAATAGTCTCATTCCCCCTACGTTTAAGAAAGGCAAAATGGCAACAGCCATGACAATAAAGCCTATACCACCAAACCATTGTAGTAATGAGCGCCAAATGAGAATGCTGCGATCCATGTTATCGAGTCCTGAGAGCACCGTTGAGCCTGTTGTTGTGATCCCTGACATAGTTTCAAAGAACGCATCGGTGTAATTGATGCCGATATAAATGGTAAAGGGGAGGGCTGCAAATAGGCTGACGATGATCCAAGTGAAACTAGTGAGAATAAACATATCTCTAATATTGAGTTGTAAGCGCTTCTTTTGGCCGTTATGTAAGCATATGGCTGCAGCAATACCACAATAGATGCAAGATCTGGCAAAGGCGCCACTTGTGCTTTCTCCTAAATATATTGCTAAGCTTAAAGGAATAAGCATAAAGCCCGTCAGGGCTGATAAAAAAATCCCTAAAATAAACAGTAGCGCTCTAAAATTCAGCATGCTTTCTCCGTATTTTTAGAAGAAAAAAGCGCTTGGCTGGAAAAGTTTTTCAACCTCACCAATGAACTTTTTATCGACTAAGAAGAGAATGACGTGATCGTCTTGTTCAATAATGGTGTTGTCGTGTGCCATCAATACCTCTTCATCTCTCACGATTGCGCCAATCGTAGTCCCCGGAGGCAGTTTTATTTCGCTAATTTTTTTGCCCACGACTTTTGAAGTACTTTTATCGCCATGAGCTATAGCTTCAATGGCTTCAGCCGCGCCACGTCTTAATGAGTATACGTTACAGATATCACCTTGGCGGATATGAGTGAGCATGGCTGATATGGTTGCTTGTTGGGGAGATATTGCGATATCAATATTGGCTTCTTGAACGATATCAACATAAGCTTCTCGTTGAATGAGAACCATCACATTTTTCGCGCCCATGCGCTTAGCTAATAACGAAGACATAATATTGGCTTCATCATCATTAGTGACGGCAATAAACACATCTGTTTGTTCGATATGCTCTTCAACAAGCAGTTCTTGATCCGATGCATCACCACAAAAAACGGTGGCGTTTTCTAAACGTTCAGATAAAGCTTCGGCCCGATCATGATTTCTTTCAATGAGTTTTACGCTGTGATTGCGCTGCAGTTGTTTCGCTAAACCAAAACCGATATTACCGCCACCGGCAATCATGATGTTGCGATAGGAATTATCAAGTTTTTGCATCTCTCCCATAACGGCTCGAATATGGCGAGTATCGGCGAGAAAGAAGACTTCATCGTCGGCTTCCATTATGGTTGTGCCACGGGGCATAATAGGCCTACCTTGGCGAAAAATAGCGGCGACGCGAGTATCAATATTAGGCATATGTTCCCGCAATGCAGCAAGCGCATTACCAACTAATGGTCCACCATAATAGACTCTTACTGCAACTAGGCTTAATCGGCCTTCAGCAAACTCCAGCACTTGTAATGCACCAGGGTGTTCCACTAATCGTCGAATGTAAGCAGTGACGAGTTGTTCTGGTGCAATAAGCTCATCGATGACAAAGCCGCCGCGGGTTCGATTATCATTTTGTTTGGTTTCGCTGTCGATAAATAGCTTATCGCGAATACGAATATATTGCTCTGAGCGTATGCGGGCAATTTTTGTGGGCGTACCAAATAATGAGAAAGCAATCTGGCAAGCAGACATATTACATTCATCACTGCTGGTCACTGCTATCAGCATATCAGCATCTTCTGCGCCAGCTTCTTTTAGGACATCGGGATGCGCGCCATGACCAATAACGACGCGTAAATCAAATTTATCCTGTAGACTTTGTAGGCGGTTCTTATTATGGTCGACGATAGTGATATCATTATTTTCGCCAACTAAATTTTCTGCTAATGTGCCGCCCACTTGACCTGCACCTAAAATGATAATCTTCATGCTTGCTAGTCCTTAATAAGACGTGCGTAATAAAAACCATCCATATTTTCTTGTCCTGGTGTAATTTGCCAGCCTATTGCTTGTTTATCTTCTTGTTGCACTAAGGGAACTAATCTTGCATCGGGAGTACGGGCTAGAAATGCTTCAATTTGTTCGCTATTTTCTTGAGGTAAAATAGAGCAAGTAGCATATAAAAGTGTGCCCCCTGATTTCAACCAATGCCAGCAGTGATCAATTATAGCAGACTGGATATTTGCAAGTTCTTCAATATCATTGTTTTTTCTTAGCCATTTGATGTCTGGATGGCGCCTAATGACACCCGTTGCTGAACAGGGGGCGTCTAATAAAATACGATCAAACTTGTCTCCATTCCACCAAGTTGAAATGTTAGCGGCATCGCCATGGATTAATTTTGCGTCTAGCGACAATCTATCGAGATTTTGTTGCACCCGTTCTAACCTTTTCTCATCATTATCAACGGCAACTAGTTCAATATTAGATTCGATTTCGAGAATATGACAGGTTTTCCCCCCGGGCGCTGCACAGGCATCAAGAATTAACTCTCCAGCTTTTGGTGCGAGTAGACTTGCAGCCCATTGAGCGGCGCCATCTTGTACTGACACTGCTCCATGACTAAATTCAGGTAATTGCATCACATCTGTTGGTTTTTCAAGTAAAATCGAATCATGGCTGTGACCTGCACTGGCAGTGATATTTTCAGCCTGTAAGCGATTGAGATAATCATTTCGCGATTGTCTTTGTTGATTGTTTCGCAACCACATTGGGGGTCTTTGGTGGCTTTGCGCTATGATGTGTTGCCAATTGCTAGGGTAAGCGGCTTTTAAGCGTTTAATGATCCAAGCGGGCGTATTGTATTGTAAGGTTTCATTGTCGCAAGACAAGGGTTTTTCTTGTCGTTGAATGTTTCTTAAAATACCATTGACGACTTTAACTAAACCCTCAAATTTTAACTGCCTGCAGGCTTCCGCCGTTTCTGAAATAGCGGCATGACTGGGAATGCGAGTGAAATATAATTGATAACAGCCGATCAATAATAATTGATGAATAATGCGCTGTTTGCCTTTAAGCGGTTTGCTCATGCAGTCACTGATTTGTTTATCAAGTTGTGGCAAAACACGCATGACACCGTAACAAAGCTCAGCGAGAAGAGCTTTGTCTTTTCCGCTGTGAAGGTGGCGTTGTTGATCAGGAAGGGCGACTGAAAGAGACAGGCCTTTTTCTAATACTTGAAAAATGACTTTTGCAGCTAATGCTCTTAAATTCATTGAATTACTCAGTTTCTGTAGCGTTATTTATAACAGGTGATGTCAGTACTGTATTTGGCATGAACCAATCGGCTTTTGAGTTTAAAATGTCGGCAATGGGAAGTGACTTTTTACCGGGAAGTTGCATGTGGGTGAGGATAATAATTCCATCACCTGTTGCGATATGTAATCCGGTTTTATCGGCTTGTATTATGGTACCTGGAGCGGCGTCAGTGTGTAATTCACTGAGCTGACTTTGCCATACTTTTATGCTACAGCCTTCATGTTCAAAGTGACTCATTGGCCAAGGATTAAAAGCGCGAATTTCACGAGATAACGACAATGCACTTTTATGCCAATCGAGTCTTGCTTCTTCTTTACTGAGTTTTGCTGCGTAATTGGCCAAGTTGTCATCTTGTTTGACCGGAAGCAAGGTTTTATTTGCGATACCACTCAATGCCTCAATTAGGGCTTCAGGTCCTTGTGCGGCGAGTTTTTCGTAAAGTGTCGCAGACGTGTCTTCGTCTTCAATAGGCAGTGATGTTTTGAGTAACATATCGCCCGTATCTAAGCCGATATCCATTTGCATTATGGTGACACCGGTTTCAGTATCGCCAGCCCATAAAGCACGTTGAATTGGCGCCGCACCTCGCCAACGAGGCAGTATTGAACCATGGACATTAATGCAGCCTAATTTGGGAGTGTCCAAAACGACTTGAGGCAATAATAAGCCATAGGCGACAACAACCATAATATCGGCATTGAATTGAGCAAGCACTTGTTGAGCGTTCTCATTTTTCAAGGATGTTGGTTGCATGACGTCAATATTGTGAGCAAGGGCTAACGCTTTGACGGGGCTTGCTTGTAGCTTTTTCCCTCGTCCAGCGGGTCTATCGGGTTGAGTATAGACGGCAATGACATTATGTTGTGAATCAATTAACGCTTGCAGGTGGCGAGCAGCAAAGTCGGGCGTACCTGCAAAAATAATATTGAGTGGTTTCAAGCGGTTTTTATCCTTGTTTAGCTTCTAATCGAGCTGCTTTTTCGAGCTTTTGTTTTATGCGCTGACGCTTTAGCGGTGATAAATAATCAACAAAGAGCTTACCCATTAAATGATCCAACTCATGTTGTAAGCAAATGGCAAATAACTCAGTTGCTTCTAAAGTAAAAGGTTGGCCATGTCTGTCGAGTGCTTTGATAGTCACAAATTCTGCACGTTCAACTTCAGCATAAATCCCAGGTACTGATAAACAGCCTTCTTCATTAATGAAATGACCATCTTTTTCAATGATTTCTAGATTAATAAAGACCTTGGGGCGCTCCACCTCATCTTGCAAGTCCATGACGATAAGTTGTTGATGAAAATCGACTTGTGTTGCAGCAAGTCCAATGCCCTTTTCTTCATACATGGTCTCAAACATGTCATCAATTTTGGTTTGTAATTCTGGGCCAAAATCGGTGACAGGCTTAGCGACGGTTCTTAATTTTTCATCAGGAAAACGCAGTACTTTTAATAAACTCATACATCCACTCTATTTTTACTCAATACTATCAAACATGGCGTCAAAACAGTTTGACGCTAAGGAATGGGACAATTTTAGTCTTTCGTGCCGCTCAATAACAGCAAAAGCTCGATATATGTGCAAATTTCCTGTGACTTTTTGTGTAAATGTTTTTTGATTGCTCATATTGGGGGCTAACGCAATGCCTTGCTTTACCTTTATGATGGGACGTTTTTGCTTGTGTCTGGACTCAGCAAAGTCAGAATGGACTGAATGGCCTCTTGCTTCCAGATGAGCCTTTTATGGCTTATTGCAGTTTACTTAGTTGGTTTTGTAACAAAAGCAACTAACAGTCAGCCAACTGCCAGCCAGATGGAATAATCGAACCTTTAAAAAATAGAAAAAACTTAAAATTAAAAGCCACGCAGCGTTCGCCGTTTTAAACCGCTTTTGGTGCTTTTGGTGCTTTTGGTGCTTTTGGTGCTTTTGGTGATCGGTCGGTGATTGAGTTTTCCTGTCCTAATTGAACTAATTTATCCGCTTTGGATATTCGTAATACACCATGCAATAAGGCCAGTACGGCAAACAATAATCCCGTTACTGAAAATATTGCCATTGCTATGTTTGCTTTCTGGTAATCTTGATATACATACAGTGCGGTAATACAAATGAATAAAATTGAAAATGTCATTAATATGCAACTTGTTAATGTGATTGATAATCTTATTAACTTATATTTAAACAAACACTTAAAACTGAATGTGTTGTGTTTTTTGTTACCTAGGGTTATGTCATAAATAAGTTTAGTGAGTCCTATGACAGTAACGATCGTCGTTATTGTTTGGGTAAATATTTTTATTGTATCTGCTTCCATTTACTCTTTCCTTGTATGTGTTTCTCCTTTTACATCGAACAGTATCAAACTCGATAGGGTTTACCATCGCCCGTATTTCCCATTTTTCCTTTTTCAAAAACCATGCAGTGTTCGCAGTTTTAAATCGCTGTGGATGAGCAACAAAAACTCATGGCGGCTTGGGATAAACCCCATTCTGTCAAAAGAGGGGTTATCGTCACGGGCGTAAAATGGGAATGTACTCGCGCACTATTTACCGAACATGTCACCGAACATGAGTGCATTCAACACATTCAAGCCCGTGATTGGAATGAGTGTTAACCCAGTGGTCGTCAGCCGCTGCAAAGCGGCTGGGTTTTAATGGCCTATTTCAGCTGGCTCACTTGATTTTGTTACACTATCAAATATTGTAGCTAGCTTTAAATGAAGGTGAATGTCTGCCTTATAACAAAGAATATTTGTAATACACTCTTAGCTTGTAACGCCCATTTAATAAGGAAAGTAAAACCACGGAGTGGTCGACGTCTAGGACCGCCTTAATGGCTGATATCAATAACCCAAGGGGTAAATGTCACCGAACATGAGTGCATTCAACACATTCAAGCCCGTGATTGGAATGAGTGTTAACCCAGTGGTCGTCAGCCGCTGCAAAGCGGCTGGGTTTTAATGGCCTATTTCAGCTGGCTCACTTGATTTTGTTACACTATCAAATATTGTAGCTAGCTTTAAATGAAGGTGAATGTCTGCCTTATAACAAAGAATATTTGTAATACACTCTTAGCTTGTAACGCCCATTTAATAAGGAAAGTAAAACCACGGAGTGGTCGACGTCTAGGACCGCCTTAATGGCTGATATCAATAACCCAAGGGGTAAAATAGTACTGATAACAGGCTTTATCGTAGCCCGGTTCGTT
>NZ_CANLKR010000005.1 GCF_947491715.1 uncultured Shewanella sp. | reverse complement strand
TAGCTCAGTTGATAAGGTTGAAAGTTGATACCTTCAATTGTGTTAGAGTAGCAAAATAAGCGACATTAGCTCAGTTGATAAGGTTGAAAGTTGATACCTTCAATTGTGTTAGAGTAGCAAAATAAGCGACATTAGCTCAGTTGGTAGAGCGATACCTTGCCAAGGTATAGGTCATCGGTTCGAACCCGATATGTCGCTCCAAAATATTTTAAAGTTATTTTGAAATAAAATTTGGCGCGATGGCAGAATGGCTATGCTGCGGATTGCAAATCCGTCGATCTCGGTTCGACTCCGGGTCGCGCCTCCATATTAAGAATAATTGAGTCAGCGATTTTACTATCAATGGCAGTATTAACTACCGATAATACGTATCAATTTATTCAACCCGTTTTGCCCGAGTGGTGGAATCGGTAGACACAAGGGATTTAAAATCCCTCGCTTAATAGGCGTGCCGGTTCAAGTCCGGCCTCGGGTACCATCTTTATACTAATCAGATAGTAAAGAGTATTTAATCCTCGACATTAAGTCGGGGCTTTTTTATATCTGTATGACTGTTAAAGTTAACCTTGTATGCTGACGGTATTGATTCAGGCTTGGGATTATCATCCCTCGTCTCTTGCTTTTAAGACGGGCGTACAGGTATCAAGTCTGGCCTCGGGTACCATCTTTATTGCAATATAAAATTTGCAAAGAGTATTAAAGCCCTAGCTAATGCTAGGGCTTTTTTGTTTAAATTTTCTAAAAAGATAAACAGTTTTACTCAGATTGTATGGGATTGCTTTATGCTTGGGATTATCATCCCTCGTCTCTTGCTTTTAAGAAGGGCGTGCCAGTTCAAGTCTGGCCTCGGGTACCATCTTTATTGTAAAGATTATTAAAGCCCTGACTCATGTCAGGGCTTTTTTATCTGTATGACTGTTAAAGTTAACCTTGTATGCTGACGGTATTCATTGAGACTCGGGGTTATTATCCCTCGTCTCTTGTTCTTGAGTATGTTCTTGTTAAGTTATTTAATTTTTGGGGTGTTAGGATAAATATAAGGTGAGTCTTTGAACCACTCTTTTTTGGGAAAATAGGCGATAAGTATAGTGCCACCTTTTATATATTCAATAATCGTTCTTGATAGCTTAGGTTCAACAGCAAAGCAACCCCAGCTTTTTCCAAGTTTGTGATGTAGATGAGCAAAGTTTATGGATGCATATCGTGCTTTGTGCATGACGATATGTCGGCTTTCTGCATTATTATTAAACTTACCATCAATACCTTTTAGTTTTAAGGATAATCCATGTTTACCGTAATAGACCGATTCAGTTAAGTAAATGCCGATACTTGATTCATGGCTGTGGGGTTTGTTGGAAAAGTGAAATGGGTTTATACCATTAGCGACTAATGCCCTATAAATAACTTTATCGCTTTTTATATTGACAACCCATAATCTTTTATGAGCGGAATTTAATGAAAAATCGATAACAGTGACAATATTTGATGAGGTTAGTTTTTTTATTTTAGGCTCTGAAAGAATACTATTTGCAAAACGTAAAATTTCAATATTGATTTTTGAAGAGGGGGGATTTAAAGTACTGGCCACTAAACTGTCTGCTAATAAACAAGCAAAAAGTAGTGTAAGTGGCAATAATGGCTTTATTTTTTGTTGAAAAATCATCTTGGATTAATGACGTTCATTTTAGTTAATAGGTGTTCATGGTTAATAGTATGAAATTGTCTATTATTCATTTTGTATCTCAATGAGTTGCTTTTCGTAGTGTAACGGATGGTGTTTGGGATCATAAAACTCAATGGCTAGGCAATATAACATGAAGGCTAACCAGGCGAGGGAAATAGCTTGAGTTGTGAGTTTATAACCTTTACGAAGAACGAACCAAACAAAAATGTAAGGTATAAAGATAATGCCAAGCAATAATGGCCATGAAACTTTTCTTTCAGGGCCTTCTATTTTAGGTTGAGTTTGTTGCTCATTTGGATGGCCACAGAGTGGACAAGTTGAGCTGTCTTTTGAAATAGGCTGTTGGCATTGACTGCAAAGAATGAGTGCCATGACGATGTACTCTATGTGTGACTGTTTCTTAATTCTAGTTTAATTCTAGTTTAAATTGGGTTTGATTTGAGTTGGCCTTAACAAATATTGCTCAATTTAGAATGAGGTTCGATGTATTTCGAGGGATAATATACCCGTGACTGGGGATCCCTCAGTCACGGGTATATAGGGGCCTTGTTGATCAAATAGCTGCTTGAGATACAGCTATAGCAAGGTTTTCCGTTTTTATGCAGTTGCCTGTCGAACAGGCATACCTAGCCCTATGACTTTGTTTATCGCCTTGACGCCAGCCAATGCTTCCCCCACCTGTGCATTGTAATCACGCAAGCTTAACTTGCTGCTAATGAGTTGTTTATAACGGTACATCGCCGTCTCCGATAGTGAGCGTTGATGGTAATCATTGTCAACTTTCCATTGCTTTAACGTTCCAGATTTCAATGCGTCAACAGCTTTATTTCTCGGATGACCCTTTTCCCAATATCCTGCGTTTGAACGCGGTGGAATTGTGGGTTTTGCCCCTTTGCGTCGCAGTAACTGATGGCACGCTTTTGTGTCATATGCACCATCGGCTGAGACTTGACTTAATTTCCGGCGAAGTGGGTTGAACAATGTGGGGAACACTTCGTTATCAGCGACATTAACGAGGCTGACTTCAGCTGAGACAACATCATGAGTCTTTGCATCAATCGCGAGGTGCAACTTACGCCATGTGCGTCGCCGTTCCTTACCGTGCTTGCGCGTTTTCCATTCGCCTTCACCGTAAACTTTCAATCCTGTTGAATCCACAACAAGATGAGTGACGGGGCCTCGACAGGGACTGCGATAGTTAACCTTAACAGTCTTGGCCCGTTTGCTTATACAAGTATAATCCGGTGCCGCTAATGGCACATCCATCAGTTGAAACAGAGAATTGATGAAGCCTTCTGTTGCTCGCAGTGATAACTTAAAGACGCCTTTGAGCATAAGGGCGGTTTCAATTGCGGTATCACTGAATTGAAAACCTCTACCACGGCCGCCGTGATGGGTTTTGCAGTGCCAAGCATCGATAGCGGAGTCATCCAGCCAAAAAGTGACCGAACCTCGATTGATCAATGCTTGGTTATACTGTTTCCAGTTCGTTATTTTACGTTTGGATTTGCCCATGTCGTCTGTTTCGTTTTGATACTTATACGATCAGATCACAGAACAGCCAAATGGTTCCTTAGATTTAGGCAACAACGCTGTATATAGGTGTAAAAGTGCAGTTATATGCATTCATTTCCTGTTTTGTGGATATTCAAGTACCACTTGTTCACAGCCGAAGCGGACTAATTCTCATTTTTCCTATTCACATTTTGGTTTCACTTTATTTAGAGGTTAGTCAATATGAGTTTTAAGTGGTGATGTCATTTTATATAAACGAGTCGTTAACGCCAAGCTGAGTTAAACAAGGCCAATATTTAATTGAATATGTGAGACAGATAGTGTGAGTTGTGAATGAATAGATATAGCTATTCCATGTTATTTATTAGTGATACTTTCAATTTATGAATAAAAGATTAACTTAGTATTAATTATTTTTAATTTAACTTCTGTTTTGATGGTAAAGTAATCTGTTTGTGTCTATTTTGATTTATTGTTTTTTATCCTGTTGTTATATATCTATTTTTATTTAATTGTAAATGATCGTGATTTATTATTTTTGTTGTTTATTATTATCAATATTGTTTTTTATTTAAGTGGTGAAATATAGGGTCGTTTTAAAATTAGAATATTTTACTTTTTCTCACTTAATTCAATTTATAAATGATGTGTGAGTGAACATTCTTAATGTCATAGAGCCGTCAATAAGAGTGTTTTATTACGGCGAAGTATTTTCAACTGTGAAGCTTAAAAATATGCTTTATCTGGGTCTATAAATTTTTTATGGATATTAAAATCATGATATTTTCAAATAGGTATAATAATGCCAAATAGTACTATTCGTATTTTACTTTGTTTTAGTTCGCTGATGTTACTATCAGCTTGTGGAGGATCTGAGAGCGATCCAGAGCCTAGTACCCATGAGAGTCATCAAAGCGAAGGGGAAGGTGATGATTCAGGTGTTGTGGACGATCCGATTTCGGAAGATGAGCCAGTTGTTCAAGATCCTGTTACAGTCACAACGGGTGAAGTAGAGCGAAGTGACTTGGGTTTTGCTACGCTGACGGCAATAGAAGTGACATTACCTGATGCTCAATTGAATGCTAAAGAACAATATCAAGTTGCTCATTATATTGGGCGTACAGATAGTCAGCAAAATGAAGATAACATCAATCTACCTATTCGAAGTTACACTGCGACTTGTGATACAGAAACAACGACGCCACGCATGTTTGTGTCTATTTCTCTTTCTGAAGGAAGCAGTAGTCAAGATACTACGTATGGTTCGGTTTATGAGTTAAAGTATAACCCTGCAACAGAAAATTTTGAGCAAACGGGTAATGCTGCCGTTTTAAACCAATGTTATGAATCCCATGGTATTACAGCAAGTAATGATTGTTCTCGAGTTGCAGTACTTTGCAATACTGGCTATCAGGCTCATGTTGAAGATGAGGTTAATGCCGATCTTATCGAACAATTCGGCACAACTTGGATGAAAACAGAGGATAATAAGAGTCAAATTGAATCTCGAATTCAACAAGATATAGGATTAATGGTCGCCACTAACCATAATCCTCTTATTTATTTCTTTACCGAACACCCTACATTGACGATTCAGGATTTTCTTCCAGGATTGCAAGTTACTTTTCCTGACAATAATTTCGATGAAAGTATTACTTTTAATACCATTAAAGGCTCAGATATGGCTGATGAAATGGCTTATATCATTGATCAATTGTCAGAGGAGGACCATAGTGCTTTATTAGCGCATATTCGTGACAGTTTATATAAATATAATGATCAAATCTGGCTAATGGAATGGGATGACAATAAATTATTGTCTGAGAAACCTGCCGCTTATGTTGTTAATAAGATGCATGGGGGGACTCATTTAGGCACTCAAGAGCTTATTTATGTTGACAATGATGCCCAAGGGAAAAGTGCTTATGCTTTTTCTGTATCAGCAAGAATGTTTGATGGTTATGGCAATTCTCATTATTCTGCGGGATTAACGGTTATTGATCGAGATAACTGGGAAATAAATGACAGTGATAGAGGTTGGTCTTGGGCTTGTGGAGATGGCCATGTTTTAAATATTCGTAGTTTTTATAATCCAGCACGAGGATCATTTGGTGCTATTTGCACCAGTGATTGGAATGATTGGATTGGAAATAGCCATGGTCAACTTGGCACGGTAGCAATTAAAATGGACTCCGCGAGCAGTAGCTCTGAAGGTGTGGTGAATTATTTTGTTCCTGCTACTTCAGCGATGGTTTCCAATGGTGGTGGGCATACTGTTGTACCAGTTGATTTTGACACTAACTTATCTGTGATTGTGGCTCCGAAATATATTGATGATACAGACATGGAAAGATTTCTCGTTAACGAAGTGGGTGTTGATACCCATTCATCTAACGCTTTTGACAGTCAGTGCGCTGATTATGATTCGGTAAACTGTTTTATTTCGTATATGAGTTATGAGTATTGGGAAAAAAATGGACTTTATCCTAGCTTGCCAAGACAAGGCTTGTATTCGGGAAATACGCTAGAGGCAAGTTCATTAACTCGAATTGGCATTGCTAAAGTGAATGGGGAATATGGAAGCATCAGTAATTCTGCTTTTCATTGGCTTGTTGAAGATGAGGATTGTCAAATCAGTGATCCTCAACTCATTGATTTACGTAATGGACGTTATTTACTTGGCTATGCGCGATTTCAGTGTATCTCTGACGGCTTATCGTTTGACAGAACCGATAGCAGTCGCGGTGCAATGCGTATGTTAGTGCCTAAAGATTATCATGTGATGGAAATAGATAAGGATTTTAATATATTAGCAGGCCCTGCTAGACTTCCTAATCATGGTTGGGGAGGACTCGATGAGCCAGTGTATCTTTCTGAGGGGAAAGTGGCTTGGACTTATATTAAAAATCCAACCATAGACACTTATGTCGCAGGTCAACAAAATGAATGGGAGGTGATGGTATACCACTCTAATAGCGTTGAAAGCGGGCAGTAAATTTTAAAGAAGACACTAAGATTATTGCTAAGGGAGTGACCCCCAAGTGTTACGCTTTAGCTGTTTTTATTCTTACAGAACGTTCACTATTTGCTGTTCATTTAGCCAATAGTGAACGATAAGATTGCCAGTGTGCATATGGTAAAATGTTCGACATTGAACACTCATTATTGCGATGCCAGTTAAGCTATTTTAGTACCTTGATTAACTTCATCATAGACTTTACTTTTTCCTGTCACGATAACGAGTTTATTATCGCTAAATGTCAAAGAATCATTCTTAAACATGTCAATCATTATGGCTAACCCTCCTAAAGCTGAAGGTTCAAGGTTAAGTTGGCTATTGTTGGCAAGTAAGATTGCATCATCAAGAGACTTTTCGGTAAATTCATTGATAGATGAGTATTGTCCTATTCTTTTCATTGCGACTTTAGTTTTGATGAAATTGTCATCGATTATTGAGAAGGGGTTAAATGGTGCATAGAGTTTATCTGCTTTTGAATATTTACAATGTGTTTTTCCACCTATGACATTGACATTAAATGGTTCGTTAAAAATATCCATAGATAAAAAGCTACCGTAGAGATGACCTGTCCCATAAGGCACAAAGATGTAACCGTTATTAAAGTGGGACAAGTGAGACATAAAATCTTTGTAATAACTATCGTAGGGTTTAATCGCCATATTGGATGTGATTTCTATCCCCTTTTTATTGTTTGTGAGTGTTAGAATATCATTAGATGATAATAAATGAGACTCGAGATCACATGTGTATATTTCACATCCCATTTTTTCTAATATGTTAATTTCTTCTCTTGAAGAGTCAATCAGTACTTTTAATGAAGGGAGTTGGCGTTCAATTAACGCGATTTGAATAGCATATGCAGCAGAACCACTGGATATTATAGATAATCTCAATTTAGTATGGTGTTTCAACATCTCTTGATAGATAGTTGCAATGGTCTGTGCCATGCGATCTTTATGGGTTCCCGATGGATTATTTGATTCATCAAGTATTGCTATTTTTCCATAAATTGAGTGTGTGATTGTCTGTTTGGCTGGTTTTCTTATTGGTGTTGCTTTATTATTTTTCAACATAAACTGATATCCTTTTCCTTGTGTTGAATAGTAATGGTTTATTTTAGGTATGACATTTAAAATGGCATTGATAGTCGGAGTAAAATAAATTTTGATGGCTATCAAGTAACATTCTATATAGAATTTAACATATAAAACACATTATAGGAGTGTATATATGTAACAAAATATAATATTCGAATTTATATTATTCGATTTTTTGTTAATGGGCGTTAAATATTATTTTTTATAATATATAACCGTAAGAAGGGGCTATGTTTATTGATTTTAAACATGATGTCACTTTATTTTATTTGTAAGATTATTAGGCGAATAAGGGAGCACTTTCTTTTATGTATAATGTTTAAATGTTAGCTCTTCAGTTGACTCATTATTTCATTGTTAGGTTGCTCATGTTAATCAATAGCAAGCTCAGTAAAGCCTGTGTTGGGATCGTATTCTCTTGTGAAGTTGAGTTGAGGATAATGATGAATAATGAGTTCGCCTGTGGTGTCGATAATCGAACCTTCTAGTAAATGGCCTCCAAAGACCTCACCTTTTTGGTTGGCTACACAGAGATGAATATGGGTGTGTTTAAGGGTCAGTGTGCCCATCACAGAGACTATTTCTAGAGGCTCTTGCAGTGTGAGAGTGTCAGTTGCACCTGCAAGCCTGATTTTGAGTGCGGATAAGCTACCGACACAAGAAGCGATACTTCCAGCCGTAATGTGATTTTTTTGAACCACTTCTTGAATAGCGACCTTTAAATCAGTGCCTTGTGTAAGACGAGAGGCAAGGGGGGTGATCATGATTATGTCCATAGAGAGTATTGAGTGAGAGAATAAAAGCCAGTTAATGGGCTGACTTTTCGTATGGAATTCATTGGTGACTGACTATTTATTTAAGCTTGCTTTTGCTTTTTCTACTTTAGAAAAGTCCAAGCCTAATTCATTGACGGCTTCTTTAATTAGCTCAGGTTGTTGCATCAGTAACATCATTAAGGATTGTAATTTTTCTTGTGGGATCCCCAACTCTTGTACTGTCGTCATCGCCATGAGTGGATTTTCAGTTAATGCCTGAAAAACGGCTTTAGTTTGTTCATCGCTGACATTATGTTCTTTTAAGAGTGTAAGAATAGGATTCATTCAGTTACCTTTAATGTTTATATAAGAAATGGAGCTTATTTTAGTTGGCGATATTCTAGCAAAATAGTGTCTAGTACAAAAAGGATTGTGAGTGATTTCTTTTTGATTTGCTTGTTAGGCGGATACAATGAATTAGGATTGAAGGAACTCGTCAATAAGGTGATTAAATTTTTTAGGGTTTTCGATAAATGGGAAATGCTTTCCTCCTTCTTCTACGGCAAAAACCCTTAGCCTTGCATGTTTTATTTGTTGACTCATCCATCTCTGTGAAGAAACGGCAATGGGGCTGCCACTACCTGCAATAATGAGAGTGGGAAGGGAAATATACTTGAGTGTGTTGCGCCAATCTTGATGGTAATTATCATAAAATAGATTGGCTGCACCAGTATTGGGTAGGCCAGAAGCACTGTCGAGTATATGCTGCTTGTCTGTGTTTGAGATATTTTTTGATAACATATAGTTGAGCAAAATTTGTTGGTATTGTCTTCCTCCTACACTGGCAATTTGATGACACAATGTTTGCACTGTAGCGGTATCTGAAGTTGGTCCAAAATGTGCTATGTCATCACTTGACCAAGCGGGATTGATAATGGGAGTGGCTGCTCTGTCGACTAAAATAAGCTTTTTAATGTGCCGTGATCCAAAAAGCTCCCAATAGCATAAAATAATGGATGCGCCTACCGCATGGCCGAGTAAGGTAGCGCCTTGTATATCTAAGTGATTAAGACATTCATATAAATCGTGTGCAAATCGATAAATTTTATAACCGTAATCAACTTTTTCAGATAAACCGTGCCCTCTCATATCCAATGCAATAACACGATATTTTTTGCTTAGCGCTGTAATTTGATGCTGGTATATATCGGTACTGAGGCTCCAGCTTGGGAGCATCACGATAGGTTGGCCTTCTCCTTTATCAAGGTAATGTAATTTAACATTATCATTGGTGATAAAAAAATGGCTATGATGCCTAACAGAGGCCATATGATCCCCTAATGATGTAATGTGTTACCCGCAAGTATAACATTATCTTCTACTCTGAGTTTAGGGGCTGTTGCTCTTTAGTGGTTAAATTAAGGTTTACATAAAGACAATGGTGAGCGACTATACATTGCTATGGAAGCTGGTTTACTCATTTGAGAAGCAGCAAAAGCAAAGTTCTAGGTTAACAATAATATATGATTGAATTAATAGCGTCGTGTGTTGAAGACATCCCATACTTTGTGTCTATGGAGCAAAATGCAGAAACGATTGAGTATATTATCCCTTATAGTCATGAAAAACATATTAGTGAAATGCTTAAGGATGAGATCGTTTATCTTTCTATATTAGAAAGTCAAGTGTTTGTTGGTTTTATTATTTTAGCCAATGATGCTTCTAGCAGTGTTGAGTTTCGTCGTATTGTTATTGGAGCGAATGGCAGAGGTCGGGGGCTGGGTCAGTTAGCCATACAAAAAATGGAATTGTATTGTCAGTCTGAGTTGAAGGCTCATCGAATCTGGTTAGATGTGTTTGATACTAATTTGAGAGGTCAGTATCTTTATCAAAAATTAGGTTACCAACAATTTGACCAACAAAATATTGATGGTCAATTATTATTTTATTTTGAGAAAAAGTTAGCGTGTACGGTGAATTGACATAATGTCATTGGTTTAAATGGCCTTGACTTTAATAGTACATCATAGTGAGGGATGCTGATCATGAGAGGGAAAGTATGTCAATTTCAGTGACTAATGTATCACTATTGAGATAGGCATCCATGCCAAGAGACTCTGTTCAGTAAAATAACGATTATCGGATTGGGTTGACGAAGATAACTAGCCAATGCTAAATTCAAGTTCAAATCCATTTGTTGCACTAGCAGACCAATCCCTTTTATATAAACTAATGTTCGTTTTTTTGTAAATAAATTGAACATCCTGTCCATGCTTTATTGCATGAATAATTCTTTCATCAAGTGGGCGGTCAAATATATATAAATATAAATCTTTAGCGCAGGCCAGTAAGTATTCTTTATCAGCGGGCATATAACTAATATCATTAATGTTTAATATTAACCTATAGGTATGGCATTGCGTTTTGTTTCCTGCAATATAATAAGCAATATGATTAGGATGTTCCGTATCTTCTAAGTGAAGATAAGAGGAACTTGCGTAATACATATCTGGGTATTGTATATCTTGTTTATATTGTCCGCATACAAGGTATTTAGAGCGGTATTGAAATAACTCTCCTGCTTGTTCAGGCGCATACTTGACTAATGCTTCCATTTTATCTCCTTCAGGTTTATTTTTCAGTACAGCTAATTTTGAGTGTGTTAATTAGTTGTTAACATTGCAACGGTAGCAAGTAATGGCAGTATTCACAAGTATAAACATATATTTTAAATATTAGGGAAATAGAATAAATATAATAATATAGATAGGATGTTAATAATTTAAGGTTAAACCGTCTCCATTTTTGGATTGGTCTATTTCAGCAATATGTACTTATTTTCTTTTAAGTCTCTTACTGATATCTCCTTTATGTTTAACTGTTAATGTATTGGTACTATGAGTATAGTAAAGTGTTTGTATATCATTATATTAATGTCTTTCATCCTCTAGTATTCACTGAGAAGGAGGGTTAACATGATAGTCGTAGGTAGCGGGGTAATATTGGAAGGGGAGGAGCCTTGATATCGAGATCAAGGTCTTTTATCTTTTATTGTCAGGATGTTCAGCATGAATAGAGTAAAAAGACTATTTAAGACTGAGAAAATAAATAGGTGCTAATACTCAAGGTATTTGCATCTTCACTTGTCGTTTTTTTATCACTGTGTGTATGTTGATGAAAGCATTCTTTAAACCCTGTTTTACTTAAATTTCCCTGTATTTTATCTTTTTGTTTTTTAATAAAATACTTTATATCTTCATCTAAATTACATGCCATGGCTGCTATCTCTATATGACTTTGTTTGTTATATTTTTATTCTTGTTTAAGTTGGTTTGTAGCATAGAAATTACATTTGTCAAAGTGGATTCTGTTATAAAATGTATCATTTTGGAGTGATTACTCAATGTTTAGGACGTTTTTCGTATTACTTTAATATAAAAAATAAGGAGTTGATTATACCTTGTTGAAATAATCAATAAACATACTATTTCATATTTTTTGTTGCTTGTTATAGGCGCTATTGTTGTGCAATTGATGGCGTTTGTGTATGGATTAATATTGACTTGTTTTTATGATTCAGGGATTGAATAAATACAAAAAAGAATTGACCTGCTTAATGTTCTGTATTCTTTTGGCCATCGCTTCTTTGGCTTCTAAATGTTTAATGTGACCTTGGTATTGGGAACTGTGGATGATGTTTTCTTCAAATTCTCTAGCCGCATTGTCCCTGTCTGCCTTTGTGGGGAAAAGTGTTCTTATTTTTTCAAGTTCACCATAATCAAACCAAAACCCACCGCAACCTGGGCACTCGTCAATTTCAATAATTTTTTTAGGGCTATAGTAATGCCTTTGCATAATAATTTTGATACATTTGGGGCATTTTATTCGTTGGTTTAAATCTATTTTTGGTGGCGTGAATTGCTTTAAATGATCTGCTAATACTTGACCGCGCCGTTCATGTTTTTCATCAAAATGTTGTAGTTCTAGGTGATCGAAGAATACACCGCCGCAAGCGGTGGATATATCGACCGTAATTCCACCGACTTTAACTGCTTTAAGAGGCGTTCCAGTTCTTGGGCATAGCATGATGAGTCTTCCATGTGATTCAGTTATTTTTTCTATTCTGTATTGCGCATCCAATAATAGGCAGTGCAATAGAAACAAGAATAATACCTAATACAATTAAACTTAAATGGTGTTTTACAAAAGGTATATGACCTAAAAAATAGCCTACTTCAATAAGGATAGCAATCCAAGCTAATGAGCCAATTCCATTAAAAAATTGAAACCGTCGCCAATTCATGGCCGCAATACCAGCAACAAAGGGAGCAAAAGTACGTACTATAGGAATAAAGCGTGCAAAAACAAGCGCAAGACCTCCATATAGCTCATAAAAGTGTTGAGCTTTTTTCAGGTGACCTGGGTTAAACCAGCGTGATTGAGGAAAGTGAAATACTTTAGGACCAAGCCATCGGCCAGTGAGGTAATTTATCGTGTTACCTAATATTGCCGCGAGCATTAATGAAGGTAATAAAATATACATATCAAGTGTTCCGATACTCGCCAGATAACCTACTGCTAATAATAAAGAGTCGCCGGGTAAGAAGGGAAAAATGAGAAAGCCAGTTTCACTAAAAATGATGAGAAAGAAAATGAAATAAGATCCATTCCCCATATAAGCGACTAAGCTATTGAGGTGAGTATGTAAGTGTAAAATAAAGTCGATAAATATGGCAAGATATTGCATAAGCTCATTATTTCTCGAATAGCATAATAATACCTAATACTTACCTGTAACTAATTATTTCTGAAGCTTGTTATTTTTAATTTGTTAGATTAACTATATGTTGTTTATTATTTTTTATCCTGATATTTTAGCGTTAATTATTATTTATAATGGTATTGGAATGTGTCCTGAATTAATAACGGATCGTGTATTGATAAGAGGGTTGTCTGACAATGATCTTTTGGCTTTCAGCTTATATCGAGCGATGCCAGCGGTGGCAAAGTATCAAAGTTGGGATGAAAATTATAGCTTGGCGGATGCACAAGCATTATTAGCGGGAACGGATTATGCCTCTTTTGGGCAAGAAGGTTGCTGGTATCAACTCGCCATTGTTGACCGTAAGACTGAAACATTGTTTGGTGATTTAGCGGTGCATTTTATTGATGAACAACAAGTTGAAATAGGATTTACGTTAGCGCCGCAGTTTCAGGGTAAAGGGATAGCTTATGAAGCGGTGAAAGCATTATTAGCCTATCTCTTTAATACGCTGAATAAACACAGAGTGATAGCCATTACTGATACCCAAAATAGTGCTTCATGCCAATTAGTTGAAAGGCTTAATTTTCGACAAGAAGCTCATTTTATCAACAATGTTTTTTTTAAAGGGGCTTGGGGTGATGAATATGTTTATGCCGTATTGAAATCAGAGTACCAAGCATAGACAAATCTTGTTGATAAGCTAAATGGCATGAATGCAAAAGGAAACTTTATGTATCAAAAAATATTGCAATTTTGGTTTGAAGAGATAAAACCTGCTCAGTGGTGGGAAAAAGATCCCATATTTGATGAAACTATTCGAGAACAATTTGCTAAAATACATCATCAGGCTAATCGTTGTGAGCTTTATGCATGGCGGCAAACAGCGAAAGGGCGGTTGGCCGAAATTATCGTTCTTGATCAGTTTTCAAGAAATATGTATCGGGATACCCCTCAAGCGTTTGGGTCCGACTCATTGGCATTGGCTTTATGCCAAGAGGCTATCGCGCATAGGGCCGATAAACAATTAACCCGTATTGAGTGCAGTTTTCTGTATATGCCTATGATGCATAGTGAGTCGCGACTTATTCATGAAATGGCTCTGCCCTTGTTTAAGCAAAGAGCCGTAGAATCGAGCGTGGATTATGAACATCAACATAAGGCCATTATTGACAGGTTTGGTCGTTATCCCCATCGAAATGATATTTTAGGTCGGGAGTCCACAGTTGAAGAGTTGGATTTTCTCAAGCAGCCCCACTCACATTTTTAAGACTAAACATAGACAAGAGAACTACACTTAATAGATTGATAGATCATATGAACCCTCTGTGCTGTTTGAGCATCAGTTGGTATCATTGAGGTTGACATGTTTTATATCAAGTGGGTGTTAGGCCATCTCTTAAACCCCTTACCTGCCTGTTTAGGCATCATGTTACTTGCTTTGATTTTTGTTTATTTATTTGATGGAATCTTAGGGTATACCTTATTGGGGTTGAGTGTTGTTTTGCTTTATTTATTGAGTCTTAAACCTGTTGCTTTTGGCTTATTGAGGCCTCTTGAATTTCGCTATCCGGTTTATTCAAATGCATCTGTAGGGTTTATTCACGTATTAGGTGGTGGCCATATTGAAGACCCTTCTTTACCTATCACGAGTCAATTAAGTTATACCTCCTGTATTCGAGTGGTTGAAGCGGTGCGGATCTGGCATTTGAACCCTGAGGCCATTATGTTGTTATCAGGATATAGTAGCTTAGGCCATACCCGCTCAACGGCAGCCATGCATCAAGAGCTCGCCTTGGTGTTGGGAATACCTGATAGGTGCATTCAGATTTTTGAAACACCAAGAGACACCGAAGAAGAAGTGACATTAATCAGTGAGCGGGTCAATAATCAATCCGTTGCTGTGGTGACAACAGCTAGCCACATGTTCAGAACCATGGCGTTTTATCAAAAAGCGCATATGACTGTCATCCCTGCCCCTACGATGCATTTAAGTCGAGAGCGATGTGGCTCTTTATCACTTTCTGACTTTTATCCAAAAGAGTGTTATTTGCAGATGTCTGCTACAGGGCTTCATGAATGGATTGGTCTGTTATGGATGAAGATTAAACCTTAGTTCGACAACGGCAATATGTTGCCGTAATTATCCTTTGGCACATCAATTGCTTGATATTTTATATTCAATATCAAGAGGCAAAATTATGGCGATTAACTTTGATAAAGCCTTAGGGGTTCATCAATATACTCTAGGGGTGCGGTCTCAACGAGCGGAAGTCTTATCTTCCAATATTGCCAATGCCGATACGCCACAATATAAGGCTCGTGATATTGACTTTGACAAAGCCCTCGCTTCTGCCAGCCGACAACAAAATGGGTTGCAAATGGTAAAGAGTCATAGTAAGCATTTTGACTTAAAAGCCTTATCACAACAGATGCCAGGTTATCGTATACCGACCCAGCCCGATACGGGAGATGGTAATACTGTCGATATGCAGCAGGAGCAATCAGCATTTATGCAAAACACCTTGGAATATCAGATGTCACTGGGATTTTTAGACAGTGGTTTCAAAGGATTGAAAAAAGCAATTAGAGGTGAATAATCATGGGCTTATTTAATATATTTAATGTGGCGGGATCCGGAATGTCTGCACAGTCTGTGAGGCTGAATACGACAGCCAGTAATATTGCCAATGCCGATTCGGTTTCTAGCAGTGTTGATAGCACGTATCGTGCTCGACACCCTATTTTTGAAGCCAGTATGGAAAAAGCGAACAAACAGCAGCAATCTTCGGTGGGCGTGGCAGTGAAAGGCATAGTTGAAAGTGATTTACCCCTGACGAAAACTTACTCTCCTAATCATCCTATGGCAGACACTGAAGGGTTTATTTATAAACCAAATGTGAATGTGATGGAAGAAATGGCCGACATGATCTCAGCGTCTCGCTCATACCAAATGAACGTTCAAGTCACCGATGCGGCGAAAAGCATGTTGCAGCAAACCTTAAAAATAGGGAAATCATAAATGCTATTTATTATTGCCACTGCTCCATATCGTTATAAAAGAGGTCTTGTATGAGTGCATCCAGTATTGTGACGGGGAATCCTTTTTTAGACGCTCTGAGGCTGCCAACCGAATCGGTGATCCCAGAAGAGAATAATCAAGAGTTGACCCAAGAAGATTTTTTAACCTTGTTGACTCAAGAACTCTCCATGCAAGATCCTTTTAAGCCGGTAGAAAATGATCAAATGGTGCAGCAATTAACCTCGTTTTCCACTGCCGATGGGATCAGTAAATTAAATGATGAAATTGTTAATCTCAATGGCATTATGACATCGAGTCAAGCGTTGGAAGCATCCAGTTTAGTGGGCCAAAAAGTGCTTATTCCTTCAGATACTGGCTATATCTCTGAGCAAGATCCGACATTGAATTCGGTTGTGAGCACCCCAGAGGCAATTAATGAGATCACTGTGCGAGTGGAAGATGCAAATGGTGCCTTAGTGACCAGCTATATTGTCGATGGCAGTGCCGGTGGCAATATCGATCTTAGTTGGAATGGCCTTGATGCCAATGGGGAGGCCGTGGCTGCGGGGAGTTACGCGATTAAGGCCAGCGGAAGAATAGACGGTGAAAGTCAGGAGTTACCAGTGTCTACCTATGCTCATGTGACGAGCGTGTCTTTAGGGACGGCAAATACAGGTGCCATACTCAATTTGCGCGGACTTGGTGGTATTCAAATGGGAGATGTATTGGCGGTATCTGAATCATAGTGTTTGTGTTTACGGCTAAAAAAATAAGAAAATAAAAAGTAAAAAATAAAATAGACAAAGGGATGGGGATATGTCGTTTAATATTGCACTCAGTGGTATTTCTGCTGCACAAAAAGATTTAGACACCACAGCAAATAATATTGCTAACGTGAATACCACAGGCTTTAAAGAGTCACGTACTGAATTTGCAGATGTGTATGCTAATTCTATTTTCTCTAATGCGAAAACCGCTGTCGGTGGAGGCGTTACCACCACTCAAGTGGCGCAGCAATTTCATCAAGGTAGCCTGCAGTTTACCAAAAATGCCCTTGATATGGCTATTGGTGGCGGTGGGTTTTTTGTGACCTCTTCTGGCATAGACAATCAAGACTTTTCGTTTACCCGTGCTGGTGACTTTAAAGTTGATGCAAATAACTACATTTCGGACTCACAAGGCAACTTTTTACAGACCTTTCCCGTTGATGAAGAGGGGAACTCTACCGCAGTGAGTTTAACGACCACAGGTCCGGTGCAAATTCCGGATACGGCAGGTAGCCCAGCGATGACCGAAAATATTGGATTGCAGATGAACCTCAATGCGGGAGATGATGCACTCGATGTGAGTGCATTTGACCCTAATGATAGTGCGACCTTTAATTATTCGACGTCTGTGACTATGTATGACTCTTTAGGTGAGCCGCATATTTTAAGCTCGTACTTTGTCCGTCCAGAAGGGGCTGCGTATACCGGTGAAAGTAATTGGGTGGCTTTTTACGCGGTTGATGGCGAGCCTGTGGATGTGGATGGAACAGCGGCGACTTACAATGTTGACAGCACTGGGGATGGCGCGGCAGATACCACAGGTAATGCACAAACTGCAGCAGGTTGGCAAGGGGCTGTATTGACCTTCAATGATGTGGGCAGTTATACGGGAAGTACACCAGCGGCGATCACCACACAATCTTTAGGCGTAGGCGGGGCAGGCGTATTAGGCGCTGGCACCGATGGCGCGCAGACATTAACGATTGCTTTTAATAATCCCACTCAATATGCGGGGGTTTCAGAGGCAACGCAGCTGACTCAAGATGGCACTACCGTTGGTCGTTTAACCAATGTCGAGGTGGGCTCTGATGGTCTCATTGTGGCCAGTTACAGTAATGGCACTGCGGTACCATTGGCACGAGTGGCATTGGCGCGTTTCGCCAATGAACAAGGATTAACCCAAGTGGGTAATACCTCATGGAAGGCAAGTTTAGACTCAGGTGCGGCCCTAGCAGGTGAGGCCAATAGTGGTACATTTGGTGATATCACGTCATCGGCATTGGAACAGTCCAATGTTGATTTAAATAACGAACTGGTTGATCTCATTTCAGCGCAGCGAAACTACCAAGCCAACTCAAGAACCCTTGAAGTGAATAATACGCTTCAGCAAACCATATTGCAGATCCGATAATGTGTCGCTATTTCAGCTATCGATAATCGCGGCAAGTCCTTGCCGCTACCTGCAATGAATGCAAATAATGCACATTGATAATGGAAATACCACGGAGCCTACGCTTATTTCGTTAACAGAATACAGCTAGCAGAATGGTTTAATAAAGGTGGCATAAAGATTGCCTCTTGCTCTATTAAAAGAAAGCCGTTACCACAATGAATAAAGCACTAGGGGATTATCGGAGTCATTAATGGATAAATTACTGTATATCGCCATGAGCGGCGCGAAGCAGAATATGAATGCGTTAGCCGTGAGCGCCAATAATTTGGCGAATGCCAATACGGATGGTTTCAAATCGGATTTGGTGCAAGCCCGCTCAATGCAAGCTTTTGGTGATGGACTGCCGACTCGTGTGTTTGCCATGACAGAGTTGCCAGCATCAGATTTTACGCCAGGGGCGATAAAAACCACTGGGCGGGATTTAGACATTGCCGTTAAAGGTGATGGCTGGATAGCAGTACAAACACCTAACGGTGAAGAAGCGTATACCCGTTCTGGCAGTTTACGTTTTGATGCGACAGGCTTGCTTCTAAATGATAGAGGCACGCCGATTATGGGGGGGAATGGCCCGATTATTTTACCGCTTCCTATTGATAAAGTAGAAATCTCTCAAGACGGTATCATCTCGGTACGTCCGCTTGGGGCCACGGGGGATGTGGTTGAAGAAGTGGCGCAGATAAAACTCGTTAATCCTGGCAATGACAATATGATGCGTGGTGAGGATGGGTTATTTCGTTTGCTCTCTGGCAACAGGGCGCCAGCAAATGAAAATGTCAGGGTTGAAAGTGGCGCCGTTGAAGGCTCAAACGTGAATGCGGTCCATGAAATGGTGTCGATGATCGATATTCAGCGTCAGTTTGAAATGCAAGTGAAGTTAATGAAAACCGCTGAAGAGAATGATAAAGCGTCGGCATCATTGATGCGTGTTAGCTAGATATTATGAGTCAAAAATAACAATAAGAATCATTATTTTCGCTTTTGTAAAGGGGTGAGGAATATGCATCCAGCATTATGGATAAGTAAAACGGGACTCGATGCTCAGCAAACTGATATTGCCGTAGTGTCTAATAATGTGGCCAATGCCAGCACCGTCGGGTTTAAGAAAAGCCGAGCGGTATTTGAAGATTTACTTTATCAGACAGTGAATCAGGCCGGTGGCGTGAGCGCGGCGAATACAAAATTACCCAATGGGCTCAATATTGGTGCGGGGACCAAAGTGGTGGCGACGCAAAAAGTCTTTAGCCAAGGCAATATGGTGACGACGGACAATTCACTGGATTTAATGATTGAAGGTCCCGGTTTTTTTGAGGTGCAAATGCCGGATGGTAGTGCCGCTTATACACGAAGTGGTCAATTTTCACTGGATGAAACGGGCCAAATTGTCACATCGGGTTCCGGGTTTGTGGTGCAACCTGGGATCACCATCCCTGAGGATGCCACCAGTATTACCGTGTCTTCAGAAGGCGAAGTGTCGGTGAAAGTCAGCGGTGAAGCTGAAAATCAAATTTTAGGTCAACTGAATATGGCAGACTTTATTAATGCCAGCGGTTTAGAACCTCAGGGGCAAAACTTATACATTGAAACAGGGGCCAGTGGCGCGCCCATTGAAGGCACGGCAGCATTGGATGGTATGGGGGCGATACGTCAAGGCGCCCTTGAAACGTCAAATGTGAATGTGACTGAAGAACTCGTCAACTTGATTGAAAGTCAGCGGATTTATGAGATGAATTCAAAAGTCATTACCGCAGTGGATCAGATGCTTTCTTATGTTAATCAAAATCTTTAAGACTGAGACTATGATGCGTTGCTTATCTGATGCTTCTTGGCGTCATTTGCTTCTGGCTTGCCTTATTCTACTTGGACTGTCGGCTTGTACGTCTGGTCGAAGCAAACCCATTGCGGACGATCCTTATTATGCACCTGTTTATCCTGAGACGCCGCCAACCAAAATGGCGCCCACGGGATCCTTATATCAAGAGCAGCAATCGTCAAGCCTTTACACTGACATTCGTGCCCATAAAGTGGGTGATATCATTACAGTGGTGTTAATGGAGTCCACATCGGCGAAGAAAAGTGCCAATAATGAAATCAGTAAAGGTTCGGATCTCACCTTAGCCCCACTCTATGCGGGGGGTAAAAATGTCACTATCCATGGTAATCCAATCGATCTTAATTATTCCGATAGCATGAAGACGAAGCGAGAGGCGGACGCCGATCAAAGCAATAGTCTTGCGGGTAGCATTTCTGCCAATGTGATGCAGGTATTGAGTAACGGCAATCTGGTTATTCGAGGTGAAAAGTGGATCTCTATTAATAATGGCGATGAATTTGTGCGGATCACTGGGATTGTTCGCGCCGAAGACATTAGTCCTGATAATCGAATTGAGTCTCCTCGTGTGGCCAATGCTCGCATTCAATACAGTGGTACAGGTACCTTTGCGGATTCACAAAATGTGGGTTGGTTGAGTCAGTTTTTTTATAGCAGCTGGTGGCCATTTTAATGACGATACGATTATGTAAATCTGCTTATTCTCGTTTATCTTGGGCGGGATGGGGATTGTTTCTCATTTTATTGTTCATCAATCTGTGGTTATCGCCTTTGGCTCAGGCTCAGCGCATTAAAGATATCGCCAATGTGCAAGGTGTGCGAGATAACCAATTAGTGGGATATGGTTTAGTGGTGGGGTTGCCCGGCACGGGGGAGAAAACCCGTTATACCGAGCAAACGTTTACGACCATGCTGAAAAACTTTGGCATTAATTTACCCACTGGTTTTAGGCCCAAAATTAAGAATGTGGCTGTGGTGGTGGTGAATGCCACTATGCCGGCCTTTATTAAACCGGGTCAAACCATGGATGTGACGGTATCGAGTGTGGGTGAAGCTAAAAGCCTTAGAGGTGGCACTTTATTGCAAACTTTTTTAAAAGGCTTGGATGATAAGGTGTATGCCATTGCACAAGGCAATATGGTGGTAAGTGGTTTTAGTGCTGAAGGATTAGATGGTTCTAAGGTGATCCAAAACACGCCCACTGTGGGCAGGATCCCCAATGGGGCGATAGTCGAACGTGCTGTATTGAGTCCCTTTGGGAGTGGCGATTATTTGACCTTTAATTTACATCGCGCTGATTTTTCAACGGCGAAAAGTTTAGCCGATACGGTTAATGCATTGCTGGGACCGGGAATGGCACGGGCTATCGATGGGACGTCCATTCAAGTCAGTGCCCCAAGAGACGTGTCACAGCGAGTGTCTTTTTTGGCGACATTAGAAAATATTCAAATTGAGGTGGCTAACGAGTCAGCCAAAGTGATTGTCAATTCTCGAACGGGCACCATAGTGGTGGGAAAAGATGTGCGTTTATTACCCGCTGCGGTCACCCATGGTGGTTTGACGGTGACCATTGCCGAAGCGAATGCGGTTTCACAACCCAATCCTTTCGCCAATGGTGAGACGGTTGTCACCTCAAATAGCCAAATTAATGCCTCAGAAAAAGACAGCCGTATGTTTTTGTTCAATCCAGGCACCACATTGGATGAATTGGTGCGTGCGGTCAATTTAGTGGGCGCTGCGCCTTCTGATGTGTTGGCGATTTTAGAAGCATTGAAAATGGCGGGTGCCTTACACGGTGAGTTGATTGTGATTTAGACCGTCATGAGTCAAGGTAAATGGAACTGATATATGGATAAACTCGCTGATGCATCACAATTTTTAGACTTGAATAGCTTTGCGGCTTTACGTTCAAAAAGCCAAAAAGAAGATCCTGAGGCATTAAAACAAGTGGCTCAGCAGTTTGAAGGCATTTTTGTGCAAATGTTGATGAAAAGCATGCGTGATGCCAATAAAGTGTTTGAAGCCGATAGCCCATTGAACAGTCAATACACTCAATTTTATGAGCAGATGCACGATCAACAGATGTCATTGAATTTATCCAGTGAAGGCATGTTAGGCTTATCGGACTTAATGGTACAACAACTCTCGCCGCAAACCAGTCAACAGTTACCTGCATCGGTATTAAGAGCCGATCATAACGCCACAAACTTTACGCCTCATGTGTCCATACAGGACAATATTGCGAAGCAGGATCCACTTTCTTTCAAGTCTCATTTACTCGATCCACTCACACCTAATATGCTGGAAAAGGGTCAGCGAAAGATGGCACTGGCTCAACATTTGCCAGTGCCTAATGCTATCACTGCTACGAATACTGTGCATAACACGGCTCTTATAAATGCAGGTATAAATAATGGTATGAATGCAAGTCTAAATGAAAGTGTGAATGGTAGCGTCGAGCCAAGCTTGGAAACAAAAGAAGCCAGCGCAGCTTCTCAAGTATCGAGTCCAGCCGCCTTTGTGGCTACATTGTATCCTTATGCCGTTGAGGCGGCGAAGCGGTTAGGCACCCAAGCGGAAGTCTTATTGGCTCAGTCGGCATTGGAAACGGGCTGGGGACAAAAAATCATTCAGACCCAAGCAGGCGATACGAGTCATAACCTGTTTAACATTAAGGCGGGTTTGAGCTGGCAAGGGCAGACCGCTGTAGTGGATACGCTGGAGTTTGAGCAGGGGAATCAGGTCAAGCAGCCAGCCTCATTTCGCGTCTATGATGATATCAAACACAGCTTTGATGATTTTGTGAATGTATTAACGCAACAGGAACGCTATCAAGCCGTGATGCAAAATGCCAATACGCCACAGACCTTTATACAAGGCTTGCAAGATGCAGGTTACGCGACGGATCCTCAATATACCCATAAAATCATGAGAGTCTTGAAATCCATTACTCAAGATCTATTACCTAAAGCGGTATTGAGATAAAGATTGTTATGTTGAGATAATTATTTGAAAAAAGGTCAAGGATCGGCGTGACTGGTCGTTAACTTAATATGGGTCATTAGTCGTTCTATAAAAAAGGAGCCTGTTTATGGCAGTCGATTTACTTAATATTGCTCGAACAGGTGTGCAAGCCGCTCAATCGCAATTGGCCGTTACCAGTAATAACATCACCAATGCCAATACGGAAGGTTATCATCGCCAAGTGGCTTCTCAGTCCAGTCTTGACGCTCAATCTTTCGGAGGCAATTTTTACGGTACGGGCACCTACGTCAATGACGTTAAACGTATTTATAATGACTATGCCGTTAAAGAACTGCGTATCGGCCAAACGGCAGTCAGCGCTGCGCAAACCCGTTATACAAAAGCGTCTGAGCTGGATCAATTATATTCATCGGCAGGTCAGGCGACGGTACAAGGGCTCAATGATTTATACGCGAGTCTAAACAGCTTGGCTGACTCGCCAGATGATTTAGGGCTGCGCACCAATGTGCTTAGTCAAGCGGAACAATTGGCCAGCAGCATGTCACAAATGCATACATCGCTTGATGGACAAATGCAGCAAACCAATGATGAAATTGTCGCTATTACTGAGCGGGTTAATGCCATCAGCAGTGAAATTGCCAATATCAATAATGAGTTGATGAAATCAACAGGCGATAATGCTCAGTTGCTTGATGCTCAAGATAACCTGATTAAAGAATTGAGTGAATATGCTCAGGTCAATGTCGTTGAGCTGGATACGGGAGCCAAAAGCGTGATGTTGGGTGGCTCAGTCATGTTAGTGTCTGGTGAAGTGGCGATGTCTTTGTCGACCACTTTGGGGGATCCTTTTCCCGGTGACATTAACATACTCGCGACCAATGATAATAAAGGGAGCGGTGATGGCAGTCGCATTAATGTGGATATTGCCTCTTTGGGGGGAACATTAGGTGCGCTTGCCGATTTTAGAGATGATGTGTTAACGCCTGCCGCTCTTGAGCTTGACAAAATGGCCTTGGGGATCAGCGATGCGTTTAATTCGTTACAAACTCAAGGGATAGACTTAAGTGGTGCACTTGGTCAGAACCTATTTACCGATATTAACGCATCGACAATGGCTTTTGGGCGCGTAGGCGCATTGAGTGATAACACGGGAACGGCGAGTTTGAGTGTGAATATTCATGATGCATCGGCATTGACGGGGACTGAATATAAGTTAGTGTTTACTTCGTCTGCAAGTTATGCATTAACCGACACGAATACCGGAGAGACATCGTCTTTAACGTTAAATGGTAATACCCTTGAGGGAGCCAATGGTTTTAGTCTTGATATTGACAGTGGCGTCCTAGCTTCAAACGATACCTTTATGTTGCGGCCAACGGCAGGGGCTGCAAGCGGTTTTGATGTGGTGATGAGCTCGCCTGCGGCTATTGCCAGTGGCCGTCCTAAAGTGACTCCTGATGAGGGTAACAGTGGAAATACGACACTCACCTTAAGCAGTATTGATGATACCAATGCCATTGGTTTTCCTGTGACGGGTTCAGAGTTAACCTTCAGTATTGATCTTAGCGCAAATACCTTTGAGGTCTTTGATGTTGATGGCGTGTCTTTAGGCGCTGCAGCAAGCTATACCCCTCCAAGTATCAGCGCCTATGGCTTTAGCTTTGATATTGACTCTAGCGCGACAGGCACCGAACGTTTTACCTTCGATTTATCGCAATCAGCAGGCGACAATACCAACTTAGTGCAAATGGCCGCGTTAAGTGAATTAAGGCTGATGAATGGTGGACAAGACACATTAACAGATGTGTATGAAAACACTAAGCTGGCCATTGGCAGCGAGACAAAAACAGCAGAGGTGGGGGTTACGGCCGCTGATGCTGTGTATGCGCAAGCCTATGACAGAGTGCAGTCGACATCCGGCGTTAACTTAGATGAAGAGGCGGCCAATTTAATGCGTTATCAACAAGCCTACTCGGCTTCGGCGAAAATTATGACGGTGGCGACAGAAATTTTCGACACGCTTTATAATTCGCTGCGTTAATTGATCCTCAAGCCACTTGATAGTGCATCTTCAATGGGGTCGAGGTTCTCTTTTATCGATATGACTGAATAGATGACCAATACCGTGTTAAATCACTCCATATTCAGCTGTTTCGTCACCGAGTCATAATGAGCTGACGGAAATCATGACGCTAAGAAAATAGTGAAGTTAAGGAAATAGTGATGAGAATATCCACCGCGCAAATGTTCAATCAAACCTCATCGAGTGTACTGAAACATCAGTCAAATGCGAATGAGATTTTAGGCCAAATATCGTCAGGCAAGAAAGTGTCAACCGCAGGTGATGCACCTGTGGCCGCCATTGCCATTGATAATATTAAACAGCAAAGTACTCAAGCTGAGCAATATATCAGTAATATCGATATTGCAACGGGGCGGTTATCGGTGACGGAAAGCACCCTTGGGAGTATCGAAAACCTGGTACAGAGCATGCGCGATAAAATGCTTCAAGGGGTCAATGGCAGTCTAAGTGATTTAGACAGGCAAGCGTTAACCGATGAGTTAACATCGAGTCTCGAGCAATTGGTGGATTTAGCCAATACCAAAGACAGTGCAGGTAATAGCATTTTTTCAGGCTTTAAGACTGACGTGACGCCTTTTGCCTTCGATAGCAATGGCGATATGCATTACAGTGGAGACGCGGGGGTGAGAGAGACCCTCATTGCATCTGAAAGCACGTTAGCCACGAACATTGCGGGCGACAGTGTATTTATGAAGGTGCCCAATGCGATGGGAGATTACAGCGCAGACTATTCCTCTGCCCAGCAAGGCACATTTAGTGTAACAAGCGCTAAAATTAGTGACAGTACGACGCATACATCAGGGCAATACCAATATGATTTTATTGATAATGGCTTAGGCGGTTTGGATCTTGATGTGACCGACCCATCAGGTAGCGTGACGCGCCTGACAAATATTGATGCAACGCAGCCAATGACGCTTAATGGCTTAACAGTGCAATTAGAAGGCGCGCCTTTGGGGGGGGATTCGGTGATGTTAAATCCTGAGTCCAGTAGTAATCTATTTGATAACTTAAGTGACATGATAACCTTGCTTGACACTGGAGAAGCGGTGAATAGCCCTCAAGGGCAAGCCACATTTAATCAGCTGTTAAATAATATTGATAGTGGTCAAGCGCAGTTAGCATTAGGGCGCTCACAAGCGGGCAATGATTTAAATGCATTAGATAACGCTAAAGACGTGCATATTAACACTCAGCTGGTGAATACGTCAGCCTTGTCCTTGTTAGAAGATTTAGACATTGCCAGCGCCATCACTGAGTTTGAAAAACAGCAATTGTCGTTGAATGCTGCCTCACAGCTGTTTAGTCGAGTCAACGCTGTGTCATTATTTGATTATTTATGATTGAGTTATCAAACGAACTATAGACAAGGATATTGCTGAATCATCATTTTTTTGCGTATTTGTAAAAAAGGCCTAAAGCTTAACTCTTTGCTGCCGTTAAAGTGATTGTAATTAGGAAATTATAGTACCAAATTCAGTCGCCTGACTTGAGTAGACAGGCAGTAGTTAAGGCTAGCGAAAGCTAGGTAAAGAGGAATTAACCATGGCGATTACAGTCAATACCAATGTCACTTCAATGAAGTCTCAAGGCAACCTAAACAGTGCGAACAACGGCCTAAAAACCTCAATGGAGCGTCTGTCTTCAGGATTGCGTATCAATAGTGCAAAAGATGATGCAGCCGGCCTACAAATTTCTAACCGTATGACCAGCCAAATTAATGGTATTGGTGTGGCTATGCGTAATGCCAACGACGGTATTTCCATTGCGCAAACTGCCGAAGGCTCAATGCAAGAGTCCACTAATATTTTACAACGTATGCGTGACTTGTCATTGCAATCGGCTAACGGCTCAAATTCTCAAGATGACCGCGATTCCATGCAAAAAGAAATCAGTGCGCTGCAAACGGAATTAACCCGTATTGCTGACACGACGTCTTTTGGTGGCCAAAAGTTATTGGATGGCAGTTATGGCACACAGAGCTTTCAAGTGGGTTCAAATGCCAATGAAACCATTTCTCTGTCGATTAGTGATGTGTCGGCTAATGCGATAGGTCAACATCAAATGTCGGGGGCGGGTACTGAATTTGGTGCCGATGCTGCGGCTGGTACTGCTTATGGAACAGCGACAGCTGCAACAGACATTGTATTAAGTGGTCCAAGTGGCACGTCTGTTGCGACGGATATCTCTGCTATGGATGCCCAAGCTGCCGCAGAAGCGTTAAATGGATTAAATACAGGAATAACTGCCCAAGCGAGTGCGAGCGTGCAATTATCAGGCTTTACTGCAGCGGATACTGGGACGCTTGAGATTGGTGATACTTCATATGATCTAGGCAGCTATAACGGCAGTTTAGAAGAGCTTGCAACCGATATTGGTAAAGATGGTTATTCTGCCAGCTATGACTCCTCTACAGGATTATTATCCATTGAAGCTGACGATGTTGCGGGTATAAAAGCAGTTGGGCCTGCTGGTGGTACTTTGCAAATGGCTACTGTAACCAATGGTACTGCAGGTGCTAATGCAACCGTTGATGCAGCAGGTGTTGTTGTGAACTCAGAATTATCATTTTCTGCGGATGATTCATTTTCTGTTACATCAGCAGGTGGTAATGCGGGTGTGATCACGGCAGCGGGAGGCAACTCCTCGCTTTCAAGTGTTAAAGATGTGGATATCACGTCAGCCACAGGTGCGCAAGATGCATTAGCTGTGATTGATGCGGCGATTGGTGCGATTGATTCTCAACGCGCCGATTTAGGCGCGGTGCAAAATCGCATGAACTTTACCATAAATAACTTAAGCAATATTCAAACCAATGTATCGGATGCACGTAGCCGTATTCAGGATGTGGATTTTGCCAAAGAAACGGCAGACTTAACGAAGCAACAAATTTTGTCGCAAACTTCATCGTCTATGCTTGCGCAAGCGAATCAATTGCCACAAACCGCGTTGTCGCTTTTAGGTTAATGTTTTTAGGTTAAGTGAGAATAGTTAAGCACTATTCGTTAGGCATGGATCTTTGAGCATTAGGCATAAGCGTGTTGGTTTTTGCTAAATGCTTGAATATAAAAGGAGAGCATAGGCTCTCCTTTTCAGCTTTATCGATAAAGTGATGATGGCTTTGTGGTATCGATACCTGTTTTTTGTTTTGTTTAATCGCTTATTCAAAAGGAAATACCATGGAAATTGATGTCACAGAGTCTCTATTAACAGCATTAAGCACAGTGACGCCCATTGAGGTCGTGAGCGGGCAAAATAAAACAGATGATGACTCATCAACACCTGGGCAAGCGAATGGCAAATCAAACGGTCAAGTTGTGCAAGGGGTTGAACAAAGGGTTGAGCAAGTCAATAAGCTTGACAGGTTTCAGTCGACTCAAGTGCGGTTACAAGATCTACTCTATTCATTGTCAAGCATGCAAGCGGTGCAGCGTACGGCGTTGCAATTTAGTGTTGATGACGCAAGTGGGTTAGAGGTGATTCGAATTATCGATCGTGAGTCTGGCACCTTCATTCGAGCGCTTTCTAGTGAGGAAGCCTTAATCTTGTCTCAAAAGCTTGATGAGATAAAAGGGTTATTGATTGACACTCAAGTATAAAAGTTAGCATTTGACGCGAGTATTTGTAACTAGCTAGCAAGGCATAAAGGGGAAGGGAATGGCAATTACGTCAGTGGGTATTGGTTCAGGCATGGATATTAACGGTATCGTCTCGGCGCTGGTTGGTGCAGAAAGTGCCCCTAAAACCGCCAAGTTCGATGTGGATGAAGGAAAATATAATGCACAAATATCGGCTGTAGGCTCGCTGAAAAGCGCCATTTCTGAATTTCAAACAACGCTTAAAGATTTAACGGATCCTAATACGTTTTTGACGCAAAAAAGCAGTTTATCTAAAAGTACTTATTTAAGTGCCAGTGTCGATGAAACCGCAGTCGCGGGGAGTTATCAATTGCAGGTGAAGCAACTGGCTGAAAGTCAAAAAATTGGTTCAGTTTCAGTGAGTGATAGCAGCGCAGCATTGGGTGAAGGCAATATTAATATTGATGTGAATGGTGAGCACTTTGATATTGAAGTGGCCGCTGATGATTCTCTTGAAGCTGTGATGAACAAGATTAATACCAGTGAGAATAACACGGGAGTTACCGCCACTATCATTAATGGTGATAATGGTCCTCAGCTTATCATGACGTCCACTGAAACCGGGGTAGACAATCAAATCACAGTGACCGGCAGTGATACTGATGGTGGCACAGGCATTAGTGACACTTTTACTATGACTGAGCTGAGCGCAGCGAAAGATGCAATTATCACTATTGATGACATCGAAGTGACGTCAAGCTCAAATACTGTCGAAAATGCCATCACTGGCGTCACGTTTACGTTAAAAGAGGCGGATCTTGATGAGACGACGGTGCTTAAGGTTGAGCCTAATACCAGTGGCGTTAAAAGTCAGATTAACACCTTTGTGGAATCCTACAATACCTTGATGACGACCATTAATGGCTTGTCAGGCTATAACGCAGACACTCGGCAAGCAGGAATATTACAAGGTGATGCATTGCCTCGTAGCATGCAAAGCCAGCTTAGAGGAATGATATCGAATAGTTATGATACGCCCAGTCAAGCCTTAACCTTAGCATCAATCGGTGTCACCACCACATTAGAGGGGACCCTTGAGGTCAATGACAGCATATTGGACAGCGCGCTGGAGTCAGGATTAAGCGATATCAGCGCACTCTTTAGTACTGAAGAGACGGGACTGGCTTTTAAGCTTGACAGTTTTGCCGACAGTTACGTGCAAGCGGGCGGGATTTTAGACGCTCGAGATGAAACCATAGATAATCAGCTCAGTCGATTAACGGACACTCGCGAGCAATTTGCATTAAAAATGGCGGCCTATGAGTCACGTTTATTCAAACAATATAATGCCATGGACTTAGTCGTGGGCAGTTTGAATTCACAATCGAGTCAGTTACAAGAGCGCCTTAATTCCTTGCCCGGTGTGGTGTCAAATAATGAATAGCGTCATTAGAATGCGGGATTTTTATCCTGCTTTTGAACCGTATAAATGTGCTAGTTAGTATCATTATACTAACATTTGAAACAAGGCTTTTAGGATTGTGTCTAAGGATCCTACGATGGAAAATCACATACTGAAGTGCGAGGAGAAGTGCGAGCAAACATTACTTTCACTGAATAGGACTATCCAGATCCTGTTAGATGATTTGATGAATGTCGCAGAGAACAATGCTATTGATGAAAATAATATAGTTAAGTTACAGAACCTTATTTTACAAAGAGAGCAGCAGTTAACCTTAGGGCTCGTACAAGACTCTAATGATGTCCAGTGGAGTGAGTCTTCTTTACGGGCGCAACTTAAGTTAACGCAAACGTTTCAGACGCAGGCGAAAACGATTTTATCGCATTATTCATCTGCGTTACAATTTAGTCATAAAAGTAAACGTCAGCTAAATGTTTATCAAACGATAGCGACAACTAAGTAGGGAGTCATATGAGAAGTTCTTTACAATCATATCGTAAGGTATCTGTTGAGAGTGGTATAAGTGTTGCTTCACCCCATAAGATCATTCAAATGTTATTTGCAGGTGCACTGGAGCGATTAGCCCAAGCAAGGTGTGCCATTGAGCAGAATGATCTGGCTAAAAAGGGGGAAGCCATCGGTAAGGCCATTAGCATAGTGTCGGGGTTAAATGGCAGTTTAAACATGGAAGTTGAAGGTGAAGTCGCTAATAATCTCAATGCCTTGTATGATTTCATGTTGCAGCAAATGTCTGCAGCCAATATGAATAATGATGTGAAAGCCATTGATGATGTAATGGAGATTTTAAAAGTAATCAAAGAAGGTTGGGATACGATCCCGCCAGAAATGCATCAATTATCATCGAAGCAGTAACAGACTTTGGTCGAGTAGTTGCCAGCTTGTTGACATATTATTTCCTTGTCAGGAGTCAATAATATGACGTATTTTGAGCGTTTAGGTGTTTTTTTGGGCTAAACACGGGAGAGAAGCTGATAAATCTCATTAGAGGCTTGCTTATATGCAGCTGATAATACACTATTCATTCTCACAATGATTGTGTGTAGTTTGTTAATGTAATACACAATTATTTAAGCAACCAACACTAATAATTAATGCGAAGCAATATTTGCACTTTATGGCCGTACTGAATGATGCAAACAGATCAAAGAATTTTACTTGTCGGTAGCCAATCAGATCGAACCAATCGCTTATCTTGCGTATTTGAGTTCTTGGGTGAAAAAGTCGAGTTTATCGATATGGATAAGCTCGAGCATTATACCAAGTTAACTCGCTTTAGAGCGGTTGTTATTCCAGCAGCAACGCAGTTATCTGTCTCGCTGCCGTCTTTGGCGACTAAAATACCTTGGCAGCCCATACTGCTTTTAGGGCAATTTGAAGAGACTAAGGCTTCAAATATTTTGGGCTGCATTGAAGAACCCTTAAATTATCCACAATTAACTGAGCTGCTTCACTTTTGTCAAGTGTTTGGTCAAATTAAGCGTCCAGAAGTGCCAACCAGTGCCAATCAAACCAAGTTATTTAGAAGTTTAGTTGGCCGCAGTGAAGGTATTGCCAATGTGAGGCACTTGATTAATCAAGTGGCAAGCTCTGATGCGACTGTGTTGGTGTTAGGCCAATCAGGCACTGGCAAAGAGGTGGTGGCGCGTAATATTCACTATTTATCGGGTCGCCGCAGTGGGCCTTTTATTCCGGTGAATTGCGGTGCGATACCGCCAGAATTGCTTGAAAGTGAGTTGTTTGGACACGAAAAAGGCTCCTTTACCGGGGCGATCAGTACCCGTAAAGGGCGGTTTGAACTGGCAGAAAAAGGCACGCTTTTCTTAGATGAAATTGGCGATATGCCGTTGCAAATGCAAGTCAAATTATTACGGGTATTGCAAGAGAAAGTCTTTGAACGTGTCGGAGGCAGCAAGTCAATTATTTCTGATGTGAGAGTGGTGGCTGCAACCCATCGTAATCTGGAGGCGATGATTGAAGCGGGTGATTTTAGAGAAGATCTTTATTATCGCCTGAATGTCTTTCCTATCGAAATGCCGGCACTGTGCCAGCGAAAAGAAGACATTCCGCTGTTATTGCAAGAGTTGGTGAGTCGGGTGTTTAACGAAGGGCGAGGCCGTGTGCGTTTTACACAAAGAGCCATCGAATCGTTAAAAGAGCACGGTTGGTCAGGTAATGTGCGTGAATTATCTAATTTAATTGAGCGTTTGACCATACTGTATCCTGGCGGATTAGTGGATGTGAATGATTTGCCAGTTAAATACCGTCATATTGATGTGCCTGAATACAGCGTGGAAGTCAGTGAAGAGCAATTAGAGCGTGATGCGCTGGCTTCTATTTTTAGCGATGAGCCCATTGATATTCCAGATACGCGTTTTCCAAGTGAGCTGCCTGCTGAGGGGGTGAATTTAAAGGATATGTTGGCTGAGCTTGAGATTGATATGATCCGCCAAGCACTGGATCAACAAGATAATGTGGTGGCAAGAGCCGCTGAAATGTTGGGGATCCGCCGCACCACCTTAGTTGAAAAAATGCGAAAATATGGCTTAAGCAAAGACTGAAGTATGATGTTTTTATAATCCTATGGATCCTTGCTTAATAATATAATATCAAATGCCCAATGAACTCAGTTTGTTGGGCATTTTTTATGCTTGAACTGAACCTTGGTGGTTGGATTGAGTGGCTTTTGGTTGTATTGCTGGTTTTTTTGATAGGGATTGGGCCCATTTAATCAGCTGTGCTGACTTGGTATGGGATCTGCTTAATAGACTGGAATATGCGTAATAATGGCAAGGATAAGCAGTTTTTTGACGGAGTCCCTATGTTAGAACCTTTATTAGAGCCATCAGAAGTTCCAATCTCAGTCAATTCTTCGATCAAAAAATCGTTTGTGAACACGGCGAGTTTAAAAGAGACTCAAGATCATATGACGCAGAATAATTTTCTTGGATCTGTTGCTCTTAACTCGTCTAAAGCGCTTGATAATCGCATGACGCATATTTTACATGCGATGCCTTCGGGGATTGTGATTTTGAATGCCAATGGCGTGATAGAACAAGTGAACCTTGTGGCCTGTGAGTTGCTGCTGCAAAACGTTTCAGGCAAGGCAGTACAGGATGAAGCAGTCTTGATTGATGAGGCTTTGAGTGGCTCGCCTTTGCAGGGGCAATTAGTGGGGAGACCATGGAGGAAGATCATTAAAACAGCATTTGTCCCCCAAAATGATGATGGTTATGAAGTGTCGCTGCGTTCAGGTCGACGAGTGAGTATTGCCATTCGTCCGTTAACCCCAGAGCCGGGGCAATTGATTGTATTGACGGATCTGACTGAGACCCGTCAACTGCAAAAGAACGTGTCTCACCTGCAAAGACTCTCTGCATTAGGTAAGATGGTGGCCACATTGGCCCATCAAATTCGCACGCCGTTGACTGCTGCGATCTTATATGCAGAAAATTTAAGTCACCGCCACATCACCCAATCAATGCGAGATAAATTTCAAAAAAAATTGCTCAATAGACTCGCCGAATTGGAGCATCAAGTCAGTGATATGTTGTTAACGGTTAAAGGCCAGTCTTTGCAAATAAAAAGAAACATAAGCATTGGGCATATTATTGAGAAAGTGCTTGATAATTGCACGCCTATAGCGCAAAAAAAACAATGTCAGCTGTCCTTTGAAAATGCCTTTGAAAATGTCTTGGAGCATGCTGTTAATGGCGGGCATAGCCAAGGCTGGCTTCTTGCCGATGAACCCGCATTAGTGTCAGCCATCAATAATGTGCTCATGAACAGTATTGAAGCGGGAGCGTCAAACATTGACTTATATGCTTATGAGGATGGCTCACATCTTGTGGTGGAGATCATTGATGATGGCTGCGGGCTGGTTGATTCAACGCTCATGCAACAACTTAAGCATCAAAATCGGCCCTTTTTTACCACTAAAAAGCAAGGAACCGGACTGGGCTTGAGTGTGGTTCGAAATGTGATGACAAAACATGAGGGAGAGCTGACTATCGTCAACAGACAAGAAGGTGAGGTGAAAGGTTGTCGAGTGTTATTGCGTTTTTTAAAGCCGCTGAAAAAGCATGTTGCTGTCGATAAAAAGGGAGTTTTGGAATGAGTCAAGGCAGATTGTTATTGGTTGAGGATGATGAGACGTTACGTGAGGCGTTAACCGATACTTTATTATTAGCAGACTATGAATGCCACAGTGTCAGCTGCGCCGAAGAGGCGATTATTTTTTTAAAACAACAGGCTCATCGCATCGATTTGGTGATCAGCGATGTGCAAATGCAAGGTGTGGGGGGCATGGGATTATTGCGCTATATGCAAAGCCAGATGCAAGCGCATATACAAGCTAAGGTGCAATCCGAGTTTAGCACAATCCCGCTATTATTAATGACGGCCTATGCCAGTATTGATGCGGCTATTGCCGCGATTAAGCAAGGCGCGGTGGATTACTTACCTAAGCCTTTTTCCTCGCAAGTCTTGCTTAAGCAAGTGGCTCACCATATTCAAGCAAACGCGAATGCATCAACACCTCTGGATCAGCGTGATCCAATATCAATGATCCCCCCTAAAGTAAAAGGACAGACAAAAGAAACGTTAAAAAAACAGGCAAAAGGGCAGGTCATCGCAGCCGATGACAAAAGTCTCGCCTTGTTAACCTTAGCCCAAAAAGTGGCTCGCTCAACGGCTTCAGTCATGATCTTAGGGCCAAGTGGCACAGGAAAAGAGGTGTTAGCACGCTACATTCATGAGTCAAGTGAACGAGCGATGCAGCCTTTCGTGGCCATCAATTGTGCGGCAATTCCAGATACTATGCTAGAAGCTACCTTGTTTGGGTATGAGAAAGGGGCTTTTACTGGCGCCCACGCAGCCAGTCCCGGTAAGTTTGAGCAGGCCCAAGGTGGCAGTATTTTATTGGATGAAATATCAGAAATGCCACTGGCCTTGCAAGCCAAGTTACTGCGGGTATTACAAGAGCGCGAACTTGAACGGCTTGGTGGCAAAAAAACCATTCAATTGGATGTGCGGGTTATAGCCACATCCAATCGTGATTTACAGCAATGCGTGTCTGATGGCAGCTTTCGAGAAGATCTCTATTACCGCATTAATGTGTTCCCCCTCACTTGGCCAGCCCTTAAAGACAGAACAAAAGACATATTGCCCTTGGCTGAGCATCTGCTGCAGTGCCATGCAGAGCCGTCTTTACAGGTAACATTGAGTGAGCGGGCTAAAGAACGCTTATTGGCTTATGGTTGGCCGGGTAATGTGAGAGAGTTGGATAATGTCATACAAAGGGCCTTAATTGTCGCCGAGAGCCAAGTCATAGAGCCGCAAGCACTACTCCTTCATGATGATTGGCAAGAGAGTCTGCATGAACAGGAACAGGAACAGGAACAGGAACAGGAACAGGAACATGAACAGGTTAAAGTTATTCAAGCAGACATTGATTACGGACAAATAGGACAAGCCGCTAAGATAGATAAGATAGATAAGATAACGGGATTAGCTGCCAGTGAGCCTAGCTTTAAGGAGACGGCTTTTAGCCATGGTGCAGACAGTGAGTCTGCTGAAAATAAGACGGCTTATTTGTGTGAGCGATGTGAGTTAGCAGACGAGAGCCAGTTATTCCAAACAGTACAATCGAGCCAAGATCAACAAGCCCGCCAAAAGCAACAAGGGCAGTTGGCCCAGTTTAGCGTTCAGAAACAGAGTCAAGAATACCAGCTTATTTTAGACACCTTGCACCATTTTCAAGGTCAGCGAAAATCCGTGGCAGAAAAACTGGGGATCAGCCCTCGCACCCTGAGGTATAAGATGGCAAAAATGCGAGACTTAGGGATGGTGATACCATCAGGATGATGGGTGTTCTACCAATAGAACACCTTTGGTAAGAGGTTATTTTGACTTTTTGTTTCTTTGGTCAGTGTGTTTGGAATACGCCACCTTAGTTGTATGAATTGCTGCCGCAGGCTAAGGTCGTGAATTCCCATTCACACTGGGGTATGAGATATTAAGCTGCGCTTAATGGAACAATGTGAATGTTCACTCATGTGAATATAACAAATCGCTATTGAATCGTTATCTGTATTAGTTCAGTGTGCTTGGAATACGTTACCTCAGTTGTTTGAATTGCTGCTGCAGGTTAAGGTCGTGAGTTCCCATTCACACTGGGGTGTAATCAATAACTTCATTTGTTTAACGTTATCTTATTTGAAATGGTTGGGCCTATTTTAGTAAATTGCCTGCCGCAGGCTTTTGTGCAAACACACTTGTGACACAGCGCAAGTATATCCCTATAGCTTCGGCCGTGACGTCCTTGTCACGGACGGTCACAACCGTATTTACACTTGTTTTGAAAGCTAAAAGCAAAAGCTGAAATCAACAGAAAAAGAAAAGATAAAAGCAGGGCGTTTCTTCGAATGGGCGATGTTTGATAAATCAACTCTGAAATTGCTACCTACATTCTATATTGTGTAAGTGTGTGTGGGTCGAGTCTTCATGGGGATGAATTACTGCCGCAGGCTAAGGTCGTGAGTTCCCACTCCTTCTTGTAATAAAGAGTGGGATTAGGAGGACTGCTCGTCCTAAGGATATCCCTATCCAAAGGCCAGCCAAACATCCATATTTGTCGCTCAAAGAGGCCATTATTATGGCCTTCGCCCTCCAACAACCTCCATAACGCCCGACGGAGTGAAAAATACTGAGTAGGTGCCTTGTTCTTATAAAATCAATGGTTAACATTTCCGATGCTACATCCCTATAGCCCGAAAATTAAACAGATATCCATATCTGTTTTACGTTATTTATTTCAACGAACTTCAGCCACTCCGATGGGGAGCTAAAATCAACAGAAAAAGAAAAGATAAAAGCAGGGCGTTCCTTTGAATGGGCTTTATGAGAGTAGTGTGAGCTATCTCTATAGTTTTGAGTTGGATTACTATCGGGTTAAACATTTTATTTACACAAGTAACTTGTTGATGGTATTTTCTGGGACTAGTTGATGGAACTGCTTTGCTTATTGAGTCGCAGCTGAGACAGTTGTGGATGGGCAATATATAAAGGTTATGTTTTCGATCATCACCGACGAATGTTATTAAACTAGTGGAACTATTTTATGATTTTTGACCGTCATATTGGTTTTTTAGATGAATTTTCAGTAGATGTGGAAGTCTTTACTTCATTTGGATCTGTTGTTGGGAATGGGAACCTTTCAGTTAAGAAAAACAGTACTCCTCAGATTAGCTTTGATTTCAGGATAGATATATCAAAATTCCTTAACCAAAAATCGTTTACCTGCAAGTCCGAAAAATACACTTATCAATTGTTAGATTGTGATGTCCTGAATGACGTTATAATTCCGAGGTTCTTGATTAGGGGGAAAAAGACGCGAACTAAGTTTAAGAAAGTAAATCTACTTTTCCAAGGATTGTCGCAGTGGATGGATACGGATGGAAAGTTTGAACTCTCAGATAATAAAATTATAAAAACAAGAGAATCCAAAGTATTCAATACTGAAATAGTTACCGGAGAGAGAAGGTTTTCTTTATCTAATGAGCACTGGTGTGAAATCAAGAGTGTTGGAGCAAATAACAATCAAATATACGAATATACACTTCTAACTGTAGAGGCAAAGAATTTCTCTTGGTCTTCTGCCGAGTTGCTAGAAATCATTAGTGACATCCGTACTTTCTTCACATTGTTACTTGGGCACTATACAGGATTAGAATATGTTTTAGATGCGAGCGATAATAATTCAATAGATTCAATTTATTTTCTTAATGCTACTAGAGACGTGAGCAAGGAAATATTACAAAGAGAGTGTTTTGCTCAATCTAGCCAGCTATTTTATAAGGAGAGGTGGCAAGGGATATTGCAGGGTTATTTTAGCAGTAGAAATGACCAATACCGAAACTTGTGGTCAAGGATTTCTGGTATGCTTTCATATGAGGGTTTCTGGGAGTACCGAATATTAGCATATGTAAGCTTGGTGGATAGGTATGTAAGCCTTTACGCAGAAAACGAAGAAAAATCTTTGTCTAAAAAGCAATTTAAAAAATATAGGCGAGCTGCGCGCTCTAGTCTCGAATTTATTAAGTCAGAATGTGAGATCAAAGACGAAAATGAGAGAAAAATATTTGATGATGTAATCAATAGTATGTGTAAACAAATTGGCGAGAATATCCAAAACACTTCTATTGCATCATTTAACGAGAAGTTCGACTTAGCTCTTTCCAAAACGAATAACAATATCATCGAAATACTAGATTTTGATAAAAATGACTTCAATCATTTAAAAAGAATTCGTAATTGCGTGGCGCATGGGGATGAGCCCACCATTGAAAATGATGGAGATATTACATACGAGGTTACTATTACAAATAAGCTGGCCTTGTTGCTCCGATATTGGGCATTTGTCGATATAGGTTTTTCTTTTTCTGAATTCATAGCCTATTTAACCAACTGGATGTATCCGATAACTCGGCAAGCTCGGATAAGTAAATCCGCTTTGGATGCTGCATCGGGAAATTATCATTTTATTAAAGTAAACAAAACAAATTTTAAAAGGGCTAAGCAATACAGGAATAACTGCCTAGTTTTTGACTATGTAAAAGCAAGTGATACTCTTAGAGTTAATATATTGGCAACAGAGCAAGCGCGTAGTTTACGTTTGAACCCAAATAGAAAAAATAGAACGATTGAAGAAGAATTGATGACAGTTGTGGATACTAAAAAGGTTCACAATATTGCATACTTCAGTAATTTATATATCAAGTATGAAAGTGATCAGCTCCAAATTTCAGCTGGCGCATGTATATTTAATTGCCCCGACCACATATTGTCCTGTCAATTGATTAAAGGTCGTATGTGTAAAAAATGATCAGCATAACTAAGGCATATATGGACGCTCCCTTATAGTCAAGCCTGTTTAGACAATAATTAAGACATATATGGACGTTCCCCTGCAGTCAAGCCTATTTTGATTTTCAATAAGCCAAAGGAATCTCGCCAAGGTCATAATAGGCCTTGGTGATTAAAATTAGCTTCTTTTTACTCACTCGCTACTTACTCAATCTGAGTCATTAGTCTTGATGTTGGCTACTTATGCTTGCTTAAGGTGTTTGTACTGACATTGGTAACTAAGATAACTAACACACCCATAATTATTTGATTTAGTTATTTTTTTATAGTTAATATTTTGTAAACTATAGCCATAATAAAAAGTATACAATGAGAGATAAATATCATGAGACAGTTCCATTTGGTTTTAACGGCATTCTTAATCTCTTTGCCACTGTTTGTCAGCGCGGCAACAATGAAAATTTCAGGCTCTGGGATAGTAACGACAATTAGAGTGACGTCTGAATATAACACTTCTGTTCTAGAAGGAGGAAGTGAGATGATTTTTAAGTTGTCATCAGGTCATGATGGATGTGATTACTTAGGAGTTAACAGTAAAGACACTGCTTTTGTTTCTTTGTTATTATCCGCACAAGCTCAATCTAAAGCTGTAACCGTATGGTATTATTCTGACAAGTTCTCACCTATTTGGCCTAATGTGTGTCAAGCGGCAACAATAGAGTTATCAAACAACTGACTAATAACAACTGACTAAGACAGCCATCATTAATGGCATGTTCAAAACCCTCCAACTAAGCTTTATGAACGAGTAGATGTTGGAGGTTGCTATTCATAAAGGGCTATTTATTACCAGCCTCTGCCACGTCCTAGAAGAAGTTTAATTAGTATTGAACTTTCCGTTTAACCAAAAGACCATATTACCCCTATATGTCAGGATTGTTGTAGTCGCGTAATTATCGCGAACATTTAGATAAACGACGACGGCACTTTTCCAAAGTGCTGCCAAAATGTTGTCAGTATATGCCTATAGACTAGCGCGCAGCGTGTATCTCAATTATATCGGGATATGTTAAGTGTTAAGACCACGAACCTCAGCCTCATATTATAAAAGGCCAACTGAGTCGGTGCCTTACACTTCAAAATTCACTACTTTCCCTAATATTACTCATTTTTTAAGATAAACAGCAGGCATTACGTTAAAAGCAGTCAGGTCATGATTTGATAAATGCTGAGTGTTGATCTTGGCTAAAAATTTCATTATGTTATTGATTAATAATGGCTGGCTATAAATTAGTCCTATATATTATCCTTAGGATAGGATGAATAGCCATTCTGCTCCTGCTTGTTAACGGTTTCTTGAACTTGTTAGGCATCGAGCTGCACTTATAGTCATTTTTTAATAAGAATAATCGTTAGATATGGAAGTTAGACTATACGATACGCCCATGGCTAATGGGCAAGCGAACACTTCATTCATCTTCGAAGATAGTCTATTTTTGCTAACCGTGAGGGAGCAGTGGATAGAGCATCAGTCCGTTTTCATTGGAAAGAAAGCTGATGTCATTGCTGAACAAAAAAGCGCATTACGCTGCTAGAAGAATACCTTCGCTTAGAGCGTGCCAAGTACTATGGCCGCAACAGCGAAAAAACCTCGCTCAAGATTTACACCTAATATAGGATTTTTCGATGCACTCATTCGAGACTTTGAAGGAACAACTTACCAACCTTAACCCTGCAACTCGGGAGGCGCTTTCTTCCAAGGCTGCACTGCGGCCTGTGTCCACCATAGGGAGTGGTTCAAGGGAGACGGAGGCTGAGTTTGAGGAGACTCTGACGCTTCCCGGTGAGCATGCGCATACTCGATGGCTGGTCGACGATGACCTTGGGGCTGATGGGTTTCTCGATGCATTCCACTGCGCTCTGTCTGAACGGTGCGCTCGCGTGGCAGGTATTAGTACGCCTAAGCGGATCGTGATCGCAGGGGCTGGCCCAGCAGGACTGACCACAGCAATCGAATGCGCCATGCGTGGCCATAACGTGACGGTTTTAGAGAAACACGGGCGTCCGATACGTTCGCGTATTGTGGGCATCTTTCGTCACGAGGAACGCTATCTTTCCTCCTTAGGCGCGCCTCGATCTCTTCGTAGCGAGATCGCACCATCGTATGCAGACAAGAGCACCATCTGGCTCTTTGATCTGATCTTCTTTCTGCGCGTGGTGGCCCTGAAGCTTGGCGTTGTCTTGTACGAACATTGTGATGCGGTGGCCGAGGATGGTAAGTTGTTTGCTCGGTATCACCCCAACCCAAATCCTCTCAAGAGCTCGTGCATGACGCGGCGTGCTGGTGTTGAACTCGTGGAGGTTGCTAACGAGATATCATTGCCTTTTGATGTCGTGGTTGATGCTTCCGGAGGGCACAGTTCTATTCGAGAAGCTCTGGCGGGAAAAGAGTCCATTTGCGGGCTGCGAAAACTGGTACAGGAGGTTCTGAGTCCCGGTGATCTGTTGAGCGCTTATTTAGAGGGCTCGGGATCCGAGTTACATACGATCGACGATAAGATCCAAGATTGTCGCGAAGACTGGAAAGAGTTCTTGACCTTAGCGTTGGCCGATGATCCAAGAGTCTTTGACGATCCGATTTGCATGGTCTGTAGCCTAGATCGTGCGATATTCACATTCGATCGTCTCCCTGATCTTTATTCCAATAATATGGTACCTCCAGATTGGGTTTGGATACCAGAGTCTCGCGGAGACATGTTAGATCCACAGAACTGGCATGGCTTAGATCGAGGTAGCATTCGTAGAGTCCATCTCGAAGGGATGTTTCCGCGCGAAGCCTGTACACTTGTGGGGTCCGCTTGGTCAATCGCGGAGCGTTTGCTCGGCGCTATGGGGGTGGACTCCAAACTTGATAAGGAGAAAGTGGGGCGTTTTTTGGAGGAGGAGAACTCGTTCCCCTCGGCCGCGCAAAACACGGCCAGTTTCTTTCATAGCTACCTCACCGGTGTCCGATCCGGGCGCACTTCGGGGAGATACGGTGAAGGTGAGTATTTTATTGTTGGCGATGCAGCGCAGTCAGCTTGGTTTCGCTTTGGAATTGGTGTTCACGACGCATGTTGGACTGGGGCCGCCGTGGCGCGCTACCTTCGAGCAAGCAATCTGGATGAGCGGCAGCGCCTAATTAGGGAAACCGAGCGCCGTATGGATCGCCGGAAAGTGCAGGTTCTCTTTTCAATATTTCAGACTGAAGGCCTCCTATCTCAGCATCCAGTCATGAGAAGGGTGCTTGATGGCTCTCGAGGCGAAGCGTCGTTGCATCATTATGATGGCTGGCAACGCCGACCGAAGCCGGTTCGTATAGCGGGTGGATGAGACAAGTATAAAGCGTACGGTGGGCGTTAGCTTAAATAGAGGGAAAGAGAATAATTAAGACATATATGGACGCTCCCGTTGAGCCAAGACATAAGCTCCCCAGCTAAGACTTTTTTGTTTTGGTATGTGAATGTTGTTGTCTCTAGGAAAATAACAATAACTCAATAACTAAGAAACTCAATAACAAAAGAACCAATAACAAAAGAACCAAGACACCCAACGTAAATAGTTAAACATGAACTTTAATCCAACTTCTGCTAATCAAGTTTGGGCTGGTGACGTGACTTATTTGAAGACGGGTGAAGGCTGGATGTATTTAGCTGTAGTGATGGATTTATATTCACGTCGGGTAGTTGGGTGGCACATAGATAAACGCATGACGACGGATTTGATATCTAAGGCATTAATGAAAACTTACAACCTGCGGCAACCACCTAAAGGCCTAGTATTTCACAGTGATCGAGGTTCACAGTATACCAGTAAGCAATTCGGTAAGCTGTTATCAAGTTATAGGATCCGTGCCAGCATGGGGGATGTGGGCGCGTGTTGGGATAATGCAGTCGTAGAGCGTTTCTTTGGTAGTCTGAAACATGATTGGATTTTTAAAGTTAATCAACCAACAAGAGAATTTATGAGGATAGATGTGGCTGCTTATATGAAATACTACAACCTAGAGCGGCTTCATTCTGCTAATGGTGAGTTGTCACCTGTAGAGTTTGAATATTCTCAACTAAAAGTGTCCAATTTGGGTTGACCAGTACAGTTATCTGATATATTTATTATAAATAATTTATGGTTCTTTGAGTGTTATCAAAGCAGCGATTAAACGAGCGTTACACGTATTGGAGAAGTAATAAGTGGAATTAAAGAATACCGTGCCTTGGGGGCGATCTTTTGAAGAGTACAAGGAAATATTTTCTTTAACAGAAAACGATCTTTTGAAATACATTTTAGGGTGTGGCGATGGTCCAGCATCTTTCAATGCTGATCTAACTTCTAAAGGCGGTAAAGTGGTATCCATAGATCCCACTTATAGATTTAATGTTGATCAATTTAAAAGTCGTATTGAAGCTGTTTATAACGAAATTATGCCTCAAATGGAAATATACAAAGACAAATATATTTGGGAGAGTATTTTTTCTGTTGAAGAGCTTGGTAAGATTAGAATCTCTGCTATGGAAAAATTCATGGTAGATTATGAAAAAGGTAAAAATGAAGGTCGGTATAAAGAAGCATCACTACCGAATCTAGACTTTCAAGATGGGCAGTTTGATCTTGCTCTATGTTCACATTACTTATTTCTCTATAGCGAACAAGTTGATCTAGAAGAACACATTAATTCTCTTATAGAACTTTGTCGCGTAGCTAAAGAAGTTAGGGTTTACCCATTGATTACGTTGAATGGAGAAATATCACCTCACTTAAACAAGGTGATATTAGAGTTAAAAAGGATCGGTAAGACAACATATTTATCTGATGTTAATTACAAATTCCAGAAAGGTGCCACGCAAATGTTGGTGGTTAAATCCGTCTAAATAGACAAGAATTGTAGCAATAATCAGGAAGCAATAATCAGGACACCCAAAATTATTTTCAGCGACAAACCGCGGCAGCTAAAAGCGTTAATGAGGTTAAAGTTAAAAAAAATAATTAAGACATATATGGATAAATTATGCGTTGAATGGTCTGATGTGTAATCGAGCAAGCGTACTATAAAAAGGTTATCACTCAAAATGAATATCGAAGTGTACGATAAAGAAATAACTCCTGAATTGATGGATTTATTATTAAGTGCAGATCCCGATAAAAAAGCGATTTTATCGTATCTGCCTAGCTCAGAAGTGCTGGTCTGTAGGGATAGTGATATATTTGTAGGTATTGCTGTGGTAGTTGAATCTGCTGGAATATTTGAATTGAAGAATATCGCTGTTTTAAATGAGTATCAAAGGAAAGGTATTGCTAAATCCATAATTGGCAAGGTAAAACAACTGGCAAAAGAATCAGGCGCCAAGACACTTGAGGTGGGTACGGGTAATTCAAGCCTTTCACAGTTGGCCCTTTATCAAAAGTGTGGATTTAGAATGCACAGTATTAAATCGGGCTTCTTTGATTCTTATCCAGAACCAATATTTGAAAATGGCATTCGTTGTATTGATATGGTACGACTGCGCGCTGAGTTATAAAGACAATAACTAAGACAGGTATATCTTGATAAGTTTTTACTAAGGTAAATGAGGTTAAAGTGACATTTTTACGCATATTGCATGTTTTGATTTTTTTTTGCATTCCGTTTAAGGCGGCTTCTACAGAGCTGAGTAATGAGGAGCTGCAAATACAAAAACAAGCGTTACGAAAATATTTAGGGAATCAATTATCAGATCAAGATGTATGTTCTTTTGCTCCTGCTATCAATAAATTGGAGCCAAAAGAAGCAGCCAAGCATGCTCAACGTGATTATGATCAAAACGACATTTATTTTTATAGTGTTGCCGATGGTTTTGCCCCTAGTCGTCCGGGCTTTGAGTTTGAATTTTCTAGGTGCGTTATTTTTGATTCTAAATGGAAGTCTATTGATGTCGGTGGTGATGCCATTGTGTGCAAAGAACACTCCTCACTCAGCCAAAAAGCCAATCAGTATGTGGCGTTATTTAATCGAGAGATGACAAGGTTAGTTAGGAAAGATCCCAAGTCTTACCCTTGTCGTGATTCCATCAATATTACTAACCAGTCTTCGCATTAAGATGTAAGCATAAAGATGTAATCATAAAGATGTAAGCATAAAGATGTAAGAGTGGAGCCATTAAGAACAGAGACAGTCACAATGACCCTTGTAATGAACTCCACCATTCACTTCAAAATTCACTCTATGATTAATCAAACCATTTTACAACAATGGTTTAGCAGTATAGTCTTGTTCAATGATTTGTTTTAAAAAAGAGTCAGCAGTCTGGAAGATTATCCTGCTGCTGTTGAATAAGCTGATATATGCCTGTCGCGTTTAAAACTTAGGAATTTTTGTGAATCGATTCATAACCCAATCCATATCATTTATATTTTTTATTTCATTAATGGCAGTGTTGGTTTCTTGTAAAAATTATGACGCAATTAACTTTGAGTCAAATACGAAATCTGAACTTATTGAATTTATTGATGGAAATGTCGGGCAGGTGGTCTCAGTTTCCATTGTAGATGCTGAAAATATTTACCAATACCATTTAGGGAAATTAAGTGATGGAGATATTCCAAACAACCAGACAATTTACGAACTTGCCTCTATTACCAAAACGTACACCGGGTTAGTTGTTGCTAACGCCATTCTAGATGGGAAAGTTGAGCTTGATAAAGATATTCGTCATTACCTAAAAAATAGCGGATACGGAAATTTAGAGCTATCCAATAAGTATATTACTTTACGACATCTTATGACCCATACCAGCGGGCTCCCAAAAGATTTTGCTTACAGTAGCGAAGACATCGTAAAAGGTACTGCTTTTGGAAAAATATCAAAATATTCCCGAGATAATTACTTTGATGATCTCAAAAAAGTGAAACTTAACTCTACACCTGGTGAGCAATATCAATATTCAAACGCAGGCACTAAGTTGGTTGCGTATATTCTGGAGGAGGTTTACGAAAAGTCTTTTGAATTGCTTGTCTCTGAAATCATCACGTCTAAGTCTGGAGAAATGAGCACTGAGTTCAGGGGCACTAACTTTGCTCTAGGTGAAATTACTGTAGGTACAGATGGAAATGGTAAGCGTATGCCTTTACTAAGCTCCTATTCATTGGCTGAAGGAGGATTAACTTCAACAGTTGAATCTATCACTTGTTATATTCAGCTTCAACTATCATCAAGTCCAGAGGTTGCTATTTCTCATGAACTTCTGGATGGCAGTAAAAGTGGCCACGGTAGAGCCTTTTTTTGGAATACATATGAGTATGATTCAAATGAGCAATTGCTATATCACAGTGGTCGTTCAATGGGCACATCTAGCTGGCTTGCCATTTATCCGAAGAAAAACATAGGAATATTCGTCATTACCAATGTTTCTAGTAACAGTGCTCAGGAAGATCTAGAAGACTTGTCAAATATGATTTTTGACTATTTAATGGCATATAACAAGGTAATAAAGTCGGTTTCGTAACAGTTTGCTCGGTTCCACTTCGTTTCACATTTTAGCAAACTATTACTCTCCGCTTATTGCGGCGTTAGGCGTCCAAGGAGTATCGTGAAATATCTTGTTATTGCTTTAGTTATTATCTCCTCAGTAGTTTCTGCTGAGACACTTGTAACTGATAATTTTATTATTCAAATAGAACGTGAATGTGAAGAAGGGAACGTAACTTGCGATACAATTAGATTCATATACTCACCTGTTGGTTGTGAGCAGAAGCACACTGTCATCGGAAAAACTGTACACACAAAATGCGCTGACGGGGTCACCCCATGCGCATTTCAGGGTTACGAATTTCTAGCTGATGGTGCGAAGTTCTTCATTCATAACTCAGGCGTACTAAAAGTAATTGATAGTGAAGGTAACCAGCTTTTGGTTGATAAGGGAAAATGGCAGTACTAAAAACACCTATCAAAAATCGTTTCGGCCAAAAGGGCCTCCACTGGATGCGCTAACGCGCGCCTTTTATAGCGGCGATGGGCCCAAGAATATATGGCTAAAGTAATCTATTTTTTCAATAGAGATGACAAATACTATCAGTTATCAAACTTTGCTGTTTTGGCTTCGTATTGGATAATAATAAGTGGCGTACAATGGAGCACTATTTTCAAGCCATGAAGTTTGAAGGGACTGATCACTTTGACAAAATTCTAAATTGTGGCCAATATTAGTTGACCACTAACAGAGAGCAAAACGTTAGCTTTCGTTTTTTATGTCAGCGGCTTTGGATAAATTATAACATCATAGAATTTAACCAATCAGGGCAACTGGATTGGACTCAAAAAGAAAAGACGTTAGTGATTTCGGCATCAAGATAACAAATATGGGTAACGCTACACAATGTAGTTTATATTGCTTTATTTAGGTTTTTAATAAGCATAAACATATTTTCAATTATTCAGAGAGTTGAATATAAGTATTGGTTGTTACACGCCTTGAGGCAAGATCATTTCCAAAAAAATATTCATCTATGATTTCAATGATATTATTATTAATATCATATTGATAGTATTTCTTAGAGGTAGAATCAATCACATTATCATTTTCTCTATCTGTTTCTTGTATTTCTGATATTAAATTGTCATTACTATCGTAATGATAGGTAATCGTGAATAAAGCGTCTGTAGTCCCATCGGTATTATAGTCACTTTCTTTAATGAATTGGGTGACATTGCCATTAGAATCATAATCGAGGTGTGTAGAAGTCATTATATCATTAACACCATCATTATCACGATCTATTTCTTCGGTGACTAAGACCAACAATTCCAGATGATTATAAAAATATGATGTTAATGTTTCTCTGTTAAAAATATCATCGCCATCAGTATCTTCTGCATAAAGATAGGTCAGTCTGTCATTATTTTCATTATACGTATAAGTATTTGATCTTGATGTACTTGTAGCTCCTAATCTTTCTCGATTGAATTCGATGGCTTCTAAAAGTATATTTCCATTAATATCATACTCATAATGGGTTGATACAAAAAAAGTGTGCTCTCCATCAATATCTTCAGATGAGCCTTGATATTTTGAGAGTAGCAAATTATCACTATTATATTCATAATTATTAATACTATGGAGATCATAATTTCCATCTGCATCAAAATCATTGGCTTCATAGTTTTGAATTAAATTAGCTGAATCATCGTAACGTAAACTTGTTTGAATGATGGCATCATCGACCCCATCACCGTTATAGTCTCTAGTATTTCTGATTACAGTTGTGGAGACTAAATATTCATAAGTTGTCATTATTGATTGATCAATCGTGTCGTCTATCTCTCTATCTGTTGTTAATATCTCTTTCAATACTTGTCCATTTTCATCATAATCATAAGTATTGATACTGATATTGTCATCAATACCGTCACCGTTATAATCAGCAATTTCAGTACTTGTTTCTAGTAAAAAAGGTAATGGTTCAATTACCTCAATATTTTTAGTTGTTTCAGTTAAAAAAGGTTCAGTGTTTGTTGATGTAACTGTAATGGTATAAATATCTAAAGCAACATCACTCATTAGGGTTGAAGAAGAACATGCTTCATGGCTATTAAGTGAGATTGTACAAGCAGTAAAATTGATATTTGGGATTGTTGTCGTGATATCAAAGTTCAGATCATTTTCTATTCCATCCCAGCTCGCAGGTGGCAGTATTTCGACTGTTAGCGTTCCGCCTTGGCGAATAATAGAGGTGGCGACTTGATTATTTTTTAATAAATTGACGGTAATAATAGGCGCCGATATGATGGTTATAAGCGACATTTCCGGTTGAATAACATTTTCTCCTTCAATGTAATAACTTAATTGATATTCGCAGCGCGTTATATTCTCAGGTAGCGTTGGTGCAATAATAGGATAAGCAATAGATGTTGAATTCACTGAAATAGACTGAGGCTCGATGGTGTCAATGGAGGGACATTTAGGTGTCATTATTGCTGACGTTACAGTAACAGTTCTGGAGTCGCTTTGGTTTGTGGAGGTTTGCTGTCTATCATCGTCATATCTCAGACTTAACAATATATTACTATTGGTTGTTTCAATCATTATCTCTGGCGCATTGATTTCAGCTTTAATCAGAGAAGATGATGTATCAATAGAAATAACATTAGCAGTGTCAGACGTTGTTGAATGGGTATCGGATGAGGTTGCTGAACTGGACTCGTTCGAACAGCCATAGAAAAATAATGTCGAGCATAATACCATTAGATTTAACTTCATAGTGTTTGAAATATCCATTTAAAATCACCTACTCACTCTAATATCTCTTTTAGACAACATTAACAGGGGCGGTGATAAAAGCATCAGTCTCAGGTATGAAAGAGGATTAGCCAATGAGCTAAAAAAAATAAAAGGCTAATACTTTAGTGTTATTTTTTAAAAGAGTATGAGCTTGGTGACTGATATTCGATATGGAGAGCGTGGATATTCCGCCTCCTCATGTTGGCCATGTTTTTCCTTTTGCGCAAGCCCACCAAGCAATTCAATGTCTTCGCAGTGGCGATACTTTAGGCAAAGTTGTATTAGTCTGTTAATTATGACCCTAGAAACTTCTCTTTATAAGCCTAAATTTAAGCGAAGACGTTTCAATAGGGATTGTCATTGACTGAGTGAAGTCAAAATAGAATAACTTCATTTCTTATAGATAAAATTTCTTGATTCAAGACGTTTGTGTATGAGCCTCAAAGCGGTTTAATATGAGTGTGAAAATTGCCCCTGTTATAAACATTAATAAAGAGTAACAGGTTGCCGCGATGGCCATTTGTGTGTTTTGTAATAAACTCAGGGCAATGACTATCGCTAAGGTGCCATTTTGAAACCCAACTTCAATGGCAATTGATTTTTGTTGAGCAAAATTGAGTTTAGCCGCCCTTGCAAGGCTTAAGCCTAAAAACATACAAATCACATTAAGCAAAAGGCTTGCTAATCCCATTTGAACAAAATAATTGGCCATATGGCTAATGTTTTTGACAACGAGTCCTGTCACTATTAACAGCAAGAAAACAATAGAGAATATTTTAACATAACCTTCTGCGGCCATGGCAAAGTGAGGCTTTAAGCGGTGGATAATCATGCCTAAACTAATAGGGATCACCGTAATCACGAGTAATTGAGTCATGGTCTTGAGTACAGGTAAATCGACCTTATTTCCGCTACCTAATAATAAATCCATGAACATGAGTAAAATGATAGGTAAAGTAAAAGGCGTAATGAGACTCACCACAGACGTGAGGGTGACCGATAAGGCAACATCCCCTTTCGCCAGATAGGTATAGAGGTTGGATGTGGTGCCACCAGGGCATAGTGCTAAAATGATCAAACCAACGGCCAGTGCACCTTCAATATGTAAACTTAGAATAATCAAATAAGCAATTAAAGGTAGCATCAACATTTGTGCCAATACACCTAAAATGACCGCTTTTGGCTTAGCAATAATTAACTGGAAGTCCATCAGCTTTAAAGATAACCCCATTCCTAACATGATAATAAATAACGCCGCAGGTAAGATGACCTGAATGAGAATATCCGCTTCCATAGCTCTCTCTTTTTATTGTAATTATTGATTTTATTCAGCTTATACTAAAGGACTGTGATCTGTCTATGTTGAGTTAATAGAGGGTCATATCAGGGTGAGGGAAATGCGCTTTTATATTTATCCTTCGAATTATCAAGCTAGATAGAAATCTATCTTATTCAGGGTATACAGGGATCATTGGCAGTGAGTAGCGCGGTAAAGACACTAATGTAACAAAGGCTTAGTGTGAGTTGCAGGGGAGTCATTGGAGATGAAAGCGTATTGCAAATACAAGGTATATGCAACAAAACTGTTTTCATCTTGGGTTAAATCCACATGTTCAAATGTGCTTCAAACCCAAGTATCACGGATATAATATGGGTTAATTCATCGAATTTTTTTGTGTCTGTATGTTTAATTTTCTCCATAGGCTTTAAAGACTTGCCCTGTTTCTATGCCTAATGTTGAGCGGAGATAGAATTGGGCCAGTGTGCTTGCATCAATCGATTGAAATCCTGGAAAGTAATCGGCATAAATACTGAGTGATTCTGTGACGACAGAGGGGCTGACCGCATTGATTCGAATACCTCGAGGCAGCTCGTTGGACACAGCTTTGACAAAGTGATGGATAGCGCCATTGAGTGTGGCGGCGCTGACACCATATTTGATAGGGTGATCGGCAATGATCCCTGTGGTCAATGTGATACTACCGCCATCATTTAGAAAATGCATACCCATTTGAGTCAAATTAATTTGCCCCATTAGGCGGCTTTGAATGCCTTTATTCCACTCTTTTTGAGATAAGTTTTCAAAGGAGTCAAATGCCACGTCTCCTGTGGCATTGATAATGGCGTCAAGTTGGCCAATCGCAGTAAGCGTTGTGTGAATAGACTCAGGATCGGTGATGTCAATCTGTCTCGCTCCTGTGTGTTTCCCTGCGGTGATGACGTCATGTTGATTTGATAATGCGGCTGTGATTTGACTGCCTATGGTGCCGGATGCGCCTATAATAAGCATTTTCATGTGTTCGACTCTATTAGTGGTATTGTTGATATAAATGATGATAATTTCTTTTTAAAGTCGAAAAAACAACATAAAATAAGAAGACTGTTTACTAAATGGTGTTAATTGAGTGGATTTACGTTATTTACAGACTTTTATAATGGTGGCCGATACGCTCAGTTTTACTCAAGCTGCCGATAAGTTGGATGTGTCTAAAGGCTTAGTGTCTCGCCATATTCAGAAATTGGAACAGCAATTAAATGTTAAGTTGTTTCATCGAACCACGCGTTCAATGCATTTTACTGAAACGGGTGAAGCCTTATACCTAAAGGCGAGGCAAATTCAATTACTGGCCATTGAAGCTGAAATGCGGCTGAAGGACATGACGCAAGAAGTTAGTGGTGATTTACATGTGACAGCGCCATTGGAACTTGGAAAAGCACTTTGCCGACATGTTATTCCTCAGTTTTGTCGTGACTATCCTGATATTAATGTGATGCTAGATTGTGGCCATGAAAAAAAGCACATTGAACTTGGTGATTATGATGTGGCCTTAAGGGCTGACGATACATTGCCGCAAGATGTGGTTGCCAAACCCTTGGGCATGATCCGTAATGTCATGGTATGCAGTGAGCAATACTTAAACGAGAACTTAAATAAGAACTTAAATAAGAACTTAAAAAATAACTTAAACAAGAATAGAATGCCAGAGCTCGGTGATATTCATCAATGTGCCTTTATTCTTAACAGCCGAGAAAGGCTGTGTGAGGAATTTGAATTGCATTGTGGTGAACAAAAGATATCCCTTGCTGTATCAGGTCAGCTGCACAGCAATACTTACAGTGCGATTTGTGAGTTGGCTTTACAAGGTTTAGGGTTAGCCTGTTTACCTTTTTATCAAGTTGAAGAGCAAATTCATCGTGGTGAGCTTATTCATGTGCTACCCCAGTGGTCGATAAAGTCTCAGGCATTAAACTTGCTCTATGCCCAGCGGCGTGGAATGCCGCAAAAGCTATTGCGGTTCAATATGGCCGTTAAACAGTGGCTTCAATCCAATGAGTCATATTTGATTTAGTGGATGCTTTAAGGTACACCGAACACTTTAATAGATAAAATATGATAATAGTTTTGAGTTAAAGTCGTGTTGTTTTTGCATGATTAAACCTTATAAGGTCAACTTTCTGAGTGTAACAAATGTCTTCAAAAAGTGTATCGATGAAAAAATCATACTCTTTTGTTCTTGATTTAGCGATGGGATCATTGCTTTCATTATTGGTATGTGCTGGATGGCACATTAAAATACCGCTATCACTCAGTTGTGATAAACAGTCTTTAAAAAAAAGGGCGTAATTTAATTGTGGAGAAAAATCATAAATACCAGAAAAAGTAGTATTGTGTGGGATATTATTTTTAACTAAAAGCCGTCGAAAGGATATTGCGCCAAGGAGGGTGAGTATAATGGCTTTCAGCTTTTGTGGTTGATTAAAGCTGGCAAGAAGGCCATTACTTGAAACGCGAATATAACTTTGATACTGGTATAAGTTGAGTTCTTGATAAATTTCTATGATGGCTTGACGAATAATAGGGAACTGTTGAATGTGTTGATGGCCGTCAATAAAAGCTGGCATGCAGCCTATTCCTTTGATAAAAGCATTTATTTGAGCAATTAATTCAGCTTTAACCTCAGTTTTTTTAATTTTCCCTTGATAAGCTTTCTGGAGTAATTGAGGTAATGTAAAAAATTGATCATGGCCCAAAGAACTTTTATTTTCGCCAAGAGGCGAACCTTCGGTTAAATTAAAATGAAGGCCTATATCTATGTTTGATAATAAGGGTTTTAAGTCTCGACTGTGTTTAAGCCAGAGTGGCATGTTTGTCATGCAACTCGTGGCTGTAATTTTCTTTTTTTCAGCTAGTTCAATAATCGCACCTGAAATTGGAAGATTCAGTGCAAAATCATCGGCACAAATAATAATATACTTATTCACGTTTTTGGTTGGCATCAATGTTTAGATCATCATGGCAAATTTCACGCTGAATATAATATAGCGGTCTAGATTTTGTTTCTGTCATAATTCTGCCAATATATTCTGACAATAAGGATAAAAATAAAAATAAAATAGAAAACATTGTCGCTGTGAAACATAAAATGGAGGCGACACCATCAATTAAATTATTAACAATAAAATGTTGTAAGAAAATAAATCCCGCATAACTTGCTGATAAAAAACTAATGATAATAGAGAGTATTGATATTATCCATAGAGGACGAGTAGAAAAAGATAAAATGGCATCGAGGGCAGTTTTGATTAATTGAAAATAATTATACTTTGATTTCCCCGCAAACCGTGGAGGGACGTGATAGGGAACTGAAGCTGTATTAAAACCGACAAATGCATATAACATGATCAATTTTCGATTATTTTCTTTTAAAAGAATTAAGGCATCGACGACACGCCGGTGCAATATTCTAAAATCGGCTGCATCGGCAGATAATTCAAATCCCGTCATTTTTTTTGCGAGCCAATAAAAAAAATATGAAGACGTTTTTTTTAGCCAACTTTCTCCTTTCCTGTGAGTGCGTGCAGCATAAACGACATCAAAACCCTCGTTTAATTTTTTAAATAATTTAGGGATAAGTTGTGGTGGGTTTTGTAGGTCTGAGTCCATTAATACGACAAAATCTCCTTTAGCGGCGACCAAGCCTGCTGTTAACGCATTTTCGTGGCCAAAATTGCGCGACAAAATAATGAGTCTGATTTCAGCATAAACTGACATTGAGTGTTGAACAATATTAACGCTCTTATCTGTTGAACCATCATCAACAATAATCAATTCAAATGCATCATAATTTTTTTTAAGTACTGTGATTGTTTGGGTGATATATTCGTTGATGGCTGAAGCTTCATTATACATTGGTGCTACAACAGAGATTAACATAAGATATAGTCGCTTCGATCATCTGAAATATATTCTAGTTTAATCATATGTTTGTTAAAATGTAAACATAATACATGACTTTATTTGCCTTTATATTTTAAATTTCATCATTTATGTTTAGTCCTTTTTTATTGGATTTTAGTTTTATTTAAGTGTTATTAATTTTTAAGGGTTATTCTAGTTATTATATCATAGATTTATTTTTAATATGATTTCCATCTTTATTTTCCTAATTCTTTTTTCTATTAATCTGTTGTTTTTATCTGTCGATTGGTTGTTTTTAATCAGTGATTTTTAGCCGTGAATGCTTAATAAGATTCTGTTTACTTGCTTATTTTATTTTTTACTTATGATTTTTTGTATCATAAGTAGACAATAGTAGTGCTAAAAACATGACTTGAATGATTAAAAAAACACCTGTAAGTTAATTTTGTTTTGGGGAGTTTTGTTGTGCCAGAAGAGAGGTGAAATGCTTATGTAAAACTTAAAAAGGACATTGAATATGCCAGTACAGTTAAGTTATCCAGGCGTCTACGTGGAAGAGATCCCAAGTGGTAGCCACACCATCACAGGCGTTCCCACTGCGATTACCGCGTTTATTGGAAGAGCCCCAAAAGGTCCCGTCGATGATGCCATTACCGTAACCAGTATGGGGAATTTTGAGCAGATGTTTGGAGAGTTAACATTTGACTTTCCGCTGACTTATGCGGTGAAAGATTTCTTTCAAAATGGTGGCAGCGAAGCCATTATTATCAGGCGATTTATCATTCCTCAAAAAGCCCAACCCGCATCAAAATCAGGTTCCTCAAGCAGTAAATCAACCCCTGCTGCAACGCCCGCCAAGGCCCCGGCTAAAAAAGGAGCTAACGCATGACAATGTCAGATTATAGTTCAGCCACCGCTTCAGTTTCTGCTAGTGGTTTTACCTTTAGCGCTGCCAACCCTGGCGTCTGGGGCAATAATATTTCCGTGTCTTTGGATCAAAATGGTATTACGGATCAAGTGGCATCGATTTATCAGCAAGCCGATGGTGTCGCTAAGAATGATTTGTTTAACTTAACGGTATTGGATAATGGCAAACCCGTCGAAACCTTTAAATGTGTCACGGTCAAGGGCGGGAATAATAGTGCGATTCGAGTCGATCAAACCTTAGCTCACGACTCTAATTACATTCGTGTCACGGGTAACTTACCTAAGTCTTCTCCCAGTTTTCCTAAAACGACGCCAAGTGTCATTAATACCAATACCATGACGGGAGGCACAGATAGCCCTTTATTGAGTGACAGTGATGATTATTTAGGAGAAGAGGATATTCGCACGGGACTGTATGCACTTAGTACGGTGGATATCTTCAACATGCTGTGTATTCCACCGGATCCCGGTACTGATGATGGGGGAACGGCCGATACACTGATGGCGATTAATAGTGCCGCGGCAGTTTTTTGTGAGAAGAAACGCGCCTTATTTATTGCTGAGCCTTTAGATGCATGGACAAGCAAAGCGAAAACCGGACAGTGGCCGGATATTCAGCCGACCGATCTGGGGATTAATGGGGATACGGGCCGATATGCGTGCAGTTATTTTCCTAAAGTGAAGTTGCCGGATCCGAATATGCAAGATCGTGAACGCGTGTTTTCCAGCTGTGGGGTTATCGCGGGTGTGATGGCAACCAATGATCTGAATCGCGGCGTTTGGAAAGCACCAGCAGGCCAAAATGCGGGCATGGTTGGCGTTACAGGGCTCGAAGTGAAAGTGAACAATGATGACAATGGTTTTTTAAACCCATTGGGAATTAACTGTTTACGGGATTTCCCAGTGATTGGGCCAGTGGTTTGGGGGGATAGGACATTACGGGGCGCTGATTTATTGTCTGATGATTATAAATATATCAGTGTTAGAAGGTTGACCAATTACATTGAAGTGTCACTGCAACGTGGCACACAGTGGGCTGTGTTTGAAGATAATGATGAGTCTTTGTGGTCTCAGCTGAGGTTGAGCATAGGGGCCTTCATGAAAGAGTTGGCTGTGCAAGGGGCATTTTATAACTATAAAGTGATTTGTGATGCGTCAACGACAACACCTGATGATATTGCAAAAGGTATTGTCAATGTCGAAATCTTGTTTGCACCGGTCAAACCCGCTGAATTTGTTGTACTTAAATTCCAACAAACGGTCGCTACGATCTAACGGAGAATTAACTTATGGCAAATACAGAATTTCCAACCAATACATACAGAGTCGATCCTTATAAAAACTTTAAATTTAGAGTGAAATGGGATGGTAAATATGTGGCAGGCGTCAGCAAAGTTACGGGACTTAAACGCACAACGGATGTGGTGAAGCACCGCTCTGGTGGCGATCCTTTAACGACTCATTTATCACCGGGACAAACATCCTATGAGGCCATCACCTTAGAGCGTGGAGTGACCCATGATGAAGTGTTTGAACAATGGGCGAATAAAGTGTGGGATTACACCAATTCAACGAAAGGGCCTGATAAATCGAACCAAATAGTGTCACTGAAAGATTTTCGCAAAGACATCATTATCGAGCTTTACAATGAAGCGGGTCAAAAAGTCATTGCGTATAATATTTATCGGTGTTGGGTGTCTGATTTTACGGCTATGCCTGATCTCGATGCGAATGGTAATGCCATTGCGATTCAAAGTATTAAATTGGAAAATGAAGGCTGGGAAAGGGATTACAGTGTGAAAGCGCCTGCAGAGCCCAGTTTTACATTGCCTAGTTCATAAGCAATATGCTGACATCCAATGACATTGTCACATTGTGGGAAGCTGCGCTCAGTAAAAATTATTGGCATAAAGCCATTTTATTACTGGCGGCGGCGCATCCCACTATTGCAATGAATGAATTTTCACTTTTGTCGATTGGGCAAAGAAATACCAAGCTATTTCGTTTTCGTGATAGCTTGTTTGGCTCAGATATTGAAGCACATTCTCAGTGTCCTAAGTGTGCTGAGAAAGTGGAATTTCAGTTGGACTCACAGGTGATCTGCGATCCCAATGTGCCAGTTTGGGATGGAGGAGAAAGGAGCATTGATATTGATAATCATCAAATTATCTGTCGGCCTCCCACTTGTTACGATTTAGAAATGATCGCACCTTATCTTGAGGTTGAAGATGAAGAAGGTGCGGCTTATGCATTAATGAAAGCCTGTGTTTTTCAATGGCTGGTGGATGGCGTGTATACGCCCATTGATGCCATGCCTATCAGCCTTGTAGAACAAGTATCACAGCATATAAAAACCTTAGATCCTCACAGTGAGATTGTCTGCAGGCTGGCTTGTCCAGAATGTGAACATAGTTGGGGAGAGCCTTTTGATATTGCCAATTTCCTATGGCATGAAATTGACAATAAAGCCCAGATCATATTGAGTGAAGTGCAATTGCTAGCCAGAGCATTTGGCTGGTGGGAAGGGGATATTCTTTCATTGTCAGATGTGAGAAGAAAATACTACATTGAGCAACTACATGAATAGTTTCTGGCAAGGACTAGTCACGTCATTACGAGGGGATAATCAGGTTAATCCGCCTTACATTTCGCCGTTTCTGCATCAACTGATGGTAGAGGCTTTATCAATGGATGAAAGCACACTGATGTTAAGTTGGCATGATTTGGGGCTATCAAGGCCTAATGTTTCCCGTGCTATAGGCAAAAGTGGCAGAGCATTTGAGCCCCAAACGACGCATTTGGGACAAGGGCATTTTTCTCATCAAGAACAGACAGAATCATTAGGCGCACTTAGCGCTGATGACGCTAAATTTAATGTTCCTAGACTTGATACTTCTAGACTTGATGCCCCTAGATTTGAAGAGCAACCACCTATTTCTGAAGGAAAAAACGTAAAAACGCTATCAAGTGATGGGCAACAAACAAGGATGCATCAGCAAGCTGACTCTTCCTTGATTCATTTTTCTACTGAAGCAAGCAATGAGAAAACAGGCGCGCATTCTGAAAAGCTCACTCAAATAAGGGCCGATTTTAAACGAAGTGCGCTTGCTGATAAGCAAAAAGTGGACGGCGATTTTCAAGGGCGGGGTGAATATGTGCATAAGAAAGCGCACTTTCAATTACCTCCAAATTTGCAATCCTCTCCAACGCGTCGCTTAAATGAAGAGGCTTTTGCTTGGGGAAGGCAAACTCAGAAGACGCAAGTTCAAGCTGACTCTGTTTATTCTGCTCAAGCTGCGAGCGATATTCATCATGGCCTAGACAGTAAAATCGATAGTGACTTTTATGCTGGCCTTGATAGCGGCTTTGATAGCGGCTTGGATAGGAAAGTACAAGCGGACTTGGATAAGCTGTCTACTCTCAAAAAGTTAGAATCAAAGATTATCACGCGGCTTAATCAAAGGCCGCGAACATCGAATATGCCTTTGACGTCATGGTCAAGAAAAGCGTCGTATCCAGAAGAAGATCAAGGCTCCCGTGTTTCGAAAGGCTCTGATGGAAAACAGGGGCGTAAGGTATTCGGCTCTTTACAAGAGAGACTGGCTCAAAATGTGGCTTGTGGGAACAAACAGACACTTGAGGCTGGATCTTCGCGAATGCATGAGGCATTGACGTCATACTCAGACAATAAGGCATTTCAGCTGTTCTATCGGGGACTCAGCGATGGCTTAATTCAAACAATGTGTCATCAGGGAACAGAGGTTCAGCGACGCCAGATTGATGAACGTGAAGTGAAGTCGGTATTAAATGGGCTAGCGCAGCAAGTACAAACTGGGTTGATGAAGCGCTTGGCTTTAGATGCGAGATGGGCAGCTTCGCCTCAACAAAACAGAGAACACCTTTTTTTAGGCAATAGCTTAGGCAATGACTTAGGTAATAGCTTAGACAATCAAGGACGGGCTGACATAAAAGCTGACGCTCACAAAATCCCCGATGAGACAGTGACCGCTTATTTGGTGTCATCTTTAAGGGAGCACTTAGCAACTTTGAGGATTGAACCTCGCCATCCACAAGATGAACACGGTAAAAGCTTAGATCAATATTTAACTAAAGCCGTTTTTCAACAAGCAAACTTAAGCCAATTGACTGAAGGGATCCGGCGGCATTTATTGATGGATAATCAAGGGGCAATGTTTGGCTCTGGTGATGACCACTCATTTCAACATTATTTTCAGCATTATTTTCAGCATAGGGGTGAGGCTCCTGCACGACCGAGTGCATTTGAGCCCGATTTTTTCAGTCAACGTTTTATTACAGCAAGGGAAGAATACGGCGCTCGACTATCGACTTTATTCGATAACATGAGGATGAAGAAAAGCAAAGTGGCAATGGCATTGTCAAAGGCGAGGGCATTATCGTTATTGTCTGACTTGGCGCAAGGGCTTGCACAAGGGCTAAATCGATCTTCAACTGGAAGGCTTAATCACCTTTCACCATGGGGACATTGGCTAAGCAGTCTAAGTGGTGTAGTAAGTGGTGTAGGAAGTCGAAGACAATCATCAATTTTTCCAGAATGTACCGCTCCCATGCTGTTAGATTTTGATGCAGTCAAGAGACGTGTTGAATCAAGTTTCGATAAGTCTATTCACAACCATGATAACAATATGGTGAATGATATTGAGTCCTATCTTTCTCCTTTAGCCTTTATCGAAAACAGCGCAAATTGGCCTTCAAAGCAAGCGTTAGGTTTAAAGACAGGGCTAAATTCAGTGACATCAGGCTTGTTATTAAATGCCATACAAACCGCTTTATCCCCATTAGGCAAAAGTGGGTCTTTACCGCCACAATATTCACCGCTTCAGCCCAGTGTGATTTCCTCACTGTTACTCGATTTACCCAGTTGGATGCAAAATGGCAAGGCGCTAGGTGATGAGTTTAAACATCTAGAGCGGCGGCTATTTGCACTTAACAAAGGGCTAGCGAGTCAAAATGAAATCGAGGATGAAGCCGTGCGTGAGTTGCTTATTCGCCGTTTGCATCAATTCTCGAAGCCTGACTCGAGTGTGTTACCCCATTGGCATAATATTCATGATGTCAATGGGGGTTTGAAGCACTTTGGGCTTGAAGGAGGAGAGTCGATGGTGCCTATTTTGGAGGAGCAAAACGGTGGCAATACAAGTGAGGATAATGCCAGTGTCACAAGTGCATCACTTGAGGACTCATTTTCGAGCAGTGATACGAGTCCCTTATTGATAGCGAACGCAGATAGTCCATTATCGACTCTGGTAAATACCGTTAATGGTTATCGGCATCAAAGTCATATTCATTCAGAATATCAGAATCTTATTAAAAATCATGCCAGGGTTCCCTTAACCGATAGTGGCTCTCGTGAAAGGGCTGATTTAAGGCTCAATGAGCCGACATATGACACTGAGAGTCGATTAACAGAAGATGAGAAGCTTATTCAGGCTCATGCTGATCATAATGTTAGTCAGGTACATGCAGGCGATGGAAAGCCTGTGACTCTAGCTAACACGGGGACTTCTTTAACTCGCATCGGCCAAGCTAGCACTTCTCAAGCTAGTACTTCTCAAGCTAGTATTTCTCAAAAGAGCCTCGGTCAATTTCAGCATGCTTTATCTCAGCCTTTGCAGTCACACAGCGCGCCATTGCAATCTCAATCATTACCACAGGGTGAGCCACATGATCTCCCGTTAAGCAATACTCGCTTAAACAGCGTTCAGCCACATGAACGCCCGTTAAGCAATATTGATGTAAACAGTGTTAAGTCAAAGAATGACGCACTTATTCAACACTCAAGTCACCTAAACATGCCCCTTAATAATGAAGTGAGTGGTGTGAGTCCTGCAGCATTAGCAACACAGGTGTTGCCACTGGGGAAGGATAAAAGTTCAGACGCGGCTCAGCCATCGCCTGTGAGGTTAAATGTGGGGCGGATCATTTACAATCGTCCTGGGTTTTCAGTCCTAAAAAGTGCGGTGAAAAAAAGGCCTAGGCCCACCATGACGTTGTCTGATTACAATCAGCGATTGAGGGGAAATGATGAGTAATGACCTTTCGATAGCGGTGACCACAGCGGTATTTTCTCAAAAGATATTAAATGCATTAAACAAAGTGCCATTTTTATCGGCGGCGCCACAGGTTATTCATCGTCGCCCTGAGAAACAATCAGCGATTGAGGGGAAATGATGAGTAATTACCTTTCGATAGCGGTGACCACAGCGGTATTTTCGCAAAAGATATTAAATGCATTGAATAAAGTGCCATTTTTATCGGCTGCGCCACAGGTTATTCATCGTCGTCCTGAAAAAGATGATGGGCAGATGATAGGGGTGAACTTGTATTTATACGATATCGAGTTTAATCACACCTTGCGTAACAATGATCTGGCCACTCGCAGAGCAGATGGATCCTTGATTAAGCAGCCACAAGTGCCACTTAATCTTAAATATCATTTGAGTTTTTATGGTCAAGATTTAACGTTAGAGCCGCAAAAAATGATGGGGGCGACCATTGTCGAATTACATGCTCAGCCTTTTATTACACCGAATGAGATTATGCAGTATCAATTGAGCCTAGGGGCCGACAGCATATTAATGTCTTCGAATTTACACACTCAGCAAGCTAGGATCAAAATTGAACCTATTATGCTCTCATTGGAAGATGTGACGAAAATGTGGGCGTCCTTCTTTCAATTACCTCATCAGCATTCTCTCAATTATGAAGTATCGGTGATTTTAATGGAAAGTGATTTTGCGGTAGAAAAGCCTTTGCCTGTGCATGGTGTGAGTGATTTTGCTGTCGCTAAATTAATGCCTGTGATTGAATCCTTGTCAGTGGATTATTGGCGTTATGATCCTAATGCTTCTTTTACATTAAGTTTGAACACTCAAGGCGCAGACTCTTCATCTCAGGTGCAATTTGAGGAGGCGGGGGTGATGGTCTCCCCTGTTTCTTATGTCGGTAATGTCTTGGGTATCGTTCTACCTGAGCAAGTCAAAGCGGGGTTAAATCACTTAAGGTTATCTCGAACGGACAGACTCGGTAAAACTCCAAAAATAATTTATTCCGATCCTTATCCTTTTGTGGTGCAACCTGATTTGACTCAGGTTGAATACCGTGCAAGCACAGAAGTGTTCAATGAGGTCTTGCCATTATTAATTGTGGATATTTTACCTTTTCCGCACCATGAACAGTCAGTTATCGTCTGGCTCAATAATGAGGATGTGAATGGACAATCTTATCAGTTGGAAGATGCGCTGACATTAGTGTTAACACTGAATATTGAAGCATTAAGTCAGGGAAATATCACAGAACTTAGCCAGCAATTCTCCAATTTAGGCATAGCACTCTCTCAATCGGCCAGAATAAGCCAAATCACGCTCAACCAGCAGTGGTTATTACAAGATGGTGCTCAGTATTACACTTTACATAAGCAGAATAGTCATCAGGTGTTGCTCTGTTATGGCTTTGACCAACTGCCGTCAATGCACGCTCTGGCGTTTAAAGCGGCAGGATTAAATCGAGGGCATTACCTCGTTCGTGTACAAGTCGACAAATTAAAGTATGGACAGAGTGAGCTTGAACGAGATCAAGGCGGTGTCGATGAAGGACGCTATAGCTCACCAAGTGTGGTGATTGAATGAATACTACTACTTCTTTTGTAGAACATACCATTGATCATTCGGCAGCGCCTATCATAGAGCATTTCACAGAGGCGAGTGATAGTGCGCCAAGTGTGGTGATTGAATGAATAATACTACTTCTTTTGTAGAACGTACCATTGATAACTCGGCAGCGCCTATCATTGGTCATTCCACAGAGGCGAGTGATAGTGCGCCAAGTGTGGTGATTGAATGAATAATACTACTTCTTTTGTAGAACATACCATTGATCACTCGGCAGCGCCTATCATAGGTCATTCCACAGAGGCGAGTGATAGTGCGCCAAGTGTGGTGGTTGAATGAATAATGCCGCTTCTTTTGCTGAGCATATGACGGGGAGCCTTAAAGGCGACAGAGAATACCTACAGGCACAGAGCCTTGAGGACAATCAGCACTTTCTATTAACTTTTGTCGAGTATGTGAAATACCGTCTAGCTCAAGCTTATAGTAGCGATGGCTCTGAGCAAGATAATGAAGCACCTTCCCCCTCTCTTAGTGAGCTGTTTAAGCGGGATATTGTCACATTGTTGCCGATTGATCACTTGTCTCATTTATATCCATTAACGGCATTTGAGCAACAGTTATTGCTTTTGTGTATAGCTCCAGAACTCGATAGTGAGCTGCTCTATCCCAATGGAATTAAAGAGCCCATTGTGGTTAATTTTAGTTTGGCGTTGGCCATTTTACCTCAGCCCGAATGGCAAGCCATTATGGCCAGTGGAACATTACGTCGTCATGGTTTAGTACAGCTAGAAGACCATCAATCTGTGACCCAGTCAAGGCTGATTGTTCCAGAGAGAATTTTGCACTTTCTTATGGGACTACAGGATGAAGATCAAGCACTAAGGACTTATGTGCAAGCGCTTCCTTATCAATCTGTGCTCTTGGATGACAGTAATGACGCTGTGGTAAAAAATATGCTGCAGATCTGGCAACATCAGCCGCAAAAATCGTCGTGTTTAATGACGTTAACGGGAGAGCTTGATGAATTGAAACGCGATGTGGCTGTGTTCTTTGCTAATCAATTATCAAGACGCTTGTTATTGCTTCAAGCGTGCTTTATTCCTAAAACGGCCAATGAATTGGGTGAGTTTGCAATCAAGTGGCAAAGGGAGATTGTACTGAGTCATGATTTACTCTTGGTGGATTGCCATGATCCTATCGATAATAGCGAGGAGCGCGCGCAGCAAATTGATCATTTTTTCAATTTATTGAAGTGTCCAGTGCTGTGTATGAGTGGCAGTCGGCGCCAACATTATTTGCGCGGTCAATATACATTTGAGGTGTATAAACCCAGCTCAAAACAGCAATTACTCTGCTGGCAAGAATTGCTAAGCAGTCCTCAATTACACAGTGATATACGAGCGGTTTCCTCTCACTTTGATCTGAGTTGTCATCAAATTCGCTCAATAGTCGATGTATATCAAAGGTTGGAGGAGCCCGTTTCTTTATGGGAAACATGTCGCCAACATACTCATCAACACCTTGATAGTTTGGCTGAACGAATAGTGCCGACAACTGAGGTTAATATTGTACTACCACCGCTGCAGGCTGACAGTATTGAAAGTCTGATTGCCCATGTGAAGTATAAGTCTCAAGTGTATGAGAAGTGGGGCTTTGATGCGAATGGCGGGCGAGGAAAAGGCTTGATAGCTCTGTTTTATGGTGCCAGTGGAACGGGGAAAACCACAGCAGCAGAGTATGTTGCCAGTCATTTACAGTTGGATCTTTATCGAGTCGATTTAAGCCATTTGGTGAGTAAATACATTGGCGATACGGAAAAAAACCTCAGTCAAATGTTTTTAGCCGCCGAGCGTTCTGGCGCTATTTTATTGTTTGATGAAGCGGATGCCTTGTTCAGTAAGCGCACGCAAGTGTCTACGAGCAACGATAAATTTGCAAATGCCCAAGTCAGTTATTTATTACAACGTTTAGAGACTTACCGAGGGATCGCCATATTAACCAGTAACCTCAAAGATTCATTTGATGCCGCTTTTATTCGACGCTTGAGGTTTGTCATTGGCTTTCCGTTTCCCACAGCCTATGAACGTGAACAGTTATGGCGAACACTCATACCGCAGAATGCGCCTGTTGGACAGCTGGATTTTAAGCAATTATCGAAACTCAGTGTGTCGGGTGGCATGATCAGAAACATTACTCTAACGGCCTGTTTTAATGCTGCTGCGGCTCAGACCCCTCTTGAAATGACGCATTTTTTATCGGCGGTGAAATGTGAATATGCTAAGCAAGATAAACCGCTTTGTATACAGGAGATCCAAGGATGGGCGTAAGGTATTTCAATCAATCGAGGATCAGTCCAACAATTCGCTCCAGAGCCGATTGGTGGCCTAAAGCTAAAGCATCATCTTCATCAGCGAGTGCTAAGCAAGTGACACAGTATCGTTTATCGATGGTGAAATGTGAATATGCCAAGCAAGATAAACCCTTTTGTATGAAGGGCATACAGGGTATACAGGAGATCCAAGGATGGGCGTAAGGTATTTTAATCGTGTAACGGCGGTGAAATATGCTAAGCAAGATAAACCTTTTTGTATAAAGGGTATACAGGAGATCCAAGGATGAATGTAAGGTATTTCAATCAATCGAGGATCCGTCCAACAATTCGCCCCAGAGTCGATTGGCGGCCTAAAGCTAAAGCATCGTCATTATCTTCATCAGCGAGTGCTAAGCAAGTGACACATTATCATATTGAGCAAATCGATCTTCCTTCAGATATTGGCCTTTATGGTCAGCGACAAATCATGCAATTGATGCAAATGATATTGGCCAAGGAGCCCATCGGCGTACTGGATCCTAGTATGCGGGAGTATTTTAATATTGCTCACGATCTTGTGTCGCAACTACTTGCAAAACAAACTGAAAGGGAGATCCATGGCAATAACAAGTAATGGAACCAGTTTATTTAAAGGTGCGTTAGTCGCTTCCTCTGTAATGGGGAGTACTAAGGTGATCCCCTTTCAATATAACCCTGCCAGTATGCAAAGAAGCTTAACGCCAAATGTGTCAGGTGGAGAGGAACAGGATAGAACTTTAGCCATTATGTATAAAGGGCCACCGACACAAACCATTAATGTGTCCATTGAGTTTGATGCTTCAACAGGCCTGAATAAGGATGCATCCACTGAAGTACAGCACGGTGTTTATGCGCAATTAGCTGCATTGGAGTTGCTGTTAACCCCCAGTACGAGCGATTTGTTATCGACTCAAGCTATGTTGGCGACGGGGGTCATGGAAATTGCTCCTCTGGCCACGCCGAATCTTTTTTTTGTATGGGGACAAGCCAGAGTGTTACCCGTGAAAGTCACTCAGTTCTCGGTGACAGAAGAGCTATTTGATGCGCATTTAAACCCTATTCGAGCCACGATTGCGCTCACAATGAGAGTACTGAATTGTAATGATGTCTCAGCGATGAATCAGGCTTACCAACAATATATTGTTTATCAACAAAAAATGGAACAAATTGCCCCGCTGGCACAAGGGGCAATTGGGGTAACAGGGGCCATTATTCCCTAGGGCCTATTGCACTTTGGTGATGCAGATTTAGTGATGCAGATTTGGTGATGATGTGTGCATTTAGCCATCAAAGAAGAGTCGGTCCTAGTGCTGAGTCCAAAACCTGATAAGAATAAGGAGCCAATATGTTTAAAAAAGACAGCCGCTATTATTTTATTGCAGACAGGCAAGAAACCTTACCCGATGGTAGCGATATCATTTATAAGGCGAGGCGTTTTATTAAAGGTGCCGATACTGTACCGTCTGTGATGACCATTATTTCTGAAGGGAAACGTATCGACCAAGTGAGTTATTCGGCGTTGGGCAATGCGAAGTTGTCATGGAAATTTGCCGATGCCAATAATGTCTTTAGCCCGATAGAATTGGAGAAAAAAGGTCAAATCATCCGCGTGCCAACCAATGGCAGTAATCGTTGATGAACGCAGGGATACAGCTGAGTTTATTGATAGGGCCTATGGTTGCGCTGCCAGCACCTTTGCTGATCACCGAGGCGATTCAATCGGTTTCTGTGTCGCTGATGGATAGGGGGAAATCCACATTTCAACTGTCTCTTAATGCAGACCGAGAGGGCGTGATGACGCCGGATTATCCCTTGTTGATGACAGATCTGCTGAAAACCAATAATCGAGTGATTATTTCTGTGATGATCAATGCCATTCCTACGGTGTTAATTGATGGTTTTATTACCAACGTGGAGTTTAATTATACTAACGGCTCTGGTTCAGGCACCTTGTCCATTACCGGAGAAGATCTGTTAAGTCGAATGGATTTGAAAGAAGAGTTTTTTGAATTTCCTTCGATGACAGTGGATGAAATTGTGTTGTCACGAGTGGAAAAATACGCTGAATATGGTGTGCTCCCTGAGCTGGAACCTGTGGTTATTCCCGTTTGGGAGCCCGAAGAGCGCACTCGTATTCAAAATGGGACTGATTTAAGTGTGATTGAATACTATGCGAATTTGGCCGGTTTTGTGTATCGAGTACGCCCTACTGTGCCGATGGAAAATACCTTTTATTTTGGACTTCCCACGAGTTTTCATACTGAAGGTGCGCCGCTAAATGTCAATATGGGGCCGTCGACTAATGTGGATGATATTAACTTAACCTATGATGCGACGCTGCCACAAACGGTAAGCGGTATGTTAGAAGAAGATGGGACTGAAGATGAACCCGTTCCGGTTGAGATACTTGAGGCTATCAGGCCTGTCCCTATGGCGGTTGAAGATCCCATTTTGACCAATGATCCTTATGTAAGAAATGTATTGTATACGGACCCTACTAACGGTGCGATAGCGGGTGAAGAATTGGCCCAACAAAGTGTGAATCGCTCTACTGACAAAGTGCTATCCGGGCAAATTACAGTGGATACCATCAGATATGGCTTTGTGATTGACCCCCCTTGTGTGGTGTGTATCAGAGGAGCAGGCTTTAGCTTCGATGGCAATTATTATGTCTCTGGCGTGCAGCACAGTATTAGCGAAGGAAAGTATAAGCAGCAGCTAACAGTACAAAGGGAAGGCTTGGGTAGCACTGTGGTGACAGCGATGGAGAACCTAGTATGAATAATACCAATGTTGGCAATATTCGAGGCACGTTCTTTGGTCAGCTTTTTTGCAAGTGCTGCGGAAATGTGGTGGACAATGTCGATCTGTCAGCCAATGTATCAGCGATGGACAATGTCTTATGAATAGTACCAATGTGGGCAATATTCGAGGCAAGTTCTTTGGTCAGCTTTTTTGCAAGTGCTGCGGTAACGTGATGGACAATGTCTTATGAATAGTACCAATGTGGGTAATATTCGAGGTAAGTTCTTTGGTCAGCTTTTTTGCAAGTGCTGCGGTAACGTGGTGGAAAATGTCTTATGAATAGTACCAATGTGGGTAATGTTCGAGGCAAGTTTTTTGGCAAGTATCGCGGTAACGTGGTGGACAATGTCGATCCTATGGTGATGGGACGTTTATTGATTAATGTGCCATCGGTGCCTGCCAATGCATCTAATTGGGCAATGCCTTGTATTCCTTATGCAGGGCCTCAAGTGGGGTTTTATGCCATGCCACCTATTGGCGCGAATGTGTGGGTTGAGTTTGAAGGTGGTGATCCTAATTACCCGATTTGGGTGGGCTGTTTTTGGGGAGAGGGTGAAGTTCCTTTAGAGTCTCCGCCAGAAACGAAAGTGTTTAAAACGGAATTTAACACTTTTATTTTAAATGACTTACCTGAAGTTGGGGGGATGACATTAATGTCTGAGCCTGATTGTGTGGATGATATCTGTACCATGAAGTTTGATGCCGAAGGCATTCAGATCACCATACCTGAGTCCAGCATTGATATGACCACTACCACTATCTCGGCCACAACAGGCGACATTACCTTGACTGCTGAAGAAGGCATAGAAGCATCGGCAGGTGCTGACATTAGTGCGGAAGCGGGCGCAGCCATGGAGCTGAATGCTGGCGCAGATATTTCTGTTGAAGCGGGCGGGGCAATGGAATTGTCAGCGGGGGCGGATATTTCAGCTGAAGCGGGAGCAGCAATAGAGATAACAGCTGGTGCCGATGTTGCTGTCACCGCAGGTGGGGCTGTTGAAGTGACCGGAGGAGGAGATGTTGCTATTACTGGTGGCGGTGCCTGCGAAGTGACAGGAGGCGCAGATGTCGCTGTAACGGCGGGTGCCGCCTGTGAAGTCACCGCAGGATTAGATTGCGCAATAACGGCTGGGCTGGCTTGTGAAGTGACGGCAGGAGCAGATTGTGCGGTCACCGCGGTGGGGGCCACTGAAATTACCTCGGTTGGCATCGCCATTACTGGGGCAGTGGAAGTCACAGGTGATTTACTCATTGATGGCCAGCAGCCCTTGGTCATTTAGGATTTAAGGCGTTAGTCATTTAAGTGCTTAAGTCAACGTTTTTAAAGGCTGGGTTTTTACTTTAAGCAGCGAAAACCCATGCAATATCAGGTAATCGACATATCGATTTAGGTTAGAAATTAAACTCAATAGCGGATAATTTCAACTCAGGGGCTTAGTGTTGGGAAGTGTTCAGAAAAAACAATTAAAAAGTGACTGTTTGGAAATAAAGATGATGTATTAATCATTGTCGTTCAGCCAATAGTACGGGGATTTCATCGAACAGACTGAGTAATTGCAGGGAGAAGCAGTGAATATGCATAAGAGCTTTCCATTTCAAATTAATCAATATGGGCATATCCAAGAAGCGGATGATGATAAACACCTACGGGATATGATGGAGCAAATTTTGTTCACTATTCCTGGTGAAAGAGTGAACCGACCTGAATTTGGTTGTGGTGTACAGCTATTAGTTTTTGGCTCTATACAAGCTGAAATGTTATCGGTAAAGCAATCGATGATCCAAATTGAATTGCAAAAATATTTGGGTCATTTGATGCAATTACAAGCGGTGAATATTACGGCTCATGAGAGCCAGTTAGATATTCTTATTCGTTACTTACCCTTTGTTGGTGATCAGGCGAAAGAGGTTGTGTTTACACGATGAACCAATATCGTCCAGCACAAAGTGCGCTTGACTTGAGTCAACGTCGCCAACTCATTCAGCAACATGCTGTCATTAATGGCCTTGATTACATTCTGGTTAAGGATGAGACATGTCTTGAGCTGTATTTTATTAAACCCGCATTAAACCTAGCGGGGGGAGGAGCTTCTTCAAAGACATTACCCCGTTTAGATCCCAATAACATTATCGTCGAGCTTTTATATGCTGGGGTTAAACAAACTCTGACTTTTGATGTTGAATATGTCGAAGAGGCGTTTTACCTCAAACTCAAGCTCGATCCGCCTTTGCCGACTCAGCGAGAGGCATACATTAAGATCACTGTGTTAAGTGATGATATCGATCCTTTCTTTCGTGCGGCAGAAGTGAAGAGCCATTTCAATCAACAATCGGAGGACCGTTTATCGACAGCGAATTTATCTGCAGTGCCACGACTGGATTACAGAGCCAAAGATTATGATACGTTCAAGCAACTCATTGAAACAGAACTGACCCATAACATTCCAGATTGGCGAGATCGGAATGCTGCAGACATGATGGTGATGTTGACTGAAGTGTTGGCCTATACAGGGGACATGCTCAGCTATAAACAAGATGCGGTGGCAACCGAAGCTTATTTAAGCACAGCGCGGTTTGATTTATCGTTGCAAAGGCATTGCCGTTTATTGGATTACGCCATTGAAAAAAATACGACGGCGCGAGCTTGGGTGACTGTGTTGGTGGATGCTGCAATCACTTTGCCCCCGCGCAGTTTGTTTTTTTGTGGTGGTGATGAACAATGCCCCGTTTTGAGTCTATTTGAATATCAAGATCGCCAAGGGGGTAAGGAAGTGGTCTTTGAAGCCATGGATGAAGCACATTGCCTACCTGAGTATAATCACCTCATTCCCTATGATTTTGGCATACAAGACTATGTCATCCCCAAAGGTTGCCAAACATTGGCGGTAAAAGGAAAAATTAACATAAAAAAAGGGCAATTGGTTGCTTTAATGGACAATCAATTACAATCCTCTCCTCAAGTGGTGAGACTCATGCAAGAGGGGGTTTATCATACTGATCCTTTATCAGAGCAGGCTTACACTCAACTGTATTGGTATGCTCATGATGCGCTAATTGAGTCCTGGCAGGCACAGACAAGCTATTTGTGTGCAAATGTGTTGCTGGTGGATCGAGGAGAAACATTACCCTTTGAGAAGCTCACGTTATATTTGCGCAATGCGCAATATTTTGCGCAGCTCAGCCACACTCACCTTGTTCATGGCAATCGATTGGATGTTACTCAATTTAATAATGAGGCAGCCAGTGATGGCATTAAGCAATCGTCAGTGACCGCTACGCCTCAATTACAGGTAATAGAATCGCAAGTGTCCGTTGATCCTGAATCATTTTGCAATGGTGTTCTACCAAATCAATATTGGACAAACGTCACTGACTTTCTTGATAGCACGCCAAATGCTAAGCATGTGGTTTTGGACGAACATCAAGGTATGGCTGAATTGCGATTTGGTGATGGTTTGTTTGGGGCTTTTCCTAATATCTTTAACTATTTTTATGCCAGTTGTCGAATTACTCCGAATAAAGATCATCAAATTGCGGCGGGCAAAATTAACCAAGTTTATTTGCCTGAGCATTTGGATATCGCAATCGAAGCGGTGACTGAGATTAAGAACTTACACCCTGTGGGTGATAGTCGCTCTAAACACAGTGCTCAAGCAATAAAATTGGCTGCGCCCGTTCAACATAGGCAAAGACTCAATTTGGTGCTTTCTCAGGATTATATCGATTTGATGTTAGCCGATAATCGCGTGGAAAATGTGTGTTTTGAAAAAGCATGGAGTGGTAGCCATGAGGTTTATTATTTTTACCTTCATCCCAGAAACGAAGCTAATCTAGAGGAGGTCATTCCTTATTTTATGCAGCAGTTTGAGCGTTATAAAGTATTAAATCAGAGAGTGGTTATTCATCTTTTTTCTCCACTATTACTTAAAATGAGCGTCAATATTACCGTTGCTGCAGGCCATTCCATGCCCGCTTTACATCAAGGATTAACCCTACACTTAAGCGATGATGCACAAATGGGCATATTTGCCCCAGAACGTTTTAGTTTTGGCACGCCTTTGTATGCCAGTGAGATCTTGGAAACCTTACTCAATATTGAGGGCGTTGAAAATGTACAATTGAGTGCCTTTCAAACATTACCGCACTATATCGGCAGCAATGGTATTGATTTTGTGGAAACTGTCATTGTACCTAAACCACATCAAGTGATCTGTTTTGCCAGTCAGGGCAGGCAGAGTGAGGTGAGTTTTACATTAACTAAAGGGAGGAGCTAATGAGTGATTTTCTGGATAAAAGCACTCAGCTACGTACTTTGGCTGCTCGTCCGGGTCATTTTTCAAGTTTTGTAACCGACATGAAGCGAGCCACATTAGATTACCGTCATCCAGATGGTAAATTTAAAGGACAAAATCCACTTGCTGGAGTTGATTTATCTGATCATGGCAATTTTCTAAATGGGTTATATCATTCTTGGGCCGCGGTGCTTGAAGTATTGTCTTTCTATCAAGAAAAAATTGCTCAAGAAGGTTACTTAAATACTGCAACAGAGTCTTTTTCTGTGGAGCAACTGATAGCTGAAATTGGCTACCAAAGGCCTCATGCGCTATCGGCAAAAACCTGGCTGGCTTTTACCTTAAGTCAGGATAGTCAACGTCAGCAATATGTTATTCCTAAAGGGACTCGAGCGCAAAATATTCCTCAGGGCGGACAGCCAATTACCTTTGAAACCATAGAAACCTATATTGGCAAGCCGGATTGGAATACCTTGTCTTTAGCACCCATTCAGCCCATTACAGAGAGTCGAAGTTTGTTAACGTCTTCATCTTTTTGCCATGTTAAAAAGCCTTTATTTATCATTAAAAAAAATACCCATATTTGGATTTCGGGTACATTAAATGGAGAGCCAGTTAACTTTTTTGTTGTCGTAAAAGAGATCATTAAATTGAAAGAAGACGGCGTATTGCTTGTTTGGAATAGTGTGTTAGCCCCCAATCAAACGGGCAAAATATGCAATCCTAGACTGGTATTAATGTCTGAAAATTATGCTATTTTGGGCCATGATGCCTCTGATTGGTCCTCATTAACCCCTAAACAACAATCACAATATGCGAAGTGTTTTAGCAGTATCGCAATACGTGATACTGCAGAGGCATCAAGTTGGCGAGAGGTCGCTCAATATCCTCAAATGACGGTATACGGTATCGTTACTTTATTGTCGGGAAAACTCTTAGTTGTGGGGTCATCTGGCATGTATGATTCTTTCGATAAAGGTCAGACTTGGCACAAAGTCAGTAACAAGTTGGTGAATAGAGCCTTGCTTTTTTTACTCGAGCACGATGGAGGCATTTATACCGGAGGGGCCCAAGGTTACTTATTGAGCTCTTATGATGAGGGAGAAACATGGAATGTGATACGTGGCAATACTCCATTAGACAAAGAGGTAAAAAAACACATTGTGCCGGGTCTGTTACCTAACGTAACGGTTAGCTGTATGACGGCATTGACTCTGAAGTATCGTGATGGTGGTCAGCGACATATTCTTTTTGTGGGCACAATAAAAGGGCTTTATTACTCGACTGATGAAGGTCGATATTGGTTGACGGGGAATGCTTTATTTCATTATCACAATGAGCCATTACTCGAGGGAAGCCATATTTATGATTTACAGACAGATGGTGAATGGGTTGTGGCATCGACCCGTTTGGGCTTGTACTTTGCCAAGGTGGATAATCACAGTCTTGAAGAGAAAGGCGAGGAAGTGAAAAATACTGGGCCGTCTTTTTTGTCCAAGTATTTTTTATTTGAAAGTCAAGATGAAAAGCGTTGGAGTCAGCATAATCGTGAAACTCAAGTGTATGCCGCCATTAATATTAAGACGGATAAAGGTCGCTCAACCTTATTTGCCACTCGTGATGAGGTTTATCAATTAGAGGAAGGGCATTTAGTTACCATTAGTGAGGGGGTTTTACGCACTTTGGATACACGCATTCCTCGTGTCCATGGTTTTTTACAGCAGCAAGATACAATTTATATGGCTACGGAACTCGGTGTGTATGTGGCACGAAATAATACCTATCAATGGCAGCTTGATAGCCAAATTCACTTGTATACTTTACCGGATCCTCAGTGTTGGGAAGCCGCACTTAAGGCGGGTCATTTGCCAGAAGATGGGGCTGATAATTTGTTATTGTTTGGTTTTCCTATTTCCAATGCTGCAACAGTGAGAGAGGGGGATAAAGATGGACTGTGGTTAATAGAAGAGCCTGATGCTGCGGCTATTTATATTGAGAGGCAAGACGATAGCTTAGTGTTAACTACTATGAGTTGGGCGGATAATAAAACGGCTTCTTCCGTTAACAGTGAGTCAAGTTCAAAGAGACCTCAAAAGTGTGAACAAGTAACGAGTATTGGGACCATTCATGCTGTGAGCGACGTGATTTCAACCTTAGTGCATGGACAAGCATTGCCCGCTAGTTGGCACAGTGTTTTTGAGCATGTTGGCCTTGAAATCAGTCAAAAAGCACAGGTGGTGAGTCAAGCTGGAAAGCCGTCTTGGTTAATACAAGATGATGTTCAGCAGATTGATTTTTTCATTGAGTTTTGCGAAGAAAAACTGCAGATAAGCCGTCTTGGAAAAACATATTCAATAGCGGCCATGTCAAACAAACACCTGTTATCGGGTGGCGCACCTTTATCGGTGATTCCCAGTCATTGGCCTGATTTTTGGTTGTGTAGTAATACGCTGCCTTTGAGTCATAAAAAGGCTGCCATTACTGCAGGTGAAACCTTGTTACTAAAACAAACCACGCCAAGAGGGCTTCAAAAGCAGGTGACGGTTGCCAGTGTTTCAGATGAGTCTATGACAGCCTTAGGCAAAAGGGCTGTTGTGATGCGAGTACAAACCCAAGAGGCAGAATTCACGCAGTTTGATCGCCTAAGTACAGAGGTTTTTGCAGGGGATTGTCCGCTTGAATTAAGTCCCATTGCGCTAAAAGCACAAGTGTTGCAAGGTGACGGCGGATTAAGGTTAGTTGGCCATTTGGCTGCGATACCCACAGGTCATAAGGTGGCTGTCGTAGGAAGACGGGCTTTATTGCAGTTGAGTAAAGCCCCAGTGAAAGATGCACTCACACCTTGGGTCTTAAAGGGCTTAGATCATGACGGTCAAGAGGTGGTGTTATCGCGTCAGCAATTGTTTAGTTTTATGTTAAAAGCGCAAGACGTTGCCAGATTAGTGGCGCAAGAATTGACCGCAGAGCTGATTAAGTGTTTTGTGTCAAAGGGAATTGTATTGGATGACAGTGTCAGTATACAGACTGCGGGCAACCAGTATTGGTTACTGACACAAGCGGTAGGGGAGTATTATTATCTGCAATTGGATGATGAAACTAAAAAAGTGAATGTGTATGCAGAGTATGCGTTTCCCGTTATTGAGATCACACCTAAAAGTTGGATGATTGCCGCGAATGAAACATTGGCTGTAGAGAAAGATCAAACGATAACGGCGAGCTGGCTTGGCGCCGATAAAACCAGTAATCAATGTTCTGAGTTACTTGAGGTGAGTGAATGTTATGACTTAGAACGAGAAACTTATATTCGCTTTACGACTCCATTTGTTCATTATTATGATGTTAGTACAGTGCAATTCTTTGGCAATCTTGTTCCTGCTGTTCATGGTGAAACGGTACAAAAAGAGTTGATTGCCACAACCGCCTTAGGTCAACCTTTTCAGCGGTATCAATTACACCGAAGTCCGTTGACGATTTATCAAGATGAGCAAGGTGAATTACATCATTTATTAAACATAGAGATGCGCTTGAGTGGATCGAGGGAGCGTCATTCGTCGGTGTCTGAAAAGTGGCAGCAAACCAGCGATATTTTGCACAGCGGTAGCCATCAACGTCATTATGAAGTGAATATTAATGGAAAAGGAAAAACAGAGATCCTTTTTGGTGATGGGATCCATGGCCGTATTCCTCAAACTGGGATTGAAAATGTGTTTGCTCACTATCGTTTTGGCGGTGGCGCTAAGGGAAATTTACCCGTTGGCGCGATAAAATTATTGAGAAATAAGCCCCTTGGCGTCAAGTCGGTTTTTAATCCTTTGCCTTGTGAGGGAGGAGCCGATCCTGTTGTGGCAGGCTCTCTTCGAGAAAGAGCCCCTCAGTCCTTGCATTTCCAAAATGTGATTATTTCCAGTGATGATTGTTTGCAACATGCGAGGCAATATGCTGGCGTGTTTCAAGCCACTTTGACGTCATTAATAGACAAGCATCAGCCTATTTGGGTGATTTGTATCGATACCCCAGACTTGTTAATCAAAGAGAAGCGACAACTAGCCAAAGAATTGACCGCTTCCATTAACGCGATATTGTCACATCCTGTGGTAGTGAAAGTGGTGCTGGCGCGAGTACGATATTTTTATGTATCGGCTCAGGTTTGGGTGAAGAATCTGAGCACTTGCCCCAATATTGCTGATGAACTGAGTCAATTTTTAGCGAATGATTATTTAAATAACTCCCATAGCTTAGGCAAAGATATTGATGTAGCCCATGTGACGGCTCGATTACAAGCTCATAGTGCCGTGTCAGGTGTGTTGGTGACAGAGCTTGGCTTTGATAGTCATGACTCTAGTGTTGATAAAAGCCATGGTGATAAAAGCGATGCTAATGAAGGCGGTGTTGATGAAGAGGTGGGCCGTAAAAGTGCTGGTTTAGGCAATACGGCCAAAGTGATGCCATTATTGCCAGCCAGTCCCGTGATGGTGAATGATATTGGGGAGATCTTGGGAGAAGAGCGTCTACTGACGAGAGAAGCACTCGTGTCTATTACGTTAGGAGATGCGTCATGAATGAGCAATTATATCGTTTATTACCACTGACTTATCGAGAGAAAGATTTTGACCATAGGCAATCTTTTCGAGCGTTAATGGCGGTATTGGAAACGGTGCAGGATAGTCTTGATGAAAATATGATGCTCTTGTATCAAAACTGGTTTATTGAAACCTGCGAGAATGAGCGTATTCCTTATATTGCCGATTTAGTGAATGCGGATTTAGAGAGTGTGAGCGAGCTTGGTTCTGAGTCTGTATTTGCCATTCAAAGACGCTATGTGGCCAATTATTTAGCTTATCAAAGACGCTCTGGCTGCCTCACGACGTTTAATAATAGTGTGCATGATACTACGGGATATGCCTGTTATGGCGTTAATAGTACAAACAAAATGTTGACGAGTTGGACTGATAGCGATCCTTTGTTAACGACAAAGACTTTCAGTGTGACAGATAATGTCAGTGCGCCCTTTTCGCAAGCTGCATGTTTGCCCAAATTGACCTGTGTGGAAACCGCTTTGTTCGCGGCGAAAGGCGGGGAGCTCAGCCCACAAGTATTACAAGTGTATTTATGGCGTAGGCAAGCAGTGGCGTTAGCACAAGCTCAATTGTTTTCGGTTGCCCATATTGATAATGCTTGGACATTAGGTCTACATGAAGAAGTGTGGCCACTGTGTCATCAACCTAAGTGTTTAGCCAGTCTGGATATGCCTCAAAGAGCACAGGAATATCCCTATTCCATTGCTCAACATAATAATGATGTGGCTAAGATGAGTGTGACGTTTTTTGAATACGATCTTTCATCTCAGCGAGCCCATCTTCTTGTGGACAGTGACATAGTGATTGCAGATTTATCGTCTTGGCAAAAGCGTGATGGAAACAATGGTAAAGTGTTGTTCGATCCTGTTTTAGGCCGTGTATTATTGCTCGATGTAACGTTAAATGGGCGGCTCTTAGTCTCATTTCATTATCGACATAATGGCTTTTTTGGTGCATCGCCTCGGTATCGAGGGGTGAATGAACAGATAGCACCGACAAAAAGGTTATTGACCCTTTATCCCAAAGACAGCGTTTTGGTGGAGGTGTTATCGGCAAAGACAATCGCCATGAAGAAACCCTCATCACCTCAACAGGGGGTAAAGGAGTGCCAAATTGCGTTTGCCAGTAATGCTCATTACGGTTTTAGCGACCCTTTGAAAATAGATCTAAAGGGAGAAAATATCACCTTAGTGGCCGAGGATTATGTGTGCCCCATATTATCGGGAACGATTGAAGTGAGTAATACAGGCGATACTCCCGCACAATTAATATTGAATGGGATGAAAGTCTATGGGCAAATTCGTATTGATAAAAATGTGGATATACAGCTAAAAGATAGCAGTTTATTGGCTGATATATTGTGGCTTTCTCTTCCTTCAAAGCAGGAGAGTGATCGTCGATTAGCACATATTACTGTTGAAAATGGACTCATAGTGACTCAAAAGTTGATGAAGCATGCGAATTATCAGCTTACTAATTCGGCAATGATATGTTCATCACCTTCAACGGTTCGCGCCTTTGGTAGCCTAAACAGTACGGTGATCGGTGATATCACCTGTATCAGTGTCAAAGAGGTATGCAATAGTGTGTTTGATGGTACTTTTACTCTGATTAATCCTAACATGGCTAAGCTGGCTTATTCCTATTTTAGTGTGTTAGTGCAGCCTCGTGGCATAGAAACAGAGCAAATTATCACAGATTCTATGATAGAGCGGCATGGTGTGCAGTTTTGCTCGACGCGATATTTTGATGCTGATTTTTTAGTGTTGACCTATGGCAGCGATCAATCTTTGTTGACTGGGGCTGATAATGGCGAAGAAATGGGCGTATTTAATCAGCAATTTATTCGAAAAAAAGAACGGAATATTAAAAATCAATTTGATCGATTTCTTCCCCTTGGGATGGAAGTACAAACTTACTATATGGATTGAAATAATACTATGAGCGGAGATTTCTCAAGATTTACGTTTGACCCAGCAAAAAATTACTCAAAGGTATTGATGCAGCAAGGGCGAGTATTACTCGATGCTGACTGGAATGAAATGCAGTCTATTGCGAGCAGGGAGTCACAGTTATTGGTGAGCGATCTTGTTGGGGATGTCGCCTATCCAGCTAATAACCCGGCGTTTACACCGAGTGTGCGAGGTGGGCTTAGGTTTGATGGCAAAAAGGATTTCTTATTAATAGAGAACCAGAGCATTGATTTTTCATTAAGTAAACATTTCAGCATCTTAGCCTTATTATCTTTATCTCAAACAGGACAAGATGCCGTTATTTTTAGTCAATGGAGTACCTTAGCTGAGTTGGATATTGAAACGGGGATCACTTTTGGCGTGTCAGCAGAAGGCTTTCCTTATATACAACGCACCATAGCCACTGATACACGAGTCGAAGTAGAAACTTTGACCAGTGAAATCGCGCTTAAGTTTGATACAGAGCAACAATTGGCTTTCACTTTTAATGGGTTAAGCCTTCGTCTGTATATTGGGGGCAAAGAAGTGTTATGTGAAATGACGCCTCGGATAAGTGTTTTAGAAGCAGGCACCATTTCTATTGGGGCGGGGATAGAAGCTGGCTTGTCTATTCGCAATATGAAAGCAAACTTATATGATATGGCGATTTACTCTCGAGCCTTATCAGCAAATGAATTGCTTGTTAATGTTTTTACCCATAGAAAGATTGGGGAAATAGGACTACAAGCTTGGTGGCCCTGTACTGAAGGTCAAGGTGAGTTTTGCCGAGATATTTCTGGACAAGGGAATCATGGAATATTAGGTGCAGGGGTAAAAGAAAGTGCGCCGACATGGTTAGCGTCAAGATTATCTTTTAGTGCTGGGCGAGTGTATTTAGATGGGGCAATGGCAGAGCAAAATCATCGGGTTGATTTTTTATTGAGCTCACAAGATGAGGGGTGTTTTATGACCTATCTTGATATGCATCAAAGCGTCATTTCAGCCGTTGATGATCCTGAATTATTGGAGCCTGGATTAAGAGGAGTGGATACCTCGGTAAGAGTGCAAACACAATTAACCTTAAAGCGATTTCCTGATACCTCGGGTTTTGAAAATATGGCCGTCTTAGCGCGAGAGTGGGCAGTATTTCAAGATGTCAGAAAACGTGTAGGGCGCATTAAAGTCAATGCATTGCCGCAAAGAGCGCCTTTTAAAAGCACGTTATACCGAGTGCAAATTATTGAAGATACAGATTTAACGGTCAACAATACTCTTCCCGTTGTTTGGAGTGCTGATAATAGTGCTCTGTCGTACAGAGTGACTCAGTCGAGTCATAATAGTCTCAAAGTGTTGGGGCTAGAAAGGGCGAATAGGCAACTGGTTGCTGGCAGCTATTTTTCGTTATTAGACAATGAAGGACGAGATGTACATTCTAAAAATACGCTATTGGTTGTGACTGAAATTGATCTTGCTCAAGGCATGGTGAGCTACAGTGGTAAGATTAATGAAAAGGCTAAACCGGTTAAATTGATGCATTGGCAAACGGCGATTCATTCGTTAAAAGTGCATGACGAGGGCATTGAGTTGAATATTGATGATCGTCTTAACATAGGTTTTCATCTTGATGCGTTATATTGTCGTGGTGATTATTGGCTTATTCCTACGCGTGCTTTTCAAGATGCGTTAGCAGTGACAGAAAATACTTGGCTGCCACCTTTTGAGCAACGTTCAATTCATCAAAGTGTCGCCACTTTTGAGAGTCGAGAGGGTGCTGTTTGGTTACAAAAAGATTGGCGAAAGGCGTTTATGCCTGCGGTAAAATGGGACCAGTTTTTACGCCGTAGCGGTGGTGTGATGACAGGTTCTTTGACTCTCAAAGAAACGTTAACGGTCGAAGGTGAAACACAATTTAATGGTGATGTGATATTGAATGGGGAATTGAATTCGCAATCTATCGGTTCTACTCAATTAAAAGATCACAGTGTGACTCACCATAAACTGGCGCGTAATTTAGGCCTGCATTTAGGCCAGTGTGTGTTGAGTCAACATGAGACGCCGCCGCCTGGATATGCCAAGGTGGGTAATATTCTTGGTGATACAGAGCATGCTAATTGGCAGAAAAGTGATGCTCGATTGCCACTGACTGGGCCTTTTTCTGCACACAATGTGGCGAAGACAAGCTTACTGCTTTATGGCAGTGGAGAATTGTTTGAGGGGGTCCAAAAAGAGGATAAATTTGTCCATTTTTATGAAAAAGCCCCTTTTCCTGGAGAAGCGGTGAGGCAATTTGCCACTTGCGTGTTGGACGATAAGTTATATGTCGCAGGAGGGCAAAATGCTGAGGGTAAAAAAACGAATGAATTTTATTGCTATGACTTAAATACAGACCGTTGGGAGCAAAAGGCGCCTTTGATGGATCCAACCAGTCATATGGCGTTATCCAGTTTCGATGGAAAAGTTTATGGGGCAGGAGGAATGCAAACACGCTTTTTAGGTTTTTTACAGCACAGTCCGAGTCGAAAATTAGAGTGTTATGATCCTCAGTTGGATTGTTGGACCTCCTTAATGCCGATGCCAAATGAACGTTATTCTGGGGGGATGGTGAGAGTGAATAATGGTATTCATTATATTGGTGGTTCAGACAGAGAATTATCAGGTATTTTATCTGAGTCATTTTGTAATACTCATTTTATTTATCACCCCAAAGAAGATAAATGGCATCGAGCTTTACCTATTCCCTTGGCGCGTAGTCGATTTGGCATATTTGCGTTAAATGACAAAATATATTGTTTAGGTGGGCGAACGGGGGCGGGATATACCGGCAATGTTCAAGTCTATAATCCCGAAACGGATTATTGGGAAGCTGAAGCGTCCTTGAATGTGTCAAGAAGCCATGTTTCACCGGTATTATTTCACGAGGTGATTTATGCTTTAGGTGGCAAAAGAGATGATCACTATATTGATTTTATTGAAAATCAAAATGCCAGTACTGAATTTTTTGTTCATCGATTGGAAAGTTATTTGGAGTAGTTGGGAACCATTAAAAAATCAAAGCATCAATATTCATTGTTAAAGGACAGGCTATGCAAACTCACCATACATCAGCCCGTGCAGTCGTTGAAAGCTCACCACTTAAGCGTCCTGTGCAGGATAAATGTGTTCCTGCACAGCGCGCGACTAAAGGGTTGAGTCATAGCGCTCGGCACAGTCTACAGGCTATTAACACTCAAGGGTCGTCTAAATCAAATCATCAAGGTTTGCCTGAGAGGTTAAAACATGGCATTGAGCAATTATCGGGCTATTCAATGGATGATGTGATTGTACATCGTGACTCTTCAAAACCGGCTCAATTAACCGCACATGCTTTTGCGCAAGGAGACAATATTTATTTAGGCCCGGGGCAAGAGAAGCATTTGCCCCATGAAGCATGGCATGTTGTTCAGCAAAAACAGGGTAGAGTGAAATCCACACTGCAATTGAAATCAGGCACATTAGTCAATGATCAGCCTGAACTGGAAAAAGAAGCTGATGAAATGGGGACAAAGGCGAGCCGATATGATTTTCGTTTGCAGGAAGCGGCTCAATTACAGCGCCACAGGATCAGCAAGCACCGAACGGAGTCCTTAGTTGCGCAGCGTGCAAGAACCGTGATAGTAGGAGAAGCCCATGGTTTAGCTAAAATTCGAATTAGAAGAAAGCGAACAATTTTGTCAACTAACCCTGGCGGGGGCTGGGTAAGACTGGCTGAGCCTAGCAAACTCGCTGCGGCGCTTATCCAACATAATAATTTTACCCCTCCGGCAAGTTACCAAGCTGAGTTGGAACGTCAAATGCGCATTAATGGTGCCTTAAAAAGAGTCATGGATACGGCAGAGCTGATTTCTAATGGTAATGATGTAAAATGGGGGGCGGAAGATAACCTAATTGGCGAAGGCAGTAGTGCTAGAGGGGCGGGTACTGTTGCGCCTAAAAGTTCGCGAACCCATATTGAAAACCCTCAAGTCAGAGCCGATGCGTCGTTTATTCGAGCGCTGTCAGCACTTGGCGGGCACGCATTGCCTAAAAATATTGTTGAACGAGGCTTTCCGAATAAATCAGGCTACCAAGTGTTGAAGCTGATTGGTAATAGAGTGGTGGCTGAAGCAGAAAGTAAGTTGAGTCGAACTTCTGCACCTATTCAGGCTAAATGGGCATCGTTAATTGCACCAGCAGGCTTGCTGGGGAAAGTGGTTAGTCGAACCCCCAGTATTGCAGTAACCGATGAAACGGGAGCCAGTAATGTGGTGGTGCCTCAAGGCAATAAGAGTCAATGGGCTGATGACGTCATTATTCAAATAGAGAAAGGCTTACAAGCCTTGCTTGAGACGGTTGTAAATGAAATCATGCAAACATTAGGAGCAGCATTTAACCGTCCACTGCAAGCGAGTCCGATGAGTCAGCAATTAATTGCAGATATTGCGGCGGCGAAATATGGCAGTGCGGCCAGTGTATTAAGTCGCATGCATGCCATTGCCAGCTTAGCACGAACCTTGACTCAATTGAGCGGTATTGCCAATACCAATGCCGCTTACGTTGCGCAAAATCCTAGACAAATCAATCCTAAGCTGGGTTATATTGTGGGGGACAGTCATCTTACGGATCTAGTCGAGATTAAAAAGGTGCATACTGATAATGATCAGCTAAAATCACTCATTGATAGTGCCAGCATTGTCAGGAAAAGTGCCTATGGCAATTTAAAAACGGCGGCGAGAAATGCGGTCATTGCAACGAATCGAATCCCGACGCTAGAAGTGACTTAATCTAAAGGGGGCCGAGTATAAAGAAACCCCTTGAGTGTCATCCATAAAATGCATAGACGATAGTTTGTGAGTCTTTTTAATCAGGCATCATAAAATAGGTGCCCACATTTTGCCTGATTGCGGGCGGTTCTCTTCCTGCTATTTGGCTGAATATATAACGTCCTGTGGTATTATTTTTGCACATAAAAGTGAGCTCAAACTTGGAAAAGAGCGCTTCTTCTTGCATTAATGAGGTGCTAAGCATGCCTATGTCGGGAGCGAGTACGTGATATTGGTATTCACCTGATAACGTTTCGCCCGTATTGAGTGAGCGCTCAGTTAATGTTGTTGGTGTAAAAATGAATTCTTGTAACTCTCCGGCTCTAGGATTATTGTGCGTATATTGACCATCTAGCTCAAGCACAAAGCGCTTTCCAGTTAATGTTGTTGGTACCTTGCATAATGCTGTGTTTGCTTGGGATGGAACAAGCATGCTTACATAAAGTGTGAATATCATCAGTGCGATTTTCATGGGCTTTCCTTGCAGGTTCCTATTTAGCCGTTATGTGCAGCTTAGATTCATTGAGAGTAATGAGGCTGTATTATATAACTCCCTGAATCTTGTCTGATATCAGGCTTTATTAGGCCTTGAGATTGGCTGAAGATAAATTTGCCTATAAGCGGTGTCTTACAGACTAAGATTTCTCGATAAGTCGACTGCTCTGCACCTTGAGTGAGGTTAACCTCTAATAAGCCGATTTTTGGTGTGAGTTTGTTATAGCGATAGGTACCTAGACTCACATCCCCTGTTATCATGTTCATATCTTTGATCTGGGTGTCGGCAAAAGTTAAGGCTTGTAAATTACCCGCTTTAGCATTGGTTGGGGCATGCATACCATTAATACCAATGAGTATTCTGCTGCCCACTAAAGAGCGGGGCAATTCACAATTTTGTGCTGATGCAGTGGCTGTATACGCGATGAATATCATGATAATGAATGCGATGCTATAGTGTCTCATTTGTTTTAAGTCCCCCACGCCAAATAAGCCTTAGAGTTAAGGCTACTCAATAATATAAACGCCAGTGTTTTGTCTTACATCAGGTTTCACTGGGCCTTGGGTTTGACTAAAAATAAAATAGCCTACTCGATTGGTTTGACAAACAAAGCTATAAGTATAAAGAGACAAGTTTTTCCCCTCTCCTTCTCTGATATTGACTCTGGCTAATTTGGGATCGAAATATTCATAACGGTATAACCCTGAGGCGTTAGCCCCTGAATTGAGTATGGTGACTTGATAGCTATTTTTTTTAAATTTTATTTCTTGCACCGTATCAGCCATTGGATTGTTGGGGGTGAATACACCGTCGACTCGAATTAACATTGTTTCACCTTCTAATGATTTTGGTAATTGACAACCAAGGGCATATTGAAGGTTGGTGGTGACAAGTAGAAAGAATAATATTGTCCATCGTTTCATATGGGATCCTTAAAAAACGGTTTCACTGATGACGTATCACATAATGGCCTGTATTTTGCCGAACATTAGGCAGGCGAGGTCCTTCCATTTGACTATAGATGTAGTAACCCGCTCTATTACTCGTGCACACAAGGGTCATGCTGTAACGTATAACTCTTGGACCTAATATTTGCCTTGCTGTGAATTTAGCTAAGCCTTCACCGAATGTCAGATAAGTGTATTTACCAATAAAATGATAGTTGTTTTGAATGATATTGGTGGTGAAGTTTTCTTTTGAAAAAGAGGTTTGTAATATGCCGATAGGATCGGGACTGTAATGCCCATACTCTTCGTTAACCGTAAAAAGCAAAGTGAGTCCATCGAGTGTTTTTGGCGTATCGCAGATGTCAGCCCATAGCCAAGGGCTGAAAAAAACCGTGATCAATAAAGATAATTTATACATACACTCGTCATTTGTCATTTTTCGATGTGGCATTGTTGACTTTAAGTGTAGCCAAAATATGAGAATAAAGATGACTTCGTCTTGACTGTTTTGAGTCCCTTATTTGAGTCCCTTATTTGAGTAGCTTGTTTGAATATAAAGGCTAATGGTGATGTTAAGGTTTTTGACTTCCTTTTCGAATATAACGGATGTTTTTTAAACCCGATCCACATTCATTCTCTTATCTTTTATTAATTGAGTATCAAAATTAATCATTTCTCCGGTTTTCAAATGGTGAGCTAAAGCGTCCATGACGTGGTTGAGCCGTTTGGCCATATTTCTCTTAATCATTAAGACATTCATTGCTGCCCCTAAAATACTGAGCTTCATGTCATAATCCATGACAATGGTTAACTGGGTTGCACCTGACGGTGTTGAGTGTAATTTCCAATGAGAATCAAAGCGGTTAATGGGGCCTTTAAATTCTCTAATTTGTAATGTAAAACAATAGTGTTTTTTATTAAGGCTGACGACTTCTTCGATGACATTAGTCCCATCGTAGAAATTACAGCGTCGTGTGGCGCCGATGCCTGTGGCGTTACGACTCAGTAAATCGGCAAAATCGACACTGGGATGCCAGTTCGATACGAGTGTGACATCAGCTATCTGGGCCCATACGGTGTCGATATCAGTATTAAAGCATTGGCTCACGGTGACTGTACTCATAATTTTATTCCTAATGATGGCGTTAAACGGTTTGATGTTGACTGTTGAATGATAGAGAGGATTTTTATCTACGTATATGAGCATTATTGTTGTTTTACTATCTCATTTATGTACATAATCGACATATGAAAATACAACATTTAGATGACCTTAAGGTTTATGTGCAAGTCATTGATTCAGGTCACCTCGCTGCAGCGGGGCGAGTTTTAGGGCTTTCTGCGACCTTGGTAAGCCGAAGGTTGGCGCGTTTAGAGTCCGCGTTGGGTGTTCGTTTGTTAGAGCGGACGACTCGACGTTTACATGTGACAGATGAGGGAAAAGTGTTTTATTCTCGATGTCAGCGTATTTTATCGGAATTGGATTTGGCCCAGAGCGAATTACTGCCTATTGGGAATGAGATGTCAGGTAAAGTTAAAGTTGTATTACCCACTTCCATGTTGTCATACGGCATTATGGATGCATTAAAAGATTTTATGGGGCAGTATCCATTCATTGAAATACAGGTTCAATTGTCAGATGAACCTGTGGATTTATTAGTGGGAGGGTGGGATGTGGCGACTCATATTGGTGCCCCCCATGATAGTAGTCATATTGGCCGTCGTTTAGGGACTATTTCGCCAAAAATTGCGGCCACGCCTGATTACCTTGTTCGACATGGTTTGCCTAAAACGCCACTTGAATTGAGCCAGCACGAATGTATTCGAGTGGTGAGAAGCGGTGTTGAGCATGAATATTGGCCTATTGTTAATGAAGAGGGGGAAATGCAGAAAGTTCCTATCAATGGGCGATTGATTTGTCATGATTTTATTACACTCTATAGTGCCATGTGTGCAGGTGTGGGAATTGGACTACTTCCTCTTGCTGCTTTGCGTAAGGCTCAACAAGAAGAGCAATTAGTTGAGGTGTTACCCGATTGCCAAGTTGAGGGGATCACACTTTATGCGATCATTCCTACGGGGCGTAATAAGCTGCCTAGAGTGAGAGTATTTGTGAATTGGTTAGCCACTTTTATGGAAACCTTGGATAATTAGCAGTGTTTTATTATGACTCTGAATGATAAATAAGCATGAAAAGGCGCCATTTACCTATCCAATAAAAGATATAAGGGGTCTAATAGCAATTAATACTCATTGAACAAGGAAAGAAAATGACCTTAGCGTTACTGAGTGATCCAACAACAAAGAGTGGAAAAGCAGCGATTAAATTGGCATTAAATAGCCGTCATAGCCAACAGCCGCAAGTGGGCTATATTGCGTCAGAACCCGATATCGCCCGACTTTATTTCAATCAAACAAAGCAAGTTTACAATGAATTAGGTGCTGAGCTGAGTACGTATGTTGAGCTTGAAGCTGGATTTGATGATGCGGCGTTTTCACACTTATTAACCTTGAATGCGATTCACTTGTCGGGTGGGAACACCTATCGTTTCTTATCAGCCTTAAAGCAGCGATATTTAATGCCTGCTTTATGTGATTATGTGAAAATGGTGGCGTATTAATCGGTGTCAGTGCAGGTGCCATGATCATGACGCCATCGATTATTACCGCCAGTTTGTGTGGTGATGTGGATCATGTGGGATTAAATGAGTTGTCTGGTCTAGGGTTAACGCCGTTTATTTTTGTCCCTCATCATATTAAAAATGGTGAAGCAATTCATGATGTGAGGCAGTTAGTGAATAGCGAAGGCCTTCGTTGTTATTTATGTGGTGATGATGACAGCTTAGTCTTGCTTGAAGGACATGAGCAGTGGAAATTATTGGGTGAACCAATGTTGGTGATTTGATCGAATAATCAAATGTTATATTTTATTTCTGGTCCCATTGCATGTTGTGGCCTTCAGATGGTGAGTGCCCACTCACACAGGGATTAGGAGGACTGCTCGTTCTTATCAAGGATATCCATATCCAAAGGCCAGTTCAGCGTCCATCTTCTCGCTCAGATAGAGCACTTTTGTGCTCTTCGCCCTTACAATCTTCATAACGCCCGACGGAGTGAAATGCATCAGTTAGGTGCCTTGTTCTTATGAAATAAATAACTAACATTTCCGATGCTACATCCCTATAGCCCGAAAATTAAACAGATATCCATATCTGTTTTACGTTATTTATTTCAACGAACTTCAGTCACTCCGATGGGGATCGAAAATCAACAAAAAAAGAAAAGATAAAAGCAGGGCGTTTCTTTGAATGGGCTTTATGGTCATAATTGTGATGAATAAGTAAAGTTAATGGTGATACCAAAGCCCCTATCTGTTAATATTTTGTTTTGACGTTTTAGTGGTAAGTTCATTATTAGGATTTAATTTTGCGTTTTCATCACCTTGTTTTACCTGCTTTTTTGTTATCTATTATCCCTTTTCTTTCTACTGCTTCTTGGTTTGAAGAAGCGACCTCTACCGTTCAGTCGATGACGTCAGATCTGTTGATTTTTGAGAGAGAGGACATTGATATCGCTAAGGCTCAGCCTTTTCCTGCGCAAATGTTAGGGCAAAGCGCACCTTATCAAGGTGAGGAGTTTGGGCAATACTCTTATTTTATTGAGTCTGTTTTTCACTCGCAAATGTTAGTGTTTGAAACGAAAGGGAAGCATAAACAAAGCCTGTTATTGGTGCACGGTTTGGGTCAATTAGGCATGCAAGACTGGCAAGATGTGGTGCCTGAATTGGCAAAGCATTATCATATTATTGCCATCGATTTACCCGGATTCGGATTATCGGGTGTGCCTGAAGGTCGATATTCACCGACTCATTATGCTCACGTTTTAAATGAAGTGATCACCCAATATGCAAAAGAGAGCGTAACGGTGATGGGCCATTCCATGGGAGGCGCGGTGAGTTTACGTTTTGCTGCTATGTTCCCTGAAAAGCTTGAGCGATTAGTATTAGTTGATGCGGCAGGTATGTTAGAAAAAACAGCCTTTATAAAACATATCAGTGGGTTATCAACTGAAGATATGGGAAATGCTTCTCGCTCAGATACTGCTGTCAACGAGGATTCACTGAGTGCAGAATTACCTGAAGTACTGCAGACGAAATGGATGCAAATAAAAGATTTAAGTGGATCGTTTATTGAAATGGGTAGCCTCAATGATCGCGCAACGGATTTTTTACAAGCAAGCGATTTGAGTTGGGACTTATTGGTGTCACCTTCGCCTAATTTAAATGCGGCATTGAGTCTCGTTGAAGAAGACTTTAGTGAAGCGATCAGCACACTTAAGGTGCCAACTCATGTTATTTGGGGGCGAGAAGATACTGTTGCGCCATTACGTACCGCGAAAGTATTAGAGCATCGTTTGCCCAATGTGAGTGTGCAAATCATTGATGAGGCTGGGCATGTGCCGATGAAGAGTCACACCCAAGCATTTTTATCAGGACTTAAAGCGGCTCTTTTTTCTCCTAGATTAGCAGTGCAACAGGAAAATAAGCAAGAGAGCTTCTTGGCAAGTGCAGCCAGTAGTTCCCATGGGACTTTGGTATGCAGTAATGAAAATAATCAAACCTATTCTGGTCAGTTTTCAACTGTGATAATAAAGGGTTGCAGTAATATTCAATTAAGAGATCTCACTGCTGAGCGTCTCATTATTACAGATTCATTGGTGGCAATAGAGAACTTAACGGTGCAGCATAGTGAATTGGCTATGGAGATAACCGAATCTGTGATCACTATGACCAATGCGAATATTCAAGCTGAAAATGGCATTTCGCTATCAGGAAGCCGTTTAGATTTAGCCGGGGTCTCTATTCATGTTAAAGGGTTTGCTTTTAAAGCAGAAAGCCAATCTAAGGTGCTATTGTCGGTCAGTGATATACACAGCGCCCAATATCAAGGTTGGGTACAAGGGGGCTTTGAGTTAGAGGCGCAAACATTAAGTCCGTTACTCTCCCATCATGAAATTTGACTATGACGCAGTGGATTGTTTTTGAAAATAAAAAATAATAAAAAGTAGAGGGAATGGATGTTAGCCATGAGAAAACATTGGGCTCAGGCCGTCGTGAATGTGATATTACTTTTGAGTGTGTCTATTGAGGTTGCTGCAAAGTCTGAGCAAGACAAGTATGAAGATTTACAAGATGGCTTTTTTTATAAAATGTATAACACCCTATCGAGAGAAACCATCAGGGGGATCACCGATGTGTATAATATTCAACCCGATGGATATGAACACGAGCCTTTAAGTCGAGCAAGAGTGCATGCTTTACTCGGCCTGATGTGGAGCATGGGGTTGGATGATGAATATGCGATAGCCGATGGCCAATTAGCACTGAATAAAGCCGATGAAATGAAAGAGCAATACATTGCCCACAGTATTATGGCACTGGCTTTTTATAATAAAGGTTGGGTTGGATTAGCAAGAGAGCAGTCGGCTTTGGTTAAGCAGCCAAAATTTGCAGGTTATGAGCAAAAGTATGAGCAAGAAGCGCTGGTAGCGAATTTGATTGTGGGTAGTCTGGCCATTCGAGAAGGGGATCTGGCGACCACTCAACATACGTTTTCAAAAGTGGCGCAAGCCACAGACAAACCTTGGGTTGAAACGTTAGCTAAAACCGCAGCGTTGAGTATGAATGGGTCTATTTTGGATGCCATCAGTTCGCTTAAAGTCTTGGGATCTGATCCTACTTTAACTCGCACTGAACGCGAACAAGTCTTGTCCCTATTGGAAGAAACAGAGCAGCTGGAAGAAACAGAGCAACAGCAGGGAAAAAGTGAGTTGAGTACGGCTGATAAAACCAAGATCACTCGGCAAGTGGGAAAAGTGCTGTTTAATCAAGTGGAGCAGCAGGGACAATCAAGCATGCAAGGGTTGATTAGCGATTTGAGGACGTATACCGAAAGTGTGGATCTTTGATTATCGCTTCCAGTGAAGGGTAAGTATTAAGCTTCGCTTAATAGAAGATCGTGAGTTCCCGCTCACAGAGAGTATTATAAACTTGCGTTTGGCTATTTTTAGGTATCTGAAAGTGTGTTTATTAATTGAAGCTTCATGCGGATTTATCGCTTCCAGCGTGGTTTGTGTAGATGCCTCAGTGAGACGCTGTGAAGCCATCCTTGGCCGCTTTACGGTTTCATCCTTGAAACCGAAACTCACTGTTGCATCTACACTGAATTGTTAAAGCGAAGACAAAAGCAGGGGGGAGGGGCGATTATAGCTACCTACATTCTAAATTTGTGTTTATTTCTTTACGTAGGCTAATGTCTTAATACAAAAATAACTCGGTGAGTGAAATATTTTTTCAAGCTTACGAACGCGAAGTAGGGACACTAAGCTGGTTTTTAGATAGGGACATCGTTGTAAATATCTGACCTGCATGGATAGCAGGAAATGCTTAAAAATGTAGGGAACATTTTTGGCCCTATAAGCTCAGACGAAAACCAACAACCTCCATGTTTAAGTGCCAGCTCGATATCCCTATCTCTAGTTCGAAGAGTTTCATTCAATGAAACCTCACCCTGCATCCGATGGTTCTGCTTTGAACAATAATAGCTGCATTCACACTGGGTTTTAAAAGCGAAAAGCAAAGCAGCATGTCTTTGAATGGGCTTATGGGAAAAGAGTGAGTTATCTGACCTGCATGGATAGCAGGGAATGCCTTAAATTGTTGGGAACAATTTTGGCCATTGGGGTTCTGATGTATTAAACATTTTGTTTACATAAGTAACTCGTTAGTGGTATTTTGTCTAACATAGGGAATATCCATCTGATTGTATTACTAAATGTAACCGATGAGTCATTTTTTGGAGTTGTTGACAGTGTTCAAAAATATCTTTTGCTTAATATTGAGTGTGTTATTTCTTTCAGGCTGTAGTGCAATGGGACCCAAATTTACACAGTTAGAAGGTTTAGATCCGCAGCACGCTAAAGTTTATATTTATAGGCCTTGGGCAATGTTGGATGGTGCAGCGGCACCCACTATTCAAATTGATGGAAAAGATCGTTTCAATATCAGTAATGGTGGTTATGAAGTGCTGGCATTATCACCAGGTATTCATAAAATAACAGTGAAAGAAGGGACCTTTATCTCTAGTTGGCGTGCCGATGAAATGAATATCGAATATAAATTTGAAGCAAATAAAAATTACTTTTTGCGTTTGTCTGCTGAGCTACAAGATGCAGGTATATCTGGTAGCTTTATATCCATTTCAGGACGTTATGGCTTTGCATTGATTGATGAATCATACGCTATCAATGAGCTTAAAGGCATTAGGAAAAACTAATAAGATAAGGGCTAAGTATCAGTTTTTTTTCACTCTTTTAGTGATGCGTATTTGGCCTGTAACTAAGTTGTGATTAATTGCTGGTAATCGCTGTTAATCGATAGTCAAACCAGTGGTTAACTGTGTGGTTTTAATTTAACTTGTTGATTATTAATAAAAGAAAAGCGCGCGTGCGCAATATATAAAGGTTATGTCACAAGGGATAGATCAATAAGATTAGCGGTATTTGAAAATGAAAGCATTTGAAATTGAACCCAAATTGAAACCTGATATGTCTAGGTTTCTGATCCATATGACAGGTAAGTCCGCAATCAAGAGCATCTTGAACAGTGGTAAAAAAAGGGGGGAAGGTTTTATTAGATCTCAGGTTCCTAATGGTTCAAAATCTGCATCATTTACACACAAAATTGCTTGCTTCACTGAAACCCCTATATTTGCTTTAGGTGGCTTTGTAGCAATATCTCAACGTCGAAGAGCAGAAGGGATGCAATACGGTATTGGATTTCGAAAATGCTACATGGTTGAGAATAATGTAAGGCCAACACTCTATCTAGACAACAAGGTTTTAGGGAGTCTATTTAATGTTGCTGATTCAGAAACTTCGGAAGCAGTGAACTCACTGCTTGAATCAATAAAATCACTTGCTCACCCTTTGGGGGAGACAATGCCTAAACAAGGCTTCACTTGGGAAAGAGAGTGGCGATTTGTTGATGAAACTGGCTTTTATTTTAACTTCGATGCTATTGAAGTAATCTGTTGCCCTAAAGAAGAGCAGTTAGAACTTCAAGTAATACTTGGTAGCCACTTAGACAAAATACAATTTGTTGACTCGTGGGCGCAGTATAAAAATCACACTCAACACATTGAACATTCTGAGCTTAAAGACAAGATTTCGGAGAACCTTGATAGTCATGACGACTTTGAAATTGAAGAGTTTCTCGATGATTACGAAGAACATGTGGAAAGCTTAAAGGCCTATAAAGAATATTTACTATCCCTTCAAAGCAATGCCGATGAAATTGAGAGGCAATTAGAAGACTTAATTGAGTGGAAGCGTTATATAGACGCAAATACTGCAGATTATTGCGGTCATTTCTCTGAAGATCTTGTTTGGCGATCTGATTTTGAACAGTCATTTTGTCCTGAGTGTTCAAGAGATTATGAAGAAGGGCTTGCAAAGTTTATGCGTGAAGATTAATTGTACGAAAAGTGGCATAGCAAGTGACAAATAACATAGACATATATGGACGCTCCCCTATAGTCAAGCCTGTTTTAGCTTGTTTTGAACGTAAAAATCTAGCCAAGGTCGTAATAGGCCTTGGTAATAAAAACTAAACCCTCATTCTTACTTACTCAGTTTTGGTCATTAGTATCGAAAAAATTATTATACAGCAATGCGTTATGAGATTTTCTATCTCCTTAAACTAAGTTTGATGGATTAGTGGATGTCCAAGGTAACTATTTATAGAAGTTATTTATGAAGGGCGATGCCACGTCCAAGAAGGACATTGATTAGTATCGAAGGCTTTCTAAGCACTCAGTATTTTGTGAGCGCTTAGATAAAAGAAATTAATTTTGGGTGTCTGAATTAGCTCTTCTGAATTAGCTCTATTTGGTTTATCTTGTGGCTCGTTGAGTTAACACTTTCTTTGTTTAAATGGCGTAAGCCTCATTTAGTTAAAAAACCAGTATTGTGGCGACCGAAGCTTAAACCTAAAAAATAGAGGACAAAGACACAGCTTAATGTCAAAACACCCCCCATTCTTATCTTGATAACTGAGCATACAGGCTCTGTCAGTGACATGCGTAACAGTCAGTTGGTGTGGAGGCAAACAACCAAGACCCCCAAAGTTATTTGACTGATTAATGACCATAAACTAGGCTTTGAATCGTTGATAAGTCATGGATGGGTGGGTTTATGCCAACAGCAAGAAAAGCAATCGCGAGTTTGGAACTTTCCAGTTAACAATAAGTTCATTTTATCATTGCGTCTCTCGTTGTGTCAGAAAGGCCCCCTAAAAGCAGCATTTAGGTTAATTCATGTTTTTTTAGCTAGGCTTGTCAACATACTCTTTGCTAAATAAGTCTCAACTGATGATTTGCCTCCCTCCTAACATTTAGATCTTCTCTTAAGCCCGCTAGCATATTGATTATGAATGGCTGTAATGATTGTATTTCAGTACATTAGTGATGTGTGTTTACTCACTGAACGCTGCGGGCTAGTTTGTTAAGTAAGTGCACTGGTAATCGAGCATGTAAAATATGCAAAGGTGACTTCTCTGTCTGCTATAGTTCTAGATATCTAGATGAAGGAGTCATCATGAAAATACAAAACACAAAATACCAGATATTTATAACCCTAGCCTTGATAACGTTACTCTCAGGTTGCCCTTGGGAAGGAGATAACGGAACCACTGGAGCAACAGGAGAAGCTGGGGCTGCTGGAGAAGCAGGAGCTGCTGGAGAAACTGGAGACACAGGGTTATCGGGCATAAATTGCTGGGACTTAAATGGAAATAGAGTAAACGACAGTAATGAAGATATTAATTTTGATGGCATCTGGAATGCTGTAGATTGTTCTGCTAATACAGACACAGTGCAATCTCCTGAGGCCGACCTTAACCATCAGCATATTTGTGAGGCATTAGCTAATCTGGGGCAATATCCAGAAGGTTGCCCATCTAATACACATACCGTTCCCTCTGGCACATTAACATATATGAATTCTGATCAGTTTTTCGATGATGGTATGGACGGATATATCAGTTGTAATCATTCACCTAATGATGGGCTACTTAGCATCAAAGCAAGAGACTTTGTAAACTCTGATGGGGATACAGTTAATCAAGTTTGGTTCGAGTTAGAAGGCGGGTATGTAGCTAAAGAAGAAATTATGGCTTTTTCCGATGCTGTGAATGGTGAGTGTCAAAGTCGCTGTCAAATCGATGTAAACTGCATTGCGGCTTTGGCTGCTAGAAAGACTTCAGAATCTTCTACATGTCGTATATTTTATCACTCCGATACAGTTTCTAAATATGAGAGAATTTGTGGTGTAGATATTCCTGGCTTTCCAGCAAGAGAACTATGCTTAGTATCGTTAGGCTCAGATGCAATCTGGGCTTCAAAATGCCCATAGTCGGTAAAACTTAATAAGCCAGAGTACTGTAACTAAATAAGCCGTGTATTGATACCCCGCACTAAAACTGACCACCGAATTTACGCGTTTATTTAAAGGCCCAGCAGGTAGCTTACAAGAACTGGATGCTTATTGTGCTCATTTAGATCGAAAGCGGCGACAAGGCGCTGGAAATTGTCATCGTTGGCTTGATAGTGCTTAATGGTTTTTGATGAGTACTTAGTTCTAATCATGTGTCCTCCCATCTTTATATCGCTCTGAACATTTTCTGATAATAATTCAGTTGTTTATTTTTATTCAAATTCATATAACTTAGTTGTTTTTAGATCATTACTGACGGTGATAATGTTAAATTCATCTTGATGTCACTGAGATTGTTCAAAGAGCGGTTTTTTGGCGTGTGGATTTTGGATCATATTGTAATGTCTTAATTAATTTCATATTGTGGTTGATGTGAGTGTACCTTAAGTCAACAGAACTTAGAGAATGGGAAAATCTGACAACTCTTCATAAAACATACTACAATTCGTATTATGAAAAGCTTAGTATCTAACAACGAGCCTGTGACTATTGTCGGTGGAGGGATTACTGGTCTGGCGGTGGCGCGTTTTTTGATCATTTCAGGACATTTGCCAGAGAAGATTATTGTAATAGAGAAAAATCATCGTTGGGGTGGGCACACCCGCACTCTCTATTTATATCTGGACAGATATGGCTCCCCTCGGATGATTTCGGACTACAGCATTGATCTTGAAAATCTGGAGCGCCCACTTCTCATTCCATCATTGCTGACGCCCGAATTTCTTTCACTTTTTCCTGCAGGGGTCGCCGAACTTAACGATCCCCGTATTCTGCCAATCGATGCTGGTTTTTGCATTTCTACTCCAAGCTATCAGAATTACGCACGGCTTCTAAATCAGGATGTGCCGTACCCTCGTGTCGATGTCTCACTTAAGTCACATATCAAACGAGGGTATCTTCTTAAAAATAATATTTTCCTTGACCCATCACTACCATTATTCGGATTGTGGAGACAGGTATTTCGCTTTATTCCACAGATCCCACAGTTAATTGACTTCAAAAAGCAGATGAATAGCTTCCTTGACTCCATCAAGGACGAGAATCTCACGACGATGACCGTATCAGAGTTTTTTTCGCAGCGAAGACTTAACGGAACAATGTTTGGGGATTTCATCACTGCGATGGTCGCTCTTTACAGCGGGTATACAGAAGCACACCTTCGTTGTGCCTCTGCACAATACTTTATAGACTTTTTGCTAGTCATGAACATGCCGCGCGGCTTTTCTGGTATCAATACGGCACTCTTAGGTAACTCATTGAGTATTCAGACTCTTGTGAATAATCTCCAAAGGAGTGGAGTGAAAATGTTCACCAACACTCGTTACAATGCCGCTATTCACAACAGTAAAACGGTTTTTGCGATACATCCATGGGAAAACAATAAGCTTAAGGATATTCATCTAGAGTCGCTTCTTGTACCTGTGTATGTGAGCCCCATGCGGTGTGAACATTTGTTGGGAATGGATAGTCTATACACTTGTACTCCTGAACTCTCTCATGTTACGCATGTCATTGGCAGCTACCGCCCAAATTTCCCATGTCACAACGTACAGATAACTTTTGGAGTAACTGGACAAGAAAAAATATATGAGGCAATCATTCGACGAGATGCAAATGCTACAGGCATACCATTAAAGATTATACCGTTAGAGAGTTATAAAGGTGAACCCCTTGATCAAAATGCGGTAAAAACGACTTGGAAACACGCCTATGTGACGCCTGAGTTTGAACTCGCGCGTGAAAAGATACATGAAAGACAAGGGCTGGAAGGTCACTGGTTTGCTAGTGCGTCGTTATTGCGATCCGCTCGACATGAAGATGGGGTAACTTCTGGGCTGGAAGCGGTCGTCCTAATGAAGGGAGCCACAGCACTGAAAAAATTATCAGAGATGGGCTTTAAAATGGTTGATACTTCAAGGAGTCGATAATGAATAGTGCGCTGACAAAACTCATTACCTTTCGATCGAAACAATTAATGGTTGTACATGAAACCTGCTTTTCCATCGGAATTAAAGATGCGTGGAATATTTGCAATGACTATTCAGCTTTCATTTCTCTTATGTTGTGCAAACAGTCAGTCAATCCGTCACCTGAGTGGCTTCTCGGTGGTCCAGGTGAGCTTGGCGCTGAACTTCGTTTTACGATCCAGCGAGATGGCAAGACCCATGTTATCGTTGAGCGTGTGGTTAGGCTCGACATAGACGAAGCGACTGGGACACACACTCTAGCTTGGGAACAGTTGAGCTCAAAACCGAAGTTGCCAGTTAGGAACTACGGATGTACGTGGGTTCTAGTCCCTGATGAATCACATGAAAATACACCACGCTGTCGGCTTACATGGACACGTTATTTTGACGAACCGATGCTTCTTGGATTGGTATCATTGGCATCAATAGCAACCACTAGCCTAAAAAGGTCTGCGGAGCCAATCATAAACGATGTTTTTCCGTCTTTCTATGAGGTAGTGGAGTAAGAGCCAATGACTTAGTGTGAAGTTGCCAACTAAAATTAGCCACGACCTTAGAGTTTAACCCATTATTTTTAGCCTATTAATGTTATGTAACTCGTTTTCTTTTTTGTTCATCATTTTCGCCCATATTTTCCAGGTCGCCACGCTGGTTTGATGTGCGAGGAAAAAGAGCTCTGAAAGTCTTGAAATGGATATTGAACTTAGCAACAAATAGCAGAAAAGAGAATGCTAACTAGTGGTGACCTATGAGTTTCCTAAATTCAGATAATCAGAGTACTACTACGGGCATAAAAATAAGCTTAGGCCGAATGCAGCAACGCCCTTTAAATGGATTTATAGAGATTGTTTTTTTGAGTTTTTCGCTAATTTTTCGGTCATTAGCTGTTCCATTTTTTCTAAGCTGATCCCTTTGGTTTCAGGGACAAACTTTATTACGATCAACATACAAATCAGTGAAAGTATACTTAATAACCAAAAGCTAAATGCACCATTAAAATGTGTTTTTAAGTATGGGTTTTGATTAAGCATGGGAAAGGATTGAGTCACAATGAATCCAGTAAACCATTGTGCACCAACTGCGATCGCCATGGCTCGTGAGCGAATTCGGTTTGGAAAAATTTCAGAAATGATGGTCCAACAAGCACAACCCCAAGATATTGCGTATGCGATGACATACAGACAAAGTGCCAACAGGGCTGCGTAGCCTTGAGTTTGTTGGTACAGTATGCAGCCGAGGATGAACATACCTAATGCACAGCCTAAGGTTCCATATTTCATTAATGGTAATCGACCGATTTTATCAATTAAATACATGCCTAATGCATTACCAATAATGAAGACTAATCCCACAAACGTTGTTTGGAAAAGTGCGTTGGTCGTGCCTCCCACAAGTGGTTTGAGAATGTTAGGGGTATAATACATTATCACATTGATACCAATCAGTTGTTGGGCAGCAGCAACAAAAGTACCAATTAATAAGATTGAAAGAAGTGGACGAGACCTTAGACTGGTTTTAATTTTGTGTGTTGTACGGTGTTTGATAAGTGAATCTTGAATTTCTTTGATAAGTTGATCAACGTGTTTAGGATTATAAGTATGAGAGAGTGTTTTTTTTGCTTTATTTAATTTCCCTTTTTCGACTAACCAACGTGGAGATTCTGGAATGAGGAATAGTAATCCAGCAAATAATAATGCCGGAATAATTTCAGATCCCAGCATCCAACGCCACCCCATTTTTATTAACCACTCTTCAGACATGCCTTTGGCAATGAGGTAATTAACATAGAATACACAAGTTTGACCGATGACCGCAGATTGCTGGAACATACTTACTGCGCGACCACGAAAGTCTTTTGGGGCAACTTCAGACATATACATCGGGGATGCGACGCAAGCTAAGCCTACTGCGATACCGCCGATAATGCGAAATAAGATATAAGATCCAAATGTTTGTGCGACGGCAGAACCGATTGCTGAGATAGCAAATAAAAGAGCAGAAATGAAAAGGGTATACCGACGACCATATTTTTGTGTACTCCATCCAGCACTAAGTGCCCCGATGATACTACCAAGAACGACACAGGAGACAGCCCAACCGGTTTGTGCTGGCAACAGATTGAAGTATTTACTGATTGGGCCTATGGCGCCAGAGATAACGGCTGTATCATAACCTAATAAAATGCCTCCTAATGCAGCAATACAACAAATGCGAATGATATACACGATATTATGCTTACGGGACATTTTTTCTTCCTTATTGACATGTCCAAGTTCACTTTAATGCTTGAATAAGCATAGGGTGTTCTGCTTGTAAATGCCCACAATTAGTTAGATTCATGATTTGCTATAATTAATGCTCTATATTTTCTATATTTATTTTTTTTACACATGAATGTTAGACATCAGTGGTCACTGATGTCTTCATTTTTCAGGGGGACATCTATACTTATTATCTGCGAGCTAACGTGGAGAGAAATATGAGAGCAGTGCAATTGGGGATTAGTCCTTTGACTTGGACTAATGATGATATGCCTGAGCTAGGCGGCCATATTCCATTGGAAACATGTTTGAGTGAGATGGCACAATCAGGCTTCACTGGTACGGAGTTAGGGACCAAATACCCACGAGATCCTCAAATATTACTCCCGCTATTAAAACAATATGGGCTTGTACTCGCATCGGGTTGGTTTAGCGGTAATTTAATGTTGTTTTCTGCACAGGAAGAAATTGCAGCGATGCAAGGACATATCAAATTGCTCAAAGCGGCAGGTTGTACTGTAATGGTTTATGGTGAGGTCAGTAATAGTGTGCATGGAAACATTAATATGCCTTTATCTCATCGAGTCATCTTGTCAGAGGATGAGTGGAAAGTGTATGCAGAAAAGCTGACGGTTGTTGCAGATCACTTAGTGAATGAACATGGTATTAAGCTGTCATATCATCATCATGTTGGCACAATTTGTGAAACGGAAGATGACATTAATCTCTTGATGAACCTGACAGGGGATGCTGTTTATCTAACACTTGATACAGGGCATATGACCTATGGTGGCGGTGAACCTGTTTCGATGATAAAGCGCTGGGGACACCGTATCGGCCATATGCATTTTAAAGATATTCGTTCAGATATTTTGCAGGCGACACGTGCGGTTGATAAATCATTTCTTAATGCTGTATTGGATGGTGTATTTACTGTTCCCGGTAATGGCGATATTGGTTACAACGATATTTTTTCAGCTTTGAAAGCGCAGCATTATAAGGGCTGGTTAGTGGTTGAAGCTGAACAAGACCCCGCTAAAGCTGACCCATTGACATTTGCAAAAATAGCTTATGAAACGATCATCGGATATGTCGATAAGTACGATCTATAATTAAAAAGTGCTATTTGAATGCAATGACTGTAAGAAATAGTTTATGTGCTGATTTTCTGAAATCTACATTGTTATCTCTTAGATGGAGAAAAAGATGGACAATACAATACGCCTAACGGTTACTGAAGCACTAGCTAAATACCTTGTTTCTCAGAAAATTCAAATTGATGGTAAAGTTGAACAATTATTTGGTGCTGCCTTCGCCATATTTGGACACGGGAATGTCACTTGTTTTGGTCAACAATTGAAAAATATTGCCGATCAAATTCCCACATGGAGAGGACAAAATGAGCAGTCAATGGCCATTGCTGCGATTGCTTATGCTAAGGCGAATCAACGTCGTCGCATTGGGATTGCGACTAGTTCAATTGGACCTGGTGCGACTAATATGTTGACTGCAGCAGGTGTCGCTCACACAAACCGTTTGCCTTTGTTATTGATTTCAGGCGATGCTTATGTGAGTCGCTTACCGGATCCCGTTTTACAACAACCTGTCAACTTTGATGATCCTTCTATAACGGCCATTGATGCGTTTAAACCACTGACGCGATATTGGGATCGGATTATATCACCTGCACAGTTGATGCATACTCTGCCGCAGGCCATCGATAATTTGCTTGACCCTGAAATGTGTGGTCCTGTGTTTATTGGCTTGCCTCAAGATATTCAAGGTGTTGCTTACGATTTTCCTACAGTGTTTTTTACTGAAAAGATTCATCGTATTCGTCGTCCAGAGCCTGAAGCATGTGCACTTAAAGAAGCGAAAACGCTTTTGTTACAAGCCAAAAAGCCGTTGATTATTTCTGGTGGAGGAGTGCATTATTCCTTAGCAACACATGAGCTTGCTGAGATGGCTGCTAAACATAATATTCCCGTCGTTGAGACCATTGCTGGTCGTGCTAGTTTGTTACAAGATAATCCATTAAATGCAGGACCTATTGGCGTCACCGGATCTGATTCAGCTAATCATATGGCAAGCGAAGCCGATGTTGTGCTGGCTGTTGGGACTCGTTTGCAGGATTTTACTACAGGTTCGTGGACTGTTTTTCAAAATCCTGAAATGAAGCTTATCAGTATTAATGTAGGAAAGTTTGATGCCATTAAGCATCAGTCTTATCCTATTTTGGGAGATGCGAGAACCTGTATGACTAAATTGTCAGCATTATTGGGCGATTGGCGTGCACCAGTGCCGTGGTCTGATAAAGCGAAAGCAGAAGCTGATGACTGGAAAGCGCTTGTATATCGCCGTACTCATCCGCAAGTTGGCGATTTGTTACCAGGTTTGTCTTCGTATGCAGAAGTGATTGGCAAGTTAAATCATTTGATGGAACCAGGTGACACGGTATTGACTGCAGCGGGCGGGCTTCCTGCAGAATTAGCGATGAACTGGCAGAGCTATCAAATTGGGAAGTTTGATATTGATTTTGGCTATTCATGCATGGGTTATGAAATTGCTGGTGGTTGGGGGGCGAAAATGGCCAATCCAGATAACGAGGTTATAGTGCTCGTGGGCGATGGTTCTTATTTGATGCACAATTCTGATATTTATTCTTCTGTATTGACAGGGCATAAGATGATCCTTGTGGTATGTGACAATGGTGGCTTCGCAGTGATTAATAAATTGCAGCAAAATACGGGCAATGAATCATTTAATAATCTTTTTGTCGACTGCAAACGTTCGAAAGGAAAGCTTGCTCGTGTCGATTTTGCGAAACATGCTGAATCTCAAGGTGCGATAAGTGAGAAGCTCCCTTCAATAGAAGAGTTTGATGCGGCTTTTACTCGAGCCAAGGCGGCTGATAGAACCTATGTTATAGTGGTGGATATTGACCCGGTATCAGCTGCAGCATGGTCTCAGTGTGATTGTTGGTGGGAAGTTGGATTACCAGAGATCACTCATAACCAGAATACAGCGAAGAAAGTCTCTGATTGGGAAGCGGGTAGAAGCATACAACGTCGAGGCGTGTAATGCCTGCATTTTATATTATTTCATCCATTGAACTTACCTCTATTTATTATTTAGATTTAATTGAAAATAAATGTTTATTCCCGTTGTGATATTTACTCAGGAGTCTAGCTATGTTTGATGAAGAGTGTCATTTTGAACACCCTATCCGTTGGGGGATGGTGGGGGGAGGCCGAGGAAGTCAAATTGGTTATTCACATCGTAATGCGGCACAACGAGATGGATTATTTGAGTTAGTGGCTGGTGCATTTGATCGAAATCCGAGTGATTGTCTCGATTTTGGTATTAATATCGGTCTAAATGCTGACCGTTGTTACGCGACTTATAAAGAAATGTTTGCTGTTGAAGCAAAGCGTAAAAAAGGCATTGAGGCTGTTTCAATTGCGACGCCTAATTCGACGCACTACGAAATCTGTAAGGCTGCACTCGAGGCGAGATTACATGTTGTGTGTGAAAAGCCAATTACGTTTGCCATTGAAGAAGCGCTAGAGCTAAAAAGTATTGCGAAAAAAAATAATTGTGTCATTGGTGTGATGTACGGTTACAGCGGTTTTCCTATGGTGCAGCAGGCGCGCGAAATGGTACAAAGAGGGTGCATTGGTAATGTCCGTGTCGTTAATATGCAGTTTGCTCATGGTTTTCATAATGAAGAACATGAATTGACTGAACCTGCATTGAGGTGGCGTGTCACCCCTGAAGTTTCTGGTCCTACTTACATATTGGGTGATATTGGTACACATGTATTTTACTTGTGTGACTTTATAACAGGTCTGAAAGTGAAGCGTTTATCATGTATGCGTCAAAGCTTTATTAAATCCCGTGTACCGTTAGAAGATAATGCCCATGTGATGATGGAATTTAATGGTGGTGCTGTAGGAACCTTGTGGGCATCCGCTGTTAATGCTGGTGCGATGCATCAGCAAAAAATCCGTATTGTTGGTGAGAAAGCTTCTATTGAATGGTGGGATGAACAGCCAAATCAATTACGTTATGAGGTGCAAGGGGAGCCTGTTCGAGTACTAGAGCGTGGAATGGGGTATTTATACCAAGATGCTATTGATGTTTCACCTGATCGTATCAGTGGTGGCCATGCCGAAGGGTATTTTGAATCATGGGCCAATATTTATCATCGATTTGCACTAGCATTCGATGCTGCAAAACATAATGATGTCGCCAAACTTTCGACCATTTTATTTCCGAATATTGATGCGGGTATTGATGGGGTACGTTTATGTGAGAAGTGTGTTGAATCAGCAGATAATAATGCCGTTTGGGTTGACTATATTTAATAGGGGATTTGTTTGATTAACCGTTAAAACATAGCAGGGACTGATTTGAAACAGGTAAGTCACTTGGGCAATATAAGGAGGGGGAATATGACGAAGATTACGCTGCAGCACAATCGTTCTTTGGATGCTATCGTGTTAGGTCGTGCGGGTGTTGATCTTTATGCTCGAGAGGCAAATATGGATATGGCTGATATTTCTGGATTTAATAAGTTTGTCGGTGGCTCTGCTGCAAATATTGCTGTCGCGATCAGAAAATTAGGTGGAAAAAGTGGATTCATTGGGTGTGTGGCAGATGATGTATTTGGTGATTACGTCAAACGCTATATGTTAACTCAAGGTATTAACCTTGATGGTATGATGACTGATGCATCGGGTTCTCGCACATCAGTAGCATTTACAGAAATGAAGCCATCGGATTGCGCTGTATTGATATACCGTAACAAGGCTTCTGATTTGATGATAACCCCAGAACAAGTGAGTCAAGAGTATATTGCAAGTGCAAAAATATTGGTAGTGACAGGCACAGCTCTATCAAGTAGTCCAAGTCGTGAAGCCTGTTTGATTGCGATGGAATTTGCTCGTCGAAGCGATACTGTGGTGGTTTTGGATGTGGACTATCGTCCATATTCATGGCGCACTGATGTGGATGCCTCGATTTATTATGGTATTGCCGCAACACTTTGTGACATTGTGATTGGTAATCGTGAAGAATTCGACATTATGGAAACAGTTCTAGCCCCTGGTAATCATGATGATGATATAACCGCTAAGCGCTTCTTAGGTGTAAATACACAAATTGTGGTGATTAAAGGAGGTGAACAGGGAGTGAAAGTTTATTGTCAAACCGGTGAGCGATTTCAACAAGGTATTTTTCATGTCAATGCACAGAAACCCTTTGGTTCAGGCGATGCCTTTGCGGGAGCATTAATTTGGACACTGGCAAATGGTGGAGCGTTGGAAGATGGCGTAGTCAATGGTTCAGCGGCTGCAGCGATTAATGTTAGTGGCAATAGTTGTACAGAAGCTATGCCAAGTAAAGAGCAACTGTTTGAGTTTGTTAAGGCAAATAAACAACATTAGCCATGAGGAGAAAATGATTATGAGTAAGCATATTCCCCCTTTTAAAAATAACAATCAGCCAATCGTTGATGTGAATGATGATGTCACACCACTGTGTTATTTCAACCAAGTTTATTTAAATCAAAATCAGAAATTTGAGCATAAGGTTGAAGGATATGAATCTGTCATTGTGTTAGCAGGTGGTACGTGTCGTATAACAGTGATTAAAGATGCTTCTCAGACTGATACAGGTGTTATATTTGACAATGTAGGTCAGCGTGCGACTATATGGGAAGGTGATCCTGAGTCTGTTTACGTTCCTGTCGGTTATCGTGCCATTATTGAGAGTCTCAGTAAACATGCTGACATTATGATTGCAGGTGGACGTTTTGATGCTTCTTTTGAACCTTTTTGTGTGCGTGCTGCTAATGTGGATATGGTGCAGTATGGCTCTGATGATACTAAAACCCACCGTAAAATTAAGCACATATTAGGTCAATCAAATGCCGATAAGCGTGGTCGGCTGCTTGTTAGTGAGTTATTTACGGTGGGAGCCGGTGGCTGGTCAGGTTTTCCGCCGCACAAACATGATGTTGATCGTGTGAAAGATGATGGCAGTAATGAAACGGCATTTGAGGAAGTGTATCAGTTTCGTTTTAATCCTGATATTGGTTTTGGAGCACAATTTGTATATGAGCATGAAGATGATTTTGGTCCTATTTATCATGTGCGTACGGGGTCGGTGATTAAAATCAATAAAGGTTACCATCCCAGTGTTGCGGCACCTGGTTATGAGATGTATTATTTTACTGTTATCGTCGGGAAAACCTCTCAATCATTGAGTCAACATTTTGATCCGCACCATGCCTATCAGGTTGAAACAATCCCGGGTATTAAAGATATGATTGCCAAATTCAAGTAATCAGGAGTGCGATGTTATGTTAGTGAATTTGAATGATTTATTACCTCAAGCTGCTGCTGCTGATTATGCCATCCCCTGCTTTAGTATATTTGGTCTTGAGGATTCAAAAGCTGTCGTTGAAGCGGCAGAAGCAGTGAATAAGCCGGTCATTCTGAGTTGTAATAAAGACATGGTCGATTTTTATGGGGTTGAAACCGTTGCGGCTATGTTGTTGAATTTAGTACATGATAGTCGTGTACCTGTGTGTTTACATCTAGATCATACTTACGAAGAAGCAGTGGTTTTTCGTGCACTAAAGGCGGGCTTTAGCTCAGTGATGTTTGATGGCTCTCAGTTGCCATTAACTGAAAATATTGCTCGTACTCGTGTTGTGGCGGATGTGGCGCATTCATTAGGTGCATCAATAGAAGGTGAGATTGGTTCGGTGCCTTACAATGAGGGTCGTGATCATATCAAAACCATTGATACCCGTCCGGCCGATGCGGTACGATTTGCCCTTGAGAGTGGTGTTGATTGTGTGGCTATTTCTGTGGGGAATGTTCATCGTATGACAGAGCCCAACTGTACGATAGATTTTGCTTTATTAGGACAAATTGCAGCAAAAGTATCCCTTCCGCTAGTGATCCATGGTGCTACAGGGATCCGTGATGAAGATATGAGAAAACTAAAAAAGAGTCGAGTCGCTAAATTTAATATTGGTACCTGTTTACGTCAGGCCCTTTGGCATAATCTGCGTGAGCAGATGAATAATGAACCCGATAAGTTTGATCGTATTTATTTTATGAAAAAAGTCATGCCTTTTGTTACAAAAGAAGCGCTTCATAATTTCGAATTATTATCATAACTCTTTTTTACTCATCGCTTATCTGATATTTTTTGAGAAAGAACGCCAGTTGTATTGATTACGGCTGATGTGGATCAAGCTTAATTTCAGTTCCAGAGAGTAAAGATTTCATCGCATTATCGGCAAGGAATAGGGCTTGCTTTGCATCGTGACCACTACATATAGGAGGGACTCTTTGCGCAATGACATCGACAAAATGATCCCATTCAGCTTTATAAGCTGTTTGGTAGCGCTGCAGGAAAAAAGGTTCTGCTTTAGCGTTTATACAGCCGTTTTCATTCCATTGTTCAACGCTATTTTCTTTGATGTTTCTTGTTGTTAATAGGCCTTTTTCACCATGTATTTCAATGCGTTGATCATAGCCATAGCCTGAGCGGCGACTATTGGAAATTGTCGCAATAGCCCCAGAAGGAAACTTCATGACAATGAAAGCTGTATCGATATCACCGATTAATTCAATCTCGGAGTTGATTAAGTTACTGCCTTTAGCATAAATAGAAATAGGCTCCTCTTCCATAATATATCGTGCCATATCAAAATCATGGATAGTCATGTCGTGAAACATGCTACCTGAGGTTTTGACGTAATGAGCTGTAGGAGGTTCAGGATCTCGAGAAATAATCAATATTGATTCTGGTTTACCAATTTTCCCTTCTTTTAGCTCCTTTCTCATTACTTTGAAATGGAGATCATGACGTCGATTGAATCCGATCAGTAAAGCCACATTATTGGCCTTAAGGACATCAAGACATTGTATTACGCGATGCATTTCTAAGTGTATTGGTTTTTCACAGAAAATATCTTTTCCAGCGAGTGCAGCCTTTTCTATCAAATCAGCATGTGTATCGGTTGCAGAAGCAATTATTATGGCATGAATATTTGGATCGCTCATGGCTTCTTCAGTTGATTGTACTTTTGCATTATAAAGTTGAGCGAGTTCTTTTGCGCCTTCCATGTATGGATCAATAATTGAATAAAGTAATGTTTCATTATGTTGATGAATATTAATAGCATGTATTTTTCCAATTCGCCCTGCACCGAATAATGCAATATTGTACATGTATGATCCCATTTTAGTTTTTTAAATATTGGTTATTGAGTTGTCTTATCTCATTATTACTTAATAGTAGATGTTAATTCTTATTCATATCCAGTTTTGTTTCATCACCTTGATTAAGTTGGGATAATAGTCTAACGGAGCGTTTCTTTAGGGGGCTAAAATAGAATGGATACCGACAACAGGGTATTGTAGTTTTGCTGAGACGCAGCAAAAGATTATTCGATACACCATTGGATATTACTGTCAGTTTCTCCCTTATCAATACAATGGTGGGCTGACACCAAAGGAATCAGAGCGGTTGTTCTGGTTAAGCTCTAAGAGTGTGGCCCATTTAAGTTGATTACTTGTCATGATATAGAACAAATGAGACAGGGATAAGATCTATTGAGTGTATTTTCCTTGTAAAATTAACAAGAATGATCTTAGGCCCAACATTAGTTTTTGTTACTGAAATAGAACAGGCCTTTGAGACTCGAATGTCATTGTTCGAGTCTCTTATTTATGTTGTTATTAATGCTTGTTAGTCAGTTTTGGGTGGAAAGCTTGCGAGCATTTTTGTAATGGTCTCATTGAGTTTGGTTTGCTTTTCTTCTGGCGTCATGCTGTTGTTGATTTTAGCGGTGGCGGTTGATTGCCAAATGATCTGATTAGATTGGTTATCGACGACATCAATGATTAATTGACCCTCTTGATAGGGAGTGACGCGGGCAGGTGAAGTCGTGACAACACTGCCCGGGCCCATAAAGCCGGTTGAATAAGTCGGGCCTTTAACATTTAGCTTTGTTTCTTGTCCTACTCGATAGTACACCTTGATGTCAGCTGAGCTTGGATTGCTTTCTTGCTGATATCTCTTGGATAAATTTTGATTGATAGATTGTTCTATTTGGCGATAAACATAGGCGGGGGGCCGTGCAGTTTGAGGCCCTGATGTATTGGGTTGAGGCGGTAATGGTGGCAGATTTAAATCGGGTATAATTTGTTTTAACTTTGCTGCTGGAAGAGGTAAGTCATTGGGATCGGGCTGCAATTTTGATTCAAGGTAATAACTTGAAATAGCCGCATATTGATATTGGGGGTCATAATCATGGTTAATGGTAACGGATGAACAGGCCGTTAAACCGAATAAAATGATGGACGAACAGGAGATAAGCAATAATAAGCGAGCAGTGGGCATATTAATATTCATATGATGAGAGATATATTCATTTAAGTCTTAATATTCATGAGAAGCAAGCCATCATAGTATAAAGTGTTTTTCAATACAGTGTTTGAATGAAAAAATGATTTGAAACCTCATCACTTTTTTATGTTAACTTTTTATTTTACCTATTGATTTATAATCTTATTAAGTATCTTGGGTCTATTTATAACAACGAATTGAAGAATAGATGCAATCAATGCTTTTATTTTTTCACATGTTATTTCATGGAGTTAGCTTTTGTCTTTTTTTATTACTCAATATTGAATTATAGTCGTGTCTCTTTGTTTGGTTTCTATGGATAAATAATTAACTTAATCGATAAAGTTTTCTATCAGATTTTAAAATAGTCATAAAAAAGTTTGTTACAAATAGTGCTTTTATTCTAAATGCGGCTGTGATTAATGTTAATAATCTGAGTTAACTGGATTTCGTTCATTTTTGATTCTCAGAACTATTGAATATTCCTAATTCAACAGTATGAGAATAATGTGATTTATATGTGATTGAAGGATTTTTTATTTTCTTACCTGTTGATGTTTCTCTTAAAAAGAATAGAGTGTGCATTAAAATGTTACATGCTGTTTCGGTTGTCGCAAACAAATTGAAACAAGTTGAGCTAGAAATGTTAATTACTGTTAGCTTTATTTTGTTGTCGCTTTTGGATGGAAAAGTTGTGATCGAAAAGAATGGGTAATGCTAAAAGTGTATTCTTTTTAATGTCATACATAATGTTGGATGGAGCCGTCATGGAAAGATGTTTTTCACGTTTATTTTTTGCTATTAATTGTGCCGTGATTAGTGGGAGCGTTTTTGCCTCTCAAGGGGATCAAAGTGTCAACGTTCATGGGTCGTGGTTGTCAACAGGCGCTTACAGTCTTGAAAACCCTAAATTACCGGAATGGGAGTTAAATCATCGAAAAGCGGTATTAGAAAAGACGATTAAAGCAGGCTTTCAAACCCGTATTGATAGATCTGTTAATTCGCCTCTGGTTTTGGCTTCTCTTTCTAATTCCATTAATGCATTGGTAGATGAAGGTACTCAGATAAAGGCGGGTGGTGCTGGAGGCAATGAAAAATTAGGATTAACCTGTTATAGCCCTAGTGCCGATTCAATGATGTTATGTCAAACCTATGAAAGTTTAGTTGATAGTGTGACTTATGCTAATAATGGCTCTCAAGTACTTTTTGGGGATAATAGTGATAATGCAATTTTTGCCGAGTTTGACGGTTATCCTTTTATTGTGACACAAGTGGGTGATACCTGCTATTTAGAAAATGATTATGTCACTACAATAAAATATGATATCAATGGCAGCAATGATACTGCCTATGGATATGATTGTAGTAGCGGTGTAGAACATTTTGGACAAAGAGAAGTCGATGCCATTTATTATGACTTCTTTTCTTTTTCGCCTGAAAATGACGCGCACTTCTATGGGGGCGTGGTCATGCAAATGTATCACTCCTATTTAGATGATTTGTTTCCAAATCAAAAAGCGCAAAATCCCAACTCACCCGACTGTCCTGTTAACGCTCAAGGGCAACCTAATGGTGATTATTGTTTAAAGCGGTTATCGCAACGTGCTCATGCACTGGGTGTCACGGGCGGGCATATGGATGATGCTAACTGGGATGGCGAGTATGTGAATTATGGAAATGGGCAATGGGCGGGTCGATTTTACAGTTTAACCACTATTGACTTAGTCGCTCATGAATCCATGCATGCTCTGAGTGAGTGGAATGGTGATTTAGATTCAACTGGACAAGCAGGGGCCATTGGTGAAGGGCTAGGGGATATCTCTGCCATTGCTGCCAATCAATATTTTGAAACTCATCTTTTAGGTGATCAAACCGATAATTATCAAAGCAGTACAGGTTATCAAAATAAGCGTGATAATGAATGGGCTTATGCATGGGATATTTATGTTAATAACGAATTAATGCGGATTTTTGAATTGCCTTCTTTTGATGGCAACTCTATTGAAGATGCAAGGGAGTATTCGTCAGGCAACAGCAAACATCATAATGGTGGTGTGCTAAGAAAATTATTTTATGAGTTAGTTGCCTCTGAAGGCTGGACGCATGAGCAAGCTTTTAAATTATTTCTAGGCGCGAATGTGAGCTGTTTTACGCCGAGTGTTACCTTTGATCAAATGGGGGCGTGTTTACTGGATCAAGTGGACAAGGTGTTCTCTTCAGCTGAAGTAGGTGCTCAGACAGCAGCCTTGGATGAGCGTCTTCATCGTTTAGGTATTTTTGCCAGCAACAGCCAAATCAATGCGTTAAGTTTCACGCAGAATAAACATTATGACCATTCAGAGTATTGGATTTCTCCATCTATCGATGTCACTGATATCGAAGAAGTTCGTGTTGATTGGGGAGATGGTACTCGAGTCAATTGGTCGGTTAATGACAATAATGGCAGCAATATAGAAGATATGTTGACGGGTGAGCACCTTTACACTGCGGGGGCTAAGCATGTTAATTTTTCACTCAGTGTGCTTAAAAAAGATGGCACTTTACTACAAGGTCTGAGTCAAGATTACATTCACTCATCACCACTGCTTTGCACACCAACAGTGCATAACCCTAATGGAGAAGTGAGCCAGTTTACCTTCATGGGACAAGCCTATGCCATGTCGAATTTGGGTTATCGATACCTTGATGCTCGTCATCTTACTTTACCCACTAATCATTCGTCCCCTATCACTATAGAAGGGAGTTTCACTGGTAAAAATATCTCTGTTTTTGCGGATATCAATCGTAATGGATATTTTGACCGAGATGAATTACTCGCAGAAGAAAAGCCTATGGTGGACGGCACTCCGACATTAGCGGGACTCGCGGATATAGATGCTGGCCCGATCTTATTAAGAGTGGTGCTTGATGAATATACGGCTTGGGGATGCAGTGGTGTGTCTAAAGGCATGGCGTTTGATATTTTAACGACACTAGAAGCGGCAGCGACACCACCAACGGCAGATTTTAGTTATGAGATAACGGGTGCAACCAGTGTGCAATTTAATGCGGTAACCGAAGGGTTAGACAATAGCCGTAATCCTGAATTTACCTGGTCCTATCAGCAAACGGGTCAAAGTGCAGTGAGCATGGGGCAAGGAGAGAGTATCTCTTATGACTTTAGTCAGTCTGGGACTTATTCAGTTAATCTCACGATTGCCTATGATGATGGCTTGCAAGATACCCGTACGCAAGATCTTGTATTAGGCGGGATTTGTATTCCGAGTAAAGCGAGTGATTTTGATAGTGATAGTTATTACATCGACAAGCTTGAATATACCGGTACTTACAGTGGTGCTGTAAATTCTTCTGGTCGTTTTCCAGGCGCTTATAACGACCATGATATTTCTGATTACATGGAAGGCTATCAAAATCAAAACCTTATTTTAAATGTCTACACCAATGCCATGAGTGAAAGCCGAGCGAGAGGATTGAAATGGCGCCATGGAATAAGAACGACGCTTTGGGTAGATTTTAATCGAAATGGGACCTTTGAAAGCAGTGAGCATGCTGCTGCCAATGACTTATCCATTGAGTGTGAAAGTTTCAATAGTTGCCAGATAAAAAGCACGATTAGTATGCCGATGAGTGAGAGTACTTTTAATAATGGCCAAAACGAAACTCCTTTTAAAACAAGGGTTAAAATGGAGTATGATTACTGGGGCGATTTTTATGAGGAGCAAGGTAAAAATGCCTGTAATGAGATAATTTCAGGTGAAGTCGAAGATCAAGACTTGTATGTTGACCCTATTTAGTGGCCAGTGTGTTAGTTAATGTAGCATGAATGCTCAAGTCATTAAGGGGGAGTGAGTGATGATATTTTGGGGGTATCATATGCCCTCTTAATGCAAGGGCTGAGTGAGTTCGCTCATGGAAATGGGCAATCGACTAGGTATTAAGTTGTTACCTTAATTTTAATAATAATGAAAAAACGAATAAGGAAATTATGAAAAAATTAAGTTTAGCTATTGCCCTTGCGCTGGGCACAGCCGTTGTAGCTCAGTCTGCTATTGCCGATGAAATGGTGCAATCTCATTCTATTACGACTGAACAAAATCAGCTTAAAACGTCACTTCGTGAGTTAAAAGGTAAGGCATTTCAATCTCAAGGAGAGACCGATTTTACTCAGATGAGTCAAGTGAAACGCATGCAAGCTCGCTTAGAAAAGTTTGGTTTAAATGCGAAGAACCGTCCTCACTTATTTAACTTAATTGAACAGCAAGGAGAAAAAACCACGGCTAAAGCCAGATTATCAACCCTAGCAACGAATAATCTATCGGTGGAGAATACATCGGGAAATTGTGTTGAGGGAGATACCAATTTATGTTCTTTCTTTACCCATATGGGCTTTTCGGTTTTACCGCATAAAGAAACCAATGAGCCGTATTTAGTGGCATCAGCGCTTAACAGTGAACGCGCAGTGACAAACTACACCATGATTGATTTGACACTGGTGAATGAACATTGGCAAGCGGTGACACTAGCAAATTACACGGAATATTTTGGCGACGATACTACAGATCAAAAGCGTAAAGCGATTGAAAGTAGTGCGCCATTAGCCTCAGCATTGGAGTTGGTGAGAAACTCTGAAAATGTCTATGCTGATGCATGGGTGACTGTGGTCACTGAAGATGAAAATGGCGTTGAAACGGTAGAAGATCGTAATGCCATGATTGAGTATTCTCGTGATGATATTTTACGGATCTTAGAGGAGGCTGATGCGGCCTTTAATCCACCTGTAGCAGCGGCCATATCTCCTTTAGATTTTGGCACGCCTGCAACGGGCGCGATGGTGACTTATGGTCCAGAGCTGACATTGGAGGCGCCGGTTGATTCTAACTCCATTGAAGGAACTAACATTGCTGATCAAAAAATTACCATTTGCTTAAATCGCAATTATGGTGATTGTGACTATGAAAATATTTACCCCTTAGGCACACCAAATGATCAAACCAAATTGAAGATCCCCTTTAAAGGTGAATTATCTGTGCCAGGGCAAGTAGAGGCTGTGTATAAGCCTTCAGACGTCTTACCGACTTTGGTTCAGCGTCCAACGAATATTTTTATTCAAACTAAAGAGAATGGCGGCGCGACAACCATAGGTGATGGTGATTATGCCGATATTCAAGATTTATTTGCTGACAGTATTGTTTCTATTTACGACGAAGCGGCGAATAAGACGACGTTAACTTGGGATATTCCCCGTGATGATGGCATGTTTGGTGATGCCAGCTTGTTTGGTCGATACCAAGATGCTCATTGGATCATGAATATTGCCTTATCGGTTAAGAGACGTCCCACACGTCCAGCTTCTCCTGTCGTGTATATTGTTGGCTCATCGGATCCCGATACCAGCTTTTTCTTTGAGCAACCTGTGATGCAAATCGTGTATAGCTGCTTGGCAAAAGGCTCGATGATCACGCTTGCCAGTGGTAAAACCATGCCGATTGAGCGTCTTAACATTGGCGACAAGGTATTAGGTGCTAGTGAATATTCACCTCATAAGGATATGCCGTTGGTGATTGAGGATATCTCAATTGGAGTCGAAACCATTCCAATGGTTGAAATTACCACGAATACGGGCGAAATTTTATTATTAACTGAGTCTCACCCTGTACTGAATGTCGCAGACCAACCTGTTTGGGCCAATGCACTGAAAGTGGGTGACCGTATTCAAACCCAAACGGATAAGGTTATGATCAGCAGCATTCGACATGTTGATTATGATGATAACGTTTATAACTTGAAATTGGCCCGCCCTGAAGGTGATGGTCATTATGATCAAGGAGAAAGTTTTGCTATGTATGCCAATGGCCTGCTCGTTGGCGATTTGCGCATGCAAAGTGAAAATGAGTTTAAGTATCAGTCTGAGTCAAGGGAAGATATCTTAAATCGTCTCCCGACGTCTTGGCACACAGATTATCTTAACAGTCAGCAATAATTCTTTTCGGCCCAGCAAGTCACTTTAGTCTGGGCCACTTTCAAAGGAAATGAGAATGAAACTACATAGCAAAGTAGGTTATGTGCTTGCCTGCGCCTGTTTATCAGCCCCAAGTGTTGGGGAAAATGCACTCAAACTTGAACAAATTCATGCTGAAAAAGAAGCCTTGATGCAAAGCATGGAAATGTCATCCAGTGATATTGTTCCCCTCGGAACAGGCTATCAAAGTGACGGTGATTATTTTCTCGGTTTGCAAACCGTAGACGGTGTGCTTGATGAGACCTTAGGTAACTCCATTATGGATTTTCGTGTGGGAGTGGATCTGTCTTATTCTCAAGTGATTGATCTTATCGATGGAACGGTGGATGCCGGTTTTAATTTTCCAGCGATTAGAGTGGATGCCGGCGCAAATTACGCCAAGGAAATTAGCGCTGATAAATACAGTGGCACTTACAGTGTATATGCGTCAATGAAACCCAAATCTCAGATGTGGCTACCAGCTGATGACAGTGGTTATCAGCCCACAACCTCTGCCACTGAGCTGGCTGTGGCATACCCTGGTAATCGCGCCGAGCATTTAGGGGATAAGTTTGTCAATGGTTTTGCATTGGGCTCCAATGTGGTCATCAATATGAAAATTGATTACCGAGATGAAGCCGATAAAAGGGCGATTGGCGGATATTTAGGTGTTGATTGGGTGGGTAAGGTCGAAGTCGATGGTGCACTACAACTGCTTGATGATGAAAAGAAAAAGTCAGTTAAAATCAGTGTAAGTGGCTATCAAAGTGGTGGTGAGCCAAATCGTTTACTCGATATTATTCCTAATGGGATCATGTTATGTACATTGGAAAACCCTACACCTTGCTTTGATTTATTTGAAGAGGCCGTTGTATACCTAAAACAAGATTATATTAATCAGTTTGATGAGTTAACCGATTATAACGTCACTGATACCTATCTTGTGGATTATGAGAGAGCAGGCCCTGGACTGCAAGCGCTCGTTCCTGAGAATGGTTACCAACAAACCAGCTATTTAACCAAGTTGATTGTTAAAGATACGACAGGTCGCTGGATTGATGAGCGTTTGACTAATCGCCGTGCGAAAAACTTACAGCGTTATTATGCGTCAGCTTTTACCGCACAAGAGATTGCTGATTTAAGCGAAATTGAGCAGCAAAGCCGTGATAATGCCAACATGTATGCCGATATTGTCGATTATTGTGAGAAAAATCCTCAAGGCACTTATTGCGCAGATTTTGAAGCCGATGTTGTGAGCAATTACATTCAAGATTATTCCAATATTATTTCAGTTTTAGAATAAGGACATTCCTATGTTTAATAAATATTCACTGGTTCTTTTATTGGGGCTAAGTGGCTCAGTGGCAGCAGAAGGCATTAATGATGCTGCTTACAATGAATTAGGCGACTTACTGACGGTTGAACAGGCTCAGGGACGTTTTGACTGGTTAGAAAAGTGCTATGACGGCTTAATGGTTGAAATTTGGGAAAAAACACATGATGCCACACAAGTACTCACCAATAGTGAAAAAATCAGGCAGTTAAAAAATCTCTGGATTTCACAGGACAAACTCGCACAAGGGCAAGTTAACTACTTAACCTTTGCTAATGCCGACTTTACCAATCCTTATGGATGGTATGCGGGCACAGACGTGAGTCAGGACTGTACTTTGATGCCGACGGAATATGAAGCAGTAGCGCTTAAAACAACGGTGCTTGACCATCAATATTGTGCGAATGCGAGTTATGACAGTGAATGGGAGTGGATAGCATCAGTGAGTGTGGATGGTAAAGCACATGCGTCACTCGCTAACCCTTATACCCAAGTATCGGGATTAGTGTTTTCAATGAGATTGAATCAAGAGCATGCAATTGCTCTGAAACCGGGCCATAAAGTGCCCGAAGATCCTTCATTTTTAGGTGCTCGAGTTTGGATTGACTGGAACCAAGATGGCAGTTTTGCATCCGACGAAATGGTGTTTAGTGGCCAAGGAAGTGAAACGTTTAATTTTAATCTTACTGTGCCCAGTACGGCAACACCAGGCGTTTCTATGATGCGTGTGGCTATGGATGCTGGTGGTGGGTTTAATAATGCCTGTACACGAAATTGGTATGGCGAAGTAGAAGACTATCTTGTGACGGTTCAATAACCCAGATAAAAGGATAATATCATGAAATTTATTTATGCAAGCCTGTTTTCGGCAATGCTGGGGACGAATGCAATGGCAAGTGATGGCCAGATTGATAAAGCATCACAGTTAGCTTCAATGCAGGCCAGCTCTGTGAGTGGGTCAACGGTCAGTGCCTTGGTGAACGATCATATTCCTTTGGGCACAGCTTATGACAGTCAAAGAGAGATTTTTTTGAATGTACAACCTGTAGCTGGACGCATCGATGAAACCTTTGGTAACACTGAGCTGTCATTTAAAACCGGTATCGATATGAGTTATGAAGACATTCTCAGCACCTTAGCGGGCAGTGTGGATGTGGATGTGAACTTTCCAGTGGTAAGAGTCTCTGCTGGTGCATCCATGGCCACTGAAATGGCATCGAGTACCTATAGTAGCTCTTATACCTTCAGTGCCAGCAGTGTGCCGAAGAAGCGTTTATTATTACCCAATGATGCGTCAGCAGGTTATACCTTATCGACAGCGGGTAATGAGGTGGCGACTAATCATCAGAGTCAAATACAAGAGCTGGTGGGCGATGAATTTGTTTATGCCATCGAGTATGGTGCAAATTTATTGGTGAACCTTAAAATTGAATACGGTAGTAATAAAGATAAGTCTGATATCGGTGGTTATTTAGATGTGGATTTATACGGGGGCGTTTTCAATGTAGGTGGCGAGCTTAAATACCTGCAAGAAGAGACAAAGTCTTCGGTTAAAATTACCGTGAGAGCCGTGCAACGGGGTGGCGATCCTAAACAACTACTGAGCATTATTCCCAATAATATCATCACTTGTTCGTTAGAAAATCCGGCGCCTTGTTTTGATATGTTCAAAGAGGCGGTTGATTATTCTAAAAATCAATTTCAAGCACAATTACAAACCTTGGATGACTATAACGTCGTGAATTATTACATGACTCGGTATGATTCCAGTAGTTTGGCCCTTAAAGCGCTTGCGCCTGCCTATCAAGATATCCGTTATGCCACTAAATTGCTGATCAGTGATTTAGAAGAAGACTTTCAACAGGCGTTAATGGATGAACACAGAGCCAGTGAGTTGTTAACCAGCTATTATGCTTATTTGCCCGAAGCGCAGCGCAATGCTGTGGAAGACATTAAGCAAGCTGCATACGATAACGCTTGGTTTTTCTATACGGCAGCAGATTATTGCCGAGATAATCCTTTTGGCACCAGCTGTGAAGATAGTTATAACGCGATGAAACAAGATTGTGCTCAAAGAGGCCTGACTTGCCCACAATCTTATGACATTACGCAGCTCCAATTGCCCACCACGACGGATTTAGATTGGAAACAATGTGAAATGGCCCGTCAAGAAGCGGTGAGAGCGGGTGTGATCTTGGATGAAGAAAGCACCATTTATCGCAACATGCGCTGGGCACCTACGTTTATTGATAGTGCGCGTCCTGCATTAGGTATTTTAAATTGGCGTTTATGTGAAGGTGCGCTTAATACCTACGGCGATACGTTTTCAAACTAGTTGGTATATTAACGTGATGTCGTGAGGAGAATGAGGTCACTGTCGGCGTTAGGCCTCATTCATACTCAAATTATGCGTCGGACACCGATGTTTATTGATAGTGCGCGCCTTGCTTTAGGTATTTTAAATTAACGATTTTATGAATGACTTCAGTGAAGGTGCACTCAATACTTACGGTGATACGTTTTCAAGTTACATTTTCAAATTAATTGGTATGTAAACAGTGCATGCTTAAAGGGAATAAGGTTTCAGTTTGAGCCGAGGCCTTATTCATATTCTCAGTTACATTGTGTGGCAGTGAGCAGTGTCAGGCATATTTAAAGGAATATTATGAAACCATTTGGATTAGTTTTTTTATGTTTGCTGCTGTCTTTTCCTACCATCGCAAGAGAATATTTTGGGGATAGCTATAGCACTGACGATCTTGGAAAGGGATTTAACAGTCAAAATTATCAGTCGATGCCAAGTTGTCTTGAAGGCAATTTGGTCACTCACACTCAAGGTAAAGGGGAGCTTAATTTTTTAAATCAGTTAGATCAAAGGCAAGTGAGAAGTCGCACTTTTGGCGAGTTACATGGTGGGGTGAATTTGTTTATTGTGGCAGGCTCAGTGTCAACCTCCGTTTATCATACCAATGCAAAAGATGATTTAACGGTGTCTTCATCGTTGCACTTATATTTTGATGAAGGGCATCATACTTTTGAAAATAGACAAGTATTAGACAATGTGGATACCAGTCAATGTGGTGATAGTTTTGTCTATCAAGTGGATTATGGTCGAGATATCTTTTTAACCAGTCAGCTGCACTTTCAATCGGTGGAAGATTATAAAAAGTTCGTGACTAAAGTCAAAATTCGGTTGTTGTTTTGGACAAAAACGAAAACCACAACAAAAGAATTTAAAGAGTATGCGCAAAATGCGGTGCTGACGGTCAAAGTGAACTCCAATGGCGCTATACCTGCCTCATTACAAGCTTTATTGGATAGCAGGCCAACCAGTTGCAAAGGTGATGAAGTCGATGAATGTATGGATACGCTCAATCAATTGAGCACCTATTTATTTGAACCAACAGGCCTTGCACAAGATATGGATGCGATGCCGCCTGTTATTCGCAGTATGCACACTAAACAATATCAAGAGTCAGGCCATTATAGTATTAATCAAGTTGAGCTGCCTGAACAAGAGACATTAATGAATATTGTCGAGGCAGTAGAGCAAGAATATGGTTCTCGTGTGAGGCAAGAGCAAAGAGTGAAAGCTTTCTATCAGGTGGCCGAAACCGAAGAAGAACAATCGATATATTTAGCACAATGGCAAGCGGCTACAGCTCATCGAGAAGCGTTTGAACCTATCAGAGAGCGTTGTTTTAGAACACCTTTTGAAAATGAATGTTTGCCTCCTTTTGAATAACACAGTATATTCATTTGTTGTTTTATTGTTAACGGTGTTCATGCTATTCAATAATGATATTTTAATGGCTTAGAATGATGCGGAGATAAGGAATGAAGCCTAAGTTCATCACTGGAACTGGTTTGTTGACAGTGTTTATGATGGGGAGTGTCCTGAGTATTGAAACTGAAGTCGATAACAATATTCAGTATGTTTGGGATTTTGGGGATGGGTCGACATCGAATGAGAAAGCACCAAAGCATGATTACAGTGAGGTTGGCATTTACCAAGCGAAATTAATGGTGTTTCAGCAGGATAAACTGGTTGATACACAAGTCAATACCATTGATTTGGTCAGTCCCTTGATTAATCAGATTGCCATAGATTTCACGCTTTCCACTTTATCGTTATCGGCCATAGCTGTGATTGATGCTAAACAAACATTGAATTTAACCCATCAATGGCTAATTGAAGGGCAAATGTATGAGGGAAATTCGATTGCCTATAATTTTACAGCGTATGGTGAATACCCTGTCATGTTATCGAGTTATTTTGGCGATAATATAGTTTATGAAACACAAAGGAATATTCTCGTTACAGAGCCAGAGCCAGAGCCAGAGCCAGAGCCAGAGCCAGAGCCAGAGCCAGAGCCAGAGCCAGAGCCAGAGCCAGAGCCAGAACCAGAAAAAGATGAAAATACCAATGAAGGCTCGTCAGGTGGAGCAATGGGAGGAGGTAGTGTCTTGTTTTTCCTTGCTGCGATTTATAGAAGGCGCTTGCAACGGATCACACCTTGACTATCGGTGATCGTGAATTAAGCAAATTAATATAGAGAGGGATATTAAGTCGTTACCTTCACTTTTGATGGAATAATATAAATAAGGCAATGATGAAGATATTAGAGTTAGCATTAATTTTGTTGCTATTACAATTCGCCTTTAATCAAAAAAGTGACCTCGTTGACGCAGCAATTCTCTTGATAATTGAGGGTGAGGTATAAAAGGCTTTCGACCATGAAGCCAGTAATGATTATGGAGCATTAATATGCTGCCGACAGGCAGCGAAAAAGAGAGGGTATTTTTTTCTTGTTCCAGTGAGGCTTGCAGTTGATATAAAAAAATGGCTTGTTCTTTATTTTGAGGGTGGACAAATTGATCGATAAAAGCGATTTGAGGTTTTCCTTGTCTGTCTTCTTCAATAAAAACAGGGTGAGAAATACTTTGAGGGATACCTTTGCTGGGAGGAGATTGCCACTTTAAGGGGATCTTTGCCAGTTTATGGTGGTAAAAATGTTTTAGGTCTTGCCAATCATCAATATGCAGCAATGTGGAGTCACCACCTGCTGCATTCTGTTCATGGATTTTCATCATTAATACAAAGTCTGTTTTTTCTTCTACATAAGTCCCATCATTATGTAAGGTTAAGGGCTGATAGGCTTTTCTTAAATAACTGTCGCTATTGTCGGTGTGATTAACGGTGAAGCGGGCGTAAAACTTTCCAGACATAGCATCAAAATTGGGTAAGCCAACTAAATGAGAAATCGCGGTGGCGAATTTGATATCATTCTCAACAGAGGGTTGAGCCTGGGGCTCATATTGCAGTAAAAATGCGCCTTTATTACGTGCCATGATGATATTTTGTAAGCAATAACCGAGTTGGTTGTCGCAAAGACTGTCTAAAATATTCGCTAACATGAATCTGAGAAAGGGCGTAAATTCTATTGCTTGAACATTCCATTTTTGTGTTTGTTGGTTAAATGCGGCAATGATCTCATCTCTTATGGTGATGACATGGACTCGCTGAGATTGACTGTCATTGGATAGCATAAATGGTTGGGGATCATTTAAGGGGGCCATAGGGAGTCCATATTGTGGATACACATTGTCAGTATAGGGGAAATTCGATGCAGTGTTTTATATTTCACTTTATAGATAACTGATTAAATTCATAACGAAGTTAACTAGAAATGATAGTCAATGCCGACACTGACAATATTATCACTGTTTAATGTCACTAAGGTGCCTCTGTCTTTGTATTGGCCTTGATAGAGAGTATCAAGGCAATAAAGTTTTGTGGAGCGAGAGAGCTGATATTGGGCGCCGAGGGCCACTTGGCTTATATTAACATCTGATATCGTACTTTTATCGGTGTCACTTCCTCCTGTTGCATAATAGAAATAATCTCCCAATCCCGCGCTATCGAGTCCATATTCGGCATTGAGTTGTAGGCGACCAAATCTGTAACTTAAGTTGAAATCATGGCTGCAGCCTTTCATATTTTGTTCATTCATTATTCGGCTTTGGCTGTATTGAGACAGTTCACTCAAAATGAATGCGCGCCACTTTATTTGGCTTATCCAACGAAAGGCATCAATATTGCCAATGCCTCTATTATAAGAAAGGGAGTAAAAATAAGGGCGAGAGTGTAAGTGTGGATCGCCTAAGTTAACCGCAAAGGCAAATAAGTTGTGTGCATTTGATTGAAGATTATCCTTTTGATTTGTTGACATTAAATAAGTGCCATTGAATGTTAAGAGTGAGGATAGAATAGGGGAGTAATAGCTAATACTATCTGGACTTCGAACTTGGCCCGCAATTAAATGCGATAGGCTAGCATCGGTATGATTAAAAATATCGATATTGGTTGCTGTAGATTTAAACACCGTATTATTTCGTCCAATAAGCAAGGTTCCCAATGGATTGCTGATCCCTAGGTAGGTACTACTGGCTTTTATGGGAGTCTTATCGCCTGATGGGCTGGCATTATAGATTTTAAAACTGATTTTATAGAGTAATTGAGTCTTATTGGTGATGGACTCTTCGCCCTCTACGCCTAATTTTGTTGCGTTTTCAATGGAAGTTCCCCGCACTTTACTGCTGGTTGCAAAAGCCTGATCGGCTTGAGTGATGGCAGTATTCATACTGCCAAATACATCCATCTTGCTGGCATATGTCGAATAAGGCATGCATAAACATAAGCTGCAAAAAAGGGCGTGTGTTTTATTTAGGGCCATAGTCTTGATTTAATTTCCAAGAGAAACAATTGATGTTTTATACTGTTAAGTTCGCATAACTTACCACAAATGAGAATGATATTTGTTTTTATCTTTTTAAGGTGAAGTAAAATTAACCTACATAGAGATGTGTGGCTTTGCCTGTATTTTAAAGCGCTTTGTTTTTAACCTATCCTATTACTATTCATTCTTTTGCAGCGGGTCTTAATGGAGGTGATATGTACAGTGATTTATCGTTAGCGCATTTTATGGATGGGCTTAAAAAACGTAATCCGGGGGAGTTAGAGTTTCATCAAGCGGTATATGAAGTGGCGGAATCTGTTATTCCTTTTATTCTTGATAACCCCGTTTATCAGAATGCGGCTATTTTACAGCGGATGACGGAACCTGATAGAAGCATTATTTTTAAAGTGATTTGGGAAGATGATGCAGGAAATCTTAGATTGAATAGAGGTTATCGTGTTCAATTTAATAACTCCATTGGACCTTATAAAGGGGGATTACGGTTTCATCCTTCGGTCAACCTCAGTATTTTGAAGTTCTTAGGTTTTGAACAAACGTTTAAAAATAGTCTTACGACTCTGCCGATGGGCGCGGCTAAGGGAGGTGCAGATTTTAACCCTAAAGGTAAGTCTGATCGAGAAGTGATGCGTTTTTGTCAAAGTTATATGACAGAGCTTTCTCATCATATTGGTCCCAATACCGATATTCCTGCAGGTGATATCGGAGTTGGGGCAAGAGAAATAAGCTTTATGTTTGGCCAATATAAGCGCTTACGTCATGAATTTACCGGTGTGTTAACCGGAAAAGCGCTGGAGTTTGGGGGAAGCCTCATTCGTACAGAGGCGACAGGTTATGGCGCTGCTTTTTTTATGGAAGAAATGCTGGCTCATAGAGGAAACAGTATTCGAGGGAAAACCTGTGTGTTGTCAGGCTCTGGGAACGTTGCACTGTATTGCGCTGAAAAAATTATTCAGCTTGGTGGTAAAGTGGTGACTTTGTCAGATTCGTCTGGTTTTATCTATGATGAGCAAGGTATAGATGAAGAAAAGCTGGCCTACTTGATTGAGCTGAAAACATTTCAAAGAGGGCGTATTTCAGAATATGCCGAGCAATATCAATGTGATTTCTTTGTCGATGAGAAGCCTTGGAATGTTCGTTGTGATTTGGCCTTTCCTTGTGCGACACAAAATGAAATCGATAAGAAAGATGCTCACACATTAGTGTCAAATGGTTGTATGGCTGTAGTTGAAGGGGCCAATATGCCGACAAGTATTGAGGCCATAAAAGTATTGCAACATGCTAAGTTACTCTTTGCACCAGGCAAGGCGGCCAATGCTGGAGGGGTTGCGTTATCGGGACTTGAGATGACGCAAAATAGTGTGCGGTTATCTTGGAGTGCGAAAGAATTAGAAGAAAGGTTGGCCAATATAATGAAAAGTATCCATCAGCAGTGTGTGAAATACAATGAAGACGGGGATTATATCAATTATGTCAATGGGGCCAATATTGCTGGTTTTATAAAAGTCGCGAATGCCATGTTAGCTTACGGAGTGTGATAGATGGACACATTGTGGTGTTATTTTTTAGGAGTGAATTGTTCGAATAAGACGATAAGAGTCGCTTTCATGTTAATCGATGTTGCGTGCCCATATGGGGCACGCAAAGGTTATCATGAGGCTTAATTTAGCAAGATTAATGCAACTTCATTCTCGGTCTTACGGCACGCATGAGTTTTTCCGTTAACCAGAGGGCAACAGTTTTTGTCGTGCCATGAACGGCTCTTTGATGCATACGATAAAGTGAAATGTACACTAAACGGGCCAGTTTTCCTTCAATGAACATGGTATTTTTCGTGAGGTTGCCCATTAAGCTGCCCACAGTACTGAATTTAGACAAGTTAACCAGTGAACCATAATCCACATAGGTATAGCTTTCTAGCGGTTTACCTTTGAGTTCATTGATCAGGTTTTTTTCGACACATTCGGCCATTTGATGAGCTGATTGCGCTCTTGGTGGCACAAAACTGCCGTCGGCTTGCTTGCAAGCGCAGCAATCGCCAATCACATAAATATCATCATTAACGGTACTGACTAAGGTGTCTTTCACCATGATCTGATTGGCACGATTTAACTCGAATAAACCAATATCTTTAATGAAGTTAGGTGCTTTAACCCCTGCAGCCCACAGCATTAAGTTTGCTTCAATTTGGGTTCCATCTTTTGTGATAAAGCCTGTTGTCGTGGCTTCACTGACGCAGGTATTTTCAAGCACATTGACGCCCAGTTTAACCAACTCACGTCTTGCTGATGCGGCAATACGGTCTGGAAGTGCAGGTAAAATACGCGGACCAGCTTCAATTAAATGGATATGTAGCCTTTCGGCTGTCATTTTACTTAAGCCATAACTTTTAAGGAGTTCGGTGACATGATAAAGCTCAGCTGAGAGCTCAACCCCTGTAGCCCCTGCGCCCACAATGGCAATATCGAGTCGAGTATTGGCATCAGATTGATGAATACGGGTGAAGCTATCAAGCAGTGCGTGATGAAAACGATCGGCTTGTTGATGAGAATCAAGAAAATAGCAGTGTTCTTTAACCCCAGGCGTATTAAAATCATTACTGACACTGCCAATGGCAATAACTAATTTGTCATATTGAATATGGCGCTCAGGCAGAATAGCGGCATTATGATCATTTAAGATGGGGGCTAAAGTGATGGTTTTATCATCACTGTTCAAATGACAAAAGGTGCCCAGTTGAAATTGATAGCCATGCTTCGCAGCATGAGCGGAGTAGACCACACCATCGAGGTTAGGATCGAGGGAGCCCGTTGCGACTTCATGAAGTAAAGGCTTCCAAATATGGGTGCGATTTTTATCGATTAAGGTTATGGTCGCTTTGCCTTTTTTACCTAGCTTATGGCCGAGTTGGGTGGCTAATTCTAACCCTCCGGCACCACCACCAATGATCACAATGTTTGGAATTGTTGAATTAGGGGTTGTTGAGTCCATATCTTCATTCTCACGTTGACTAACACTAGCGCGTACATATTGATGATAGGGCACTTAAATTCAAAATCGTTAAAGGCTAAACAAGATTTTACATTGGTCAGTTGCTAAATAATGTCTAATAATCAACAGTTTGTTTTATAGGTTGAAATTTAAATGTCAAATCTTAGATTAATATTAACTCATCATTGTGAGTAAATGCACCAAGCTTGTAGATGCCTTCACTGATTTGATTAAGCAATATTGAATTATTGTTATCACGCACAACATTCACTCTAACAAAAGAGCAAGCTTAATAAATTTACTATTGCATTTACGGCGATATTTCACGTATTTACTTCATAAAACGAACCATAAACCGCTAGAGGTTATAGTGCTATATATTGGGCTGAGTGTCACTAGCTGATGTTAAATTTTCAAGGATAAAGATAAGGCTTGAATGATCACAGGAAGAAGCCTGTTTTTAGAGCGAATGGCTTATTGTTTTCAGTGCGTGCTTAAGGCTAAATTGGGGATAAGAAAGTGTCTTTATTTCGTTGTTAGGGGCAATAGACTTTATTGAAAAGATTAGGATATATCATGGTCGATAAAGAAATACCTGTAAATGATTTGACTAATGCTCAGACCAAGAGTTTAGAGGCGCAATATTTATCTCAACGACAATTAAAAAAAGGCGTTGCAGGTTGGGTATTATTGGCCAGTTTAGGGGTGTCTTATGTGATCTCTGGTCATTTTGCTGGCTGGAATTTTGGGATTGCTGCAGGCGGATTTGGTGGCATGTTTATTGCCGCTGCGATTATGGGTCTTATGTATTGGTGCTTAGTCTTAACTTTGGCTGAGTTGTCGTCTTCACTGCCGACTGCTGGTGGAGGATACAGTTTTGCACGCAGGGCAATGGGGACTTGGGGAGGTTTTTTAACGGGTACCGCTATTCTACTGGAATATGCCATAGCACCTGCAGCAATTGCCATTTTTATTGGCAGTTATTTGCAAAGCTTAGTTGGGGTTGATGGCCCAATTGTTTACGGTGCGGTCTATTTTATTTTTGTGGGAATACATTTATGGGGAGCGGGTGAGGCTTTAAGGATCATGATGGTGATCACTTTACTTGCTGTTATTGCCATTGTTGTTTTTATTGTGGCTATGCTGCCTCATTTCCAATGGGCACTTTTATTTGATATCACTCCGAATTCTCAAGCATTGGGATCCAATGCGTTTTTGCCGGAAGGTTTTGTGGGTATTTGGGCCGCTTTGCCTTTTGCTATGTGGTTATTTTTGGCCGTTGAAGGTGTGCCATTAGCGGCAGAAGAAGCTGAAAACCCGGCAAAAGATCTGCCTAAAGGCATTATAGCCTCTATGATTATTTTGATTTTCTTTGCCTCGATGGTTCTTTTTCTTGCTCCTGGTGGTGCGGGGGCTGAAATGATGAAAGTTCACGGGGCTCCACTTGTTGGTGCCTTGGGCTTTATTTATGGTGATGACTCAATAATGACTAAATTTGTCAATGTGGTTGGATTATTTGGCTTAATTGCGAGTTTCTTTTCGATTATTTATGCTTATTCACGGCAGATATTTTCTTTATCTCGGGCGGGATATTTACCCCGTTTTCTATCTATTTCTGGTCAACGAAAAGTGCCTATTTGGGCGTTGATCATTCCCGGTTTTTTAGGGTTTATGTTGTCGTTAACGGGGGAAGGAGATTTAATGATCACCATGGCGGTTTTTGGCGCGACACTTTCTTATGCCATGATGAGTTTATCTCATCTGATTTTGCGTTATAAAGAGCCTGATCTCTTTCGCCCTTATCGAACACCGGGTGGCCGTTTTACATCAGGTTTAACTCTCGTCTTATCCTTGGTGGCGCTCGCATCAACTTTTTTGGTGAGTCTATATGCGGTATTTTGGGCAGCTATTTTTTATTTTATTATGTTGCTTTATTTCATTTTTTACAGCCGACATCATTTAGTGCCATCGGCACCAGAAGAGTCATTTGATGATGCATGACAATACGAAATAGTTAAATAAGGGAAATATCATTAGGAAGGGAGTTTATATGATAGATGCAAGGCAGGTAAAAACCATTGCGGATGCAAAAACCATTGTTGAAGAGCGAGGTTTGAGTCATGTCAAAGTCGGGCTGTTTGATATTGATGGAGTGATGCGCGGTAAATATATGGCGAAGGATAAATTTTTTTCTGCTCTAGAAAAAGGATTTGCTTTTTGTGATGTGGTACTGGGTTGGGATATGAAGGATCAGTTATTGGATAAGGCCCAATATACAGGTTGGCATACGGGTTATCCCGATGCACCGGTGCGTATTTTACCAGACAGTTGCCGTGACGTATATCAAGAGGAGGGCATGTTATTATTCATTGCCGAATTTGATGACGAGGCGGGGAAGGTGTGTCCAAGACAAACTTTGTCTCGAGTGATTAAGCAAGCTCATGACATGGGCTTTAATGTGTTTGGTGCCCTTGAGTATGAGTTCTTCCTCTTTAATGAAACGCCTGAGTCTGTACGGCAAAAACATTACCGTGATTTGAACACGTTTACGCCGGATTGGTTTGGTTATTCCATGATCCGTAATTCGGTTCACGCAGAGCTGTATCGAGATATGCTTGCTATGGCTAAGTTGATGGACTTTCCTATTGAGAGTTTACATACCGAAACAGGCCCTGGGGTTATCGAAGCCGCCATTGGTGTTGATGAACTTGGGGCGGCGGCAGATAAAGCGGCATTGTTTAAAACTTTCATGAAAGTGTTTGCTCAGCGGCACAATTTGATGGCCACCTTTATGGCTAAATGGTCGGGAGAATTTCCAGGACAAAGTGGGCATATACATCTTTCATTACAACATCAAGATGGTACCTCTGCTTTTTTTGATTCTACACAGAAACATAATATGAGTCAGATCCAGCGGCATTTTCTCGCAGGGCAGCAAAAGTTGATGCCTGAATTCTTATCTATGATGGCACCTACGATTAACAGTTACACACGTATGATCCCCGGGTTTTGGGCACCGACACAGGCCACATGGGGAGTCGAGAATCGCACCACAGCGCTGAGGGTTATTTCTGGTTCTTCGAGGTGTCAACGGATTGAATATCGCTTGGGGGCAGCGGATGCTAACCCCTATTTAGCCTTGGCGGCAGCGTTAGCCAGTGGGTTATTTGGCATACAGGAGCAATTAGAGCCTTATCCTCAGGTGAAGGGCAATGCATATGATCAGCCCCAGCCTGAAGAGTTGAGTTTACCGACGAGTTTATGGGATGCAGCGCAAAAATTAAGGCAGTCTACGGCAGCAAAAGTATTTTTTGGTGAGGCGTTTGTGACACACTTTGCTAATAGTCGCGAATGGGAAGAGCGTGAATACCGTAAGCATGTGTCAGATTGGGAAATGAGTCGCTATTTTGAAATCATTTAGTTTAGCGAGGTTCAGGAATGTCGAACAAGCTGTTTGCCAATATTCTTGCCAATAGCCGCGAATGGGAAGGACGTTATTTGAAATCATTTAGTGAGGAGTGCAAATGTCAGATAAGAATGAGAAGGGTGGAGGAGCATTACAACAAACGATTTCTCCAGTCGATAATCAAATTTATGTCACTCGTCCTTTAGCGACACAAGATGAAATACACACGCTAGTTCACAGGGCCAACGTGACACAATTGTCTTGGGCTGCCATGTCATTGGTTGAGCGGAAGTTGTTGTGTGTTCGTGCGATTGATATTTTGATGAGTCAAAAGCAAGAACTGGCGAATGAGCTTTGTTGGATGATGGGCAGGCCCATTCGATATTGTGAAGGCGAGCTCAATGGAGTGGATGAACGTGCTCAATATTTATTAAAGATCTGTGAACAAGGATTATCCCCTGTACACATCGCTGAAAAAGCGGGGGTGACACGCTATATTAAGCGAGAGCCTTTGGGGGTTGTTATGATTATCGCTCCTTGGAATTACCCTTATTTGACTGCCATTAATAGCCTTATTCCCGCATTACTTGCAGGCAATAGTGTTATTATAAAACATTCAGCTCAAACGCCATTATGTGCTGAGCGATTGGTGACTGCGTTTGAAGAAGCGGGAATGGATAAAGGCGTTATTCAATATTTGCATACTAGTCACGAGAATATTTTAGCTTGTATTAATCAAGAAGCTATTGCTCATGTTGCATTTACGGGCTCGGTTTTCGGCGGGCAGAAAGTAGAGCAAGCTGCTGCGGGACGTTTCATGTATCTCGGACTTGAATTGGGCGGCAAAGATCCTGCCTATGTCCGCAGCGATGTCATGATTAATGAAGTGGTGGATACTCTGGTGGATGGGGCTTTTTTTAATTCAGGCCAGTCTTGCTGTGCGATTGAACGACTTTATGTGCATGAAAAAATTCATGATGAATTTGTCGCCGCATTTATAGAAAAGGTATTGCAATATGTGCTGGGTCGTTCGAATGATCCCAATACCACTTTAGGCCCAATGGTGAGCGCTGCTGCCGCTTTGAGTGTGAGAAAGCAAATACAAGAGGCGATAGCGCTAGGTGCTACCGCGCATATCGATGAAGCATTGTTTCCTTTGAGTCAATTGGGTACTGCCTATTTAGCGCCTCAGGTATTGACGGGGGTGAATCATCAAATGAAAGTGATGACACAGGAGTCTTTTGGTCCTGTGATTGGTATACAAAAAGTCAATGATGATGATGAAGCCATCGCGCTGATGAACGACAGTGACTTTGGGCTTACAGCGGCTATTTTTACACAAGATATTGAGACGGGGGTAGCCTTAGGTGATAGTGTTAATACGGGAACCTTATTCATTAATCGTTGTGATTATCTCGATCCTGCATTGGCTTGGACTGGGGTGAAGCAATCGGGAAGAGGCTGCAGTTTGTCCATACTGGGCTTTGAGTCGATAACACGGCCTAAGTCTTACTATATTCAACATGCAGTGTCTTGAAGGAGGGAAAATGAAACTTGAGGCACATTGGCATTACCCTACCGATATTAGGGTCGGGGCAGGATGTTTGTCTTTTATTGCTCAATATTGCGCGTCATTGAATATCACCAAAGCCTTATTAGTGACAGACAGTCAGCTAGCTGGTTTTCCTATGGTAAAACAAGCTCAACAATTATGTGAAAAAAGTCAGATCCAATGTGATATTTTTTCTCAAATAGCCTCTGATCCTACCGATGAAAATATTACCTTAGGTGCTAACATAGTCAATCAAAAAGGGATTAATGGTATTATTGCGCTAGGAGGGGGAGCGAGTTTAGATGCAGCCAAAGCAATAGCGTTGAGTGCTAAGCAAAACCTTGCTTTGTGGGATCTGGAAGATGTAGGCGATAATTGGATCCATATTCAAGGGGATAAAATTTTACCTTTGATTGCGGTGCCGACTACAGCGGGGACAGGATCTGAGGTAGGGCGTGCTACGGTGATCACAGATTTACAAGGTCAGTACCCACGAAAAAGAATGTTATTTCATCCTCAATTAATGCCAAAATGCGTGTTACTCGATCCACTACTCACCCTTGCATTACCACCTCATATTACTGCAGCAACAGGGATGGATGCCTTGTCGCATCTTTTAGAAGCCTATTGCTCACCGATTTTTCACCCTATGGCGGAAGGCATTGCTATTGAAGGCATAAAGCGTATTAAATATTTTTTGCCCATTGCGTTTCTTGATGGAAATAATATTGAAGCGAGAATGCAGATGTTGGTGGCATCAACGATGGGGGCAACGGCGTTCCAGAGAGGACTCGGAGCCATGCATGCGTTAGCTCATACATTAGGTGCGCTTTATGGTAAACATCATGGACTGTTAAATGCGATTTTAATGCCCTATGTCTTAAAGCGAAACCAAGCTGTCATTGAAGATAAAATGATTCATTTGGCAACGTGTCTAGGGTTTGAACATCCGAGTATGGGTGGGTTTATTGATTGGATTTTAGCCTTGAGAAGCCATCTTGATATTCCTCATACCCTAGCGCTTATTGATATTGATCTTCGTGATGCGAAACTAACGGGGCAAATGTCAGTTGATGATGCGGCGGCTGCAACGAATCCGATTATTTTGAGTGCAGAGGAATATACGGCTTTATTTACAGATGCGGTTGAAGGTCGGTTATAATTAATCTAAAGCCTGATACTTCCTTAAAGGTTTAGGTGCTCATGAGCAGGTAAATAGCGGCAAGGAGACAAAGATGAAAATAGGTCTTTTACTGTGTGATGTTGTACGTGAACACTTTCAAGTCAAGCATGGTGGTTACCCGCAAATGTTCACTCACCTCTTTGCTTCATGTCAGCAAAATGATGCTATTGAGCTCGTATTTTATGCTGTTTTGGATGGCCACTATCCTCAAGAAATTGATGAGTGTGATGGGTATATTATTTCAGGTAGCCGAGCTTGTGTGAATGATGATGAAGCTTGGATCCATGCCTTAGAAGATTATGTGCATCAACTTAATGAACGTCAGAAAAAATGTGTTGGTATTTGTTTTGGTCATCAAATGATAGCCAAAGCGCTGGGGGGTAAAGTCGAACGCTCTGATAAAGGGTGGGGGCTGGGTGTCATGGCCTGCCAACTAATGAAAATCATGCCTTGGATGGCCAAAAATAGGAATGGAGGGGATCTATCTGAGGTATCTCTAGTGATGAGTCATCAAGATCAAGTGATTTGTTTACCTGATTCTGCAAGCGTATTAGCGTCAAGTGAATTTTGCTCTTATGGGATGTTTCAATTGGGTTCACATTTTTTAGGCATTCAAGGTCATCCAGAGTTTAGTACTGATTATTGTCATGATTTAATTAAGCTGCGTTCTACTATTCTTTCAGCAGAATTAGTCAATAGCAGCTTCTTGTCATTAAAAGTAGCGCCTGACGCTACTTGGATGGCGCAATCGATAGTGAATTTTTTTGCAGCGGATTAAATGTGTTGTTATGGTTCGCGTTTGGCATAACCATGGCCTTTTTCTATGCCTAGGCAGTCCTCACCGACAAACATCCAAGTGAGTTGCTCACCATTTAATGTGTATTCATAAACGTATTTTCCTGGGCATTTGGGCGCGGTATTTCTCCAACGTATTTTAAAGGTTTTTGGCGTGGTTTTCATGCCTTGCCCCTTTTTAGCAACACCTGTTTCGGCTAAGTATTTCCCCATAACCATCTGATCTGTTTGTTTTAATGTCATGGTGATTTTAGTTGGCCCTTTAATTTTACTGGCGAAGTTCACGCCGACCCAATGACCCGAGACATCGTTCGGGTTAGCCATGGCACTGCTTGAGATAAATAAAACAGAGAGTCCTAGACTTAACGCAATGTTTTTTATTGGCATAATAATATCCTTAATTAATTAAATATTGGAATAGAATACAGCCATTAAACTGTTTACAGACTTAATGATTGAGACAAAAGTGGAGTAAGCTGGCTATTTAGAGTCTAGTTAAAAAAATGAAGGCGTACAAATTAGTGCAGTTCTCACTCCATGATTTTAGGTGATGTCATGGAGTGAGCAAAATAAAAACTTAAGGAGTGGCTTGAGCGGGAGACCAGTTATCCCAGCTGGGATCTTTTTTATGGTGAAGTGTAAAACTGTCGCCGCTTTTTAATCTATTCTCTGAGATGGTTGTATCTTTGGTGGCTATACCAATTCCGCCAGCCAGAATCGTTTCTAAGGAACCTGTATCGACTTGCGCACCTGAAAATAGCCCGACATTGACTTTGATACCTGAGAGATCCCAAAATTGACTTGAGCGATTCACTAAGTTGCGATATTGAGGTTCAACATGGGCATATAGTTTGACGAAAGTTCCTTGACCTGATAAGGCATAGTGATCGATTTGTCCAATATGTATGCCTCTAAAAAATAAAGGGGTACCAACTTTTAATGAGCCAAGTTGTCTTGTTGTGATCGCGAAGGTGAGCGCATCTGGAGGTAAGTGAATTTGTCCGTGTAAAGTGCCGTTAAAGGAGTGGATCTTTTGTTCACTCTTTCCAGGCGTCACTTTAATAAAAGGACCCGTCAGTAAGGTTTCTGGCGCTTTGATCCCAGTTAAATCAATTTGTGCATCGACCAATGAGTATTGAGCATCTGTACGTAAAAAGGGGCTGGCATACTCGCCATAGAGATAGGCTTTGGCAGTTAAGGTTTTTAGAGAAGGATCAAGGCTAACAGTTTCCACTTCTCCTATTTGATAGCCTAAATAGCGGATCGGTGCATTAGCGGTGAGTTTTGCTTCAGCGGGAAAGCGTAAGGTTATTGATTTAGCTTGTGATAAGGCAAGTTTTTTACTGGTATATAAATGAGTGCGATCGCCAGTTTGGTGATCTTCTAGTATGCCCAGCGCAATGCTGCCTTGTATGGCGCCTTTAAGGGGCGCCACGTTTACTTCAACACCACTCAAACTCGCATTGACAGAGACGGCGCTATTTTGCCAAAAAACAGTTTGGTTATTGATTAATCCTTTAAACTGTTTTTGGATCTGTATATTGACATTAAAGGCTTGTGTTTTTTCAGACCAAGTGACTTGTTTGACACTGCCAATTTGCATTTTCTTATAATAAACGGGTGAACCTGCAGACAGGCTGGCGCCATCTGGGCTTTGCAATGTTAATTTAATTGAACGTTGATGAGCAAAAAAATCGCTGGCGGCAACATCTGATTGAAACAGTCTTAATTGAGCTTGATTATCAACTCGTACACGAGAAGTCCCTTGTACTAAGCTTATCGCGCCTTTGACAAAGGTGGCTAAATCACGAGTCTTGACCTTAACTTGGTCTAAAGTGGCGTTAATTGAGACGGCTGCTTCGGATACGAAGTAACTTGTTTTTGTTACCAATTGTGCAAATTCAGGATAGATTTTGACTTGATAGTCAACTCTTGTGAGTGTGTCATTGAGAGAGACGTCGGTTATTTCACCTATTTTGATTTGTTTATAACGCACTTCGGCGCCAACGGAGAGATCGGGGTTAGTCTGAGAATTAAGCGTTAAATAGAGATTGTTAGACTGTTTATCTGGGGCTTTATCCAATAATGGGTATTCATCGCTTGCCGGTCCAGTTCCGGCTTTAAAATTAATCACACTGCCTGTGATTAAACGCTCAGGATGTTGTATGCCAGATAAGGAAATTTTGGCGCCGCTGACCCAAAACTGTGCACTTTGAGTCAGTAAGTCTTGATAGGCATTATCTAGCTTTGCCATCATGTTGACTCCTTTTGAGGTCAGATCAACTTGGGTGACTTGGCCGATTTTTATGCCTCTAAAAACAATATTGGTGCCTTTGTCGATACCATAGGTATCATCAGCTTTTAAGGTGAAAGACACACCTTCTAATGCCTCTTTCTTACTCTCATATAAGGTGAAATTATCATTGGATTGGGCTACTTGAGAATTGTCATTAGAATTAAAGCTGATGCCGCCTGCTAAGATAGACGCCAGGCTTTCCACATTAATTTGCAGTTCGGATAATGACGCATCGATGTTCAGTCCTGATACATTCCAAAATTGTGAGTCAATTTTAACAAGGTGGCTATATTGTTTGCGAATAAAGATACTGATTTGAATATTATCACTTGTATTGAGATCGTAAGCGACAACTTGTCCCACGGGAATTTGTCGAAAATAAATGGGTGATCCCACTTCTAATGAACCTAGACGTGAGGCATTGAGTTTTAAAATGATCCCTTCACTGCCAGCTTGCATAACTGGCGCATTGGTTTCTGCTTTAAAAGACATTTTTGGACTACCCGTTCCAGGCAGCATGCCAATGTAATTTCCTGAAAAAATGGCATCTAAGCCTTGCACTCCCATTATAGAGGCTTTAGGTTTGACGAGCCAAAATTGTGTATTGGCACGTAAGAAGGGTTCTGCTCGTGAATCCATTAATACATCGACATTGACGCCACTTAAGTTCTTATCGATGCTGATATCAACGACTTTACCCATATTGAGTCCTTGATAACGCACTAATGTTTTTCCCACTTCCATCCCACTGGCATTGGGAAAATGAATTCTGACTGTGATACCGGCATCTCGAATACTTTGTATTCCTAACCACGCAGCTAAGATGAGTGCAACCGCGGGTAGTAACCAAATAGGAGAGAAGAGCTTTTTTTTAACAATTTTAGGGTGTTCTATTTGTGTCATCTTGAGTGTCCAGTCGATCCCAAAGTAAACGCGTGTCTAAAACTTTTGCCGCGGTTTGCGTGAGTAAAATGACTAAGGCGAAGGGCGTTGCCGCTGGGGCAGGTTGAGCATCTAACAGTTGACCCATATTGACCAAAGCGACGGTAAGTGAAATAACAAAAAGATCTAGCATGGACCAACGGCCAATTATTTCAATAATATGAAAACCTAGCATGAGTTTCTTTTTGGATAAAGGTAAGTTGAAAGTGATGGCACTTAAATACAATGTTAGGCCAATGATTTTCAACCAAGGTACTAATATACTAGCAATAAAAACAATGATAGCAATAGGCAACATACCTGTTTGAACGAGGTGGATGATCCCAGTAAAAATGGTGTCATAACGAATATTACCTTGCTTAGTGAGCATAGTAATAGGGTAAATGTTAGCAGGGATCAGCAAAATGGCAGCCGTGATCACCAATGCCCAGCTTTTTTGAAGGCTTAAGGTATCTCTTACCTGTAAAGCACTATCACAGCGCTGACAAATTGTGTGACTTGACGATGTGATTTGTTTACAAGTTGGGCAGGCTGTTAACTGTATATCCTTTCCTTGCAGCAAGGTTTCAGCTTCTTTCATCTAACAGGCTCCACATGTGTTCAAGATCGTATTCTCTCAATAAAAATAAGCTCGATAGAAAGAGCATCGTAAAACAAAATGTGCCCATACCGAAAGTAATAGTTGCAAAATCAGACAGTTGAAAAGCGGAAACCAGAAAACTAATAACATAAATCTCTAACATCGATAATTGGGTTAATAATGTATGTAACATCAGTAACTTCTTGAGTATCTTTCGATGAAAAGGCGAAGATAATCTGTGTTTAACGATGATTATCTGACTCAGTATTGAAAGCAGTAATAACATGGGGCCAAATACCGCTGCGGTCATTACTGCAATTCCAACAATCCAATAACCTTGTTTACCGACGGCCAAGGCGCCTTCAAATACTGTTGTGGTTCTAATGCTCCCAAGAAAATGCAATTCAAGCATCGGCAGTAGATGTGCAGGCAGGAAGAAAATGAGTGCTGTGATACATAAGGCTAACATGCCATTGAGTGAGCAGTAGGGGGTGTGATAAAGAGGAGAGTGGCAACGGGGACATAAGGCTCTTACACCCATAGGCAGGGCTCGTTTTCTTATGGCTAAGTCGCAAGAGTGGCATAACACTATACTCCCATTCTCGGCTTGTGATCCCATAACCTTGTTAACCTACTTAGTGATTGTTGACGGCGAATGTGTTGATGTGTACGTATGTATTTATATAATGCTTACTTCTATGAGCTTACTCGAAAAATCATCTTTACTATTGATTAGTGAGCAATATTTATATATCAGAGAAATCTTATTAGATTATATACCTAAAAAACCTGAAAAGGCGAGCTTAGCTATTCAGGTAGGAGGACTCTGTTGTCATTAAGGTGGTTTATGACTTGCATATTGAGGAAAATATGGCAAAATAGGTACTGTATATAAAAACAGTATGGAGTGGCTTATGGCGGTTATCACACAATTTGTTGTGGTTAGAGAAGGGGTAGAAAAAATGACATTTACATCAAAAAAAGATGCGGATGCCTATGATAAAATGCTGGATATTGCTGATAATCTTCAGCCATTATTAGCCGAATCAGCGCTGGATATTGATGATGCAACTTATGAAAGCCTGAGTTTTTACCTTGCGAAACATAAGGATGACTTGATGAAAATATTAAAGGGAGGCTCAAGTGTGAAAGAGGAGCCGGTTACTGCTAAAACACCTGCCAGCAAAAAAAAAGCGGTTAAAAAAGCAGGGCAAGAAGCTGCTTAATCATATGATCTCTTCCCCTTGCGCCACTGAGTCTTTGTTTTTTAGGTGGCGTTGTCAACAAGACTATCCTGTCACTGAAACAAAGCAGTGTTTGGGTCTATTTTAATGATCACAGCGTTTATTTCCCGTTACTAGGAAAATAAAATTTTGAATTTAATTACCCCCTGAATTGTTATACCCAAACCACTTGAAGGTGCAGGATTCAGCTGGAATTAAAACGCGTTTAGGCAAGGCATTGAATTGAGGGCTTAGTTATTCTAAGTTGATATTCAATAACGCAGAATAAAAGTGTTTTAAACCAGCCCGTTGGGAGCCTGTAAAAAGACTAACTTCTACGTTGCATCACCTCAAAAGGCAATAAGCATTCTTTCAATAATGCGCCTTGAATTAACCCTTTTTACGGGCTCTGAAAACATGCACTTTCAAGTGGTTTGGGTATATAAGCGATAGTTGATTAAAGCAGCACTATGGTTCAGTCGTGTTTCTTCTTAGGTAATTGACACGTTAATACAGGGCGTTGTCATAGAAAAGTCACTAGGATTTTGAGTCATTTGTTTGTTAGACTGCTTGGCTGTTAACTGCGCCGATAGTCTTGTTGGTGCACATTAATGTTTAATGTTATCGCGTTAGGATGTGGAATGAGTGTAGAAGATTATGATGTATTGAATCGTCAGGTTCAGGCATTGTTTGCCGGTGAAGATGATTTTGTGTGTGCAATGGCTAATTTTACTGCGGTACTGAATGAGCATTTGGATGATATTAATTGGGTTGGATTTTATTTAATGAAAAACACTCAATTAGTACTAGGTCCTTTTCAGGGGAAAGTGGCTTGCACACGTATTCCATTAGGCCGGGGTGTATGTGGAACTGCGGCAAGTGAAAATCAGAGTCAGCGTATCGAAAATGTACATCAATTTGAAGGCCATATTGCCTGCGATGCGGCCAGTAATTCTGAACTTGTGATCCCTTTTTGTCGTGATGGCAGCGTTATTGGAGTGTTAGATATCGATAGTCCTTCGTTAGGAAGATTCACTAAAAACGATCAAATCGGGCTCGAAGTCGTGCTAAAAAGCTTCGAAAACTGCTTATTTGGTTAAATGCTAGCCTATTATCGTTAATTGGTGGTCGCTTTCATGGCCACTGTGCTTATAATAGGCGGTTTGATAAATTACAAAATTCAAGTAGGCTATTTGACTTGATTGAATGAATGTTTGGCGTTTATTCTTTGTAATTGCTAAGGTATGTCTGTAGAAAGAACGTTAAGAATAAGAATAATTGTCAATTTATGCTTTATTTTTACGTGGATTCAGATAAATATAAACGACACTTAAAAATTGTATACTCGTATATGGTTTTTCAATGTGCCCTTTTTTAAAACTGTGGAAGTAATGATGGAATCAACAGAAAAGTTGACCGACACCAACGCAATTCTTGCGTATTTGTATGAAACATTTCCTTTATGCTTTGTTGCTGAAGGTGAAACTAAGCCATTAAAGATTGGATTGTTTCAGGATTTGGCTGAAAGGTTATCTGATGATTCTAAAGTCAGTAAAACTCAATTAAGAATTGCTTTACGTCGCTATACCAGTAGCTGGCGTTATTTGAAGTGCATTAAGCCTGGCGTACAACGTGTTGATTTAGAAGGTCAGCCTTGTGGAGAGCTTGAGCAAGAGCATATCGAACATGCTCAAACTACCCTAAAAGCCAGTCAAGAAAAAGCCAAAGCTAAGCGATTAGCACAAGCGGCTAAAAACGCTGAAAAGTCACCTAAAGTTAACAAGAAGCCCGTTAAGAAGACAGCTCCTAAGCGTGCACCTGCAGTTAAATCAAGCAAGCAAGAAAAGAAACCTGCTCCTAAGGTTGATCTTGTGCCTGCAGTGCTAACTGAGTTAAAGCAAAATCAACGTGTTAATGTTAAGCTCGGGCAATCTCCTGTTGCTGGCATTATTTTAGATATTAAAAAAGAAGATGTGAGTGTTCAGTTAGATTCGGGTTTAACGGTTAAAGTTCGAGCTGAACATATAATGCTGTAATGGCCAAATAGTAAAGGAGTAACTTGTTGATGCGAAAACTCATTCTGGCTGCAACTGTCGTCAGTATTTTTCTAGGATTTTCTGCCTGGGCCGTTAGCCCTTCAATCCCCTTCAGCGAGTTACCCGCTTTAAAGCAGGAGCCTCAGCATAAGGTTGCAAGTAAACGGGTGACCGATTTGTTTAGTCGCTCACATTATCGTCGGTTTGTGCTTGATGATGCTTTTTCAGAGCAAGTTTTTGATAGCTATCTTAAACAACTTGATTATCGTCATAATGTCTTGTTGCAATCTGATGTTGATGGTTTTCAAAAGTATGCAAAACAGTTTGATAACATCCTAGAAACTGGCGATTTGAAACCCGCTTATGCTATGTTTCAATTGACCGAAAAAAGACGTTACGAGCGTTTTGCTTATGCCCTGTCTCTGCTTGATAAAAAAATGAATTTTGATTTAGCTGGCGATAAGTATCAATTTGACAGAGAAGATGCTCCTTGGCCAAAAACAGAAGCTGAGTTGAATGAGCTTTGGCGTGAGCGAGTCAAATACGATGCGTTAAACTTGAAATTAGCCGGTAAATCTTGGGATGAAATTGTTACTGTATTGACTAAACGCTATAACAATGCCATTAAACGTTTGAGTCAAACAAACAGTGAAGATGTCTTTCAAGCTGTCATGAATGCTTTTGCGCGTACCGTTGAGCCTCATACTAGTTACCTTTCTCCTCGTAATGCCGAACGTTTTCAGATGGAAATGAATTTGAGCCTCGAAGGTATTGGGGCTGTTTTGCAAATGGATAATGATTATACCGTTATCAAGAGTTTGGTTGCCGGTGGACCGGCAGCAAGTAGTGAGAAGTTGTCTCCTGAAGATAAAATTGTTGGGGTGGCACAAGACGGTAAAGAAATGGTCGATGTGATTGGCTGGCGTCTTGATGATGTCGTCGAGCTCATTAAAGGGCCTAAAGGCAGTAAAGTGACGTTAGAGATCCTACCTAAAAAAGGAGGGTCGTCTGCTAAAACCTTTAATGTCACCATTACTCGAGATAAAATTCGATTAGAAGATCGCGCAGCAAGTTCTAAAATCATAGAGCCTGAAGAAGGAGCATATGCGGGTCGTAAAGTGGGTGTGATTAAAATTCCAGGCTTTTATATGGGATTGTCTAAAGATGTTTCAAAAGAGCTTATCCAGTTAAAAGAAAGTAAAGTGGAAGGTGTGATTATTGATTTACGCGGCAATGGCGGCGGCGCGCTAACAGAAGCGTCATTGTTGACAGGCTTATTTATTGATCAAGGCCCTGTTGTGCAAATTCGTGATGCTAATGGCCGCGTGACTCAAAATCGTGATAATGATGGTAAAACCACATATGCAGGTCCACTGACTGTGATGGTCGACCGTTACAGTGCTTCTGCTTCTGAGATTTTTGCCGCGGCGTTGCAAGATTATGATAGAGCCCTCATTGTGGGTGAGTCAACTTACGGAAAAGGCACGGTGCAGCAGCATAAGAGTTTAGGGCGTATTTATGATTTATATGATAAACCCCTTGGGCATGTACAATACACTATTGCTAAGTTCTACCGTATTAATGGTGGCAGCACGCAATTAAAAGGGGTGACACCGGATATTCAATACCCTAGTGCATTAGAACCAGGTGAATATGGGGAAGCCGAGTCTAAAAACGCTTTGCCTTGGGATAAAGTGCCTGTTGCAAAATACAAGACGCTCAACGATATTACGCCGAGTATGATTGCTCAGCTTGATAAGAATTATCAGCAACGCATTAAGACAGATGTTGAATTTGGTTATATCAACAGTGATATTGCTGAGTTTAAGAAGCATCACAATGAAAAGAGTGTGTCATTGGTTGAAAGTGAGCGTTTGAAAGAACGTGAAGAAAATGATAAAAAGCAGCTTGATAGAGTCAATGAACGTCGAGTTAAAGCAGGGCTTAAGAAAGTGAAATCACTGGATGATGTTGACGATAAAGTTGAGCCTGTAGATGCATTTTTAAATGAGACTGTCTATATCACACTAGATTTAGCCAAAGCAGAGAAGCAAGCTAAATAAGCTGTGTTGGATTGTGCTCAATAAAAAACGCGCTAATGGCGCGTTTTTTTATGTCATTAATAAGAATAAGGATGAGTAAAATATGTCTCAATTGGAACCTAAATATTTAAAAGATTATCAAGCCCCACTCTTTACCATTAGTCATATTGATTTAGCCTTCCATTTAGCCGATGCGCAATCGACAGTGACAGCCACGAGTCAGGTCATTAGACAAGGTGAACATCAAGAGTGGTTGACCCTTGATGGTGAAGAAATTCAATTAACGTCGGTTAAAGTTAATGGTGCAGATGCTGACTATCAAGTGCTTGATGGAAAATTGGTTGTTAAGAGTACACTTAATGCGTTTGAATTAGAAATTGTTACCCAGCAAGATCCCAAGGCCAATTCGAGTTTAGAAGGGCTGTATATGTCCGATGGGGCCTATTGCACTCAGTGTGAAGCCGAAGGCTTTAGGCGCATAACTTACTTTCTCGACAGGCCCGATGTGCTAGCCATTTATACCGTGACGATTACTGCACCGAATCAAGGATTCCCTTATTTACTCAGTAACGGCAATTTAATCGAGAAAGGTGAGCTTGATGCACAGCATCATTATGTGAAATGGCACGATCCTTTTCCAAAGCCTGCGTATTTGTTTGCGTTAGTAGCGGGTGATTTTGATCTGTTAGAAGATGAATATCAGACGAAGAGTGGCCGACAAGTTAAATTACAAGTGTTTGTTGATAAAGGTAACTTACATAAGGCGCATCATGCGATAGCGTCGTTGAAAAAATCCATGAAGTGGGATGAGTCGCGGTTTAATCTTGAGTATGATCTCGATATTTATATGATTGTTGCCGTTGATTTTTTCAACATGGGCGCGATGGAAAATAAAGGCTTAAATGTCTTTAATACCAAATACGTGTTAGCCGATAAGCGAAGTGCCACCGATGATGATTATCATGGTATTGAGTCGGTTGTGGGTCATGAATATTTCCATAATTGGACAGGAAACCGAGTCACCTGCCGTGATTGGTTTCAGTTGAGCTTAAAAGAAGGCTTAACGGTTTTTCGCGATCAAGAGTTTAGTTCAGATTTAGGCTCTCGCGCTGTTAATCGTATTCATGCCATTCGTGTGATGAAAAATCAACAGTTTGCCGAAGATGCAGGCCCCATGGCTCACCCTATTCGCCCTGCATCTGTGATTGAAATGAATAATTTCTATACAGTGACTGTGTATAATAAGGGCGCTGAGGTGATCCGCATGATGCACACACTGATAGGTGAAGTGCACTTTCAAGCTGGAATGGCCTTGTATTTTGAACGTCACGACGGGCAAGCGGTCACTTGTGATGACTTTGTCAGTGCAATGGAGTCGGCATCGGGTGTGGATCTGACTCAATTTAGATTATGGTACAGTCAAGCCGGTACGCCTGTGGTGAGTGTTGAAGAAGCTTTTGATGCAGTAAAGGGCGTTTATCAGCTTTCTTTGTCGCAAATGACACCTCAAACTCCGGATAAGTTAGATAAACTGCCGTTACATATCCCCTTTGATATTGAGCTATTAAGCCCCGAAGGTGAAACGATTTTATCTCAAGTGCTCAATGTGACAGAAAGCGAGCAAACGTTCACATTTGAAGGGATATTCCATCAACCTGTTGCGTCATTATTACAAAACTTCTCAGCGCCTGTTCGCTTAAAGTTTGACTACAGCATAGAGCAGCTAGTGCACATTATGACCTATGCCAGCAGTGAAGTGGCACGCTGGGAAGCGTCGGTTAATTTATTCAGTCATGCCATTTGGGATAATGTGGCTCATCTACAGGCTGGTACTGCTATGGTGCTTGATCCACGTATTGTTGACGCCTTTAAAGGGGTTATTCTCAATGATGCATTGGATAAGGCCTTAGTGGCTGAAATCTTAACCTTGCCGAGCCTCTCGTCGTTAATTGAACAAGTCGCGCAAGTGGATCTCGATAAGTTAAGTTTAGCAAGAGGCTTTGCTATCGAGCAAATTGCCCAAGGTTGTGAAGACGAGTTATTAGCCCGTTACAGAGAGCTGGTTTCAATTGATGATGCTGGGGCACGTGCTTTTAAAAATAAATGCTTAGCGTTACTGATTGAAAGCCGTGATGAGTATCAATCGCTGGCAGTGACTCAATTTGAGCAAGCCGATAATATGACCAATAGCATAGGGGCTTTATTGGCGCTTAATGCTGAAGCATCCAGTGTGCGTCAAGATTTGATGACAGCCTTTGAACAGACTTGGATAGACACGCCTTTGGTGATGGATAAATGGTTTAGTTTACAAGCACTGTTAAATGATGACAGCTGTATTGATAACATAAAGCGATTGCTTGAGCATTCAGCGTTTAGTTTATCGAACCCTAATCGTGTGCGTTCTCTTATTGGTATGTTTGCTGCCGGCAATATCAATGAGTTTCATCGATTAGACGGTAGAGGCTATCAATTTGTCACAGACATTTTAATTAAGCTCAATAGTGTTAATCCACAAGTGGCCGCGAGAGTGATAACGCCACTCATCCAATTTAAAAAGTTTGATGAATCCCGTCAGCGCTTAATGAAAGCGTCATTGCAACAGCTATTAGATTTACCGGATCTGTCTAAAGATTTATTTGAGAAAGTATCTAAGGCATTAGAGAGCGCATAAAATTGTTAGAAATGTGTTTAGCTTGATGATGAGGCTTTCTTTTATTAAGAAAGCCTTTTTCATTTCATATGAAAGTGTTCATCAAGAAAGCTTTTTTATATACACATAAAACAAATATGATATTCAAGGTTTGTGGTTAATGCCGATTTGACTTAGAATTTATGATCTCCAGTGAAATTTAGTTGTAACAGGAAGTTAGGTTTATTATGGACAATATTTTAGTGTATTCCGATAGCATGTCATGGGGCATTATTCCCAATACTCGTAAACGTTTATCATTTGATGAGCGGTGGCCCGGTGTGATGGAAAATATTTTGCTTGAGAAAGGGAAATCGGTGCGAGTGTTAGAAAACTGCTTAAATGGTCGCCGAACGGTGTGGAGCGATCCGTTTAGGGCGGGTCGAGATGGCTCAGAAGGCTTGGGTCAAGTGATTGAAATGCACTCGCCATTAAAATTGGTGATCTTGATGTTAGGGACGAATGACTTTCAATGTACCCATGATAATAGTGTTGCACTGTCAGGTCAGGGAATGGTTAAGCTGATTAATATTATTAGGCAAGCGCCGATTGAACCGGGTATGCCTTTACCTGATATAATGGTTGTTGCCCCGCCACATCTTAAGCTTGCCAAAGGGACTATTGCCTATAAATTTGAAGGGGCTATGCAAAGAAGTCAAGGACTATCGGCTGAGTACTCCATTATTGCTAGGGCTTATCAGACCTTATATTTTGATGCCGCAACTGTGGTTGAAACCAGTGATATTGATGGTATTCATCTCGATAAAGATGCACATTCAATCTTAGGTAAGGCATTAGCTAACCGTGTGTCTGCAAGTGTGTTGGCTAAAGGATAAATGATTTTAATGATAGCCATAATGAGAGATTATGGCTGTTAATCCCTTAGGGTTAAGTGGTTTTGAAATGCATGAACGCTGTTATTGGGAAATGAATAAATTTAATGATCCTCCTCATTTTATTTGCCTTATTGATTTGTTAATTTAAAGCAATTTTCCAACAGCTTGTCCCGATTGTCAGTGTTTATATGCCTTATCGACTTCCTAAGTGCCAAAGTGAGTGTCAGCGTCAGCGACTAGAGGGCAAATGATGCTTTTATCAACCGCTCGACAATAATGTTGAGTACGCGGTGAAAACTGGGATGTGTAAACGTGACTGATGCAGTGTATTTAAATAGTATTACTCTCCTAAAAATCGTGATTTTATAATTGAGAAAATCAGTAATAGCTAATATTAATTAAGAGCGGATTAATATTAATTATAGTATTATTTCAAATAAACCTATTATTAATGAATGCATCATTCAAAAGTATTATTATTGTGGGAATATTGACATGTCAATACACTTTGATAATCCTTTTGGGTATATATTTTAGTGCCAAAGCGTTAAATATTAGTTGTATTTAATCACTAATTACACTAGGTTGTGATAATTAATATGTTGATGCATTCGCTGTTCATCTTCTTAAATTTTAATTTGATAATATGTAACAGGTGTGAGCTTTCCATGTCTTTAATTTCAGTGGTGTTGCCAGCAAAGAATGAACAAGGAAATATTGGCCTATTAATCCAAGAAATCCATCAGAGTTTATATCAAGATTATTCATTTGAAATTGTGATCACAGATGACGGCAGTGATGACAGAACGGTTCAAGAAGCCATCGAAATGGCAACCGACTGTGGCTGCTCATTGCAAGTGTTATCACACTCCCATAGTTGTGGACAAAGTACTGGTGTATACAGTGCAGTTTGTCATGCCAATGGTGATTGGATTATTACCTCCGATGCTGATGGACAAAATGATCCTGCAGATTACCCTAAGTTAATTGCATTGGCTAAAACCCAAACGGCTGAACATTTTTGTATAGCAGGCTATAGACATCAACGACTCGATACGCCATGGGTGCGTTTTCAATCTCGCTTTGCCAATAAAGTGCGGCAAACATTATTGGCTGATGGTGTGCCGGATTCGGGCTGCGGGTTAAAGCTGTTTCCGAAGAAGACGTTTATGTTATTGCCTTATTTCGATCATATGCATCGCTTTTTACCTGCGCTCATTAAGCGCTTAGGTGGAGCGATTATTATTTGTCCAGTGAATCATAGAGACAGGAGCGCTGGGGTATCAAATTATAATGTATGGAATCGACTGTGGGTGGGAATAATTGATTTAGTAGGCGTTTTTTGGCTTAGACAACGGGCTAAATACCCTGAATCTGTGATAGTCCGTTTTGACTCAAATGATGAAAAATCAGCGAATAATTGATGAAAGTATTCAAGGTTATCGTGCTTGGTATTGTGATAGGCTTGCTATTGAGTGATGCTGTCGAGCCCATTTTAATGCGCTTGTCTGATAGAAATTGGATCAATGACTATTTGCAACATCAAGGCGTAATGGGGTATGTATTTTTAATCTGTGCCACATGTGTATTTGTCTTTATTGGCGGACCTAGGCAAGTCAATGGTTTGCTTTATGGTTATTTATTTGGAGCATTCAATGGCCTGCTTTTAGCGATACTCGTGAGTTTAGTAGCAGCAAGTGTTAATTATTGGATTGCTCACTATCTTTTAGGTCATTGGCTAAGAGCTCACTTTCCTAGAAAAATAAACCAGTTTTACCAATTTTGTCAACGAAAGCCTTTTTATAAAATCCTCACATTACGATTATTTCCAGTGGGCAATAATGTGTTAACCAATGTGTTTTGTGGTTGTATTGGAATTCGGTATTTTTCTTTTATTAGCGCCAGTGCCATTGGCTATATTCCTCAAACATTGATATTTAGTTTAATTGGAGCAGGGATCCATACTCTCAATAATCAGTTATTGTATCTGAGCCTTGTGTTATTTGGAGTGAGTATGTTGTTTACTCATTATCTTTATCGCGATCATATGAAATCAAAATTAGCATTTTTAAAGGATGATATTGTTAATGAATAATGAGATGCCGTTGCCGCAAAAAGACTATTATCAAACCCTGATTTGGCTACTTATCATTGGGTTTATTGTGATTTTTGCAGGCGTTGGATTACGAGATCCTTGGCCTGCCGATGAGCCTCGTTTTGTGGAAGTGGCACGAGAAATGGTGGCATCGGGTAATTGGTTTTTCCCCCAAAGAGGAGGGGAGTTTTATCCGGATAAGCCGCCTATTTTTATGTGGTCAATGGCGATTCTGTATCTGCTAACGGGTTCCTTGTCTTGGACGTTTTTATTACCCAATGCCGTGGCGAGTCTGATTACTTTATTGTGTGTGTATGATTTAGGTGCAAGGTTGTGGGATATTAAAGTGGCTAAGAAGGCCGCGATCTTATTGCTTATTGCGCCACAATTTATCATTCAAGCAAAAACTGCTCAAATCGATGCAATGGTCGCGTGCTGGATAACCATTAGTATGTATGGGCTTATTCGTCATTTTTTTGTTGCACCTTCTCAATTATGGTACTTGCTCGCATGGTTTTTTATGGGGTTAGGAGTGCTAACTAAAGGAGTGGGCTTTTTACCGGTATTTTTTCTTATTCCCATTTTTGCATTGCATTATAGCAAGCGGTATCGATTTGACAGTCAAATGAATATGCAGTTGTTTTTAGGCCCCTTGGTATTATTGATGGTGTTGCTCGCTTGGCTGACACCAATTTTGTATTTTTCATATACCAGTGACAATCCTGACTTTGCAGCATATCGGGATAATATTTTATTTAAGCAAACGGCTGAGCGTTATGTTAATTCGTGGGGACACATTAAGCCTTGGTATTTTTTCTTTATTAGTGTCATTCCGCTTTTGTGGTTTCCATTATATCTGTTGATGATTAACAAAGGGTTTTGGCGAAAACTCACTGCTTCTCCAGTGGCGATATCATTATTGATTTGGGTAGGGTTAGTGGTTGTTTTTTTTAGTTTAAGCCCCGGCAAGCGAAATTTATATATTTTACCTGCCTTGCCTATGTTTGCGTTATTAGTTGGGGCCTGCTGCTCATTATCAGAAGTTAAAAAATGGTTTAATAAAGTACTGGCCTCGACGGGGATATTATTGACATCGGTCCTCGTTGTTGGGTTTTTTTTGTGCTTGTTTAAATTACCCGCCATTACACGACAAGTGGGTGAGACAACTGGGCCATTAGCCTTACTTTGTTTAAGCGGCGCGGTGATTTGGATTGGTGTTTTGTTTATCGGCATACGGCAACAAAAGCAGATAAACTTGAGTCTTTATCATTATGCTGTCGGCATAGGTTTGACTTGGGTACTATATGGTTTAGTGGCTTACCCCGTGATGAATGATGCTCGCACACCAGCCAAGGCGATTATGACAAGAATACAGCAAGATATTGCACCAAACAGTGAAGTGGGCCTGGCTCGATTTAAAGAACAGTTTTTACTTTTTTCTCCTATGCCCTTAGTGCATTTTAGTTATTTAGCTTCTCCACAAGAGCAAGATAAGAATGCTTGGCTATGGATGAAAGAAAAGCCTAATCGCTATGTGTTGACGCAAAAATCAAAAGATTTATTGTGTTTTGATCCGTCTAAAGCCACAGACTTAGGCATTGCTCATCGGCGTCATTGGCTGTTATTTGGGCATGATGCAATGTTAGCGACCTGTCCAAAACCCCAGCGAGTACAGCGTTACGTTCAGGCAATGAAGCAAATTTATCAATAGTCTCTTAAGGATAAAGTCGCAATGAAGTATTTAGTCACGGGGGCAGCAGGATTTATTGGCGCTGCTGTAGTTGAAAAGTTATGTGCTCAAGGACACCAAGTTGTTGGCATTGATAACCTTAATGATTATTATTCGGTGAGTTTGAAAAAAGCCCGTTTAGTCCATATTACTCATCATTTATTTCGCTTTATAGAGTTAGATTTAGCGAATAGAGAAGGCGTGGCTGCTTTGTTTGCTAAAGAGGGGTTTGATAAAGTTATTCATTTAGCAGCGCAGGCAGGCGTGCGCTATTCAATAGATAATCCAATGGCTTACGCTGATAGTAATTTAGTCGGCCACCTTACTATTTTAGAAGGTTGTCGCCATCATCATATTCAGCATTTAGTGTATGCATCGTCCAGCTCTGTTTATGGGTTAAACCAAAAAAGTCCTTTTCAAACATCCGATGCCGTTGATCATCCTATTTCACTTTACGCGGCAACGAAAAAGTCTAATGAACTAATGGCGCATACTTACTCACATTTATACCAAGTGCCCACCACAGGGTTGAGATTTTTTACCGTTTATGGTCCTTGGGGGAGGCCAGATATGGCGTTATTTAAATTTACACGCGCCTTGTACGAAGGGGAGGCCATTGATGTCTATAATCATGGTGATATGCAACGTGATTTTACTTATATCGATGATATTGTTGAAGGGATCATTAAAATTAAGGATGTGATCCCTGATACATGTCAAACTTGGCGGGTTGAAACGGGATCCCCTGCCAGCAGCTCAGCACCCTACAAAGTATATAATTTAGGGCACGGTAGCCCGGTGAAGTTAATGGATTTTATTGATGCCCTTGAACAAACAACTGGGCGGCTTGCCCGTAAGAATATGCTGCCAATGCAATCTGGCGACGTGTATCAGACTTATGCCGACACAGAAGACTTATTTAAGGTCATAGATTATCGACCTCAGACACCAATCGATACAGGGATCGCACGCTTTGTCGATTGGTATAAGAGATATTATTCAATCGATTAGTGAAACTTAGTTTTCAGCGTTAAGTGTGTTTAGTGTGGGTTATGACGAAAGTGAAGGGCACTAAAAAAATCATTACAATACATATTTAGTTAATCGATAACATTTCCTATCCTTGTGAAATTGATTTTACATTAGATGAATACTTATTTCTTAGATCTAAGTTTTAGCTGCTATTGATGTTAATAACTTTCATTGTTTAGGTATGGTAGATGTTTACTGATGTTGTAGATTGAACAGGTTTAACGCTTTTATTCATCAATGGCTTTGCTGTCATTTTTTTGTCATTTATTACTGGTAAATATGCCTCTGTATTATTTTGTGAGCATTGAAAAATGAATATGGATCATTTTTAACAGAACTTTTTAACAGAGTTTAAGATTTGTAAGTGTTTAATAAAAAATAACAGCAAATATACCCATGACATATCTCGGTAAGTGAGGCGTTAAAATGTTAGCTATGGAAAATGTCGCAGAAAAGAGTTTTCTAAAAGTGAAAAAGGCGATACAGGGACTCAATATTGTGGCTGAAAACAGTTTTACTATGATAAAAGGCACGAAAAATTCTATTGTTTTTGGACAGTCCTCATCTCAATATGTAGGCGCGTATACTAAGGTTAATTTGGGATTAAACTCGGCTGTCACCTTAGGGGCTAAAACAGAAGCAATATTAGGTTATAAGGCTGAATTTTTAGTTAAAAAAGGGTCTATAAACCTTGAGGATTATACCGCCAAAGCTCAAGAAAAAAAATTAATTGCTGAACAAAAAGCGGCACTGGCATCAAAGATGACATTGGTATTAGAAGAGCTTGCACTAAAGGATCAACAATTGGGCGCGATAGGTCAAACCATTAATGTAACAAACTCTCGTATCGATTCTACCCATACTCATTTAGAGCAAGTCAGTGCGAGAGTAACGGACAATGCATTAGAAATGAGTCAAGTGGCAACTAAGGTTGAAGATAACGAGGCGAAGGTACAAACCTGTGGTGTGATTTTGGCCGATCATGAGGCGTCATTAGCATCCGGAGGTATTAATATTGTCGATGCTGAAATGAATATGTTTGGCTAATTTAAGATATGGTAATGATGATATTCTAAATTAGCCTTCGTTTTTTTAAGTATAAGCCCTTCAATGAAGGGCTCAAAAATCGACAGATTAATAACATGGAACATTGATAACTAGGGGCTCACTGGCATTGGCTGCTTGTTTAATGATGCCATTAACAGTTAAGTTTACAGTCATGTCTCCACATTGCTCTGGTGAGAAGTGCAGCAGAATATTCCGCTTATCTCCGGCATGGGTTGCAGGCACTTGCAGTGTGGCGAGTAAGAGCTGTTGTTGAGCGTTATCTGGGCTGCTTGTGAGATATAATCGAGCACGGTTGAATTGATGAGTACTAGATAGTGTTGCGGTGACATCCACTCCTTGATTATTGATGGAGTAATCTAAATTGGAGAGGGAGAAGGGTTGAGACGAAGCAGATATTGCACTTTGTTGACGTGTCGGGCTAAGTGACGATGGGATGTTAAAAGCAGTATAGTTGCTCATTGGTATCGATGTTGCTTGGGTTTTGTTTGGAAATAACGTAAATTGCATTTGAAACATACCCACATTATTTGTCACGCTGTAGATTTGCCCATTATCGGGCACATTGCCATTATTGATCACATATGGCGTGATATTATCGACTGGCACATTGGCGATATCATTATAGAGAGAAGGTACGATAGTGGTCCCTAGGCCTTTGTGATCTATCTCCGTTATCATGTTACCGCTGGCATCTTCAGCCCATGCAACGGCCCAAAAATAATAGTTCTGGATCCCACTATTGGCTAAACCTGTCGTGTCCCAGTTCACGTTAACGCTTGTCCAGTTTTGCCCTATTGCAGAGTCAGCGCCATATAAGCGTCCGCCTAAAATGTCTCTATCACCAATCAGTACAGCAGAGTTAGGCACTAATGATATTCCATCTGCCGCCACATTTTGCCGATAAATTTGTACATGAAGTTGACTGTTTTCAGGCATATCTGTGAGGCTGTAATTATAGACTCGCAGTGATAAAGAGAGTTGTTCACCGTCCGTAGCGGCATTACGCATTTCATTTGAGTTAACGGGTGTAATGAAAAAACCTCTCATATTGTAGAAATTATCGGCGAATTGTTTATTGCTATCGGCTCTAATAGGATAGGGAATGGCGCAGTTGTTGGATGTAGGATGGCCAATACAGTTATTGTCTGCGTTATCTAAGGTTGCTCTTGGGTGATCAAAGCTCCAACGAGAAGGGTTGTTGAAAGCAATATCAATGTGTTGTTTATAGTCATCACTCGTACTCCAAAGGTTCCCCCCATTTCGATGCACTAAGTAATTGAGTTGCAGTGCGCCGCCAATAAGCGCATTAGGGTCGGCATTGCTGACGGCTTGCTTTCCAGGCTCTGGACGCCAATCAGATGTGTATTTGACAGGATCGATTTTATCGCCAAATATGACAGGTGTGACTTCATAGGCATAAGCCTGAGGGTTGGTAAAACTGGTTGCTCTTTTGATGTTAAGTGACATACCTGCACTGATATTGGATATGCCGCTTGTTGCAGAAGAACCGCTTGCAGCACCATTGTAATTGATGGCGAAGGTATTATTTGAACTCAAGCCCGTTAGTGCTTCGGCGGCTTTACCTGTTCCATAACTCATGGACATGCCTAAATGCCAAGTACCACTATTAATATTGGTGATTTTACTTGATGTGGATAAGCCATTATTCCAATTTAATCGCCAGTCACCGGCGCCACTGCCTAACAAATAACTCATGGTTGAGTCACTGAGTGCACTAATGGGGCTGCCATATTGACTTTCTATGTTAGCTAGGGTTTTAGGATAAGAGAAAATATTACCGGGTTCGTGCAGTGGTTGATACCATTTAAAAATGTTGGCATCACCAAAGACCATAGGCGAACTACTTGGAATGGTTAATTGAACATAGCGTTGTCCTCTTTCATTATCAGTGCAGTTTGGCTTTCCTTTTGGACAAGATAATTCCCCCAATACCGGATAATAATAATAATCTGTAGTGGTTAATTTCACGCCTAATTTATCATGGGGGCCAGCCGCTTCTGTAATGGTAACGCTAGATTTTGCTGTGCTTTTTTGGGTTAATGTGTCTAAGTTTTGATTGGTGTAACTTCCCCCGAAGCTGATTTTACCTTCTGCTTTAATTACGCCTGTATCACTTAACCCTCCTGAATGACTTTCATCATAGGCAAGGGTATTTGTGAGGCTGTTTTCATCCGTTGAGACATATTGGTTTTCATTGCTTTGAGTATTAACCAACGTGGCCGAATAGGCTTCAGAACCTTGGTTTCTAGCATAACTGATGTTGACTAAAGCTGGGGTTTTCTCACCTGATGGACGAATAAAGTCAATATGTGAGGGAGGAGCCCCTAATATGAGTTGTGGCGTTTCATGATCGGTTACTCGATAGTGCAAAGGTGAGCCTAACTGCTCTGATAAACCTTGTAAATCAGCCGTGTAAAGTACATTTTTACCGTGAATGTTATTCTCTACTCCTGCTGCTACTTCGCCTGTGGTGCGATAGCCTTTTAGGAACATTCTGCGGTATATCCACATTCTGTCTGCTGAAAAAGGTTCAAGTAGGCTGCCGGCTGTGTCAAATTCTGATTGGTATTGAAAAGTCGCATTGTTATCTATTGTAAAAAGAACGGTTTTATCTTGGTCACTTCTGTTTGTATCGTCAGTATTTTTAAGGGAAAGCGCGAGTTTTTTCACGACTGTTGTGCTATCTGGTAAGTTGGTTAACGTTTGAAAATTACCCGCAGCAATGCCTTGAAGTTGAAACGGTGTGGTATGAACAAACATGCCGCCTTTAGAAAGCTGAAAATCAAAGTTATTACCATTTTGGGACCATAAATTATTACTTTTGATGGAAACTTTCATGGTTTTAGCAGCGGGTGCAAAACTAAATTTGACAGGAATAGCGCTGTATAATGTAAAGAGATTACCTAAGGAATAAGAAGACATTATGTTAGGATTCAATTGAAAAACAACCCAGGCTTCGTCTCGCTCTTGAGTCCAAGGGTGAGGGTTCGTGGAAATGGCATACGCATAGCCGCCTTGATTCATTAACACGTCACTTCCGACTGTTAACACTCCTGGAATAATTCCACCTGCGTTTAGGTAGAGAGCATCATAGTAAGCTTTATCAATTTGACTTGTTAGGTTTTGATTTTCTATTTTTGTGGCCGTTAATGTGAGATCGTTATTTTTTATAAAATGATAGCTTCCTGCTTGCGCTCGCCATTTTCCATTATCTGCTTGAGTAGAGTCTGTGATCTTGTAAACGCTGGATAAAAAGAGCTCATCACCAAATCCATGGAAATTACCTACAGCGAGAGAAAATGAAGCCGTAATAGGGTCATAGATCTTAGGAAAAGCGACTGGCGCCCTTTTTACAATATCAAAGGCTTGCTTTCCTTCACAAACGGTTCCTGTGAGATTACCTGCGCATACGGTAAAAATATTGATTTGTCCGTTACCGACGTAAGCGACGTCTTTATTTCCATCAGAGTCGAGATCGCCCACAACAGGCCGACCGTAGCGAACATCTTGGGCTATTGTGGGAGACTCGATTAGACTCCCAGCGAGGGAACTGGGGACTGTGGCGATGAGTCCTTGGCTTGGATCATTGCCATTTTTTGCTTGAATAAACTGAAATCGTAAGTGTTGGGTGGGAAGATTAGCATTGTAGGGGCCATTTTTTAGATATGAAATATCAAGTACTTGTTCTAGGCCACTGTGAATAAAGTCAGCACTGACTAAATTGTGTGTATCGGGAATGTCAAAGCTGCTGGAATTATCAAACCCTTCATTGAGTACGTGTATCGCGACTTGTTGCTTATCTAAAATGGCTCTGGCACGCCACCAATTATTACCATAATCTTGATATCGATCGACGATGAGTATGGATTCCTTTTTAGTATTAAATAAAAAAGCAGGGATCATTTCAGGGCTTTTTTCACATAAAGGTGTACTTGATGCACAAGTGGTGTAATTACTATCGGTCTGATAATCAATGGCAGGGGTGTGCTTATCATATTCGAGTAATTGATCATTTTCCATTAAATACAGTCCCGCACGAGTTTGATTCCATTGGTGTGAGGCGTTTTGACCATTTTGATTGAAATAGGAACGATTCAGTAATAGATCCTCTTTAGGCATAAATTGATGGTGGCCTTTGAGTGGATCGGTATCGGCATGACTAAGCAGAGTGATTGATAGTAAAGCAGGAAATAATAGTGTTTTAATTAATATGTGCTTTTTTGAGGTTATTATTTTTATCATTTTATTAGCCCTGAACAAATTGCCAATGTAAAATTTGGCAAATCAATAAAAATTGTTTTTTATGTTATGAGTGTTTTTATTGCCCCTAAAATAGAATGTTAATTTTTTAACGTTATTAACGCTCTTTTTTATTCGTTAATATTTCTTATCTTGTTCACTTTCTTTTTATAAGATTTAGAACTTATTAACTCAAATTAATTCCTATTTCTACTTGATGTCAATCTTGCTTCTTTCTTGTTTGTGACATTAATATGATTATAAGTTAATTATTTTATATTTTTATATCATTGATATACAATTATTATTACTCTTTGCATTCTTTATTTTTCCATTTAAGATTAATTATTTAATATTTTCTTGTCTGATGATACGTAGGATGACTTAATTGTGCTTATTGTTATTTATGGGTTTTATTTTTGTGGTAGATGATGTTTTATAAAGGCGAATGTTAAACTTGATGTCGATGATCTCACGTGCGAGCACATTAGGGATTGGCATGTTAATGCCTGATTAAGCGTCATGAATGGCTTTATTCTTCATTAGTCCTCAATCATAGCTCTACAAAGTTAGGCACCTGCTATAGTTTCATCTATGTTTATAGTGTATTGCCTTTTTAGAAAAGGCTTGCCTCTTTTTAGATGGAAAAATTGATGAGCCTATTGGGCCCTTTTAATAAGAATAAGGTATAACATTTTGTTCAAATTGAAATTTAGTCAGTCTGTGTGTGTTCTTTGTATGGTATTGAGTTTGACTTCCTGTAGTGATTCGACTTCAGGAGAGTTTGGAGCTTTTACGGTTTCGACACCCGATACAGAGCAAAACTCATTAACAGTTCAAAGTATTTTAATTGAAAATGACAGTACCACTTCCTCTCATACTTTTTATATTAATTTGAATATCCATTTGGGAAATTTACAAGGTATACCAGCATTTTCATTTATGAATGGGAAAGGCTTTCCTTCTTCTTGTGTCGTAAGAGGGACAACGCGAGTGACATTAGCCAGCGATGGTTATTGTTATTTGTATATAAAAAGTGATGCTCAACTCGATGTGGGAGAGTATGCGACGGCGGCATTAACGTTATCTGATAATGAGTATAATAGCGTGACTTATCAGCTGAAGGCACAGAATCTGCTTTATGTGGGTGGGCATTACACTTACCTTAATCAGGATACGAACATTAATCTTGCCCGCTGGAATGGCAGCGAATGGAAGCAATTGGGGACGACGGGGTCAAATAGCAGTGAAAGCTGTAATGGATCCAATAATGATTTAGGTTTGCTTTATAGTTTGGTGCTTGATGAAACTGCAGGTAATTTGTTTGCCGCAGGTTGCATGACTGAAATTGATAACTTGTCAGTGAATTACATTGCCCTGTGGAATGGTGAAACTTGGAGTGGATTAAACAGTGAGCTACCTGAGGAGGTGAGGAGCTTATATTGGGATCCTAATAGTGAAGTCTTGTTTGTTGCCGGTGGTACCAATGTATTAGCAGGTATCGATGGGGCTTTTGGCTACCTTTATCAGTGGCAGAATGATGTTTGGACGGATCTTGGCAGTGGTGATAGCAGTCCGATTAATGCGCAAGTGACCTCATTGTCTTTGGATGAAGACAATCGTTATCTATACTTGGGGGGGAAATTTACTGGCGATATTGACTCGCAGTCTGCCAGTCGTATTGCTATGTATGATATTGATACTCAAGCGTGGTCACGTTTAGGGGCTGGCGTAGAGGACACGGTTAATGGATTATTTTTTAATAGCTATACCAATACCTTGTTTGTAGGGGGCTTTTTTTACCCTGGGATCACGACTTGGGATAATGAGTTGGCATCATGGATGAATATAGGGGTTGCGTGCCGAGTAGGCGCTCCTCCTTGCGATGGTGATTCTATTAGCAGTGATAATGCCAATGTCGTGGGGTATGTGGCTTTCGATAAATATCGCATGTTTATTGGTGGCAACTTTACTTCTGTTGCGGATGAGTCTGACACCAGTGTTGAAATCGACGCAGAAGGATTAGCACAATATAATCCTGTTATTGATAGTTGGTCGCCTATTGCAAACTCCCCCCCTGTTGAGTCTGGTTTTGTCAAACCTCTTATTTATGTTGAAAATAATAATATTCTTTATGCCGCAGGTTCTTTTACGATCACAGAGAATGTTGATTCGCCCATTTATAATATTGGTAAATGGGATATGAGTAGTGGTGAGTGGCAGCCTCTCAGTAGTACTGAGGCGGGGCTTGATGGAAATATTGAAACCATGGTGATAGTGTCTAAACAAGCCAGCCCAGAATTGGTGGAATAATGAGTGGGTGGAGTCATAGTTAATTTGCATGCCAATGCTTATCATAAGGATTGGCGCTTTTTCTTGTTGTTAGGCTGTTATCGTTAAGCCGTCAATTTTCAGTTCTTGCTTTTGCTTGAGTTTATGGCCGACGGCAACAATGGCTTCTATGGCCGGTTTCAATTCTAACCCTAAATCAGTCAAGCTGTATTCAACTGAAGGCGGTGATGTAGGCATGACTGCGCGTTTAATCACACCATCGGCTTCTAATTTTTTTAAGCGTGTGGTTAACATTTTTGCTGACACTCCTTCGATATCATCTTTGAGTTCGCTAAATCGTCTTGGGCCTTGGCTTAAATACCAAATAACCGCGGGCGCCCACCTTCCACCTATGATCCCCATACAAACATGTATTGGGCATTCTTCAGGCGGTAGGATCACCTTGTTTTTCCTTCTTGGCAGCATGGTATTTGTTTTCCTTAGTTTTTATATCTTGATTGTTATGTCTTAGTGCTTCTATGCGATGACTCTCTATGTGGTTACTAAAAGGTAACCACAGATTTTGGTTACTTTAACATAGCAGGTATACAAAAGTAACTTCACATGTTTACAATACACAAGTTCATTAAATCAGAGAAGGAATTTACATGAAATTGTATTATAAACCAGGTGCTTGCTCACTTGCATCACATATTATCTTGAAAGAAATAGGTGATGATTTTGAGATTGAAAGCGTGGATACAGAGCATCAAGTTACGGATTCGGGAATCGATTTTTCTATCATCAACCCAAAGGGGTATGTGCCTGTATTAAGTTTAGGGAAAGGGGAATATTTAACAGAAGGGGCCGCGATTCTTCAATATCTTGCGGATTTAAGGCCTGAGAATTCTCTTGCCCCTGCAATTGGCACACTAGCTCGAGCGCGATTGCAAGAACATTTAAATTTTATTTCAGCAGAGCTCCATAAAGCTTTTGGGCCTTTGTTTTCATCTCATGCTCAAGATGCAGAAAAACTTCAAGCCAGAAAACAGGTAAAGCAAAAAATGGCACATTTTGAGTCTATTTTTGACGATGGAAGACCTTACTTGTTAGGGGACAAGTTTTCTGTTGCCGATGCGTATTTTTTTGTGGTATCTAATTGGGCCACACCATCAGGGATAGCGTTAGCACAATGGCCAAATATCTTGGCTTTTTCCAAACGTGTTGCCGCGCGAGAAAAGGTACAGGATGCTATGCGTGCAGAAGGATTATTAAGCGAATGAATCAACATCAAGAGCATGATATCGATACTGAATTAAAAGCGGTTACTCAAGTCTTGTCTCATTATTTTGATGGACTCTATCATAGTGATACGAGATTACTCGCGGCGGTTTTTCATTCTAAGGCCCATTATGTTTGTGCAACGGAGGGGACATTACTTTATCGCGATATGGATGAGTATTTTCTTATCGTGGATAAGCGGCCTTCGCCTGCGAGCCGTAAAGAGTTGAGACAAGATCGCATCGTGTCTATCGAATTTGCAGGACCTGTGACAGCGATTGCGCGGGTTGAGTGCGCTATAGGGGAGAAATTCTTTACTGATCTTTTAACCCTTATTTTTATTGATAGAAAGTGGCAGATCATGTCCAAAGTGTTTCATTATGAGCGTTTGGATTTGAGTGTTTAGAGTTAAGTAAAGAGCCAGAGGTAAATGATGGAATAAGCCATTAGCGTATGTTTAGTCGAATAACATGGAGAATGATATGCCCTACGTCAATATTAAAATTACTCGAGAAGGCACCACACCAGCACAAAAAGCTGAACTTATCAAAGGGACAACGGAGCTGCTTGCGCGGGTACTCGATAAAGATCCTGCCACCACATTTGTGGTTATTGATGAAGTGGGCCTAGAAGATTGGGGAGTGGGCGGTCTACCGGTTGCGGAATATCGCAAGATGCAAGATTGAATGAATGGTATGTTGCAATCTATCGCTTTTATTTGAAAGCGATAGTACCGTGGTCAACTAAAATTGGCCACGATCTTAGAGTTTACCCAAAACAACCGCTTTAATTCATTTGGTGTCAGCCCGCCATTATATCGATGAGGTCTAAGCTGCCAGTAATATCCAATGATATATCGAATAATCTTTTACTTCTCCATTAAGTGCAATTTAATAAAAAATATTTTGTTTTAATCGGTGATGAGAAGGGTAATAAACCTTAGTATGTAATAGGTTAATAATAGTTGGCTCTGCTTGTTCTGTTTATAATATGCTTTCTTTATCGTTGTTTTTTATGTTCATTTTTATAAAATACTTAAAGGAATATGGAAGGTTACCATATTATTTTTATTCAAAATGATGACATTGGTTCTTTTAAAAATGCCAATTCTTCAGCAGATGAAATTCTTCCAAGTGCCTCGTTACGATGAGGATATCGGCCAAACCGATCAATTATCTCTTTGTGCCTATAAACAAATTCCCTGACAAATTTCTTTACTTTTGGAGGCCAAAAAAAACCTTTAATCAAGTCATCATAATAGACTTTGGAAAGCATTTGAATATTCTTATTTTCACTATGCATTAACGGTAAATAGAAAAAATATTTTTGGAAAATATTGAGGTGTTTGTCAAATCCATGATCTAAACCATAAAGACAAATATCTAACGCTCTTTCATCATAAGAAAAAGCTTCGGCTTTATTTCTAAAAATATGCCTTGGAAATTGATCACATAAAATAATATAAGCAAGATTTCTATTTTTACAAGTAATCCAATCATTATACTTTCCATCACCTGCCATTTTCAGCATATCAGAGAAGTTCTCACTAATTTCATTATCAATCTGTGGTGTAGAATTAAACCACAAAGGCTTTTTATTTAACATGAGTTTCTTAATGACATCTAAGCGATAATGTTTATAAAACCAATAAGATAAAATAATGTTTGCTTCATCCATTTCTATGCCCCTCGAATTTAATTTCTCTTGTCATGACTTTTTTTGACAAATTCATCGAGATGTTACTCCATATTCTCATCATATCTTTTCTGTTAGTAATATTATTCAATGCATTTAAACTAACAATACCTATTCTTACATGATCACAACCAGCAATCAGGTCTATACTTTTGGACTGTTTTTGCAAAAAAGGGGGCTCTCCACATAAATCCCCCTCCATAAATTTTCCTTTTACTTGACCATTGTCACTTACAAGAACAAAACCGCTTAAAATAAAATAGCTGCAACGATCAACCGTTTTCCCTGCTTTTAAAATCAAATCTCCTTTCTGACAATCGACAACTATTGAATTTGCGAAAAATTGATTAATTGATTTTTTAGACACACCTAAGAATAAGGTTTCTCTTAAATTTTTAGATGATAAGTTTTCATGTTTTATTTCGTTAAACATATAGCTACATTCATTTTTTTCTATTTGTTTTACTAAATGTAGTAAGTTTCTATTTAGCTTTTTTGTTTTTATAAGTTTTATAAAAAATAAAAACAAAGTAAACAAAAAATAGTTTGGTTTGTATATAAATTGTGCCATAGGAACTCTGTAACCACCACTTTTTACCTTTGTTTTTATAGAAGAAAAAGGCCTAATACCCAACTTTAACAGTCTCCAATATACTCCTGGCTTTACTAAACCAATTGCCATTACTTTTCCACTCTTTATCAGAAATTGATAGACTTCTATTATTAACTTAGTACTAATGATCTGCTTAGTTTCAGATGGATCTACACAAACACCGACTACTACAGATACATTGGGTAATATTTCCCGAGGTAATTCATTAAGTCTATATTCTAGCATCAGATTTTTTGATTCAAGTAAATACTGCGCCTCTACGAGTTTGACAACGCCTATCACTTGACCCTTTTTGTTCTGGCAAAAAAAATGGCAGATGTTGGAAGATGATTGCTCTTTTCCTATAGACTCAATACCAAACCTCATCACACGCCCAAAACTCTTCTTGATTAAAGCTTCACATTCTTCAAGTTGCTCCATGTTTTGAACTTTTTTAACTTTGTATGAAAAAAATCTAAATACGTTTTTCAACACAAATACGACCTTCTTGAATGACTACAATGCTTATACTTATAATAGTACAAATGTATTATTGGTGTAGTTCTTATGTTTCGTATATGTGGTTTTCACGCTCTTAATTTAACGATTGCACTCAGTTAAATTTAACCTTTTTATTATTTTATTTCTCTCTTTGTACCACTCGCTATCATGAATTCGGGGAGATTTCTTCGCCAATATGTTGATAAAAGCCGGCGGCTGGTTAATGCCAGTCAGTTTAGATGACTGGCATTTTCGTTTTTATGGGGGATATTTACTGGGTTTCGGCTTAACAACTTTTGGAAACACTCTGTCCTCTCGCGTTGTTGGTAATTCAAAATTCCCTAGCATCTCTATCAGTTGTTCATAGTGTTTTGGTAGATTTTCGGGGGGGAGGGGGGCTTATTAGCGGTAATCTTCCTAAGTAACCTGAGCTCGGGATTAGCAGCGCCGCTTAATATTGCTATTTTTTCCCCTATCTGTGTTGAGTTTTCTACTAATAGCCAGCTATTAGGCACGAAATCCCGCCTTGATATTGAAAAAAATCTCGGTATTAAGCAAAATATACAAAATGAAGAATATCTAATCATTTATTAATATATTGAATTTAAATGAAGTATTTAAATTTTTTGACACTCGTTAACCCGAGTTCAGATTAAGTAACTCAGTATCGTACTCACACAGTGACTAAAGCAGAGGCGGTTGGCTCATATCCCTTTTCTGGAGACCGCCTCTGTCATTGCTATTGCTTTAGATTCATCATCCCTGATTCAACTCCGGTTACCTCTGCGTCCGTGCTTCGCTCACGTGATGACTGATAAAATACTTTCGGTATCTTCTATGGGGATCTAAAAACGACAAGCAAAAGCCACTGGGCTTTCTTTGAATTGGCTGTGTTGAATATGGCTGAATATAGCACTAGAACAGTATTGTGCGCGCTTTGCATGTAACGAACCTCTTGTTAATTGATAGCTAATTGATGGCTAGCTGATAACCAGTTGGTAACTAATTGATATCTAATTGATATCTAATTGATAGCTAGTTGATAGCTAGTTGATAGCTAGTTGATAGCTAGTTGATAGCTAGTTGATAGCTAGTTTATAGCTAGTTAATAACTGGTTGATAACCAATTGATGTCTGGTTGATAACCAATTGATAACTAAATCGGTGGCTAACTGTGTTTTTTGATGGTAATCTATTGATTATAAATAAAAGAAAAACGCGCATGCGCGCTATATAAAGATTATTTTTCAGGAGTAGCGAGATCGATACACTGCAAGTAGATAAAGCTCCTTACATGAGGCTTGGAGATCACTCAGACTCTTATGAGAACTTACCTTATGAGGTCAAGCGTGTGCTAATAGAAAAGAGAAGTAGGCATTTTTTCTTCTGGAAGCATGAGAATTTATTCGGTCTTAATTGCAAAAATAAAACTGTGTACATAGATCTCGGTGAGTTCAAAGATTTAGAGCTTTGTTATTGGTCAAGAGCCAAAGGGCCTGGTGGCATCGAAATAATTGTTTGGCCAAAAGAACCATCGAAGCGAGGTGCTATCAATTTTTGTGGGGCTCGCCCATACAGTGATCAAGTCATGGAGCAATTTGCCCTTATATCAAAAGAGCTAAGCAATTTTATTGGTAAAGAAATTAAAGTGGTCGATTGTGGCCCTGATTATTAAAAACATAACAAGCAATGGCAGTATCACCCTGTGGCTGGACGCGCTAACGCGCGCCGCTGCTTTGGGCGTTAGCAATCTTATGGAGAGTTCAATTAAATGAAGTATATATTAACCATCATTTTTGTATTATTTATGGTGGGGTGTTCGTACGAAGATATGAAAGAATCTACAGTTCCAAAAGAAGAATCATCTTTTGCTAGGGACTATTTAGATCTACTTCGAGTAAAAAATTATGGATATATAAAAGCTCAAATGCATCCAGAGCTTCTTGCCAAATTAACAGTTGAAAAATTGGATGAGCTGTCTGGATTTTTCCCTGAAGGTGAGCCTATAAAAAATGAATTAATGGGTTCCAATGTTCGCATATTCAATGATGTTTGGTCGGCGAATTTTTCCTTCGAATCTCAATTTAAAGTAGGTTGGTCAATATCAAGTGTTTCCATGACGAAGCAAGATGGCAAACTTTTGGTAACAGGGATTAATGTCTACCGCACTAATGAATCGCAAAGGGTATTAAGCTCATTTGCTAACGCAGAATTAAGTGTACCGAAATTTTTGATACTGGCCCTAACAATTGTCACTCCAATATTCATGATTGTAACTTGCTTTTTTGTTTATCGAACCCCTATAGAGAAAAAGTGGCGCTGGTACTTGTTATCGTTTGTTGGTGTAGGTGCGGTTGCAATGAATTGGACAACTGGCGAAATAGTTACAAAAATAGTAACAATTAAACTTCTGGGTGTTGGTGCTAGTGCTGCAAGTGAATTCGCTCCATTTATATTTACTTTTACAATACCTATCGGTGCAATAGCATTTTGGGTAAAACGCAACAAAATGATTGAGCAAACGATAGTTAACAAGGGCAGTCAACAGGACGCAACATAGCTGTGCCTCTGCTGGAGGTGTTAGTGCGTCAAGCGAAGCTTGATGCATCTTGCAGGGTGCAAGTCCCTGTCGGGTAAGGTTTAACCCACCACCCGT
>NZ_CANLKR010000004.1 GCF_947491715.1 uncultured Shewanella sp. | reverse complement strand
TTCTTTCAATAATGCGCCTTGAATTAAGCCTTTTTACGGGCTCTGAAAACATGCACTTTCAAGTGGTTTGGGTATATCGACTCACAGGGCTGCTTAAGCGAAATGCTGCTCTTGTTGTAATTGTTTACTTAGATAGAGTTGTTCAAACAACACATCAAGATTAGTGTCTAACACAGTCAGCTGACCGTATGCTTTAAGCGTGTCATCAGTCATTTCATTCAACTCGTCTTGATTATTTAAATCCACCGCTGATAATTGTGTTAATAAAAGCTCATGAGCTTGCTCGTTCATCGTAATGGCATAATTAATTTCTGATATTGGCATGTGGCTATAGTAATTCGTGTATTTTTCTCTTAACTGTGCTTTTAGCTCATCTTTCTCGTCTGTATTGTCAATAAAGGTTCCCGTGTAAAGCTTAAGGAAGCGCTCTTGTAACTGATTAAGTTGCTCCTTAAGTTCTGATGGGGTTAACTTAAGCTCAGCACTTTCGATCTCTAAGGGAGAAATATCCACTCTGTCATTCGATTCAATCGATGGATCACCTTGGAGGGATTCTGTATCCTGCTTAAATTTTCCATGCGGAGCAGTATAACCATATTCAATTCGCTGACCCTTGAGTCTCTCATCATATAATGGGCTATCATCATATTTTATTATCACATCAGGATCATTGACTTGATTATGCAAAGTCACATTGTCATTACTCAGAGAATTAATCGTCGATTCAGTTGAAGATCGAGTAGAACTTGATGTCGTAGAAGATGTTGAAGATGTTGAAGATGTTGAAGCTGTTGAAGCTGTTGAAGCTGTTGAAGCTGTTGAAGCTGTTGAAGCTGTTGAAGCTGTTGAAGCTGTTGAAGACGTTGAAGACGTTGAAGATGTTGAAGACGTTGAAGACGTTGAAGACGTTGAAGATGTTGAAGATGTTGAAGATGTTGAAGATATCAAACCAGACGTTAAAGAACTGACATTGTCAGAGCCTTGACTCACACTCATCGTATTCGGCCCTCTTCGCGTTTCTTGCCCATACTCACTATTGTGCAACGCTAAATTCTCAAGGGTTAAACCACTTTGAGATGATTGAGTAGAAGAAGACTGGCTACTTTGCTCATCTATCTCTCCTTGTATTTCAGTCACCTGTCCATTTTCGCCTTGAACATGGTAAGCCTGCATAGCCGCGGTTAATAAAAAAGCGGGTAAACTGCCTTTATTATCAGTCTGCTCATAAAGTGCTTTCGCCGCCGTTGTCATCACATTATGCTTTTGACTCCCAATTTCAGAGCGCCCAATTAATTTTTGCAAAATTTGACTCGCCTTTTGAGCCGCTAAATCAACTTGTTCATTAACCTTTGGTTTCACAGCAATTTTCATTAACGTAATGATACTAGCCATATCATCATTTTCGGCTTGTTGGGCTAATGTTGAAAATAATCCCGCTAACTTTTGCTCAGTCACCCCTTTATCTGTAAAAGGGTCCGATAATGCCATATCCATAATCGACTTTGAGGAGGGGTTCGAAGATAAACCAGAATGACTCAATGTTTGTAATTCTATTTCTACAGGCATAATGATAAGGCTTTAGTCGACAATACTGAGGAATTTATCGACATTAACACAGCCCATAAAGTGCCATCTTCTAGGATTAAACACTTTCTCTATTAAAGTGGTCAAACCAGAAACGGTGCAGAACGGAAATAATCTTGATAAAAAAGCCGCTATCGCGGCTTTTTTATGGTGTTAACAACGCTAGCGTCACTCTTTCAAACGCTCTAAAATAATAACGCTTGCCTTATTTTAACTTAAGAACATTCCCCCCAAGTTTCACCATCTTGGCTACAAGTTAAAATGTATGTTCCATCATCTTGATAGCTCATCTTTTCCCAGCCATTCTGATCCTTTGTTATAATAATGCGATTGCCATGCATATCATCGGTTGAACGCTTCCACCAACTAGAATGCCGCTCTTCATCAACAACTTTATCAAATTGATACGCTAAGCCTTCAAAATACTCGATGAATAGATCCACATCAAGTTGCTCACTCTTACCTTCTAGCTCAACCCAATCAGCCAGTGCAGTAAACTCGACATTAACTTTACTGGTATCAAAACGAGATTCATAAAAAATGCCCATATCAACATAGCTGGTTTCAAAGTAGCGATTATCTCCACCCGAGTAAACCTGATTATCACACTCTTTAACAGTCGCAACTTCATCACTGTAACTTTCATTGCTTAACGCAAATTCCACTTCCAGATGTTCATCATTCATATGCCGTATAATTACCGCTTCTGAATTTGCGCAGGTATATGTTGAACCATCTCCGCCATAACTATACCTATCTTTCTTCTGTGCCAACTCGCCATATTCACCCCAACGTATATTGGTCACCTCACGTAAATAAATATCACGTACTTTCGTTTGTAAATCATCAGACACTTTCACAAGCTCTGATTGAAAGCCATCAGGGTTCCAAATAGCAATATCTCGATACCACGCCTCTGGGTAGGCATTATTATTATCGATTGCACTGCCTTGATAAAACTCAACACGAATAAAATCCGCCTTAGGGAAGCGCTCTTTTGCCGTGGTTTGATAAGCTAAACTGGCTTTTAATCCTTTGACAATATTGAGTGCAAGCTGTTTTCTGTCATTATCACCTGTCGCAATAAAATCACTAAAAATATTCTCAATAGAAAGGTTATATCTGTCCACAATACTCAATAGCGCTTCATCGAGCTCTGTCTCTACGATTGCACGTAAAGCATCATTATCTTTGAGTGCCTCACATGAACCAAATTCGGCGCCACGGTTTTGAAGCTCAGTATTGAGCATTTGAAAAAGTACCGTTGTGATAGGGGTAACGTGAAAAACCTCATCGCCCTCCACAGGACTAAAACCAGCTGGCAGCATCATCTGATAAGCTGCTTTGACTTCACCATTATCTTCATCAAAAGCCCCCACAGGCACATCCACATATAAATTACTGTACTGAGCACACGCTTGGTTTTCTGCTGAAAGTTCTAAATGATATTCTCCAGCTGCTTGTGACACTGTGCTAGGCTCATCTTCGTTATAGACACCATCTCCATTTAAATCTAACCATACTGTTGCCCCAGAGACGTAACCATCAATCACTTTACCACTCATTGTGACTGTCGGCTCGGGCTCTGGTGTTGGGATCACAACAGGATCAGGTTTACTGACTTCTGGCGCATCATCGCTGCTAGAGCCACCACAGCCTGTGATTAATAAAGAGGCAATAATACAACTTAAATACAACTTACTGGTTTTCATTTCTATCCATTCCTTTGTTAAATACGGTAATGCATTATCGTCATCGACCTTGATGATTTTTACCGCTTAGATGTGTTCTCGTTAAAAAATGCTTTATTGACTCAACAACCCCAGACAACAATCATTTGACTCGATTAGCCATCGCATAAAAATTGAATCAAATTCAATAATTAGTCATCGAAACAAAAAACATAACCCATTAATATTTAAAGATAATAGGTCAAGATGCGGCAATATACAGCATAACAAATACACAGGCAATAATTAACAAAGCATTAACCACAATGATTAACACAAATTAATAAAATACCGTTAAGCAAAGACTTATTTTATTTTACCCATCAGTATATTATTAATGTAAAACAGTTACTTACCTTTATTAAGTCGTGATGATCGATCAATATCTCAGCAATCAAACCTTATTTAACATAATTGTGACGTCAAGCGCTTGTTTTTCACCTTCGTTGCAATTAAGTTAAATATAGAATCTTTAAATAGCCAATATTACCAATGACTTATATAGAATGTATGTAAATCAATCGATTTACATACATTTTTAAAAGAGCAAGATTGACTCAATACATCACAGAGGGATTTTATGCGTCATAAACGCCAATGGATGAAAAAACTCACTTTCATCACACCAATGTTATTTTCACCACTCAGCTTTGCCGATTATTGCTTGAATGATTTGTTGGCCTTCACCAATTCACCACTAACAAGTGTTGACCTGCTAAAAGAAAGTGGCATTTACCCCACCGCTGCCCATAGTATTATTCGCACGCGAAATGGCGCTGATGGCCAAGCAGAAACCGAAGATGATAGGCAATTTACTTCATTGCAAGAAATCGATGACATAAAATATGTTGGGCCGACAACACTGAATGTACTTACAGGATTGTTTCCACATGCCTGTGCTATTGCAAATGGTAATATTGAAGTGATCTTTTCACCCGCTCCCTATGACGCTTCTCACTTAACTAAGGTGGTGGAAGCCATTCATCAAGCCAGTGTCTCCATAGATATTGCCATGTATAGTTTCAGAGACAATCGCATATTGGCAGCTATCTCTGATGCAGTGCAAAGAGGGGTGTTAATTCGAGTGATCTCCAATAATGCCTTAAAAGACAGAAAATCGCCTTCTGGTACCCTATCAGAAAAGCTTGAACAAGCCCTCATTGATGTACGGTATGTCAATAAAATTATGCACCATAAATTTGCGATTATCGACAGTGGATTGGAGAGTGCTCAACTTATTTCAGGTAGCGCAAATTGGTCTTACTCTGCTGCAACCCGCTATGATGAAAACACGGTTTTTGTAAAAAACAATGCTGAATTCATTAATGCATTTCAAGACGAATTTAATTTACTTTGGCATCATTCTCGCGATTTCACCTGCGATACTTGTACTGTTCAGTCAATCATTGATTCCCGTTATCAAAAAAATGAGCCGCACTCTCTGAATACCCGTTTTACATCGAGTAATTTCAACACATCCACCACTCGCTATGGCGAAACCTTCTCTAAAGTCTCTGGCAGAAATACCGTATCAGATACGCTGGTAGATTATATTAATCAAGCAGAATCCAGTATCAAAATCGCCAGTGGTCATTTACGCTCATGGCCCATTACTCAAGCCTTACTAAATAAACAGGCTGAAGGAAATGTAGATATTGACATATACTTAGATATTCAAGAATATATTAGCCTTTATACTCATGAGCAAGAACAAGCAGAACGTCAAGCCTGTCTTGAACAAGCCACTACCCCCTCTCAAGAGCAAGCCTGTTATGATAAAGGCAGTCATTATAGCTATATGCTGCGCGAACAAGGGATTGATGTGCGCTTTAAAAGCTACAGTTATCGCTGGCATTATTCTTACGCCAAACAAATGCATCATAAATACACCCTCATCGATAACGATACGTTAATCACAGGCAGTTATAACTTCTCTGACAATGCAGAGCATAATAGCATGGAAAATATTATGATCATTGAACGAGAGAATAATCCGCTAGCAATAGAGGAGTTTATCAATAACTTCGAGTCTATCTGGCAAACTGGCATCGAGGATCAACGTTATGAAACGCTGCTTGCTCAAATTAATGATGAAACCGTTCAAAGCTTTCCTATTGTTTTTGATCCCATGGCCATCACTTGGGAACAAGTCACCCACCTCAAAGAGCGCATTCGTGCGGTATGTCCAGCGATAAACTCTGAAGCATTTAGAAAAAACCCTGAAGCTCATTATGTCTGTGAAAAGCCGCATTAATCGTTGATCACACCAAAATAAAAAAGCCGCATAACGCGGCTTTTTTAATTATTTACATTATCTATTACAGTGAGTGGCTATTAATTTAACAAACGTTGATGTAGCTCTTGCACCGAAGTGACATTGTTTCTGTCATCTGCCGAGTGAGCCATACAGGTCGCAAATGCAGCATTTAATGTAGTGGTATAATTCACTTTATAACGCAATGCCCCGCGACGTAATTGACGAGAATCTTCAATCGCTTGACGTCCTTCGGTGGTATTGACAATATAAGTGTATTCACCATTTTTAATCCTATCGAGAATATGCGGACGCCCTTCATGGACCTTATTCACTAAACGTGGATTAATGCCCGCTTCACCAAGGATCACCGCCGTACCGTGTGTTGCATCAATTTCATACCCTAGCTCAATGAGTTTAGAGGCTAAGTCGGCCACACGTTTTTTATCACTGTTGCGCACAGACAATAACGCTCGACCCGATTTTGGCACTTCACAGGTCGCCCCCAATTGCGCTTTGGCGTAAGCTTCGGCGAAGGTATTTCCCACTCCCATCACTTCACCTGTCGAGCGCATCTCAGGCCCTAACATAGGATCCACACCGGGGAATTTATTAAAAGGCAGCACCACTTCTTTCACCGAATAATAAGGAGGAATTATTTCTTGAGTAAAACCCTGTGAGGCTAAGCTTTGACCCGCCATGACTCTTGCTGCAATCTTAGCTAACGGCTTACCAATGGCTTTAGACACAAAAGGCACAGTTCGAGCAGCACGAGGGTTAACTTCAATCATGTACACTTCGTTATTTTTAACAGCAAACTGTACGTTCATTAACCCCACAACTCCTAGCTCCATCGCCAGTTGTTTCACTTGAGTGCGCATTTTTTCTTGAATATCATGGCTCAAGGTATAAGGCGGTAATGAACAACCCGAATCCCCAGAGTGCACACCCGCTTGCTCAATGTGCTCCATAATGGCACCTACCACGACATCGGTGCCGTCACAAATGGCATCGATATCAATTTCAATGGCATTATCGAGAAATGAATCAAGCAATACCGGTGACGCATTTGATACACTTACCGCTTCATTGAAATAGCGAAGTAAATCTTGTTTATCATAGACAATTTCCATCGCACGTCCGCCCAATACATAGGAAGGACGAACCACTAGCGGATAGCCTATACGTTCGGCTGAAATGACTGCTCCCTCAACCGTAGTTACCGTATCGTTTTCAGGCTGTTTCATGCCTAAACGTTCAATGGCTTGCTGGAAACGTTCACGATCCTCTGCTCTATCAATCGCATCTGGACTCGTTCCTATAACAGGCACGCCTGCAGCCTCTAAATCACGGGCTAATTTCAGCGGAGTTTGACCACCATATTGCACGATAACGCCTTTAGGCTTTTCGATACGCACAATTTCAAGCACATCTTCAAAGGTGACAGGCTCAAAATACAATCTATCTGACGTATCATAATCCGTTGAAACTGTTTCAGGATTACAGTTGACCATGATGGTTTCATAACCATCTTCACGCAGCGCGAGCGCTGCATGTACGCAACAATAGTCAAATTCAATACCTTGACCAATTCGGTTAGGGCCACCACCTAAAATCATAATTTTGTCACGACTTGAGGCATTGGCTTCACATTCTTCTTCATAGGTCGAATACAAATAAGCCGTATCTGTGGCAAATTCAGCCGCACAAGTATCCACTCGCTTATAAACAGGTAAAATCTCATGACGATGACGTAATTTTCTGACTTCAGTTTCACTGACACCCGCCAATGTAGCCAAACGGCCATCAGCAAAGCCTTTACGCTTTAATTTGCGTAATAAATCTTCATTCAATCCTGAAAGACCTACATCAGCCACAAAAGCTTCAAGCTTAATCAGCTCATCAAGCTGTACTAAAAACCAAGGATCGATATTGGTCAGCTTAAAAATGCCTTCTACTGATAAACCCGCACGGAATGCATCCGCAATGTACCAAATACGCTCAGCGCCGGGTTCTTTTAATTCATGGCGAATACGCGATAAGGCCTGCGCATCATCTAAATCCACTTCAGGATCTAAGCCTTGTTTACCCACTTCTAATCCACGCAATGCTTTTTGCAATGACTCTTGGAAAGTCCGGCCAATAGCCATGACTTCACCCACTGATTTCATCTGGGTTGTGAGGCGATCATTAGAGCCTGCAAACTTCTCAAAATTAAAACGCGGCACTTTTGTTACGACATAATCGATGGCAGGTTCAAAAGAGGCTGGCGTCGCCCCGCCTGTAATGTCATTACTCAACTCATCAAGAGTAAAGCCCACGGCTAATTTAGCCGCAATTTTAGCAATAGGGAAACCTGTTGCTTTAGAGGCCAGTGCGGATGAGCGAGAAACACGTGGGTTCATTTCAATGATCACCATGCGACCATCTTTGGGATTGATACCAAATTGAACGTTAGAGCCACCGGTCTCTACGCCAATTTCACGTAATACGGCCAAAGACGCATTTCGCATCAATTGATATTCTTTATCCGTTAACGTTTGTGCTGGAGCAACAGTAATCGAGTCACCAGTATGCACCCCCATAGGGTCAAAATTCTCAATGGCGCACACAATGATACAATTATCATTACGATCGCGCACCACTTCCATTTCATACTCTTTCCAACCAATGAGGGATTCATCAATCAATAACTCATTCGTGGGTGAGAGCTCTAAACCTTGAGAGCAGATTTCTTCAAATTCTTCAACATTATAAGCAATACCGCCACCGCTACCGCCCATGGTAAATGACGGACGAATAATACAGGGGAAGCCCACTTGCTCTAATACTTGATGTGCTTCATCTAAAGTATGGGCGATACCTGCGCGAGGACAATCCAGTCCAATCGATTTCATCGCCTCATCGAAACGACTTCTGTCTTCCGCTTTATCAATGGCATCAGCCGTTGCGCCGATCATGTCCACATTGAATGCCTTTAACACCCCTTGGCTTTCAAGTTCAAGGGCGCAATTCAATGCCGTTTGGCCCCCCATGGTAGGGAGAATCGCATCTGGACGTTCTTTTTCGATAATATTACGCACCACTTCCCAGTGAATAGGCTCGATATATGTCGCATCGGCCATGTCAGGATCGGTCATAATCGTCGCGGGGTTAGAGTTAACCAGAATAACTCGATAACCTTCTTCTTTTAGAGCCTTACAGGCTTGAGCACCGGAATAGTCAAACTCACAGGCTTGCCCAATGACAATTGGACCCGCGCCTAGGATGAGAATACTTTTTATATCTGTACGTTTTGGCATTGCTTTAATCTTCTCCCAGATCCCACTGATTATTTGGCGTTACTACGGTAAGCTTCGATTAACTCGATAAAATGATTAAATAATGGCGCTGCATCATGAGGTCCCGGACTCGCTTCAGGATGCCCTTGAAAACTAAATGCAGGCTTATCCGTCAAATGGATACCTTGTAATGAACCGTCAAATAACGATTTGTGCGTCACTTTAATATTACTGGGCAAACTGGCTTCATCCGCAGCAAAACCATGGTTTTGACTGGTGATCATCACATTACCTTGCTCAATATTACTCACCGGATGGTTAGCACCATGATGACCAAACTTCATTTTTAATGTTTTAGCACCAGAAGCCAGGGCCAACAATTGATGACCCAAGCAAATACCAAAGACAGGTATCTCTGTTTTTAATATCTCCTGAATCGCCTCAATAGCATAATCACAAGGCTCCGGATCGCCAGGTCCATTAGATAAGAAAATACCATCGGGCGCCATGGCCAGGACTTCTGCGGCACTGGTTGTTGCAGGGACAACGGTCACATCACAACTTCTATCCACCAGCATACGTAAAATGTTGCGTTTCACCCCATAATCAAATGCCACGACGTTATATTTAAGCGCGTCACTGGGCGTATCTTGAGGTAACCCTCCCACAAGACGCCAGCTGCCTTTACGCCATTGATATTGATGATCAGTCGTCACTTCTTTGGCTAAATCCATGCCTTTCAAACCAGGGAATGATTCTGCAGCGGCTAACGCTTTTGCTTGAGTTTCCGCTAACTCTTCTCCTTGCTCACTCACCACAATACAACCCGATTGTGCGCCTTTTTCACGTAAAATGCGTGTCAGCTTGCGAGTATCAATATCAGCTATACCGACAATATTATTGGCTTTAAGGTAATCACCTAAAGACTGCGTATCGCGAAAATTGCTGGCAACTAAAGGTAAATCACGAATAATCAAACCACAGGCATGGACTGAATCTGATTCTTTGTCTTCATCATTAGTGCCGGTATTACCAATATGTGGATAAGTTAATGTCACGATTTGGCGAGCATAAGAAGGATCTGTTAATATTTCCTGATAGCCCGTCATTGAAGTATTAAATACCACTTCACCAACAGTCATTCCAGTAGCACCGATTGCTGTGCCAGAGAATACAGTCCCATCTTCGAGTACGAGTAAGGCAGACTTAGTCAACACGACCTCCATAAGAGTCAAACCATTGAAAAACAATGTTTTATTAGTGCCTTTTTTTAGCTAAATAGTCATAAAAAAGCTAAAATTTGGCAAATTCGGATAATTTTATATGCAAAAATAACGCCTGTCTATGCAAATAAAATCTTTTTTTCAAAAAAAAACCGCTCAATTGGCGGTTTTCAAATAATTACGATTTAAGCCCTAAGACTTGCTGCATATCATAGAGTCCAGCCTCTTGCTCATAGAGCCAAAATGCGGCTCGCATAGAACCATTGGCATAGGTCATACGACTGGATGACTTATGCGTAATTTCAATACGTTCGCCAATATCAGCAAAGAGAGCAGTATGCTCACCGATAATATCGCCAGCACGAATGGTTGAAAAACCAATCGTCTCACGATCTCTTTCGCCTGTGATACCCTCTCGGCCATAAACAGCACATTTGTCTAGATCGCGATCAAGCGTCTCGGCAATGACTTCGCCCATTTTAAGTGCTGTCCCTGATGGCGCATCTTTTTTATGTCTGTGGTGACTTTCAATAATTTCAATATCACTGTAGTCCCCCATTACTTGTGCGGCCTGCTCTAATAACTTCCACATCAAATTCACGCCCACAGACATATTCGGTGCAAGGACCACGGGGACTTTTTCTGCATAAGCAGCAATTTGCTCTTTTTGAGCACGATTAAACCCTGTGGTACCAATCACAATAGCCTTACCATGACGAGCACACCAATCAGTATGCACAACACTGGCTTCTGGAGAGGTAAAATCGATGAGCACATCAAAATCATCACGGGCTTTATCCAGTGAGTCAGTAATAGAGACATTCATCGCCCCTACACCTGCAAGCTCTCCTGCATCCACTCCCATTAAAGTTGACCCAGAACGCTCAATCGCTGCACCTAAAATAATATTATCATGCTGCTTTGCAGACTCTATGAGGGTCCTACCCATGCGCCCACTGCCACCGGTAATGGCAATTCTTACTTGTTCAATCATGCCCGCCCCTCAAAAAAATCATTCTTCATGTAGACCCAATCTATACTCAAAAAAAAGCCTAAGATTAACTTAGGCTCTTTATATTAAAGAATATCGAGTAATTCAACTTCAAACACTAACGTAGAGTATGGAGGGATTGAAGCCCCTGCGCCGCGCTCACCATAGGCCAAATGTTGTGGAACATATAATTTCCACTTAGAACCTACTGGCATTAATTGTAATGCTTCTGTCCAACCTGCAATCACACCCGATACTGGAAATTCAGCAGGTTGATCACGAACAACCGAGCTATCGAAAACATCACCATTGATAAAAGTACCATGATAATGCGTACGAACAGTCGAATCGGAACTTGGCTTATCACCATTACCTTCTGTAATGATTTCATAATGAAGGCCAGATTCTGTTGTGAACACACCTTCACGTGCAGCCACTTCTGTTAAAAATGCTTCACCTTCAGCAGATGCCGAAGCCGCAGCTTCTTCTTGAATTTTTTGAAGACGCTGGCTAATTTCAGTGAAAGCCACTTGCAAATCTTCCATAGCAACAACACTTTCTTTACCGGCAAACGCATCAGCAAGACCAGCTTGAACGGCAGAAATATCAATACCTTCAAATGAATTAGAGGCTAATTGCTCACCCATTTGACGGCCAACGCCATAACTTGCTTGTTGTTCAACTGTACTGAACGTATCAGACATAATATTCCTACTCTTTAATTGATTCAATGAACTCAGCGCGGGACTTTAACATATTAAGTGCTAAATTACTTCCCCAAATGCCGACTTCTTCAGGCTTTTTTTAACGTATAAAAAGCCGCGTTATAACTTTATTTTTCGCAATAAAAAGCCTCACAATCGCGAGGCTTTTTTATGTCGAAAAAGAGATTAACTGTTTAAGTCTTGAAAGAACTTTTTAACCCCATCAAAAAAACCTTCCGCTTTTGGGCTGTGTTTCTTTGCTTGTCCTGTTAATGATGCTTCAAACTCCCGCAGTAAGTCTTTTTGCTTCTCATTAAGCTTTACAGGTGTTTCCATCACAACCTTACAAAGCAAATCCCCCACTGCATGACTGCGAACCGATTTCACACCTTTACCGCGCATGCGGAACATACGTCCGGTTTGTGTCTCGTTCGGGATCTTAAGGCTCACTTTACCATCTAACGTCGGCACTTCAATTTCGCCACCTAGGGCTGCTGTGCTATATGAAATCGGGACTTCACAATATAAATTATTACCATCACGAGTAAAGATAGCATGTTCACGCACGCTAACTTGCACATAAAGATCCCCCGCTGGCGCACCAAACTCGCCAGCTTCACCTTCGCCGGTTAAACGAACGCGATCGCCGTTATCCACACCCGCTGGGATTTTAACGGAAAGCGTTTTACTTTTCTCAACACGCCCTTCACCATGACAATGCTGACAAGGATCTTTAATAATTTTTCCACGACCATGACACGTCGGACACGCTTGCTGAACAGCAAAAAATCCTTGGCGCATTTGCACTTGACCATTACCATGGCAAGTCCCGCATGTTGTCGCCGATGTGCCTTTTTTGGCCCCCGTGCCATTACAAGGCTCACACGCAGCTAAAGCAGGAATGCGCAATTCTTTGGTTAAGCCTTTCACCGCTTCTTCTAAAGAAAGCTCTAAGTTATAGCGAAGATCGGAACCACGTGCGGCTTGACGTTGACCACCACCACGGCGACCACCACCAAAAATATCACCAAACACATCACCAAATACGTCACTAAAATCAGCGCCGCCATGACCACCGCCACCACGATTTGGATCAACGCCTGCATGACCAAATTGATCATAGGCAGCTTTCTTATCGCCATCGGTTAGAATTTCATAAGCTTCTTTGGCTTCTTTAAAACTCGCTTCAGCAGCTTTATCACCCGGATTTCTATCTGGGTGATACTTCATCGCTAAACGCTTATAGGCTTTTTTTATTTCGCGCTCACTCGCACTTTTAGTAACGCCTAATACTTCGTAATAATCACGCTTTGACATAATTTACATTGCTCAAATAAAAGTTGGACAAACGGGCGTTAGAGTTGCCTCTTAACGCCCGCTACACAATGAATCAGGAAAACCTAATTATTTCTTGTCGTCTTTTACTTCTTCAAATTCAGCATCAACAACATCATCAGACGCTGCATCTTTAGGCTCTTGTTGCGCTGCACCTGCATCGGCGCCAGCAGCACCTTGCTCAGCTTGTGCTTTCGCTTGAGCGATTTCCATTAATTTCGCTGATGCTTCCATTAATGCTGCTGTTGCAGTGTCAATCGCTTCTTTGTCGTTACCTTTAACCGCTTCTTCAACTGTTTTCATTGCCGCTTCGATTTTTTCTTTATCTTCGCTTGGCAACTCATCGCCTGCTTCTTCAATTTGCTTCTTAGTTGAATGCACCATGCCATCGGCTTGGTTACGTGCTTGCACTAATTCTTCAAATTTTGCATCTTCATCAGCATGCGCTTCAGCATCACGAACCATAGCTTCAACTTCTTCATCACTTAAACCAGAAGAGGCTTTAATGGTGATGTTTTGTGCTTTACCGGTTTTCTTATCAGTTGCCGATACATGCAAGATACCATCAGCATCGATATCAAATGCCACTTCAATTTGTGGCATGCCACGTGGTGCTGGCTCAATACCTTCAAGGTTGAATTGGCCTAATGATTTGTTGCTGCTCGCTTGCTTACGCTCACCTTGCAGAACATGAATCGTTACCGCAGCTTGATTATCATCTGCTGTTGAGAATGTTTGCTGTGCTTTCGTTGGAATCGTCGTATTCTTCTCGATAAGCTTAGTCATCACGCTACCCATAGTCTCAATACCAAGAGACAGAGGCGTCACATCAAGAAGTAGTACATCTTTCACATCACCAGAAAGAACACCAGCCTGTACTGCTGCGCCCACAGCTACCGCTTCATCAGGGTTCACATCTTTACGAGGCTCTTTACCAAAGAAGTCTGTCACTGCAGCCTGAACTTTAGGCATACGTGTTTGACCACCAACTAAAATCACTTCGTTAATGTCTGAAATAGATAAATCAGCATCCGCCATTGCTACTTTTAATGGCTCTAAAGAACGAGTAATTAAATCTTCAACCAAAGACTCTAATTTAGCACGAGTGATCTTAACCACTAAATGCTTAGGACCTGTTGCATCGGCTGTGATGTAAGGTAAGTTAACTTCAGTTTGTGTCGTGCTAGACAGTTCAATTTTTGCTTTCTCTGCAGCTTCTTTAAGGCGCTGCATAGCAAGTGGATCATTACGAAGATCTAAACTTTGCTCTTTTTTGAACTCATCTGCTAAATAGTTAATCAGACGGTTATCGAAATCTTCACCGCCTAAATGCGTATCACCATTGGTTGCTAATACTTCAAATGTTTGCTCACCTTCAACACTATCGATTTCAATGATAGAGATATCGAACGTACCACCACCTAAATCGTATACCGCAACGATGTTGTCGCCTTGCTTTTTGTCAATACCATAAGCAAGGGCAGCCGCTGTTGGCTCGTTGATAATACGTTTAACTTCAAGACCCGCAATACGACCCGCATCTTTCGTTGCTTGACGTTGTGAATCGTTGAAGTAAGCAGGCACCGTAATAACCGCTTCAGTAACAGCTTCACCTAAGAAATCTTCAGCCGTTTTCTTCATCTTTTTCAAGATTTCAGCTGAAATTTGTGGTGGCGCCATTTTGTTACCTTGCGCTTCAACCCATGCATCACCATTATCAGCACCGATAATTTTGAACGGCATGATATCAACATCACGTTGAACTTCATCATCTTGAAAACGACGACCGATAAGACGCTTAATGGCAAATACAGTATTATTAGGATTCGTTACCGCTTGACGTTTAGCAGGCTGACCCACTAATGTCTCATCTTCGGTATAAGCAATGATAGAAGGAGTCGTGCGATCGCCTTCGGCATTCTCCAAAACGCGAGCGTTCTCGCCATCTAATACTGCTACACAAGAGTTAGTTGTGCCTAAATCGATACCAATAATTTTACCCATGGAGTCCTCCGGAAATCGTACTTAATCTAAATTCTTTGTCTGTTAATAGAAATGGGGATAGACATCATTAATTTCAAGTCTTTTTATTCAGCCCAAATCTGCTCTTACTTCCCTATATTGGGACAAGGAATACAAATACAAGGGATAAAAATAAAAAAAACGAAAAAATAAAATGATCTTGAGGCAAGTCGATAGGGTAAAGTACTGTAAAAATAACGCAATAAGAAAAGATACGAGAAAGTAAGAGAAAACGAATAAACCTTTTAAAAAATGTAGTTAAACAAAGTAAATAAACAATAAATAAAGTGCGGCACAAATGCCGCACTTCAAAAAGTCGATTAATCTCGAGCGGTGTAATCACCCCAAGCAAGCCACTTATACGTGGTTAACGCTTCAAGCCCCATAGGACCCCGTGCATGGAGTTTTTGGGTACTCACCGCCACTTCAGCGCCTAAACCAAATTGGCTACCATCGGTAAAACGTGTACTGGCATTAACATAAACAGCTGAAGCATCCACTTCATTCATAAAGTAATTTGCCGTATGAATATTGTCCGTTAAAATCGCTTCTGAATGCCCACTGGAAAATTGTCTGATATGCTCAATCGCACTTTGCGTATTATCAACCACTTTAATGCCTAATGTGAGTGATAACCATTCTGTTGCATAGGTCTCATTCGATGCCTTACTCACCTCAATGTCACTTTGACGCAGATAAACTTGGGTTTTATCACAGCCATAAAAACTAACACCTTGCGCCGTTAAATGCTGACAAATAAGAGAAATAAAGCTTTCTGCAACCGCTTCATGTACTAAGAGCGTATCCAGTGCATTACACACCGTAGGACGTTGTACCTTAGCATTCGTTATCACATTGATTGCTTTTTCAAGATTAGCACTGTGATGTACATATAAGTGACAAATACCAATTCCGCCTAAAATGACGGGAATACTGGCTTGCTCTGCACATAATCGCTGTAAGTGCTGCCCGCCTCGAGGTACTATCATATCCACATATTTATCAAGTGTGAGCAATCCTGTGACTAAAGTGCGATCGGGACTTGCAATAAGCTGCACGGCCGCTTCAGGCAAACCTTGTGCGATTAATGCTTTTTGTATCGCTTCATTTAATGCTAAATTGGACTGTAAGGTCTCTTTACCGCCACGTAAAATCACTGCATTACCGGTTTTCAGCGCCAATACCGCAATATCCACTGTGACATTAGGACGAGCCTCATAGATCACCCCAATTACTCCTAAAGGCACTCGACGGCGGGATAAACGTAACCCATTATCAAGCAAACGACTCTCTATTTCAGTCCCCACAGGATCCTCAAGAGAAATCACATTATCAATATCACTGATAATATTACTAAGACGTTGTTCATTGAGGACTAAACGGTCGATCATGGCATCAGACAAACCATTGTTGCGGGCAGCTAGAACATCTTTCTCATTGGCCGCTAAAATCGATTCTTTATGATGACTTAAGCTCGTACCAATCGCTTTTAACAGCGCCTGTTTTTGTGTTCCGGTTAAATTGGCTAACGCATAACTCGCCTGCTTAGCGCGTTCCCCGAGGGATACCAGATATTGCTCATTGTCAGTTTGGCTCATAACACCACCATATCATTGCGATGGATCACTGCATCGCCGTAATCATGTCCCAGTATCGATTCGAATTCATTCGAATGTTTACCCATTATTTTTTTTACGTCATCACTGCTATAACGCACCATGCCTTTAGCGTACATTTTACCTTGACCGTCAACAACCGCTAACGTATCACCACGTTGAAATACACCCACGACCTCTTTCACCCCTTTAGACAATAAACTCCGCCCTTTCAGAGTGACCGCAGTAACAGCGCCATCATCAAGCACTAATTTTCCTTTCGTATTTGGCCCAGCTAAAATCCATTGTTTACGGCTTTCTAACGGATTTTTAAGGGCACTAAAGCGTGTACCGACATCACTTTTGCAAACGGCTTTTTCGATGACATTCGCGTGATGACCAGACGCAATAATGACTTCAACGCCGGCGCGGCGAGCAATATCGGCAGCTTCCAGTTTCGTTGCCATGCCCCCAGTCCCTAATCCCGATACCGCTCCACCCGCCAGTTTTCGTAAATTATCATCAATATTTGCCACCTCAGAAATTAATTTTGCATTTGGGTTTTTACGAGGATCGGCATCAAATAATCCGGGTTGATCGGTCAATAACACCAATAAACTGGCATCACACAATAACGCAGCTCGTGCTGACAAGTTATCGTTATCACCGACTTTTATTTCTGCGGTGGCGACAGCATCATTTTCATTAATAATGGGGACAATACCTTGCTCGAGTAAGGCATTAAGCGAATCTCTGGCATTCAAATAGCGCTCACGGTCTTGCAGATCGGCTCGGGTTAATAATAACTGTCCAACATGTAACCCATAGAGACTAAACAGCTCAGACCAAGCAAGAATAAGCTGACTTTGTCCAACAGCGGCTAATAGTTGTTTATTCGCCATACTATCAATAAGCGTTGGAAATTGCAGATGCTCACGCCCAGCCGCAATCGCACCAGAGGTACATAACACCACTTCAACGCCTTGCTTCATCAATTGGCTCATCTGCCTGACAAGCTCAACCATATGCGCTTTATCGAGGCGATCGCTACCCGAAGTTAAGACACTAGTGCCTAACTTAATCACTACACGCTGATAACTTATCTCACTTAAATTCATCTTTAGATATGCACTCTTTATAACGAGTAATATTTATACCCAATCTCACCCTTAAATGGTAGTCAACAGGGTTAAAGAGCGTTTAAAAAACCAGAAAGAATGCATTTTATCTTCCGCTTTCTACCAGCATCTCAATTTACTCTTTTCGTTGTAAATAAAAAGCAGTTTTATTGTTTATAATTTGATGCGTTGGTGTACGTAAAATAAAGCCTTCATTAAATGAAGGCTTTATGATTCTCTGCTAATGGATGGTTTTATTTACCATGATGACCATCTTGCTTCCATTCTAGAGTGAGTAATTCATCACCCGTTAAATTAAATGCCTGACCGAATCCTTTTACATACAGACCTTTATTAGGCGTTAGTTTAAATAGATTAAAATCTTTCAACCCCGCCAAACCATCAATCATCTCACCAAAACGTTCACTGAGTGCTGCAATGCCTTTATGAAAACCCGCTGTGTCTCTTTCAATCAATTCCACTTGGGTATCAAAGGTTAAACGGCGACGAGCAAAAATGCTTTTGGCTTTCGCTTCATCTTCCAGCATCATTGCTGATACAAGCGGCATGGCTTTTAAATTCACCCCATGCCTAGCTAACTCACTGACTAAAATATAAAAACCATCATCCGCTAATGCAAACGGGGCATAGCTCGCATTTGGCACATGCTCACTGTCCAGTGTGGCCAATTGCAATGTTTTACATTCTTGCTTAAATGCTTCTATTTCAGGTAAAAGCTTATCGCTGAGTCTTTGCTGTTTATTCTGTGTCATCTCTTTTCCCACTTACACACTAAAAGTGATTCGTTTCATACTCGATTAATAAGCTGTTTAATCCGCTCAACCTGCTTGGGTAATAACACACCTTTTTCATCACGCCCTAAATACACTTTAAAAACGATTTCTTCAAAACGTCCAAAAAAATTAATAGAGTAACTTTCCCTGCCTCTAAACGCCTTACTGATAATCACTATATGAATGATTTCATCAAGTTTTAAATGACCATGAAAACCATTATTTTTGGGGATCAAGTTATAATAACCCCGAGCATATTTTCCCTTTGGAAAGGGCCCTTTAAATTCAAAAATATTCCCTGAAACCGTAATGATTGTCGTAACATTTCCCCACTGAGGTAAGTGGGTAAAGAGTTCATCCATCTCAGTTAATGCAATGGAATGCCATTCATCATCGGGTAAAGCTTTAACAACCGCCAGCTCTGACACCTTTAGTGCATCAGCCACTTGGGAGGGCATCATATTGGGATTATCAATAAAATATTGTTGGATCTTGTCATTATCAGTCTGTTGCATTTGTCTACTCCAGCATCACATCATTAAAACTGATAGCGTGCCGCTAATTTGATATTACGCCCAGGCTCATACAAGGTTTGCCACGCTTGACGATACTGTTTATCGGTCAAATTATCAACGGATAAGTCAAATCGAAAGCCTGAAAACGTCCCCATAGCAGGCTCCCACGAGGCATACAGATCCATCAGTGAATAATTGGAATACACTTCATCGGTATCGTTTGGTAAATTATCTTGCGCATCGACATGAGTAAAACGGGTACCCACTTTCACTTCACCTTGCATCAAACCTTGGGACAAATCTAAGGTCACTTTATTAGCCGGTACACTTGATAGATACTCATTTGAATCTTTATCTTTACCTTCTGTTTGACCATAATTAACAGTCAAACGTGTCTGCTCATATCGATAATTACCACCTAGTTCAAAGCCGGTTAACCTAGCATCACTGACATTTTGATAAGATGTCGTTGTTGTGGTAAAGACTTGTTCAATATAGTCACTCACGTCATTGCGAAAGACATTTAATGTCAGCGCTAATTCATCATTACCCAGTAACTGCTTGAAATTCATATTCGCTTGAATTTCTTTGTTTTTTGCCGTTTCCGGCTTCAAATCTGGATTAATTTCAAAGCTATTACAAAAACCGGTGTAATAACAAAAGTGTGTGCCAGTAGAGTACATCTCCTCCATGCTTGGTGCGCGGAAAGCTTGATCGTATCGTGCACTTAAACTTAACCAATCGGTGGCCTGCCACTTCAAGCCTAACGTGGGTGATACTGCACTGTCGCTGGCGGATGTGCCTAAGCTATCACTTTTATTTTCATAATGATCAAAACGCAACGCGGTTGTTAATCCCAAACTCTGGGTTAAATCCACATTGGCTTGAGTAAACGCTCCAGCCACTTGAGAGCTGGCATTCAAATTGTTGACCCGCTCACCTTCTTGCCCAGTATCGTCTCTGACTGTATCTATAGTGTCATGATAAGCATCGATACCATATAATAATGACCAAGTATCAAAACGGCTTTGATTATTGACGCTAAAGCCTACAGATTGATAATCGGTACTGTCTTGTTGATTGTAGGTTATCCTATCTTCATCATACTGAGTATCATTCCAGTAAACTTGTGTTTTTAAGTTGACCAGCTCTGAATCAATAGATTGATAGTCATAACCTAAGGTCACATTTTTATCGGTTGTATTTCGTCTCACTAAGGGTGATGAGGTTCCTTCGCTGGTACTGGGGTTACTGGGCACAAGTTCATCAATTTGACTTAATCGCGTTGTTAATTCTAATCGCTGATTCTCTGCTGCTTGCCAGCCCAATTTAATAATACCGCTATTTCCATCTGCAGCGCTGTTTGCTAATGTTTCACCATCACCGGTTTTGATATTGTTATTATCAAAACTACTGGCATTAATCAGCCAATCCACATCATCTTGTTTACCATATACCGCACCACTGGTACTGAGACGATCACCATTAGTTTCATAACCTTGCTTTAGATAGCCACCAAAACTGGCACCATCTTCTAATAAATCAGTGGCTGATTTTGTTCTTTGAGCAACAACCCCGCCTACGGCGCCGCTGCCCCAAATGCTACTGGCAGGCCCTCGGATCACTTCAATAGACTGCAATAACTCAGGGTCCATAAAATAAGTCCCTCTATGACCTGAATTGGCATTTTGCCTCACACCATCGATAGTTTGCAGAACTTGTTGACCACTCAAGCCGCGTATTTCGACGCCTTGAGAAGTCGCTCTAGGGCCGTTAGTGGTATCGATATTCGCTTCATACTTCAATGCACTGGCAACTGAATTAGGTTGTAATTCTTGTAGCTTTTCTTCATTGACCACAGCAACACTTTGGCTCGTATCAGATGCTTTTTCATTAATACGAGTTGCGGAAACTAACACTTCATCAAACTCAGTATAAGTTTGCTTTTCATCGGCAAAAGCGAAAGGAGTTTGCGAGACCACCATGAGAACAGCCAACTGCTTAGTGAACATCTTTGTACACCTTAATCATTTATTAAAATAGTCGTAAAGGCAGCAGAAATGCGCCTTTACTCTCCATTAACGGCACTCTACCCGACATAAAACAGAAATACAACTGATAATCATTCTTGTTTGCATTTAGATTAAAATAGGTGTAAATTACATAAGATAAATTGAATGTATTGTCTCTTCAGAGGTCATGTGTCAATGTTAACACTTTCCCTTAATCCTGTTTTCATCGTCAGAAAATGTGCATTATGACGAATCAACGCTACGCTTTTTTTGCCAGTATCAGCGTACTGCTCTTGGGCTGTGTATTAAGCCAAAAACACACTACATTACCATTGGCTTTTACTCCGCCATCAGGCCTTTCAAACAGCACCTCTGTTAGCCTCACACTGACCCAATCAACGGCCGACCATCAAGAAAAAATAGCCAAAAACGAAATAACAAATAATAAAAAAAGCAGTAATGAGACACCCAAATCACCGATAAACACACTCAACACCAGCGCTGCTAATACCAAGAGCAGAGTAACTGGGACGGTTCCATCTGCTGTTGCTCCCATAACACACAAACCTACCGCGTCGACACAGCAGAACGATACACGACAAGTATCACGGCAGACAAAAACGACTCAACACACTCGCTCCCCCCATAAACAACCAGCCCAAATGCAAGAATTAACTCAATTGTCAGACAATCACTCAGTAGACAGCCAGCAAGCACAGATCAAAAAAACACAAGAAAAACCCAAGCCTATTTTACCCAGTATGGAAGTCAGTCAACCAAAGTTTGCAGCGCCACCCGCCCAACCTGATTACCCTAGACTGGCAAGGAAAAAAGGGTTTGAAGGTATTACCACATTAGAAGTGTTATTTGATCAAGCGGGTAAACAGTTGTCACTGAAGTTAATTTCCAGTTCTGGCTTTAATTTATTAGATAAAGCCGCACTGGAGGCCGTTAAAAAATGGCGATTTTCCGCCCCAAATGAACAAACAGCCTACACCTATAAAGTGCGGGTACCCATCAAATTTTCACTCAATTAATTCAAAATTTTAAGTAGGGATCATTTCAATGAATGACAGCTTGTTTCAGTCACTCAACCACGCCTTAGGCCACTTAGCTTGGCCTTTGGGATTTTGTGCTTTTATCACCTTAATGATCATTCTAGAAAGAATGGCATTCGTTCTCTATGATCTGCTAAAGAGTAAAAAAGCAATAAAACTACTCAGCCTTAACCTTAACCCTCCCACTGAAAGCTATATTTTACAAAGCATGAAAGCACTGGAACAAAACCAAGAGTTGGAAGCAAAAGGCGCTTTCTTATTATTAACTTACCGAAATGAAGACCAAGCCACCCGCGAAAACATCATCAGCTTATGGCTCAGCCAGCAATTAACAGTGAGAAAATCGGGGTTAAAATTACTGCAATTGATCGCCGCAGTGGCACCATTAATGGGATTACTTGGTACCGTGTTAGGCCTGATTGGCATGTTTGAAGCGCTTGCACAAAGTCAGGAGCCCATCACGCCATCACAGCTCTCTTCCGGGCTTGGCTTAGCCATGAATACTACCGCAGCAGGCCTGATAATCGCACTTCCAGCTATCATATTTGCTCAACTTTTTAATCTTTGGGCAGAGCAAAGATGCAACAAAACCGCTTACACCTTAAACCAACTCAATTTATGGTTAAATGGTCTTGCCAACATCACGCAGATTGACATCTTCACGCCAACAGCTTTCTCAACAGTATCAAAAGATGCCTCAAAGCCATTAGCAAAAAATGACATCAAAAAGAGTGTCTCAATATGATAAGTCCTCACAATAACTTGTCATCATTCATGCAAAACGACGCAGTCGCCATTGACATGACCCCGCTTATTGACATTATTTTTATTGTGCTGGTTTTTTTATTGCTTACAGCCAATGCCCCCCTGCAAAGCTTGCATCTTGATGTTCCGTCGGCTCCTAATGCTCATTTACCCCCCATCACAGAGCAAAAAAAAATGACGATTAATGTGATGCCATCGAGTCCTCAATGGGCCATTAATGGGCAAGGATATGATCATTGGTCAGAATTTGAAGCCGCTTTTAATACATCTTTCAAAACGCAACCTGATGTCAACATTATCATTGCAGCCGATAAATCGGCCTCTATTGAACCACTCATGCGCGCACTGAGCTTATTGCAACAACATGAGATAAAGAACACGCAAGTATTAATGGAACAGAGTCAATAATGCCTGCATTCATTTTCACTATTCTAATAACAATGCTGGTAAGTCATCAAAGGCATTCATCTTTATTAATGGACACCACATAGACATAACCTTTATTAATGAACACCACATAGACATAACCTTTATTAATGAACACCACATAGACATAACCTTTATTAATGAACACATAGGCATTTCCTTTATTATGTTTACTATTACTTTATCTAAAATAGCTTCTCCAATACTGCTGTCTTTCAGTGCTGCTTTGTTACTCACAAGCAGCTTAACTGTGAAAGCTCATTCAGCCGAATTACTTGAACCCAATCAGCAAGCCGCAACCTCGACTCAAGACATTCGGCTTATCAGCGCTGGCGCAGGGATCACTGAACTGGTTCTCGCCTTAGGAGGAGAGAATAATTTAATCGCTGTCGATGCCAGTAGCAAGATCCCCAAAAACTTAAGGCACATCAAACAAGTCGGATATCATCGCATGCTATCAGCAGAAGGTTTGCTCTCTCTTCATCCCAATGTTTTATTAGGCAGTGATGTCATGGGACCTGCAAACACATTGGCTTTATTACGCTCAGCCGATGTCAAAGTCATTAGCCTTCCCAGCGCGACCAACAAAAATGAATTATTCAATAATATCGATGCTGTTAGTACATTGCTGGCTAAAACCAATAACGCAGAAACGTTAAAAAACCACCTTTCAGCACAACTTAACAAGATAGCTAAAAACCGCAACCAAATAAGCGACAGTCACCCCATCAAAGTCTTATTTATGCTCTTACAAGCAGGAAGACCCGCAAAAGTCGGAGGGGCCGACACCGCAGCCGATATTATTATACAGCTAACAGGATCCCAAAATAGCGCAACATTTTCAGGTTATAAAACCGTCTCACAAGAAGGCATTTTATCAATGCAACCTGACATCATACTCATCTCCTCACGTAATGAGTCAACTGAAAAACAAGATATTAGCTTATTTCCCTTGTTAGCCAACATGCCATTACTTGCCAGCCTACCTGCTTACCAAAATAAACACGTTTTTGTGATCCCGCCTAAAGCACTGATCGGCGGGTTGGGATTAAGTGCTATTGATGAGGCAGAAATATTAAGTCAGCAATTTATCTCGTTGACAAAAAGTGCATTACCAGAAAATAGCCAAGAGCCCGTAGAATGAAAGCATCTCATTATCTTTTCCCTGTATTGCTTGGACTGCTCTTATTATCATGTTTAATGTCCATTGCGACAGGCCCTATTCCAATCAGTTTGCAACACAGTTTTAGCGCCATCATCAGCTGGGCAACCCAATGGCAATTACAACCTCTCGGTGTCCAGGAACAACTCATCATTAATAATGTGCGCTTACCACGTACGTTACTGGCCTTATGTGTCGGTGCCATTTTGGCCCAATGTGGTGCCGTTATGCAGGGATTATTTCGTAATCCATTAGCCGATCCTGGCATTATAGGCGTCTCTTCGGGCGCTGCATTAGGCGCCGCATTATGCATCATTCTCTTCCCTTCAAGCGGTGAAATGGGTATTGCTAGCAGTGCTTTTATCACAGGACTTATCACCACATTAACCGTTTACCGCCTCGCTCAAGCGAATAATGGTACCTCTGTGATATTATTATTGTTATCAGGTGTCGCCATTGCCGCATTAACAGGCGCCGCAATCGGGTTACTGGTTTACTTTGCCGATGACATGGCGCTTAGAGATTTAACCTTATGGCAAATGGGCTCCATTGCTGGTGCTCAATGGCACTATGTTATTTTAACCGCTCTCACTTTAGCGCTAATAAGCTGGCAATTTCATCGCTCGTCCAATGCACTCAATGCCTTACTCTTGGGAGAGTCTGAAGCTAGGCATTTAGGTATCAACATTAATAAGCTTAAATTGAAAATCATTTTATTGTGCGCCTTTGGCGTTGGAATAAGTGTTGCTGCGACGGGTATTATTGGGTTTATCGGGCTGATTGTTCCTCATTTAATTCGTATGATCATTGGCCCAGATCATAAAGCACTATTACCTTCCAGTGCGCTACTCGGTGCCATAATGCTCATGTTAGCCGACACGGGAGCACGTTATGTATTATCCCCTCAAGAGCTTCCGGTTGGATTAATTACGGCTTTACTCGGCGCCCCTTTCTTTATCGTTCTCCTGATTAAGCAAAAAAATAAACTATAAACGAGAAGTGATTACATCATGTTAAGCATCAGCAACCTCACACTCAAGATTAATCAAAAAACCGTCCTCAATAACATTAACTTCAATGCATCAGCAGGTAAAGTTATCGGCATTATCGGCCCCAATGGCGCTGGAAAATCGAGCTTATTGAAGACCATCAGTCAGGATCTTGTGATAAGTGAAGGAAAAATTCAATTCCATCATCAACAATTGAATCAATGGCCGAAACAGGAACTGGCCACGTTATTAGGCGTCCTTCCTCAAGAGTCTAGCTTAAGCTTTCCTTTTACGGTTTCGGATGTGATTGCAATGGGGCTTTATCCACTCAGCATTAGCCGCCAACAAGGCCAGATTATCATGGATAATTTATTGGAAAAACTGGCCATTTCCCATTTAAAAAATAGGCCTTACCCCAGTCTCTCTGGTGGAGAAAAACAGCGAGTCCATCTTGCAAGAGTACTCACTCAATTAAGCCAAGCTCAAAAAACGCCCCTGTTATTATTGGACGAGCCCACTTCTGCACTGGATCTGGCACAACAACATAACGTATTAGGCTTAGTTCAATCCCTCGCTAAACACAGGCTATACACTGTGATCACTGTATTGCACGATCTCAACTTGGCCTCTCGCTATACTGATGAGCTCCTTATCATGAAGCAAGGGGAAATTGTTCAAACCGGCTTACCTGAGCAGTGTCTTACTCGCCAAACCATTAATGACATTTGGCATTATAATCCCAGTATAATGACAGTCGGCTCACACACCAATCCCATTATTATTTAATAGACACCTTAAAATGCGGGGGAAATTTAACTCAATAGTGCATTATCCCCCCCTAAAAATAACACATCATTTCTCTTACCTCTTTGGATACATTTGTTTATTAATTGCTACAAATAAGATCAAGATCACAAAAAATTAACATAAATCGCTATTTGATACTTTCAAAACAGGATAAAATTGCTCAAAAAATAAGTCAGGACAGAAGTATGTCTCTTGAACAACTCAATCCCACTGAAATAGAAATAATCAAAAATGACGGTAAACAGTATCTCAATAGCGGGTTAGTGGATCATCAACGACATATAACGGGTGCTTATCAACCAAAAACAGTCAATGAATTAACCCATATTGTTAAAAAGTGTCACCAACAAAATCAAGCACTTTATGTGATAAGTACTGGAAAAAACTGGGGATATGGTCGCTCAACACCTGTTAGGGAAAATAACCTTATCATTGATTTAAGCCAGATGAATGACATTTTCCACTATGATGCTGAGTTAGGGGTCGTCGAAATCGCGCCCGGTGTCACACAGGGGCAACTCGCTCAGTTTTTAGCAAACACTCCTTGGATGCTTGATTGTACTGGTGCAGGTCCTGCCACCAGCATCATGGGTAATGTACTCGAAAGAGGATTTGGCCACGGCTCACAAGGATATCGCAGCCGACATTTTACAATAACGGAGTATATTCAAGCAAATGGAGAGAAGAAATCATTAGATACAACGACACGGTATCTTGGTCGTACAGGCCATAGTGCAGGTTTAACGGAGATATTTACTCAGAATAACCTGGGTATTGTCACCAAAATTCGTTTTGAATTGTCTCAAAGACAAAAACAAAGTCTTCGTTGTTTAGTCAGGCTCAAAAAAGTATCGAATATTGGCGCTTATATCGATGTCATGCGTCAACTTAAAGCTGAAAACACCTTGGATACTCTACCGCACATCGGTAATAATTTCCGTATGTTATCTATGGTGAGTCAATTTGATTTTACCCGATGGGATCCAATGACAGGGCCGCTTGATCAAGATATCAACACACTTGAAAAACAACACCGTATCATGCCATGGACAGCAGCTTTTATTGTTTCGGGTTCACCAGACGTCGCTAAAGCTAAGGCGAAAAGAATTAAACAAGCATTAAATGCCATTGCAGATGTAAAAATCATTGCGTTAAGTCAACTTAAAAGACTCAACAAGACCCTTCACTATTTCACACCTATTCTAAAATATTCATCACGCTTAAGTCATATACAAGAGCAAATCAATCAATTTACTAAAGCCATGATGATGTTTGAAGGTCACCCCGACCCCATGGCACTAAAAGGCTGTTACTGGCGTAATCAAACACAAGCTTTCAATGAAGAGAAAGATCCTATTGATAGCCAGTGCGGCTTTTATTGGGTCGCACCCGCACTGCCTATGTTGAGTCAAGAAATTAACTCTTGTATGCAACAAAGTAAGCAGCTATTTCAAGAGTTTGGCTTTGAATTTGGAGTGACACTGACGTGTGTTACCGCTCACATGTGCCAAGCCATTATTAGCCTTTATTACGATGTGGATAATATTGAAGAGCAGCGCAGAGCCAAAAAATGTGTCAATAAACTCCGTCAATGTTTTAAAGCAAACAATTGGCCCTGTTATCGACGCGCCATCGATGAAATGCCTTTTCAATTATCAGAAGAACTCAATGACGATGCACTAGCGCTCAAGTCACATTTAAAGCAAGCACTCGATCCACAAAATATTATCAATCCCGGTCGCTATCAAACACAATCCTATGTAGGTGATTTACCATGTTAACAACTAACCTCATTTCTCAAGATAAAGAGTTTGAAACTTATGCTCGACATTATGCCGATGCATCAGGTAATCATACCTCAGTTGAACACTTTAAACGTATTTCTACCGTCAGAGCCTTCAAAAATAAACAAGGTGATATGATAGCGGGTTATACCCTCAATACTCATCATCCTATTCGCTATTTTGAAGACGTTCCTAAAACAAAGAATCAACCTCATTTTGTCTCTCATGGTGATGATGTCATTGAAACTGGTGGCTTATGGGTCAAAGATGAAGTCAATCAATTTTATCGAGGAATGATTTTTCTCTACTCACTCTGGGATATGAAAAAAAGTAAAAAACGTTATATTGTGAGCGGTGCGAAACACCCAAAAGTCGCGAAACTACAATCTATCATCTTTCCGAATAAATTGTATGAAGGTCCCATAAAAAATGCAGACTACGCTTGTATTTTTTATGCGAAACGCCATTACCTTCCCGTACAAGCATTACTTATTATGAATAAATATTGGCTAATCGATCCCATTAGAAACTGGCTGCGCCCAAAAACAAAATCCACGGTATAACAAACCACTAACAATGTTAAAACTATCAGGGAAAATTAATCGACTCTCTATCGTGTCATTTTTCTGAGTGCTGTGTCTTTCGATATTTTGCATCTTGCTGAAAGACACGATACTCATCATCTCCCCAACACTCGACTTGTTCTAATTGAGAAATGCTATCTCGATGAAATATTGGATCTTTCCCTTTAGCGAGCTGTTTCATATAATCTTGAACTAATGCAAGCGCAACTTTTCTCAATAAAAAAATCGCTGTAATATTCACAATGGCTAATAATCCCATGAAAAGATCTGCCATATCCCAAACAAAACGAATTGCCGTCATCGCACCATAGAATAACATCAACACTGCAGCAACTCGAAAAGCATTTAACACCCATTTCGCATCGGTTATATATTTAATGTTCATTTCACCATAAAAATAATTACCTAAAATAGAGCTATAAGAAAAAATAATCACTAATATCGCTAAACTATACCCTCCGAATTCTCCAAAACTCATCGTCATAGAGCGATGTACTAACTCAACCCCAGTAATACCAAGTTGAAGCATATTCATTTGCGGCAATAGAATAATAAAAGCCGTTGCACTTGAAATAAGCAAAGTGTCAACTAACACCCCCAATGATTGAATATAACCTTGCTTTACGGGATGAGATACATAAGCCGCGGCCCCCGCATTGGGTGTTGAGCCCATTCCCGCTTCATTAGAAAAGAGTCCCCGTTTAATGCCTTGCATTACCATAAAGCCGAAAGCGCCAGTTGTCGCCTCTTTAAAACCTAACGCTTCACTCAGGATTAATTGAAAAACAGGAATAATCTGCGTAAAGTTCATCACGATAATAATTGAAGCGGTTAGTAGGTATAAAACCGCCATAACAGGAAAGAGTATTTCAGAGACTCGGATCACTCTTTTTAATCCTCCAAAGATAATTAGCACGGTAAAAATAACCAAATCAATAGCAACATTAAAATTTGAAATCGAAAAAGAAGACGTCATCACATGAGCAATCGTATTAGCCTGTACCGAATTAAATACCAAACCATAAGAAATAATCATTAATGCCGAAAAAATCAATGCCCATGTTTTTGATTTTAATCCTTGAGCAATATAAAAAGCCGGCCCTCCTCTAAAACTCCCTTCCGGTGTATTATTTTTATAAGCTTGAGCAAGGGTATTTTCAATTAAGCACGAAGCTGTGCCAATCAATGCAATAACCCACATCCAAAAAATAGCCCCAGGTCCACCAAGATAAATCGCCACACCCACACCCGCAATATTTCCAGCCCCCACTCTTGAAGCTGACGTGACGGCAAAAGCCCCAAAAGATGAAATACGCGTTTTGCTTTGCTTTCTTGTTCCCGTATGTTCAGTTAACAAAGAGAACATATGTTTGAAGTGAGTAAATTGAGAGAATTTTATTTTGAAACTAAAATATAACCCGACAAATAACAACATGTATATAAGGACATAATCCCACACCCAAGTTAATAGTGCTTGTAATACAATGTCAATTATGTCCATGATAAATTTCACTATTCAATATTAAAAGTTGCAATCCCCTAATCACTTTAAGGGCGTGAAGGATATGGTAAATGCATTTTATTTTTTAAATGACATTTAACAGCAGGCCACTCACTCGCAATAATCGAATACACTGCAGTATCGCGTAAAAAACCATCGGGCATAATGCAATGACTCCGTAACACCCCACCTTGCTTAGCCCCTAGACGTTCAATGGCTTGTCGAGAGGCTTGGTTAAAATAATGCGCTCTTAACTCCACAGTCATCGAATTACAATCATCAAATATATCATTAACATCAATAAATTAAGATTTAATTTAGATCGAACAACATTGGCCAACTCTCCTTTGTGCTTATTACTCATCGCTTTTTTGACGTAATCTTCTATTTCTTAGGGTTTAGGGACCGTGGTATACCATAGTTTCCATACGTCTCCATCCTCAGAAACCTTAATATACGCATCTGTATCTTCCAGGGTTAAAGGCTCGAGTATCACAGCCTCCCCTTGTAAAACATCTTCATTAATCCACATAGGTAAATATACTTTAACTAAATGGGTAATATAAGATTAGTCTAGTTGAGAAATAGAAGAGTAGTAAAAAGCCCGCAGTTGCGGGCTTTTTACTACTCTGAAAGGTTACAAGTCTGTATGGGGGCCAAATACTTCATAATGAATTTGTGCAGGTTCAACACCTAATAATATTAACTGCTGTTTGATAAAACTCATAAAACCATTGGGGCCACATAAATAAAAATCCCCTTCTTTTATTGGTATCTCACCTTGAATGCGTGTGAGTGCCATTAAGCCACTAGATTCTCTAATTTGATTATTATCATGAGCGTGATTAATCAATGAAGCCTCTGACTCCTCATTATACCAAGTATGCGCACTCAACGCCTCATGCTGCTCACACAGTTCTGCGACTCTCTCAAAAAAAGAATGCTGCTTTTTATTTTCACAAGCATGAAGATAGTGAACAGAATGATTTAATTGCCCCTGCACTAATGTTTCTAGCATAGACATCATAGGCGTTAAACCAACACCCGCGCTGATTAACACCACAGGCTTATTGGTCAACTGTAGGTAAAAGTCTCCTGCAGGCGGATATACCTCAACTTCATCTCCCTCAGATAAGCGATGTAAGTAATTAGACACTAGGCCCATTGGCGATCCCGCTTCTTTTTTTACACTGATCCGGTACTGACTCGCCGTCGCTTTATCCGAAATAGAATATTGGCGTATTTCAGTGTAATCGAGGCCTTCTGGCTTTACTTTAATGCCTAAATATTGCCCAGGAAGGTGCTCGGCTACGACCCCGCCATCTATAGGGGTTAATGTAAAACTCGTTACCAACTCAGACTCTTGATTTTTCTCTGCAATAACAAAACGTCTCTCACCTGTCCAACCTCCCGCTTTTTCAGCATTACTCCGATAAAGTCCTTGTTCTTGTGTAATGCAAATGTCAGCTAGTAATTGATATGCCTGAGTCCAAGCTTCTTCGACTTCTGCGGTAAAAGCATCCGGAACTAATTCTCTTAAGGTTTCGATAAGATGATGACCAACAATGGGATAATGCTCAGGCAAAATATTTAAACTGGCATGTTTATGATTGATCCTGTTTAAGGCCGATGTTAACACCTCTAGATTATCAATATGTTGAGCATAAGCAGCTAATGCATTGAATAAAGCAAAAGGTTGCTTGCCTGTAGCTTGATTGCTCATATTAAAAATGTGTTTAAGCTCTGGGTTATGGGTAAACATCCTATTATAAAAGTGTTCCGTCACCCCCGTTCCAGCACTCACTAATAAGGGAATGGTACTCTTAACTATTTTAATCGTATTTTCAGACAACATATTTTTTCCAAATATCAGTAAATAAAGATTAATTTTACTCACCTAACAGGTGAATAAGTGAATTACCCTATATGCCCATCAACACGCTTCTTGATAAGAATAGGGAAATAGTGGAACAAAAAGAGGAAGAAACCTACACTCCATAATGCACCGCTTGATAGCCAAGCATTTTGTGCACCTATCAATGAAGGCAGTAAGCTTCTTGTGATTGCCGCAAGAAATAGACAAAGAAAGGCAACATTCATGAAATAAGGTGGATTTAACGCTCGCCCAGTATGCCCAAGAGACACTCTGGACATCATTGAAAGGATCATCATTCCAATTGAGCCAATGGTGACCAAGTGGAGTACATCTTTATAATGAATATGGGAATTGATAAAACTCAATGCAATGAATGCAAGCCCAATACCTAACATGAAATAAGATAATTGTAATGACCACAATAAAGGCACTTTAATGATTTCTTTACGCCACCAAAAAACACTTCGCAACAAATGACAAACAGAAAGCACAGCAATACTGATACCAGGAGCAGTATCAATTGAAAAAAGACTGTCTCCAATAACACTGATAAATACCCAAAGCGTCAAGATCCAAATACAGCGATCGAGTCTCGGACATTTTACTTGCTCAGGTAATAATAAACCTCTAGCGGTAAAGAAAGGGATCACACGGCCAGCTACAATGCCCATTAATAAAGTGAAAATAAAGACGCTGGCATCACACAGCTTAAGCGCTAAAACACTTTGCTGATTAAGCACTAGAAAAAGAAATAACATATTAAAAATAAAAAGCGTTGTGAGGATCCCAATAAAGGGATAATTTTGTTTATTTCGAGCCTTGATCAACATTCTGCTTAATGCGAAAACACCACCGAGCCACCACATGCCTTGAAATAAAACCACTAGCAATAGATTGGTATTGTGACCCATTAGACTATTATTGGGCATTTTCACAAAAAACATGATACGCGCTAAAAGCCAAAAAAAACTTAGCAGCATCAGAGATTTTCCTGAAACGCTTGGCACTCCCGTCCAAGTTTGTGCCGCCGTTAACAAAAAACCCATGGCCACTGCTGCTGCAAAACCATACATCATTTCATGAGCATGCCACGCATTTGCTGGAATGCTTAAAGACCAAGTCACATGACCAGAAAGGAGTAAGCTCCAATAACTTATTCCCAGCAAGGCAACTAAACTTCCGCCCAAAAAAAGCGGTCTAAAAGCGAGCATCCAAATTGGGGCGCCAAATAAATCATACCCCTTTTTGCTTACAGGAGTTGGCTCTGTTAAATTGATTGGTCTCATCATTTACTACCTCATTGCCTAGGGCAATTAAAACGACTCCAATGACATAAAGAAAACCTTGTCATCTTTTTCATGCAGATTATCCATAACATGCAATTTGCAGGTAATATGCCAAAATAAAAAAGTACTTATTAAATAATATGTTAATAAAAAATTATTCGAAAAAATTGAAAATCGAGTCATTTTGACACACAATAAAACAAGTCAAAAACCACATATCGAGTCAAAAAGACATGAAGCAAAGTGATATTTCAGCCATATTGGCCCTAGCACTGGATCTTGCCAATAGTGTGACCAATCAAGATAGATTTACTCGGTTACTATCAACCATTCGAAAAACCATAAAATGTGATGCCATCGCACTATTACAACACCAAATACAGCATCAAAATGCCACCCTAAAGCCGTTGGCCATTGAGGGGCTATCAATCGATACGTTAGGTCGACGCTTCGACATTCATGCGCATCCTCGCCTGCACATTATTAGCCAGTCAAAAAAGCCCACCACCTTTAGTCAAGACTGTGAGTTGCCGGATCCTTATGATGGACTGTTGGAGACCCAAACAGGCAATATTCCCATTCATGCTTGTATGGGATTACCGCTATACCAAGATGAACAGCTGCTCGGTATCGTCACTTTAGATAGTTTAACGCCTAATCACTTTGATGAAATTGATCCAAATGTACTTGAAATCATCACTAAAATTAGCGCAGCCACCATGAAAACGGCGATACGGTTAGAACAACTCGAAGATTCAGCTAAGCACTCTAATGCGCTTGTTCAAGAATTGAGCCAAGCCGCGATTATGCGTAGTGGTGGTGAGATCATCGGCCTGAGTCCATGCATACAAGCCCTTAAAAATGATGTAAAGCTCGTTGCTACCTCTGATTACAATGTATTGATCTTAGGTGAAACTGGGGTGGGGAAAGAACTGGTTGCTGGCAATATTCATCAAGATTCACACAGGCACCATAAGCCCATGATCCAGCTTAACTGTGCTTCATTACCTGAAAACCTCGCTGAAAGTGAATTTTTTGGCCACTGTAAAGGTGCATTTACTGGCGCAGAAAAAAATCGTGAAGGCAAATTTCAACTGGCCGATGGCGGCACACTATTTCTTGATGAAATTGGTGAATTACCGCTGCACTTACAAAGCAAATTACTACGCGCTTTACAAAGTGGCGAAATACAAGCCGTGGGAGAAGACAAAACGAAAACTGTTGATGTGCGGGTCATTGCCGCCACCAACCGCGATTTAAAAAGTGAAGTCAAAGCTGGGCGCTTTCGTGCCGATCTCTATCATAGGTTGAGTGTTTATCCGATTGAGGTGCCGCCATTGAGAGAACGAGGCAATGACGTCCATTTACTAGCAGGTTATTTTGTTGAAAATACAGCACGTAAACTTGGGATTAATCAACTGATCTTAACATCACAGGCCCTCACTATATTGTCAAGTTATCGTTGGCCGGGAAATGTAAGAGAACTTGAACATGTGATAAGCCGAGCCGCTTTAAAAGCAAAACAAGCGCAATGGCATGAAAATATTATTCATATTTTACCCGAATATTGTGATATTCCCCTTGCCAAACAAACGCCTCTTTCTACATCGGCTCCAGCTGAATATTCACAACTTCCCCTTCCTACACAGCCATTACATAATCCATCTTTAAAATCTGCAACCCAAACCTTTCAAGCCCAACTCATTAAGCAAACCCTAGAAAAATACCAATTTAATTGGGCAGCAAGCGCAAGAGCGCTTGAGACAGATAGAGCCAATCTCGTTCGACTCGCAAAGCGGTTAGGCATAACCATACACAAATCGACCTAACACCAAGCAAATAATACACATTCAGCTAAGCTCAATGCATTACGCTTTTCCTATTTAGCTCAACATCAACAATTTCAAGGAAACGGAATGGAGAATCTTGATGAGTTTGTCAAAGAAATAAAAAAAATAGGTATGTCAGCACAAGCTTCCGTGAGCCGAAAAGATTACCGCCACATGCGATATATCGAAGCATTAGGGACTGTCTTTTTTTGGGCTGGGTTATTGTTGTGTTTTTTTGACTTATGGTTCGTTGGTGGCGTTTTTCTATCCCAGCATTTATTGGTCAAATGGCTACTGATGCATCATATTGGCCATGGCGGTTATAACCAAATCAAAAATATCCCTAAACGCTATCACTCTTCTTACTACGCACAAGGCTTTCGCCGCTATTTAGACTGGTTTGACTGGATCCAAGCAGACGCTTGGAATTATGAACACAATTACCTTCATCATACTTTTACGGGTGAAAATAAAGATCCCGATCTGGTTGAAAATAATTTAAACTGGCTTGCTAATATGCAGCAACCCATTCTGATAAAATGGTTTATTCTTCTCCTTGCAGCCATGAGCTGGAAATTTACTTATTACAGCCCTCAAACGCTAAGTCATTGTAGCGGGTATCAGGAGGTTAACCTTAACAATTTTCTCGATATTCGCCAAAAAACACCCCGTCATATGTGGCTTAAGCTGTTTCTTCCTTATATCGGCTTTCATTTTATTACACTGCCATTATTGTGCGAATGGCTTAGTCCAGGTATGGGTATCAATGTTTTTTACGCTCGAATACTGGCTGAGTTTATACATAATATACAAATGTTTATTGTTATTGTCCCTAATCATTCCGGAGCTGATCTGTATCGTTTTGATGATATAAATCAAAAGACACACCGTAATGCTGAATATTATCTCAGGCAAATATTAGGCTCAACCAATTACCCCAATGGTAGTGAAAGAGTCGATTTCCTCCATATGTATTTAAATTATCAGATAGAACATCATTTATTTCCCAGTTTACCCATGCGTCAATACAAGTTTATTCAGCCAAAAATCAAAGATACTTGTGAAAAATACCATATCCCTTATGTGCAGGAAAATGTTTGGCGTCGGTTTATAAAAATGGTAAACATCGCCACAGGAAAACAAAAAATGCGTCGTATATCAGGCTCTTCCTTAGTACCATAAATGATAGTATGGTAATAATTGCCGACTAATATAACTTTCATTAAATGATAGTTTCGTAATAAGTATCGACTAAAATAACTGTCATTAAATGATAGTATGGTAATAATTGCCGACTAGAATGACTGTCATTAAATGATAGTTTCGTAATAAGTATCGACTAAAATAGCTGTTGCTAAATGATAGTATCGTAATAAGTATCGACTAGAATGACTGTCATTAAATGATAGTTTCGTAATAAGTATCGACTAAAATAGCTGTTATTAAATGATAGTATGGTAATAAGTATCAACTAAAATAGCTGTCATTAAATGATAGTATCGTCATAAGTATCAACTAGAATGGCTTTACATTAAATGAAAACAGCAATCATTGCTGGCTCAACTGGCGCCATCGGAACAGAGCTATTAGCATTATTATTAAAAGCGATGGAATATGACCAAGTGCATTGTTTGGTTAGGCGTCCCTTAGGATTTTCACATCCCAAACTCATCGTTCACTCCATTAATTACGATGAATGGGATCCACAAGTGTTCATTAACACCCATCCTGAATTGATGCATGGACAGGTTTTTTGCTGCTTAGGTAGCACACTTAAACAAGCTGGTTCCGTTGAAGCATTTAAGCGTATCGATAAAGAGTATGTCTTATCCGTGGCTCGATTTGCAGAGCTATCATCTGCCAAGGGATTGTCTCTTATTAGTGCAATAGGCGCGAATGCCCGCTCTTCAAATTATTACACTCAAACAAAAGGAGAGGTCGAGCAACAAGTCCAACAGTATCATATTCCCGCTATTCGTATTTTTAGACCCTCATTACTTCGCACAAAGCGTGCACAATTTCGACTAGGAGAATATGTAGGATTTTTACTACTCACTTTACTGTCCCCATTACTGCAAGGAAAGTTAAAAAAATATCGCGCTATCAGTACAAGGCAAGTGGCAAAAGCCCTTTACCTCACCTCTATACAGGAACATTCTGGAGTCGTTATTTTTGAAAGCGATGACATTCAAACTTTTTAGTCATCAATCGACTCACTCAAGCAGAATTAAAGCCGCGTGTAATCTTTGAACATGGCTGCTTGACCGTGATAACAGCCTTGTTCATCGACAATATTCCAAACGATAGCATTATTGATCATGAAACGTTTTCCTGTTGCAGAAATTCGAACGCCTCGATATTGATCAATAAAACCTTTACGAGTGACTTGTTCAAGTAATCCAGCCCTCTCCTCTTGAGAGGGTGTTTCGGCGGAATATCGTGAGGGCATTTGAATAAAGTCGCGCCATTCACACTCAAACAAACGCAGTGCAAACTGATTGCCAAAATTAAAAATAGGATCAGACTCAACACCATGAGATAAAATCGCAAAAGGCACTTGATCTAAAGCCTCTATCAATGGCTGTGAAAACGCTTTTATTGGTAATAAATCATTGCCTGTTAATCGCTTAAAACTTGATACTATTCGCTCAGCATGTGACTGATACCAGAACTCATCTAATGGACAGGATGGACTCATACTCCCGCTCCGAAAAGGCATAAAACAGTGCATTGAAAATATCACTTTTTCACACCTTGTCAACGTCATCAAAGCTTAAATTTTAAATTGACTCACGAGCACTGATAGCTCTTCTGATAAGTGCGCTAATTGTTGAATACCACGATCGTTTTTATCCGCTAAGGTATGAATATGGGATGACAAATCGGCAATGGTGATCACATTTTCATTGAGTGAATTAACAACGGTACTTTGCTCTTCTGTGGCCGTGGCAACCTGACAATTCATATCAGCAATTTGTTGAATAACTTCGGTCACTTTTTGCAACGATTCACTGGCCTCTGTTGACTTATCAACGCCCTGCCTGCTCGATAGGATCCCCACGCTCATGGCATCAACGGCTTCTTGCGTGCCTTCTTGAAATTGTCCAATGACTTTACGAATTTCCTCAGTTGAAGCTTGGGTTTGCTGAGCAAGCTGCCTGACTTCATCGGCAACAACAGCAAAGCCTCGACCTTGCTCTCCGGCTCTTGCCGCTTCAATAGCGGCATTGAGCGCCAGTAAATTAGTTTGGTCTGAAATACCGCTGATCACATCAATCACAGTACTGATTGATTCGGCATGTTTTGCCAACTCGGTAATTTTAGACTCAGTTAACTGAATTTCTGAGGCTAACTCATTAATCACACTACTGGCATCTTTTACCACTTCATTTGACGCTTGTGTATCTTCTTTCGTCGCTTCAGTTTTTTGAGATGTAGTCATCGCCAAACGAGAAATCTCATGCACTGTGGCCCCCATTTCATTAATCGCTGTGGCCACCTGCTCGGAATTAACTCTTTGATCTTGGGTAGTCTTGATTGTCTCTTCCGATGCAACAGAGAGATCCACAATGACGTTAGCTAAGGTTTTTTGATCTTTATCGATCCGTTTAATATCATTATGCAATTTATCAACAAATGCATTAAAACCTTTAGCAAGCAAGCCTAATTCATCATTGCGACTGTCATCTAAACGCTGCGTTAAATCCCCTCCGTTATCAGCCATATTGCTTAATGCTAATGCCACATCATTAATGGGACGGGTTAAAAAATAAGTCACCCAAAGCATAATTAACACAAAAATACCGCCAATAAGAAGATTAATCATCATGCTATAGGTGGTAATTTTGTCCAACTCAGTCATCAACTCATTCACGGGTAATTCAGCGAATAATTGCCAACTTAACTCAGGAATAGACACACTCGCTAAATAGTAAGTTTGCCCATTTTTAGTGGTTTCTTCCACAACGACATCGGTATTTTCTTGCTGTAATGTGCGCGCAATGCTTTGATAGCCTTCAAGCATACTCACTGAATCACGATCTACTCTATCAAGCTGAGGGTGAACGGTAATGAGTCCACTCTCATTCGTGGTAAACACAAAACCCGACTGACCTATGTGATTGCGAGTCACAATATCAATAATATGCCCTAGCTCATATCCCATCCCTGCAATGGCAATAACTTTACCTTTTTCACGCACCAAAACATTCACAAACGCCGTCATGCGCTTTGACACCATATCGATATCTAAATCCAGTGAAACCAAATCAGGTTTTTTTAAACGTTCAAAAAACCATTGGTGTCCTGCGTGACTTTCAAGCAAGGTTTCAGAAAATCCCGTATCTTTATAATACTTATTTTCTTTAACAGAAATCCAGTAAACGGTACTGGCATCGTTTTCATTTTTAAGGCGCGACAAGTAGGCTAGAACAGGCGCTATTTCACTTTCTTGCTCTCCTTTTAATGCCCAATCAATTAAAAACTGATTTTGGGCAATCCCTTTTGACAATGAGATAGGGATCTGTAATTCACTTGAAATCTTATTTTTGATTTTCTCTAATCGATTCGGCAATTCTTCGCTTTTTGCTCTATTTTCAACAATGGAACGAAAGACATAATTAGAAGAAAAAGTCGCAAAGATAATGGATGTTAATAACGCAATGCTGGTAAGCCCGACTAACCCTCTGCGGATAGAAAAAGACGCTATCCATTTTTTAATATTCATACTTTCGTCCCTAACACGATTTTAAAATTGTGACCCTAAGGGCCTAAGGCCTAGGTTCTACAAAAAACAACACCCGCCAAATTGACCGATGAAATAGAAAGAGGATGATTATTTATACATTTATAATCAGTCGGTTAACAAACAAGGGCGAGCATTGTATAGAAATTACCACTAAGGTCAAATGGTAAAGTCTGATTGTTTGAGTTAAATAAGAAGCGACGCTACTTAACGGCAGCTTTAATGAGGTTTTAATGATTGATTAAAATCTGGCTTTAAGGAGGTTTTAAGGATTGATTAAAATCTGGCTTTTGACTAACAAAACGCGTTCTTTACAGACCTCTTTTACAGCCGAAATGAGCGGCGTATTAGCTTTATTCGTTTTATAAGCCAAACCAATATGTTTCACTAAGTTCAACCCTTCTATAGGGAGTAATTGAATACCTTCGGTTTCTTTTATCTCTTGCCAATTAGGTAATAACGCAGCGCCAATGCCCGTACTCACCAATTGCCAAGCATATTCAATGGTGCGTATATTCGCTCTATGCTGAAAATGCACCCCATGATTGATCATCTCAGCTTTAAGCTTATTGAGCGCATCACAGGGCATTCGATGGATAAAAGGCATCGCATCCAATTGAGAGAGGTTGACCTCTTTTTGCCTCGCCTGTGGCCAATTTATCGGTACCGCTAATTGGTAATCATCTTGCCAAACAGGAATAAAGCTCTCTTGACTGGTGACTGTATGAGCTAATACAACACGAATATCACAGGGTTCCTCAGGATCAACCAACGTCAGCTCTAGATTATCAATTTTTTCTGAGATCTGCTTAATAAAAAAACTCATTCGTTTCGCCCCAAGTGAGCGCATTATCCCTAAACGCAAACTCACTGGCTGAGGGCTATCAGAAAAAAGATGATAAATAGAATGGGTGTTATCAGCGATATCTTTTGCTAACGGATAGAGCTTATCTGCTGCAGCCGTCGGGAGTACGCCTCGAGCATGGCGAATAAAAAGGGTGACAGATAATAATGACTCCAACTGCTGAATAGCAGCGGTAATAGAAGGTTGAGAAACAAAACAAATTTTTGCCGCGGCGCTAATACTGCCCTGATCATAAACCGCTTGAAAATACTTTAATGAACGTAACTCCATCATTCTAAACCACTTCCTTATTTCATCTCTCTCAACATACAAACAAGATAATAATGAGTCAACAGATCCTGCGCGTCTTAATCCTTGAGCAATAATAAACAGCTATAGGAGGGAGCTATAAGAGACATCAAAAAATAATATTATTCAATAAACCATACTTTATATAAGGTTTTTTATCCATCCATTAATGCACGGAAAGATAATGACTTCATCCACAGCCTCTGCCAATCTAGAGATTAAAATCATTGAAGAAAAGCACACACAAGCGCCTCATTTAGTCGTATCGACAGATAATCTCGAACACAGTATGCAACGTTATGAATACAGCCAAATAACGAGACAGATTATCCAGCAAGAGAACTTGTTACCCATAGGCTTGCTGAGTCGATTACACGCCTCTTATCCGCAACATTCTGGCTTTTTAGAAAATAAACCCTTTCTCTTTCATGGCAAAGATCACTACACAGGGCTATCTGGTTTTCGCGAAGTCTGCGCAATTTTAGCTAAAAATGGCATCGAAATAGGTCATATTGCAGAGCGAGAGTTTTTCGTCGAAGTCTACCGCTTTTTAGCCACTCGCCATTCGTTAAACAGCATTAATTGGGACAACTATCAGCAAGATTCCGTTTTTCAACTTGTCTTTGCTCAGCCCGGCATGATTGAACCGCAAGCGACAGAACGTTATGTCAGTGAAACCAGTGCGAAAGCACGCACCCAAATTGCCATTGAGTATATGGAAAGAACCAATCCTCACGATGGTAATCAACAACTGAATAAACCTTGGTTTGAAAATGCATCCGGTGAAATTGAGTTTCTTGATGGCTCCCAGCACAAATACCCTCAGTGTCAGTTAATTTTTGATAAAACCACCCAGAACTGCTTTTCTTTTTGTACTTATTGTTTTCGTCATGCACAAGTACGAGGCGATGAAGACATGTTCATCCAAAAAGATATTCAGCAAATTCATGACTATGTTCGTCAACATACTGAAATTACAGATTTATTGATAACGGGTGGTGATGGTGGCTACATGCCTGCCAGTCGATTAAAGCAATATGTCATGCCTTTAATTCAAGATCCCAGTTTGTTACATGTCAAAAATGTGCGCTTAGCCACACGTTCACTGACCTTTCAGCCTGAAATGATCTTAAGTGATAAATATGATGAAATGTTAAAAGTCTTTGATATGCTAAGAGATAATGGGATTCAACTCGCTTGGATGGCACACTTTTCAACCCCAAGAGAACTCTTAAACCCTAGCACTATCGCCGCGATTCGACGCTTGCAAAACCATGGGGTAAATATTCGCTCACAGAGCCCCATCATGCATCACATCAGCTTGTTTACAGACGAAACAGGCGAAGTCGATGTGAATAAGTCCGCTAAAAACTGGATCCATCTGGCTGAAATTTTAGGCATTATGAGCATTGGCTTTCATTCCATGTATTGCGCCCGCCCCACAGGTGAACATCATTACTATACCGCTCCTCTGGCTAAAATCGAGCAGATCTTTAACACCATCTACCGTTCTTTAGCGTCAATCAACCGCCCGTCTCGACATATTTCAATGACAATTTCAGCTGGAAAACTGGCGATCTTGGGCACCTCTATCATCAATGGTGAAAAGTGTTTTGCACTGCAATTTACTGAAGCACGCAACATGAAATGGATGGATCGCGTATTTCACGCTAAATACAATGAAGTCGAAAACAAAATCGACTGTTTACTCCCCTTTGACACCGATGAGTACTTCTTTGAAAAAGAATTAACACAAATCGAGACGCAATTAGCTGAGGCCTTGCAGGCAAGATTAAGCCACTAATCGTCTCCTTGTTACGCAAAAAGACTGAATAAAAACCAATGAGCAATCTGCTCATTCTTTTCTCACATCATTAAAGGAACACTCATGATAAATAAATTTTCCCACTCTATCACTGACATGATCAATCCCATTTTTGATGGTGCAAGCATCATGATCAGCGGTTTTGGTGAGGCTGGAAGCCCCATTGAACTCATTCACGCGCTGATCGATCATGGCGCAAAAGAACTTACCGTGATCAATAATAATACCGGTAGTGGTCAAGTTGGTTTAGCCGCACTCATTGCCAATGGACAAGTTCGTAAAATGATTTGCTCTTTTCCTCGAACGGCCAATTCAACCGTTTTTCCTGAACTGTATCGCGCCAACAAAATTGAACTTGAATTAGTCCCACAAGGCACGCTTGCCGAACGCATTCGCGCAGGTGGCGCAGGGATCCCCGCTTTTTATACAGCCACATCCGTCGGCACACCACTGAGCGAGGGTAAAGAGATTCGACGCTTTGAAAACACAGACACTGTGATGGAGCGAGGACTCACAGCCGATTTCGCACTGATTAAAGCCCGTTGCGCTGATCGTTACGGTAACCTCACCTACCATAAAACCGCACGTAATTTCGCTCCCATCATGGCTATGGCAGCCAAAACCACGCTAGTGCAAACTCAACACTGCGTTGAAGCAGGTGAAATGGATCCTGAATCTGTGATCACACCGGGCATTTTTGTTAATCACATCACCACTGTATCTCAACCTCAGCAAGAATCATTACTTGTCGCTCAAGGACATGTTTATCCATGAAAACCACCAATAAATCAATCGATAAATCAATCTGTAAAACACAAGATAACCCATCAGCCGTGTACAAAAAAACCAATATTGTCGGCTGGACAAGAGAGCAAATGGCCCAGCGAGTCGCCCAAGACATTCCCAATGGCGCTTATGTGAATTTAGGCATAGGTTTGCCTGAAAACGTCGCCCGTTTTGTGCCTGAAGGACGGGAATTTATCTACCATACCGAAAATGGATTACTTGGCATGGGTCCCACGCCAAATGATGATGACATTTGCCTTGATTTAATCAATGCGGGTAAAAAACCTGTCACGGCCCTTAAAGGTGCCGCCTATTTCCACCATGCCGATAGCTTTGCCATGATCCGTGGTCAGCACATTGATGTATGTGTATTAGGCGCAATGCAAGTCTCTGAAAAAGGTGATCTTGCCAATTGGTCTACTGGTGAGAAAGGGGCTATTCCCGCCGTTGGAGGCGCAATGGATCTCGTTGCTGGCGTGAAAACCATTTTTGTGATGACTCAGCACACTACAAAGAACGAGGAAGCCAAACTACTCAAAAAATGTCTTTATCCATTAACGGGTCAGCAAGTGGTTGATCGCATTTATACTAATCTTTGTGTTATCGATATCACTGACAAAGGATTTGAACTGATTGAGCTGGCACCGAATGTGACCTTTGCTTATGTTGTGGCGCGCACAGATGCAAGACTTATTGACCAACGGGATAAGCATATCAAACGGACTATTTCTCAATCATTGACCTCCTTTGCCTCTATTGTTTAAAGAGTTTCATTATGTCTTCTATTGATCAAAGCGCACAATTGTTCAAACGAGCCCAAAACGTCCTTCCCGGTGGCGTGAGTCGAAATACGATTTTTAATTTGCCTCATCCCACCTATGTCAGTCATGGGGAGGGCTGTTACCTCACCGACATTAATGGCATAAAACGCATTGATTTTGCTAATAATATGGCCTCACTCATTCATGGTCATGCAGAGCCTAATGTTACTCAAGCCATCATCAAGCAAGTCCAAAAAGGCACAGCTTTCACCTTGGCCACAGAATTAGAAATTGAATTTGCCGAATTACTGTGCAATCGAGTCCCAAGCTTTGAGCAAATTCGCTTTGTTAATTCAGGGACGGAAGCCGTCATGGCAATGATTAAAACCGCCCGAGCCTTTACGCAAAAGAATAAAATTGCCAAAGTCGAAGGTGCCTATCATGGTAATTATGATTATGCTGAAGTCAGCCAAACAGCCTCACCAGCAACTTGGGGAAATGCGCAGCAACCCAATAGTGTTGCGGTAGGACGAGGGACACCACAAAGCGCATTAGATGATGTCATTGTCATTCCTTATAATGATATTGATAAGGCATTAAGCATTTTAGCGCAGCATAAAACAAAACTTGCAGGCATTTTGATCGATCCTATTTCACATCGAGTAGGCTTAACGCCCGCCTCCCCTGACTTTATTCACGCCTTATACCAATGGAGCCGCGACAATCAAACCTTATTACTGTTTGATGAAGTCATTACTTTTCGTACCAGTCTTTCCGGTGCTCAAGCCGACTATCAGATTAAACCGGATTTAACCGCCATTGGTAAAATGATCGGTGGCGGATTTCCTGTGGGAGCTTTTGCCGGACGGAAAGACATCATGCAAGTACTTAACCCTAACCAATCTCCTATTATATTGCCTCATTCAGGTACGTTTTCAGCCAATCCCGTCACTATGGTGGCAGGGCTCACCGCGATGAAATTATTTGATAAGCTTGCTGTCGATAGGCTCAATCAATTGGGACGTTTAGCACGAGAGCTGCTCAACCATGAGATAGAGAATTTAGGCATAAAAGCCTGTGTAACGGGGGCAGGCTCTATGCTCAGGCTGCATTTAAAAGCGCAAGCGCCTACCGACTACCGTCAAACTTACAATAATGCGATACAAAATCAGGCCACGAAATCCTTACTCCGTTACCTCTTTGATAATGGCATTATGATGATCAACACCTGCACGGCCATGTTATCAACCCCCATGACCGAAAAAGACATCCGCTATTTAGTCGAGACTATCACGTCAGGTTTAGCCTTGATCCAACACCAATACCCAGAACTAACTCATTAATAAGGACCTAACATGCTCAAGGATGTGTATATTTGTGATGCGATTCGAACCCCTATCGCCCGTTACGCAGGTTCACTGGCAACAATTCGTGCCGATGATTTAGCGGCCATTCCCCTCAAAGCGCTTAAAGAAAGATACTCATCACTGGATCTCAATCAAGTGGACGATATTATATTGGGCTGCGCAAACCAAGCAGGTGAAGATAACCGTAATATTGCCCGCATGGCATCACTGCTCGCTGATTTTCCAGAAACCCTTTCTGCAGTCACACTCAATCGATTATGTGGCTCGGGGCTCAATGCCATAGGCTATGGTATGCAAGCCATTAAAGCGAATGAGGGCGAGCTCATCATCGCAGGAGGGGTTGAGCATATGACCCGCGCCCCTTATGTCATGGCAAAAGCCAATATGTCTTTTGAACGCCATCAAACCATTTTTGATACCACCATGGGCTGGCGATTTATTAATCCGGCATTCGATTCACGTTTTGGTACACAAAGCATGGCCCAAACGGCAGAAAATCTTGCCGAAAAATATCATATTAGCCGAGAACAGCAAGACCACTTTGCCTTTGCCAGCCAATTAAAAGCGGCCAGCGCACAAGAAATGGGCTATTTTACTGAAGAAATCATACCCATTAGATTGCAACCCAAAAAAGGCGATTCGATACTCTATGATACCGATGAACATTTACGCTTAACCAGCCTTGAAAAAATGGCCAAACTCTCTCCCATAGTTCACCCGCAGGGAAGTATTACTGCCGCCAATGCATCAGGCATTAACGATGGCGCTGCGGCCATGATTTTGGCTTCAGAAAATGCACTTTGTGCTCAAAACCTCACGCCAAAAGCCAAAATACTGGGCATGTCAGTTGTGGGTGTCACACCCAGTTTAATGGGCATTGGCCCCGTTCCTGCCAGTCAAAAATTACTCTCTCGTCTTGGGTTAACCTTGAATGACATGGATATCATAGAGCTTAATGAAGCCTTTGCCGCCCAAGCCTTAGCCTGCATTAATGAGATGGGATTAAATGTGGATGATCCGCGCATTAATCCTCAAGGCGGCGCGATTGCACTGGGCCACCCTTTGGGCATGAGTGGCACTCGCATTGTGATGTCGGCGATGCATCAGCTCATACGCAATCAGCAACGATATGCTTTATGCACTATGTGTATTGGCGTCGGCCAAGGCATTGCCATGATCATTGAAAATGTGGCTTAGCCCAACCTAGATTTGCCAATCAATCGCCGTTTGGCCACCTTCTATCAAACGGCGATTAATATCTGAAAAATGACGACAACCAAAAAAGCCTCGATAAGCCGATAAAGGGGAAGGATGTGGACCGGATAAGATTATATGCTGCTTAGCATTGATAAGCTTACCTTTTTTTATGGCATGCCCACCCCATAATACAAAAATAATCGGTCTGGTTTGCTCATTGAGTACCCTCAATATATTGTCGGTAAAGGTTTCCCACCCCACTTTCGCATGTGAATGAGCTTTGCCTTGCTCCACGGTAAGCACAGTATTGAGCATGAGTACGCCCTGCTTAGCCCAAGGTGTCAAACAACCATGCTGAGGAATAGTAAACCCATCAAGATCGGTGGCGAGTTCCTTATAAATGTTCACCAAAGAAGGTGGCACTTTAATGCCATCTTTCACGGAAAAACACAAACCGTGTGCTTGATTGGGTCCATGATAAGGATCTTGGCCCAATAAAACCACCTTCACTTCGTTTAATGGCGTCAATGTCAATGCATTGAGCACCTCACTTTGCGGTGGGTAAATCGCCTTTCCCGCTGCGCGCTCTTTGGTCACAAAATCAGTGATTGATTGGTAATAAGCTTGTGTTTCTTGCTCGGCTAAAAAACTCAGCCAATGGGTATGCTTCATGGTCATTCTATGGTGCTCAACAAAAAATTAAAGGGTAAGCCAAACTCGGATCGCTAATAAAATCAATACCACACCAGAGATTTTATCAATCAATCCCGCTTTCGCTCTTAACTTAGGTAAAATGGCCCCATGAGAAAGAACTAACGCAATAAACGTATACCAGAGCCCATCCACAATCATTGGGGTTAATACGATTAAGGACTGCCCCGTACCAGTACTGGCTCCCATTACAAATTGACTGAACAGTGCCACAAAAAATAAAATAATTTTAGGATTAAACAAGGAAATCGCAATACCGTCTCTTGCAGCAACAAGAGCCGATGTATTTTCACCTGCCGCGAGTTTATCGGCCATTCCCCCTTTAGAGCGTAATGCTTGTATGCCTATCCAAGCGAGATAAAGCCCACCTATCAACGCAATACCATTAAACACTAAGGGCGCATGTTTTAATAAAGCCGCTAACCCCAATAAGGTTAATAAGGCATAAATACCGATACCGATAGAATGGGCCCAAGCACAAATAATGCCTTTAGCCCGCCCGCCGCCAAGCGTATGGCGAACCACCATGGCTAAACTCGGCCCTGGCGACATGGCGCCTAAAAAACTGATGGCCAATAAACTGAGCCAGGATGCTAATGTCATATTTTTTATTATCCTATTTTCAAACAGAGAGTATTGATACGCAATAAAGTCCAGTATCAAAGTCAACAAAGAGGAGGGATTTTAGCATTAAGGCTTAACGCTAACCAATACAATAAAACTCACTGCATATGATAATAAAAAAGCCTTGTTCAAAAACAAGGCTTTCATTATTAAAATGTCACCTAACATTTCTAGAAACGATACATACCCTTCAAGTAATAATAACCGCCATTAAAACCCTCATTAGCAATGTTTAATATCACCTAGCATTTCCCTAGAAACTAGAAACGGTAAATACCCTTCAAGTAATAGTAACCACCATTAAAGCCATAAGGCGAGGTTTCATAGTACACACCACCCCACGCATTAGAGGCCCCATCATAATCAATCAACTCAGCCTTTTTATCGAAAATATTTTGGGCACCCACAGCCACAGTGAAGGCCTCATTAATGTAATAACTCAACTCCATATCCACAGTAACTGAATCCGATGCGGTTTTTGCCGTAGCATCATAATCAACATGCACACCTTGATATTCACCATAGTAATTCACTCGCGTAAATAAGCCTATGTATTCCCAAGCTTGGCTCCAAGTGAAGGTTGCTCTATGATTGGGCAAATCATTTTCAAGTCGTGAAACCTTAAAGTCTCCCGTGACATCAGTATAACTATCCACCGTCGTTTCATTCCAGTTATACACTAAAGCAAAACTGGCATCTCCCAAAAGCAGATCAGTACTGTAGTTAGCCACAAAATCCACACCTTGGGTGGTAGTATCAAAGTCATTAGTAAAATAACTAACCTGAGACAGGCCTGCAACATTCGGTACACCATCGGCAATCAGTACCGCTTTATCCGCATCCGTTAAATCAATTTTCGCTGACTGACTAATCCTATCATCCACTCTAATATTATAATAATCTAGCGTCATATAAACTTCCCCTAAGGTGTACACCACTCCTAAGGTATAACTGCTCGATTTTTCAGGGCTTAATTCTTCACTGCCCAACTGTAATGCAATGGGATTTGTGGGCGGTAATAACGCCGAATCAACTAATACTCCCGACTCAAAACTGGTTTGCACAGTACTGACATTGGCCTGCCCCACAGTCGGCGCTCTAAAGCCTGTGTTATAAGATGCACGCAGTGCAACATCATCGGTCACATGCACATTAGTCGCCACCTTATAATTGGTCGTCGAGCCAAATGTGTCATAATCCTCGAAGCGCACCGCCGCTTCTAACAGCCAGTTATCGGTAAAGGGCATTCCCACGTCAATATAACCCGCGTAATTTGTGCGCGTGTATTCTCCTGCTTGTGCTGGCGTAAATCCGGGAAAACCATTGGAACCCACACTAAAACCTTGAGTACTTAATGGCCCAGCTTCATAGGACGCCACATCACCTGCGAGTATTTCAAAGGTTTCATCATGCCATTCTGCACCAAAGGCAAAATTGAAATCATCCGCCATGCCAAAATCGATATATTTCACCAAGTCGGCATTAAAATTCCACTCAGATTGAATGTATTTTCCAGGGCTGAAATCTCTTGGTGTATCTGGGCCTAACGACGCATTGACCGTATTATAGATCTCATAACGAGACTCATTACTGCCATAACTACCACTAAAGTCATAATCTATACCTTGCATCCAAGGAATTTGAAACTCTCCTCGTGTGCCCGCAACAATAGACGTGTCTTCAATATGGCCCCCAAAATTAGGCGTAAAGCCACCCGGCAGCATTTCAGTATAGGCGAAACAATTAGGATCGCTGGCCACGCCGTCAATATAATTTTGCTGAGTAGCAATATTGTTCGACGTTATTGCAATACTTGGACAACCTATACCATCACCCTCTGCTAACCCTTCATTCACTTGTCCAACATCACCTGGCGTTAAATCCCCCACCAATAAGGTTGCACCATCATCGTTAGAATACACGCCCCCTCGTGTATTAGGGTTACGATAATAAAACCCGCCTTTCACGTCGCGTTGAGAGTAATTACCAAATAAATAAGCCTGTGAAAATGCATCTAAATCTAATCCTAAATTAGCAAAAATACTGATATCATCACTGATCTCAGGTGAACCCCATACTTGAGCTGGGTCGTCTACTTCTACTCCCGCTCTAGCAAACGCTGCTGCATCTGGCCTTTGGACACTTCGACTAGTGGGATCAATATCTTTATAAGAAAAACTTAAATTGACAAACCCATCTTGAGTTAAGGGCATCCCAATATTACCGAGGATCTGAGCCGTTGTACCATCCCCTTCATAATATTCTCCCACTTTAGCCTCTAATGAGCCCCCTTCTGCGTCATCCCTTAACACGAAGTTAATCACCCCAGCAATCGCATCAGAGCCATATTGTGCCGCTGCGCCATCACGCAGTACTTCTACCTGCTTAAGCGCAATACTGGGAAAAACAGAAATATCGGGGCCGTGAGCACCATCATTAATTCCTCCGCCTTGAAAAGTGATCACTGATGATCGATGTCTGCGCTTACCATTGACTAAAATAAGCGTACTGTCCGCAGACAATCCCCTTAAATTTGCTGGGCGAACTAAACTTGCGGTATCACTGATGGGGTTGGCGTGCACATTCAACGAAGGCACAGAGCCTTTTAAGATTTCTAACATGTCTGTACTGGCAGAGCGATTAATTTCATCGCTACCAATAATATCAATAGGTACTGGAGAGTCCGCAATAGATCGTGGTGCAGCTCTTGATCCCACCACCGCAATGCGTTCCACTTTTTCATCGACGGGAACAGGCACATCTTCTGCGACAACATTGTGACTCACTAAACTACCTGAAACGGCAATTGATATGGCGATACTGAGAGTATTTTGCTTAAACTTATTCATTATATGCATTTCATCAAATTCTCATTTTTTATTGTTATGATCCTGCTGAAGCACCGAAGTGAAACCAGCAGTGAACTGAACCCAAATGAGCCAAGAATGTAAAAAAACACTCAACAGCAAGCACATAAGCGAAACATTAATCTAACAAAAAATAATAACAATGCACAAGAGATGCCTAAATACTCCGAAAGTAACGGTATTTAAGATAAACCATTCACATTAGCAAACAATGTTAAAGGCAAAGCTAAATCCACGATATTTCGTGTTTTTGAAAATTAGCGTTATAATCTAGAGTCACACCGATATAAAGAGTAGACTTTATGGCTTCTTCCACTTTAAAAAATGTTGCAGATACTGAATTTTTGCCTGAAAATCAGTTGATCTTAAATGCGGTTAGTGAAGGGATCTATGGCTTTGATCTTAATGGAGATGCTGTCTTTATCAATCCTGCAGCAGAAAAGATGACAGGTTGGAAAGCCGAAGAACTACTAGGAAAAAACATCCATGATTGCCATCATCACAGTCACAGTGATGGACGTCATTACCCCCAAGAAGAATGTCCAATTTACAATACATTACAAGATGGCATGCAAAGAGAAATCAGTCACGAAGTCTTTTGGCGTAAAGATGGCACGTGTTTTCCGGTACTGTATAATTCAACCCCCGTTTATAAAGACAATCAACTGATTGGTGTTGTCGCGATATTTCGTGATATTAGCATGCAAAAACAAACAGAGCAGTCTTTAAGACAAGCATTAAAACAAGTTCAAGCCCTCTCTGAAAAACTGTCATCTGAAAATCAATACTTACAACTCGAGTTAGCCAACAAAACTGGCGATGTCGGCATTTCCGGACATAGTGAGAAAATACAAGAATTAATACAGCAAGTTGCATTGGTTGCCAATACCGATAGCACTGTGCTGATCAGTGGTGAAAATGGAACAGGCAAAGAGTTAGTCGCTCGCAACCTCCACCAGCTTAGTCATAGAGCAGATAAACCACTCATCAGCGTTAATTGCGCCGCATTTTCAGCGACTTTACTGGAAAGTGAGCTATTTGGTCATGAAAAAGGGGCGTTTACAGGCGCCACTAACCGCAGAAAAGGTCGCTTTGAACTTGCCAATCACGGCACACTTTTTCTCGATGAAGTGGCCGAACTTTCCCTCGAAGCGCAATCTAAACTATTACGAGTCATACAGGAACAAGAATTTGAACGAGTGGGTAGCAGTGAAACAATCCAGGTCGATATTCGCCTTATTACCGCCAGTCATCATGACTTGCTTAAAAGAGTACAACAAGGCTTGTTTAGAATGGATCTTTACTACAGGCTCAATGTTTTTCCTATTCTAGTCCCACCATTAAGGGATCGGTTAGACGATATTCCAGAGCTCGTTAATCATTTGATCCATGATTTAAATAGAAAGTTAGGCAAGAAAATCATAGGTGTGAGTCAAAAAGGACTACAACAACTCATGTCTCATCGCTGGCCAGGTAATGTACGAGAACTACAAAATGTACTCGAAAGAGAAATTATTTTATCTCAAGGTGATGTATTACAGATTGCCCCCATCACCAATAATCACAGTCACAATACATTACACACTAAACTGCTGACCTTTGCACAAATGGAGAAACAATACCTTATCCAAGTGTTACAACAAGTCAATTGGCGGATCTCGGGTCCCGCAGGTGCGGCTCAATTACTGGATCTTGCCCCTAGCACGCTCCGCTCTCGCATGAAAAAATTGGGAATAAGCAGACCAAATTAACCTTTTGTGATCTCGCTCTCATTGCATTTATGTGATCACACGCAGTATTAATCCACAATAGCACGATATATCACAAAATGGTGATATGTCGTGCCACAACACACAACTAAAATAACATTTAATCTTTTATAACAATAACTTATAAAAATAGTTAGTTTGGCCTAATGCTTGCTTGTAACTTGTAAAAAAGAATGTGCAATGCCAAAGAGAAGTAACATGCCAAATAATAATACCATCAGCACTCATCCCATTATGGGAGAGCGCATCCCCATTAAACAAGTATCGACGCCATCAAACAAAATTCAAATACGTGAACAAAAAGGCTATTTTCAGCGAATTAGAACGGGGATGAATAGTCTCTTAGTATTACTATTTTTGCTCACTCCCTTTGTCTCCTATCAAGGAAGACAAGCTATTTTATTTAACATTAGTGAGCAACAATTTATTTTTTTTGGCACTACATTATGGCCTCAAGATTTCACTATTTTAGCTTGGATTTTTATTGCTGCTGCTTTCTTATTATTTTTTGCCACCGTATTTTGGGGCAGAGTTTGGTGTGGCTTTCTTTGCCCACAAACCGCTTGGACATTTATGTTTGTTTGGGTTGAAACCCGTTTGGAAGGTAGTCGCAATCAAAGAATAACATTAGATAGAGCCCCTTGGTCTTTGAAAAAAGTGTATAAACGTGTTGGAAAGCATCTTTTGTGGGGCATTATTGCCTTACTCACAGGCTGCAGTTTCATCGCTTACTTTATTCCAGCACGTACCCTTTATCCTGAAATATTGACCTTCACTGGCAGTTTTTGGGTCACCACTTGGGTATGGTTTTTTGCACTTTGCACCTATCTCAATGCTGGTTGGATGAGAGAGCAAATGTGTCTACATTGCTGCCCATACTCACGTTTTCAATCTGTTATGTTTGATGCCAATACAAAAACAGTGACTTACGATGCCACTAGAGGTGAATCTCGTGGCCCAAGAAAACGCAAACAAGTGACAGATTTAGGCGACTGTGTGGACTGCCATTTATGTGTGGATGTATGTCCAACCGGTATCGATATTAGAAATGGGCTCCAATATGAATGTATTAATTGCGGCGCATGTGTTGATGCATGTAATCAAACCATGGAAAAATTTGGTTACGCCCCTAATTTAATTAGTTACATTAGCGAAAATAGCCTAAAAAACACCCCTAAACCTATTTTTACTTCATTAAAATTTATTGGTTATGGTATTGCCAGTTTAATCATGTTCACTGTTATTGGCTTAGACATAGCCAACCGAGATAATATCCAATTAAATGTGATCCGTGATAGACAAAACCTGTATCGTGAAACCTTAGACAGCCAAATTGAGAATAGTTATACACTCAAAATCAGAAATAAAACGCAAGAACGCCGCCAATATCAAATATTCATTGATAATGAACATATCTATCAATTAGTGGGTAATACAAAAGTTATCATTCTTCCTGGAGAGCAGCTGGACTACCCCATTACTGTACTTGCCAAGCAAGATAGATTAAATGCGAGTCGCAGCCCCATTAATTTTACCATTAGAGAAATGGATGATGTAGGCAGCAAGAATAATTGGGTTTCTCAATCATCCAATTTTTTTAGCCCATTATAATCTAATCAATACGCAGGTTAACTTGGCTTTAATCTGCGTATTCACATAAAACTGATTGTATCTCACGCTTTCCTCATCGGCAGAACTCATTTCAATCACCTCCTCCCCCTTTAATTTAGTATCAATACTCAATTTATCATTGACTTAATGACTATTTTAACTTTAACCTAAATGTTAATACTATGTAGAAATAATAGGGAAAAATGAAATGCCAACGCTTAACGCTTCCCCCCTAATTCAAGCTGCTTCGTATTCTTCATTGATTCATTTAATTGAAGAAAGCTGCTCTCGTTTCGGTGATAAAACGGCATTTTCTTGTTTAGGTCTCGATGTCAGTTTTAATGATATTGAACAATATTCACGTCAGTTTGCCGCCTATTTACAACAATATACAGAGCTTAACATAGGCGATCGTATAGCCATTCAACTACCTAATATTACTCAATTTGTTATCGCTGCCTATGGTGCTATTCGCGCTGGTTTAGTCTTAGTGAATACCAACCCTCTTTACACTCAAAGAGAAATGTTACACCAATTCAATGATTCAGGAGCCAAGCTTCTAGTAACCCTCTCAGATAATATCGATAAGCTCGATTATATTCTTCATCATACGTCAATTGATGCGGTGATCACCACCCATCCATTGGATCTCATCGCACCTCAAGCTCAGCCCCAATGTGATTTTAATCATTTTCATTTTATGGATGCGCTTAAGGTCGGGAAAAAACATTTATTACAGCCAGTATGCGGCTCGCTCAAGCAATTAGCGCTTTTACAATATACAGGAGGCACAACAGGCGTGTCTAAAGGAGCGATGTTAAGTCACGGAAACTTGATTGCCAATTCAGTACAAGTTTACGACAGGCTCGCTTCACGGATAAATGAAGGCGAAGAGATTTTTATTGCTCCACTGCCTATTTATCATATTTATGCGTTTATGGTAAATCTCATCCTTTACTTTGAAAAAGGCGCTTGTACTGTCCTCATCCCAAACCCCAAAGATCTTCCAAACTTCATACAAACACTCTCACAATTTCCATTTACCGGTTTTGCAGGTCTAAACACTTTGTTTGTGGGACTTTGTCAACAAGAAGATTTTAAAACCTTGGACTTTAGCAAACTCAAACTCACGATTTCAGGAGGAACGGCTCTCACTGAATTTGCGGCCAAACTTTGGTATCAAACCACTGGTTGCCAAATTTGTGAAGGTTATGGACTCTCTGAAACATCACCCGTCATATCATTAAATACACCTGGATATGAAAAAATAGGCACCATAGGCCAGCCTCTGTTAAATACTCAAATCCTTCTTTTAGATGACGATGAACAGAAAGTAAGTCATGGCCAAGCAGGTGAATTGGCTGTTTCAGGCCCACAAGTTATGCTTGGTTATTGGCAACAAGAAAATGAAACCAATTGGGTCATGACACAAAATGGTTTCTTCAAAACCGGTGATATTGCCATTGCCCTTGATGATGACTTTTTTCAAATTGTCGATAGAAAAAAAGATGTAATCATCGTTTCAGGCTTTAACGTCTACCCCAATGAAATTGAAAATGTTTTATCCCTTCATGACGCTGTTTTGGAATCAGCGGTGATTGGAGTTGATGATGAACGCTCAGGTGAAAAAATCAAAGCTTTTATCACTTTATCTTCTTCGGTCAATCCTACTCCCGAAACTTTAGTCAGCTTAAAACAACACTGTGCAGATAACCTCTCTCAATATAAACTCCCAACTTTATTTGAGTTTATTGATGTATTACCTAAATCAAGTGTAGGTAAAGTGTTGCGTCGCTCACTCAGATGAAGCAATTAAACATGCTCAGGAAAATAACGCGCTCCTGAGCATGTTCAATACCGAAACTCAATCGTTTTTCAGATTAATATTGTAATACCGAAGGCGTAAAATTGTCGATTTCCCCCTGCGCATTTAAAGATAAAACCCAAGTTCCAGTTATATCAAACCCAGATGAATAGCCCGAAATAACAAGTTGATCGTTATTCATTTCAATGACTGAAAAAGCCTCATCATTACCTAAGCCTCCATAATAATGCGCCCAGTTTTGATTTCCCTTTAAAGACAGCCCTAATACCCAATAATCAGTCACTCCTGCCATATGACGCTTATCGCTTTTTCCGACCGCAACAATATTACCTAGAGATGTCACAATCACATCATTAATTTGACTAACAACATTTTGCTCCTCATCTTGAGACCAGATGAAGTTTTGATGCATTTCAGTTTCATCGATACTAAAGTTCGCGATCCAACTTTTACTATTTTGTCCTATTTGGCCTGAAATAATGACATCTTCATCTTGAGTTAACGCAAGTCCAGTCACTCTAGCGTCATCCAACTCTTTCTCTAATAGATGTTCAGCCCAAATTTCTCGGTTTTTCTCATTCTTGCCACTTATCTTAACAATGGAAGCCGTATTTTCACCAGTCTCTAATACGCTTTGCCCAGCAAGAATAAAATCACCACTCGCTAATTCCACTACATGATGAAAAACAGTGACATCCTGATCCATTACATGCTGCCACTTTACTTTACCTTTATGGTTCATTTTAATCACTAGACCTTGCCCTGCTTGAGTCGCTCCAACAACCAATATTCCTCCATCATGTGTCCCAATGGCATGGCGCAATTGTTCATCGGCTGCAAAAGCATGCCAAGAAAGAAGCTCCCCTGAATGGCTAAAAAAGGCCATATGCTGCTCATTCACATGGTGCCCTTCCACCAGCAAGGCATATTCACCATTCTTCTTCTCAATAATAACCTGACCTGAAACCATACCTCCCAGTTCATCATTTTTTTCACTGAAAGATTTAGCCCAAAGTATGTCAGGTGTAGGGGTGAGATGATAAACAAAGTCATAAACAGGATGTGCAGTCTCACTTATTGTCATATCAGACATAATAGGAAAACGCGCCTCTCCGGTGATTAACATATCTCCTTGGCTAGTTTTTAAGAGTTTACCGCCGTAAGTCCCTTCAATGACTTGACTCCAAGTCTGTGCCAAACTACCAAATGAGATCATAGTAATAAGGATCAGCAGCAAACTTAGGTATTTTTTAAAATTAACTTTCTCACTTTGGCGACTTTTCAGCTTCCATGAATATGGTAACAATGACAATTTAAACATAAATATTCCAATAGGTATTTTATACTGTCATTTCTCCAATCAACAGAACTTAATATCGAGAAAATAAAGTATAAAGCAACGGTTAATTAAAATTGCTATTTTTATCCAATTAAGATCCATAGCGTAATTTAAGCTGCAAAATATAATGCATTCCTCCCATTCATTCACCATTAATGTTGCAAGTAAATGTTTAGAATATTCACTCACTATTAACCTTCCCTTTGTTAATATTACCTAAAATAAAAAATGGGGATTATTCTGCCTGCGATTACTTTCATCACTCAGGTTCTTTTTCAGCATGCTTAAGTCTATTCCGGCGGTAATTTATAAAAAGCTAGCCTACACTTTATTCGTACCAATAAAGGGAGAACGTCTTATGTCTTGCTCAAACAGTCACACCCATCCAGATCATATTCATGGCCCACATTGCGGTCATACCGCTATTCGCCACGAAGATCACATTTGTTATGTTCACGGTGGACAGTTACATCAACCCCATGAAGATCATTACCATGATCATATCATTGAAGTCACCAAAGCGAATCCAGATCAATGTATTCCAACACACGACTGTGGTAACCATGTCCATGGCCCCAATTGTGGCCATGAAGCCATTCCCCATGGCGACCATATTGACTATTTAGTCAATGGCAGGTTACACCATGTTCATAATGGCCACTGTGATGATCATGGCCCTATTGAAATCGTAAAAGATTAAACATTGGGTTATTCAGGGTAAACTCAACATACTGTCACTCAGGTCGTTAGCTTAGCAAGTATTGATTGATCATCTCGTCATAGATGACAGCCTTCCATGTCATTTAATAAACCTTGAGTATTCACTCACTGAATAACTCTAAATGCATCTATGACTTGTTCAAGGAGGTCTGATTGCTGTATTTTAAATACAACCCAGCCTTATCATAAAAATGACAAACGACTCTATATGACATCTTCTGTATCGAATGAAACAAAAAACCAAGCTCTCAAAATGGCCAAAGCTACTCAAAAACCAGGACAAACAAAAGAGCAGACTAAATTGATTGCCCAGGGCATTGAAAAGGGGATCAGTGAGTATAAAAAACAGCAAAAAACCAAAGCACGCGATCGGGATAAACAGCGTAAACAATCTTTAAAAAAAACCGAAATAAACAAAACACCCAATGATATTCAGCCAACGTCTAATAAACCGTTTGTGTATTTACCTTGGCTATTATTAGGATTAAGTTGGATCGGTTTTTTAATCTACACCTATTTTTTATCTTAAACAAAAAGCCATTACCCTTTTTATTCATTCACTGGCACCTTCATCTCCTGTCAGTGTATGAATGGATCAACCATTATTCCATCGTCGCATCCTTTACCACCAGAACAGGACATTTCGCTTTGTGCACTAATTCTTCAGCCAAATTTGCATGTAAAAAATGCAAAGTGCTTGCTCCATGGTGACTAGCAAGAACAATCATTCCTACATCATGCTCCGCCGCTTCTTCTAGTATTTGTGGCGCTGTTCCACCGCTTCTAATAACGGTTTTAACCGACAATCCTGCTTCGAGCTTATTTTCTATATTAGCTAACAAAGCTTGCATTTTTTCTAGCGAATAAGCTTCTAAATGATGCTCTAACTCTTCAGGAGTCTCGACAATAATGCCATAATTATGTTTACCATATGGGCTACTCATTACATGCAACAAACGAATATCCACCTGATATAGATTAGCCAGTTCTATCGCATATTCTAATGCATTTTCTGCTGTTTTCGAAAAATCTGTTGGGCATAGTACTTGACGAGTACGCATTATTTTTTCTCCTATCCGGTTCCCAAAAACACTTAATATTTGCTTACCACATCTTTGATATTAGCCATAAAGTATGATTAATTCACCCCCTAATTAACATTCAAATTTCAAATTTACATTCGGATCAGTTGATCTTTAGTGGTTAAATTACGTTAAGTTAAACGTATTTTAATCATCGCAACGGCAGGAGTGCTCCCTAGTGATCTAAGCTCTCTTTTTAAGCACAGAGCTTCCAACAATAAGTAAGACACGTTTAAGAAAGGATAGATAAAAAAAATAAACTGCCATAATATAAACTGACTAATCAGTCAGCTGTTTGAAATATACAATTTAACAATACCAATGTGTGCGACATACAAATTTAAAAGGGAATGATAATGAATATGGTGATCAATGAAAAAGCAGTGACACTTAAACAAATATTAGATACTCAACGCCGTGATTTCAATGAAAGCCCAATGCCATCATTAGCCGTACGAATAGCTCAACTCAAAAAACTTAAAGCGGCATTACTTGATAATAAAACAGCCTTACAAGATGCTTTATGCGCTGATTTTGGTCATCGCTCACTCGATGATAGTTTGATAGCAGACATCCTGCCTTGCATTAATAATATCAACTACACCATCAAAAACCTTAAAAAGTGGATGAAACCGAACCGTCGTCACTCAGGATTGTTATTCATGCCAGCTAAGCTTCACGTCCATTATCAACCACTGGGAGTCATCGGGATTATTTCCCCTTGGAATTTTCCAGTGATGCTCTCTATTGGTCCATTGATCACAGCGATTGCAGCAGGCAATCGCGCCATGATTAAATTGTCTGAATTTACCCCAGCAACAAATGAACAACTAACAAAAGTATTAAGCAGTGTATTTGACAGTCAACATGTAGCTTGCGTGCAGGGAGAAGCGGATACCGCGGCTGCATTTTCAACCTTACCTTTTGATCATTTACTCTACACAGGTTCAACCACTGTCGGGCAAAAAGTCATGGCCTCAGCGGCCAAAAACCTCACTCCAGTCACCTTAGAACTTGGAGGAAAATCTCCTGTCATCATTGCTGAAGATATGCCAATAGACATGGCTGTTGAGCGACTCATATATGGAAAGTGTCTTAATGCGGGTCAAATTTGTGTCGCTCCTGACTACATATTGGTACCCAAACATAAGCAACAAGCCTTCATTGATGCCTATAAGCAGCAATTTAAACAAATGTATGGTGAGGTTAAACATAACAAAGATTATACCAGTATCGTGAATACTCGCCAGTTTGAACGACTTCAATCATTACTGACCGATGCTCAAGCAAAAGGGGCCCATATTGAGAGTGCTAATGACGAAGAGATTGATACTGATACTCGAAAAATGCCAACACAACTCATCACTCGAGTCTCCAATGAGATGGACATTAGTCAAGACGAAATTTTTGGCCCTTTACTGCCCATTATGCCTTATGAAAGCCTTAATGAGGCCATTGAATACGTTAATGACCGTCCTCGCCCTTTAGCTTTATATTTAATGAGCTTAAAAAAGACCACCCAACAAGAAGTATTAACACAAACTCACTCTGGCGGTGTTTGTATTAATGAAACCGTCTTTCATGTCGCCGCTGATGATGCCCCTTTTGGAGGAATAGGTCCTTCAGGCATGGGGCATTATCATGGCAAAGAAGGGTTTCTTACTTTCAGCCATGCTAGGACTGTTCTTAGTCGCGGTAAATTAAACACTGGAAAATTCGTCCATCCACCTTATGGTGGTAAAATAGGCGCTCTCATACTCAAAATATTTTTACGTTAGCCATTCATATGTCCAAACTTATGCCCAAAGCAACGAAAAAACAATCCATACTGGATACCGCCCTTGTCTTGTTTGTAAAGCAGGGCTTTTATGGCACATCCACAGCACAAATAGCTAAACAGGCTGGAGTCGCAACGGGCACACTTTTTCATCACTTCCAGTCAAAAGATGAATTAATGAATCAATTGTTTCTATCGATAAAACAAGATTTTGCCAAGAGCATATTCAATAATCAGCAAAATTCAGATGATTTAAAACAAGATGCCAAGCATCTGTGGTACACCAGTATTCAATGGGCAATAGACAACCCGCTTAAACAAGCCTTCTTTCAGCAATATTCTTTATCTGCTGTGATCCCAATGGAGATTAAACAGCATGCAATGAACAGCACGTTACAGCTTATTGGCGATTTAATTCGAAAAGGACAAGAAGCAAAACTGCTGGCTAAACATCCGTTAACACTCATGCAAGAAAGTTGTCACGGGCAATATTTAGCCAGCACTCGTTACTTTTTAGATAATCCTGAAAAATGGCAAGATATCAATTATAGACAGTCCAGTTTCGAAATACTTTGGCAATCAATAGCGGCTTAACAAGGAAGCAAGATCACCCTTTCAAAAAGAAATAAATATCCGTTTCCAAAGCTGATTCAGGCACGTCAGTCACATAATTTTGGTAACAAAAAACACAAGGGTGATCGGCTAACTCTTCCTTTGTTGAGGGCAGCCAATGCTGATACATAGCATATACTGTTTGCTCAATCGTATCATGGGAGCCAAAATGTTTCGCAATGGCCACTCGCCCACTCGGTAGAACACATTCCGTCACCTCGTGATCAGCACTAAGTCCCTTGTCATTCTGAATCACTCTTCCAATATCACAGCGAAAAGCCTCACTGTTTGTGGTTTTTGGATCGTCATAGGCAATTGTAAACACCTCACCCGCCTTAGGCTGACCTAATTGATTACGCTTTGCCCAGCTCACTAACTTTTCAATTGATTGCGGAAAAGCACTGGGGCAGCCTCTATGTTTAACCACGGCCAAACGAGCGCCCTCAAAAAAGCATATAGTTGGTTCTATCATCATATTATCCTTAACCGTTATCGCATACGGCATACAGTCCCACAACAGCCATTTTGACGCTTTTCTAAATTGGCTTGGTGTTTGACCACACACAGCTTTAAAGGCTCTAGAAAAGGCTTCATGGGACTCAAAACCCGCACACAATGCAATGTCTAAAATAGACTTATCTCGACTGAACAATAATTGATTCGCCGCCCTTTTTAATTTCAACCAGCGAACATATTGATGTAAAGGTAAGCCATTAATCGCGGTAAACAAACGATGAAAATGGTATTGAGACAGATGCACTCGCTGACTTAATACTTCAATAGACATATCTTGATCAAAATGCTGATCAATATACTCAATCACTGTGTTGATCCGTTGTTGATTATCCATTTATTCCATCTCATTATTGACCGCTTAAAGACATCATAAAACGCTTCCTATTTCACTTCTTGACCATTCTTGCGCTATTTACCCTTATAAAACAAAAACCACTGAAAGGATCAGTGGTTTTTGTTGTTGATAGAAGTGATTAAGCTTAAAAGATTACATCATCGCTGATAAATCACTTCAACATCATAGTCATCATCGTCAAAGTCATCATCATCGAGATCATCGAAATCCGCATTCTCAGCATCTTGACTGTCTTGATGATAATTATCCCACTTAAATTCAACTTCCGCTTCAACATCCACCTCTTCTTCAGGTGGTAGCGCATCAATGAAATCAACAAGCTTAAGGCTTAGCGCTTCTGTTCCTTCACGGTTATAGGCTGAAATGGTAAACACTTCACCTTTCCATTCGAGTTCAGAAACAATGTGATCAATACGCTCTTGCAATTCCTCTTCCAGCATTAAATCGGCTTTATTAATCACCAACCAACGCGGCTTGCTTGCAAGTTTTGGCGAGTGCTTCTCAAGTTCTTTGACAATCGCCCGTGCGGACTCAACTGGGCAGCTTCCATCAATGGGTTCAACATCAAGAATATGCAACAATACTCGGCAGCGCTCTAAATGCTTCAAAAAGCGAATCCCTAATCCAGCACCTTCAGCAGCGCCTTCAATAAGACCTGGAATATCAGCAATAACAAAGCTTTGCCCATGCCGTGGATTAACTACACCTAAATTAGGCACTAATGTCGTAAACGGATAATCAGCCACTTTAGGCTTCGCTTTAGAAACCGAACGGATGAAGGTCGACTTGCCCGCATTAGGCATGCCTAACAATCCAACATCAGCCAATAACATCAGTTCTAATCGTAAACTGCGCACTTCACCTGGCGTTCCTAAGGTTTTTTGTCTAGGCGCACGATTAGTACTGCTTTTGAAACGGGTATTGCCTAAGCCATGGAAGCCACCTTTTGCCACCAGCATTTTTTGATTATGCTGAGTCAAATCACCTAAGGACTCTTCCGTTTCTTCATCGATAGCTCGGGTTCCAACAGGGACTTTTAATATAAGATCACTGCCGCCATGACCTGTACAATCACGACCTCGCCCATTTTTACCACGCTCTGCACGGTGAAAACGTTCAAAACGATAATCTATGAGGGTGTTTAAGTTTTCATCCGCCTGAAGGTAAACACTACCACCATCACCGCCATCTCCACCATCAGGCCCACCATCAGGCACATATTTTTCGCGCCTAAAACTCACACAACCACTACCACCGTCGCCTGCTTCGACTCGGATCACGGCTTCATCGACAAACTTCATATCCACTCCTGGCACAACAGAATATAAACATTATACTTCGTTACTCACTCTGTGACCAAATAACAGTTTTATTGCTATACAAAAACAAAAGCCCCACCAATGGCGGGGCTCTTTCAGTCATTTGCGCTTAACGCTACAAATTAACCTTCGATGCTAATGAACTTGCGGTTCTTAGGACCTTTAACTTCAAATTTCACTTTACCATCTGTTAAAGCAAATAAAGTGTGGTCACGACCGATACCAACATTAACACCAGCATGGAACTTAGTACCACGTTGACGAACAATGATGTTACCAGCAAGAACGGATTCACCGCCAAAACGCTTTACACCAAGACGTTTACTTTCTGAATCGCGGCCGTTACGAGTAGAACCGCCAGCTTTTTTATGTGCCATGAGTTAGACTCCTAATTAAGCGTTGATAGCTGTAATTTTAACTTCGGTGAACCATTGACGATGGCCCATTTTTTTATCGTGGTGCTTACGACGACGGAACTTAACGATTGTTACTTTCTCATCACGGCCGTGGCTAACAACTTCAGCAACAACCTTACCACCTTCAACTAAAGGTGCACCTACGTGTACTGTTTCACCATCAGCAACCAAAAGAACTTGATCGAATTCGATAGTTTCACCAGTAGCAACTTCTAATTTTTCTAGACGAACTGTATGGCCTTCAGCAACACGATGCTGCTTACCACCACTTTGAAAAACAGCGTACATAGCTATTTTACTCCAAAATTTCTAGCACGCCGCTCAATAATGTTGAGATCGGGGTGCCACAAAAGCTTTAATGACAATGGTCGCGGAGTTTACGCTAAGAAGGCTTAACTGACAAGTCTTAATTCCTAAAGAATAAAAAAAGAGCATTATTCGGTATTCTTTCTCATTCTCATGCTGTCTTGTACGTTAAATTTAGGTAGAATCCCATTATCCTATTTTATTTGAATCTAGCATTGCGTTGCTTCCATATTATTGCAGCCAATCGAACCAGAGTCTATTTATGGATTTAAACGCCATTCGACATCTTGCTGATAATGACATGCAAGATGTTAACCAATTAATTTACAAACAGTTAAAATCTGATGTAGCCCTCATTAATCAACTAGGTGTCTATATTATTAATGGTGGTGGAAAGCGTATGCGCCCACTGCTTTCTATCCTTGCGTCTCGCGCAATGGGGTACCAAGGTGAGGATCACTTGAAGCTTGCCGCCATTATAGAATTCATTCATACCGCTTCTTTACTGCATGATGACGTTGTAGATGAATCATTGCTAAGACGCGGACGAGAAACCGCCAACGCTTTATTTGGCAATAGCGCGAGTGTGCTTGTCGGCGATTTTCTTTATACCCGTTCATTTCAAATGATGACTGAATTGAAAAGCTTAAAAGTACTCGAAATCCTTGCAGACACAACCAATATTTTAGCTGAAGGCGAAGTATTGCAATTAATGAATTGCAATGATCCCAATACCAGTGAAGCGGATTATATGCGGGTCATTTACTGTAAAACTGCAAAGTTATTTGAAGCCGCAACTCAGCTGGCTGGTGTTATTGCAGCAAGCTCTGACGCTTCACAAACGGCCCTTGCTGAATATGGCAAGTACTTAGGAACCGCTTTTCAACTCACAGATGATTTGCTCGATTACACAGCGGATCCTGAAGAATTAGGTAAAAATATTGGTGATGATCTTGCAGAAGGAAAGCCGACATTGCCTTTAATTTATGCCATTACACATGGCAGCGAGCATGAAGTCGCCTTAATCAAAGAAGCCATTGAAAAAGGAGATGGTACCGAGCATATCGATACTATTTTAGCGGCACTAACTCGCTGTGGAGCATTAGAATATACAGAAAAAAGAGCACAAGAAGAATCTGAGAAAGCTATTCAGGCTTTAACGGGTATTCCAGATTCAGATTACAAAAAGGCACTGATTTCATTAGCTCAAATAGCTGTCGTCCGTAAATATTAACTCAGTTAACTTGTTAACGTTTAACGCATTACGAATATAAAAATGGCGCTATAAAGCGCCATTTTTATATTTATACCCGTGATACTCAATTGGACACTTATTTTACAAAATCAATACCCAATTCGATATCACCTTTTAAGGTATCCAGCATACTATCGCGAGCATTCGCTTCAAAAGCACTGACGTCACCATAAGCTAATACTTTCTCTACCCCTTGCTTACCAAGCAAGATAGGTTGAGCAAAAAACGATGCATGCTCACTGCCACCATCAACATAAGCACATTCAACAACATTCGGCTCACCTTGCAAACCGCGCACTAACGATAGACCAAAACGACATGCTGCTTGACCCATAGATAGAGTCGCACTTCCGCCACCCGCTTTAGCTTCAACAACTTCTGTACCTGCATTTTGAATACGCGTAGTCAGTGCTGCCACTTCTTCATCTGTAAAGCTCACCCCTTCGACTTGTGAAAGCAAAGGTAAGATGGTCACACCGCTATGTCCGCCAATGACATTCACATTCACATCATCGACATTTAAACCTTTCGCTTCTGCAATAAAGGTCTCAGAGCGGATCACATCTAATGTTGTGACGCCAAATAAGCGACTCTTATCATACACACCCGCCTTTTTTAATACTTCAGCCGCAATGGCAACTGTGGTATTAACCGGATTGGTGATAATACCAATTAACGCCTTAGGACAGTTATCTGCACATTTTTGAACAAGATTTTTTACAATTCCCGCATTGATATTGAACAAGTCTGAACGATCCATACCCGGTTTGCGAGCAACGCCTGCAGAAATAAGCACAACATCTGCATCAATCAAGGCTGCAGAAGGATCTTCTCCAGCAAAACCTTTCACATCAACATCTGTTGGGATATGACTCAAGTCAACGGCAACACCTGGCGTTACGGGGGCGATGTCATACAGCGATAATGCAGACCCTGCTGGTAATTGTGTCTTCAGCAGTAAAGCTAATGCTTGACCAATACCACCTGCGGCACCAAGAACGGCAACTTTCATAGTTTTCTCCATTAATTCTCTGATAGTGTGTAAACAAGAACAATTTTAATGCCGTCACCCTACTGGATTAACGGCAAAAGTTCAATTATTCTAGCGTTATGTTTATTTAAAATAAGGGTTACCAAAATAAAACAATTGAGTTACAATGAAAAAACAAAAATAAATCACTAAAAAAACATAAAAAGCCTTATTTGCTATCCCTCCCCCCCCCCCCCTCACTTTCATTTATCTACACTCTGCTGAAATGCATTATTATTCACAAAAACCGAATAATTGTTGACAAATGGTGCAGTAATACTCAGAATAAAGTGTATTTTTGAATAAAGAATAATAATATGATGCAAGTAATTAGAAATCAGGATGAACTTGTTAAAACTTTTAAAGCCATTTTAAAAGAAGAGCGTTTTGGCTCACAGAGTGAAATAGTGAATGCATTGCAAGCCGAGGGCTTCAGTAATATCAACCAATCCAAAGTCTCACGCATGCTGAGCAAATTTGGTGCAGTGAGAACGCGCAATGCCAAACAACAAATGGTTTATTGTCTGCCTGCGGAATTAGGTGTGCCCACCGCCACTAGCCCATTAAAAAACTTAGTACTGGACGTCGATCATAATCAAGCCATGATAGTGGTAAGAACCAGTCCAGGGGCAGCGCAATTGATTGCCCGTTTATTAGATTCTATCGGTAAACCTGAAGGCATTTTAGGCACAATAGCAGGTGATGATACCATTTTTATCACTCCTTCAAATATCCAACATATTGAAGATACACTGCAAACAGTTAAATCATTATTTAATTATAATGATTAACGATTAAAATAACAGGGGGCGAAAATAATGCTTGAACATCATTTTAGCCCTCTACATTCAATGGTCACTCTGACTTAATTTTGTGCCAACATAAAATCTAATGATGGGGCGAAAAAAGATGAGCCTGTGATGGCTTGGGTAAAGTGCATCAAATGATCATGATTACCTTCTTTATCACCTAACATCATACTTTCCAGCATTTTTTCGAAGTTAATCGCATTTTCGCACAGTGAAATAAACATCAAACCTTGCTCTTTCACTGAGCCAAAAGGCATACTTTGTCGTAAAATTTCCCGTGACTGACCTTGTTCATCTTTTAGGCTAACCCGCTTGATGTGACTAAATAGCGGCTTATCTTCTGTAGCATATTCAATATTATCCAGTTTCGTTCTGCCGATAATATCTTCTTGCTTTTTCTGAGGAAGTCGGTTCCACTTACTTAAATTATGCACAAATTTTTGTACGTGCACATAACTTCCACCACAAAAATTTGGCTCCCTCTCACCGACTAAAGCCACCTCTTGTCGCTTCCTACCATTAGGGTTTTCAGTTCCATCGACAAAACCGGTCAAATCTCGGCTGTCCATAAAACGAAACCCCCTTTCTTCTTCAACAAGTTCAGCTAACCCATCAAACATCTGGTCCACTTCATTGGCAACTAAATGTAAAATATCGAATCTATCACTGCGAATATGCACAAATAAATCATATTCCAAAGCAGGTGCTTCTCTATTACCTTCGTGTATTGCAGGAAAAGGCTTTAACTGTTCTGGACGAAGATCGCCATACAGATTTTCCCAATAATTAGCACCGATGGCAATAAAGCCACTAAAGGCACTATCAACATATTTATCTGCTAACTCATATAAATATTGAGCAACATTAGCAACACAGGGACGCAGCTGAGACTCAACATTTTCATTTGCATTGAGCATTAAATAAATACTGTGTAAATTGCCTTCGGCACAAATTCCTAACTGCTCGCGAGGCATTGCCTGACTCTCCATCTCTCATCACCTTTATAACTAAATTTTTGTTCCAACTGATCCGTAAGTTCGTTATTGAATAAGATAATCAAACTCAAGTAACCAAATAAAATAACAACAAATGATCACCAATATTTTTCCATCGTGATCTGACCCGGCACACGACGTAAATTTTTCGTCAAGCCTTTCGCTTTCAATACCTCAACAGACTCTGAAATCATTCCAGGATTTCCACACAGCATAACCTGAGAATGTTCTGGGCTCAGTATTGTTCCCGCCATTTTTTCTAGATTACCACTCTCTAACGCATCGGGAATGCGTTCCGATAATGCCCCTGAGACATCTTCTCTTGTCACTGACAAAATTAACCTAAACTGATCTGAATAAGTTGATACTAAACCTTGTAGTTTTTCAAAATAAGCTAGATCTTGCTTCTCTCTAACACCGTAAACCAAAATCACTTTTTTAAAACGTTGCCAAGGCTCTTGTGTATCCATAATTGAAATGAAAGGCCCAACGGCAGTACCTGTCGCTAGAAACCATAGATCAGATTGCGTTTGTTCTTCCTTTGGCAACTCATCTAATGTCATAAAACCTGCAGCCGTCGTTGTCACCTCAATTTCATCCCCAGCCTCTAACAAATGCAAACGAGGTGATAATTGGCCTCCATCCACAGCAATCGCTAAAACCTCAAGATACTGAGAGTCAGGACTATTAACTAACGAATACGCCCTAGCAACCCGCCTGCCATCAATCAATTGGCTTAATTTGATAAACTGACCAGCAATAAAAGGAGAAAGCGTTGATTTTATTTTTAATGTAAACAACTTATCATTCCAATCAATGCGCTCGACAACTTGACCTGTAGTCCACATAATCACCTCATAAGATGAAAAAACAAGAATAACCAACACAAACGTTAACATAGTCTTGGGAGTAAATGTAAACACACCAACAAGCAAGCAAGACTCATGTTCCCGCCATTTAAACACTCACAAAAAACAAAATCACTACACACAAAGTCCGTTACAGTATATAACTTCAATGAATACAAAAAAAGCAGTGAATGGAACCACATAAAGAAAGCTTTATATTGTGTATGAAAAATGCTTAAATAGCGCTATAAATGATTGTATCGTTCGATAGAAGAGCTACAGCATGAAGGATTTAAGGCAAAAAAAACAGGCTATATATTTTAGTTGCAGGAGTTGCAACCATATGTTCATCATTGAAGGAGAAAAAATATGTTACAAAGAGGGAAGAATCGTAACCTTGACACAAGCCCTCCCTTCTTCACAAGCTAATTTACTCTGCAATTACTGGAAATTAGGGAAAATAACCTAATCACTGACAACAGAAGTAAAATCAGTCTTTAACACCGCAGAATCTTTAATTATTCCTTCCAAATTCTGAGTCACAGTGATCTTTGCAAGACTTAATCCACGGGTTGTTACTCTCATTCCAGCATTTAAATCAAAATAAACACTAGCAAGCTCATCTTGTTCTAAACCACGCTTTTTTAACGTCGCCATTATTGCTAACCAATCAGTGTTTACTTTGCTCGTTTGACCTTCAATATTAACGCGTAGGGGAATATTCTTCATTAGTATTATCTCCTCTGGATGCTTTAGGTGTCGCTTATAGTTAATCTATATTAAATAACCCAGTGATATCTACCATTAATTTATATTGAGCCTAGTTACGTCATCAATCACACCCGTCAAGCTGTAACTAAATTAGGACTTTCTTGTGAAGGTAAGCTTCCTTCTTTAATAATGCCGTTTAATGACTCTGAAGGTACCCATCTCGCTAGCGTCAGCCCACGCGTTGTCACAAGCATTCCCGCATTGACTTCACAATAGACAGATTCAAGCTCTAACTGAGATAAACCTCTTTTCTTAAGTGTCGCCATTATCGCTAACCAATCAGTATTAACTTTGGTGCCCTGACCTTCAATGTTGACTTGTAAAGGAATATTTTTCATAACCACCGCCCAAATAGCACAATTTTTAATAAAACCATATCTAAATTAATTCATATTCACACAATATGCACTCTTTTTTTTGATTTTTTAGTTAAAAAATTCGCATATTTACTCTAAAACACTTCCAATTCACCGAAAAAAACGCATAAAACAAACAAACTAAGCTTATTGTTTTATAATCTCTTTCCCAACAATATTTGTGCATCATTATGTTCAATATCTTTCAATAAAATTGTTTCAATATAAAAACAATAAAAATTACCTAAAAAAGGTTAGCCATATATGTAAAAAAAGATTTAACATTAAGTCGAATATTGTTAACCTTTGTAAAGGTTGTAAACTGTAGCTTTAAACCTCAAAAATATCGAACATTCATATTATTGAGTTAGCAAAAAAGTATTCTCACTCAGATTCAAGCAAGGGGCAACAATGTTGGATTCATCAAATATACAATACCCACCATTACCACTCATCCAAACTTGGATATGGATGATGACCCAATCGGGTAACCCTGAAATCCAAGAAAAAGGTCAAAATAACTTAATCGCATCCTTTGGAAGCTTAGCAAAAGCCAATGACTATTTACTGAGCCAACGAGCCTAAGAACATTCGATTATAAAATTAAAAATAAACCCTTATATGGAGGTATAAAAATAACCTCCATAATCCTCTGACTTTACCCTCTACGTTCCAAGATACTGTCATTAAGTGTTTTTAATAATACTTCTGTATCATCCCAACCAATGCAAGCATCCGTAATGCTTTGACCATAACAAAGTGATTGACCTGACACGTGATCTTGACGTCCTTCAACAAGATGACTTTCTACCATGACACCAAAAATCGCTTGTTCACCTTGAGATATTTGTGAAGCAACATTATCAGCTACCAACATTTGACGCTGAAACTGTTTACTACTATTGGCATGACTAAAGTCAATCATAATATTTTGAGCTAGACCGACTTTACTCAACTGTTCACTGATCCGCGCAACATGTTCAGCACTATAATTGGGCTCTTTTCCACCCCGTAGAATAATATGGCAATCTGGATTCCCCTTGGTTTCCACAATCGCTGAATGCCCAAACTTAGTAACAGATAAAAAATGATGTGCCGCACTGGCTGCACCAATAGCATCAATCGCCACTTTTATTGTACCATCTGTGCCATTCTTAAACCCAACAGGGCTAGATAATCCTGAAGCCAGTTCCCGATGAACTTGAGATTCAGTCGTACGGGCTCCAATAGCTCCCCAGCACATTAAATCTGCAACATACTGTGGCGTGATCATATCAAGAAACTCACCCGCTGTAGGCATCCCCATGTTATTCAAATCTAAGAGTAACTTACGAGCAGTACGTAGCCCGTCGTTAATCTTAAAACTATTATCCATATAGGGATCATTAATCAAACCTTTCCACCCAACTGTGGTTCTTGGTTTTTCAAAATAAACCCGCATAACAATTTCGAGTTGATCTTTATATTTTTCACGCAGTTTAACCAAACGTTGACCATATTCCATTGCGGCTTCAGTATCATGAATCGAGCAAGGTCCGATAACCACAAGCAAACGATCATCTTTTTTTGCTAATAGATTATGAATATTTTCTCGAGCATTAAATACTGTAGCAGATGCGTTCTGTGTCGCCGGAAATCGTTCTAAAATAGCAATGGGGGGCAACAGCTCTTTAATCTTATTAATACGAACATCATCATTTTGGTAATACATGGTCAGTAATTAGCTCCGCTTAACCTATTAAATAGGATCTCTTAATAATATAACGGCTATAAACTATCGAGTATCCATTCACATTGCAATAAGGTTAAGTCTTTTTTAATTAATATCTAACATTTCAGATGGTTATATAAAAATCAACTTGTGTTAAAAATGTTAAAACAGGACATTAAACTTACATAAACAATCAAAAAACACCATGTAAAAACATTTAGTAAACATTTAAAACAATATTGGAACATTTTAAAAATTATTTAGCTTAATAACAAACCTTGAAATAATGCACAAGCCAAGTGAATTCATTAATAAAATAAGCCCTCTACACATATAGCTAAATCAATATAAAATGACATACTCAACTGGAATGAAAAGTGATTTAGGCTAGACGAATTGTTGAAAGCATAGTCATTCTACGTCAAGCCATTTGCCAATAAAACTAAAAAATACTCAATAACTTCTATACTTGATACAGCTTAAGATTAACTCAACATAAGCCTTTGATAAGTGAATCAACCAAGATGCTAAATTACATGAAAAATCGACAAATATTTCGTTGGTACTTATTATTATTGCCTACACTTTGGGGGATCTTATTTCTTGCTGGGCACCTTTGGCAAGTTAATCCAGAAAAAGGCTACCACTTTTCAATAATGATCTGGGGGTTACAAGCCAGTTTAATGCTACTAATGATAGTATTAAGTGGATATTTTTTTAGCCGAATGCTCATCGAAAATAAAAAGGTAATCACTGTACCGAACAAAGCAGCGACAAAACACCTAATTATAATTCCCTGCTTTGAAGAACCCATTGAAGTTATCCAACAGTCTATCGAATCCATACTCAAACAAACAATTAATGCTCAACACAACATTATTCTGAACATCAGTTTTGAAGCTAAAAGCCCCAATCTCAATGCCTCGAAACACACTTTAAAGGGTAAGTATGAAACGCGATTCTATTTATTTAACATCACGGTCCATCCAAGTGATATTGAAAATGAAATACCAGGAAAGTGCAGTAATGAACGTTTTGCGGTAAAACAAGTTTTAGCCATGATCCACAAGCTTCCCCATGATTTCAATCTCAATCATATTCTTTTAACCGTTATGGACTCAGATACACTTCTACATCGTCGATATTTAGAGTATATCGCCCATGACTATGAATCAATCCCAGAGACCATTGGAGAGAACGCCATATGGCAAGCCGCATTATTCTATAACTGGAATCTCAATCAAGCACCTTTTTTTACAAGAATAACCGCACTTTTTAGAACAATTTGGATGATAGGTTTCAATATACCTTTCCAAGTCCATTCAATGAGCGTTTATTCGTCGTCGTTAACATTATGCATAGACAATGACTTTTTTGATCCCAATTATCAAATGGAAGATATGCACTATTTTGTCTCCACGATGAATACTCGCAAAGGTAAAGTTCGGTTGCGCCCTGTTTATTTACCTGTTATTTGCGGCCCGACTTCAGGTGATAATTGGCAGGAAGAATTAAGTGAGTGGCACCGACAGACAAAAAGGTGGAGCATTGGCGCATTTGAAGTATTTCATTACATTTGCACTAAAGCCTTCAACATGGGACTAATGATAACAAGTCGCTTAACGCTCACAATGACTTTACTCTACGGTATCTTTCAAAGCATTATTTTTTTTGCGACATTAATCGCCATCCCGATTTGGCATCATTATCAGCATACAAATAATCCTGAAATTTGGTATGTTTTGGGCCTGATCCCATGGATTTTTATTGTGTGGGTCTTTTGTATTGATAGCCTTTTTATCCATTTCTTTCATCTTGAAAAAGAAAAGGTGGGTTTATTGCGTAACCTCATTCATATATGTTTAACCCCCTTTGTTTTACTGTCTTATAACCTCATATCATTTATTTCACTCCATAATTTAGCTATCAATGGTAAGTCTGTTTGCAAGCACGATCCCTCTGAAAAATCACACCTCAACCGACTCAAATAATGAACTATCAATACACTTTATTTAGCCTTTACTTATTAAGGTTAAATTAAAGTTAAAAAAAGCAAAAAAATGACTAAACTCATTCACTTTACTGCCGATATGCTTATATATTCACGTGATTTTACACGAGTAAACATACCGATGGAGTCCTCTATGAAAATGAATGTCGCTACACGTGTAATAGGAGGGTTTAGTGTCGTCACTTTATTATTGATTATATTAGGTGCTGCCGCTTTACTCACCAATAATAAGCTAAAAACCAGTACCAGTGTGCTACAAAATGTCAGCATTCCTGCTTTAAAATCAAGCCACACTTTATCCAGTTCGCTTTTTCTTCAAGAAAAACAAAACATCACTGCTTTTTATAGTCAAGATTCCAATAAAATCAATGCTTTTTCTGCTCAATCTGAACAATATTACCAACAATTTACTCGAGAATTAAAAGCATTAGCAGCTCAAGTCAAAAATGACACTCGCTTTGATAATATTTTGGCCGACTTGAACAAAAATTATCAAGCATTCAATGAAAATAGTCGACGCCTACTGACCACTCATAAAGCCACACTGCTAACGAAAGAACGCCTTTTGGAAAAAATGGATACCATTGAAAATACAGCAGACGATACTGCCTCCTATTTACTCGATTTAATCGATTTTGAGATCAGTGACGATCCACAAGAGCAACAAATTGCTTCGATAGCCAGCAGCATCGATACTGGATTCAGCGGTATTGTCAGTACCAGCTATGACTTACTACAAGTTAAAGATCAAGCTAAATTTGATACCATTCAAAAAGAACTCACCTTTATCGTGAGTGACACAAAGAATAAACTAAATTACTTATCGGAAACATGGGGACACATCATTGATACCGATGTCATCCGCAAAATAAATGATGAAGCCATAGTATTATTTGCCCTCATAGAAGGTAACAATTCTATTTTAATGCTCAAAAGCCAAGTCCTTGAAAGTCAGCAGTCAGCTAATAACTTATTTTCTCAGATAGAGCTAGAATTGAGTAATACAGATGAGTCAATGAAAAAATTGACTTATGCGATTGAGTCTATGTCTCAAAAAGTCAGCCTTACAGCCATTGACAATATTCACTCAGCCAGTGTCAATACCCTTATTTTAGGGATCATAGCCATCATAGTGTCCATCATTGTCAGCATTGCTGTCATTTGGCCATTAAAGCGCTCACTGAATAATGTTAATCAAGCTTTTAATATTCTCGCTTCAGGCGATTTAACTCATAAACTCAATGAAGAAGGCCACGATGAATTCGCTAAACTATCAAGAAATTGTAATCGCTTAATCGACAGCCTTCGCCAATTAATAGAAGGCATTTTACATCGCTCAGATCAACTTGCAGCTGCGGCAGAGGAAACCTCCGCTATCACAGCGCAAACAACAGTTGGGATCCAAGAACAAAAAAATCAAGTCGACCAAGTTGCAGCTGCCACAACTCAATTACATTCCAGCGCACAGCAAGTCACGTTAAGTGCCAATGCCGCTCTAACCGAAATAAAGGCCGCCGATGATGAAAGTCAACATATGAGGCTCATCGCCGATGAGAATAAACAAACCATTTTAGCTCTTGCTGATGAGGTTTCAAAAGCGGGTAAAGTTATCAATCAATTACATGCTGATAGTGCGTCTATTGGATCAATTTTAGATGTGATCCGTGGCATTGCCGATCAAACAAATTTATTAGCATTGAATGCTGCCATTGAAGCTGCACGAGCAGGAGAACAAGGAAGAGGATTTGCTGTTGTCGCCGATGAAGTAAGAAGTCTCGCCTCTCGCACACAAGATTCCACACAAGAAATACAGCAAATGATCGAAGTGCTTCAACAAGGCGCAGAACACGCTGTATCAGTAATGGAGCTGGGTAAAGAGCAAGCCAACTCATGCGTTGATAAGACAGAGCAAGCCAATAATGCATTAGAAAGTATTAGCCATGCTGTCCATAAAGCACATGATTCAGGGACTCATATCACTCAAGCAGCAGAAGAGCAACACATCGTTAGCCAACAAGTATCTGAAAAATTAGAACATATAGCATCTATATCAGAAGAAACTGCAACAGGTGCGGATCAAACGGCCCAATCAAGCCATCAAGTTGCTCAGCTTGCGGAAGAATTACAAGCCTCTGTGAAAGAATTTAAAATATAACATCACCACTGAACATAAAAATACCGAACCTCAATTCGGTATTTTTATGTTACTCCGGTTAACTACCCGCTATTCTAGCCTCAATGGCAGAAGTGATATTACTCGATGTATAACCTTTTGCTTTCGCCCAATCAATGATGGTTTGACCATCTGCTTCAACAGATTTCAACTCTTTCACTGACAAGCGTTTAGCGACAAAGGTACCGATTTTATCAGCTTTAGCATCCAAAGCCGTTCGCAACAAACTTTTTCCATCACATGAAATACCAGAATAAATATTTCGTAACTTTAAGCGGTTTTCTTTTAACTTCTTCCGTAAACGATTTTTATCATCACTCTTTACATAGTGACAAATATTGGCAGCCAATTGTTGTGGATCGGCTTGAACTGGGGCGGAAAATGAAGACACTACAATCAACGAAGCCATAGCGGTAGGTAACAAACGCATCGGGCACTCCCTTATCTTATTTTTATTAACCCAAAGAAAGCACGAAAGTCGTACTGACTAATCCTTTGAATACAATGTTAAACTGATACAATTTAACATTTTTTAACCATATTGATAAAGGAATATTCTAATCCATGACTATTTTTTTCATTAACTCGACTCACTTCTGTCCAAGAACCATCATTCCAATAAGGAAAAAAGGTATCACCTTCAACTTCAAGATTAATTTCTGTTAGATACAAACAATCAGCTTTTGGTAACATCGCCGTGTATAATTGCCCACCACCAATAATCACCAATTCATCGCACTCTTTTACTGAGCGGATAGCGGCCTCAATGGAATCGACAACAGTGATCCCAGCTGCTGAAAAATCTGCTTGTCTCGTGATCACAATATTTTGCCTACCTGGTAAAGGGCGGCCTATAGACTCAAATGTTTTTCTCCCCATCACGATAGGTTTATTTATTGTCATGGCTTTGAAATGACGAAGATCTTCAGGCAAATGCCACGGCATTTGATTATCTTTCCCTATCACTCTGTTTTTCGCCATCGCTGCAATCATAGCGATTTTCATAATATGCTCAATGTTGACTCATTCAATTAAAGGTGATCTTACCTACAAGATAACCGAAAAGACAAGCCCAAGAGGCTCATTTATGTCGATTTTCTCAATAACAAACATAACGCTATCGTCAGTGCAGTAGGTAGTAACCACGTCAATGCTTGCGCTTGAAGTGGCATAAAAGATAAAAAGTGAAAAGTCACGCCAATGTTTGCTAAACCATCGACACAACTAAAAATAAAGGTCACTCCTACAATCAAACAATGTGAAAAAGTCGGTCGTGAAAAACGGGACGTTAAAAAAATGGATACGATAAGAGCAATAGCAACAGGGTAAATAACACGTAAAATCGGCTCACTCATCATAATTAACTCCGGTAAGCCGACATTGGTCACAATAATACAAACAATGGAAAAAAGAATCAGATAACTCGTATATGAAAGCATTGGTAGTTGTTCATTAAAAAACTCAGCGCAGGCACCAAGCACGCCAACAGCAGTAGTAAGACAAGCTAAACTAACAACCATTGACAGTAATATTAATCCCCAATAATGAAAATGCTGAGTCACATAACTCGTTAATACTTGCCCTCCATCATTGGGAATATAGCCTAAATCAGTAGACGTCGCCCCTAAATAAAACAGTCCAAGGTAAACAAAAGCCAGCCCCATTGCCGCAATCAAAGCCCCACGAACTAAATAACGCTTTTGCATCCCTTTTTTATTTATGCCTTTCTGATGCAACACATCAATCAATAAAATACCAAATACTAATGCCCCTAACGCGTCCATGGTATTATAACCTTGCAAAACTCCACTGATGAAAGGATTGGATTGATAATCACCTTGGGCATTCTGTAGAGGAATACTGGGCAATACCATCACAGCAATAGCTAAACAAAGCAGCAGAATAATCATTATCGGCGTAAGAGTTTTTCCCACAGTATCGATTAACTTACCCGGTGATAATGCAAAAAATAATACCAAGATAAAAAAAACCAAGGTATATAAACATTGAGCGAAGTTTATATTTAGTCCCCAAACATTCAATTGAGGTAAATGTTCTCCAAGGAAAGGTAAAAAGCCAATATCATAGGCAACTAATGCCGTACGAGGGACAGCAAATGCAGGACCTATAATAATAAAAATCAAAAAAGATAAAAATGTTGCTACACTTTTTGGTAACAAAGCAAAGACTTGTCCATTGGATTTAGCCACAGCCATTAATGCCAATAAGGGCAGTCCCACACCTGTCAGCAAAAAACCAAACATAGCTAACATCATGTTTTTTCCAGCCCAAAAGCCAATAAAAGGTGGGAATATCAAATTGCCAGCACCAAGAAAAAAGGCAAAAGTCATCAACCCAAGAGCTAGCGTATCTTTGCGGTTTAATTTATTAGTGCTCACCTATGACTCATGATAATTGAAAAACCCTATAAACACTGTAGCAGCAATCGCTCTTTAGTGGTTTAAAGGAGTATAGGAAATAAATCTCTATCGATAAAAAAGCCCTAAATCATTAGGGCTTTAATTATTCGAATAAAAAGACACTTATTTAGCTTAAATTTTCAGCTATACCTTCAAGCTTATCTTTATCAGCTTTGATAAATAGGCACACAAAAATAGTGCCTAGTGTAGGTAATAACCAAGCCATACCTTGATGCTGTAATGGCATAAAATCAAAAGCACTGACATTGATCCCCGCTTCTTTTAACGCATCAATAATGCCAAAGAATAAAGCAACGCTGAGTACTAATCGATGAGAGAATACTGGACGTGAGAGTCGAGATGTCAAAAAAGTCACTAGCACTAAAGCAATCGCAACCGGATAAATCATCATTAATACTGGCACACTAATGCTGATCAATTGAGATAAGCCCACATTTGCTACCAAAGCACAAATCAAGCTAAGCATTATCACAAAAGCACGATATGAAATAACAGGAAAGGTTTCATTAAAAAACTCTGAGCAAGCACTCAGTAAGCCGACAGCCGTTGTCAGGCACGCTAACGTCACCACACCAGACAGTAACACTAGACCCACGGAACCAAATTCTCTAACCACATAGTTCGTTAAAATTTGCCCACCATTAGTGGCGTTGACAGCTAGATCGCCAGCGGTGGCGCCGAGATAAAAAAGTGAAATATAAACAAAAGCCAGCCCAATGGCCGCAATAATCGCCGCTCTGACTAAATATTGAGTTTGCGCCTGTGGACAATTAATGCCTTTTTTACGAAGAATATCAATGATTAGAATACCAAAAATCAGTGATGCTAATGCATCCATCGTATTATAACCTTCTAAAATACCCGTGGTGAGCGGATGAAACACATAATCCCCTGAGGCCGCTTGCACATCTGCTCCTGGTAATACAATGACAGAAATAGCTAACCCAATCAGTAATGATAATAAAACAGGGGTTAATACTTTCCCAACATTATCCAACAACTTTCCTGGAAAAAGAGCAAAAAACATCGCAATCGCAAAAAAGGTAAAAGTATAATAGAGTTGTACAAGATTAAAAGTGAGATCTGCCAATTGAACGGTGGCACTCGTATCCGTCAAAAAAGGTTTAAAACCCACTTCAAATGCAACTAATCCCGTTCTTGGCGCGGCAAAGGCTGGGCCAATAATAATAAAAATTGTTACCGCAAATAATGTCGCTATACCAGCGGGTAACAACGCCATTATTTTACCATTTGCTTTTGCCACAGCAATTAATGCCAATAGAGGCAAACCGACGGCGGTAGACAAAAAGCCAAACATGGCAAATGTCATATTCTCCCCGGCTAAGAAGCCTGCAAGAGGCGGAAAAATCAAGTTTCCTGCGCCCAAAAAGAATGCAAAGGTCATAAAACCTAAGCCTAAAGTATCTGCCAAACTTAATTGATTTTTTTGCAAAGTCACTATCCCATTTAAAATTGGCTACCGTATACGAAACTAACTTAACGCTTTAATATTTGATATAAAGTTTTCGTTATCGCGTATCTGTAATCCAAAATATCTATCTCACATTTATCTATTATTACTGAGACTTCAATCACGCACTTCAATTTATGAGTAAAAATCCATCACAACCGTGCTCAATTGTCAGCATCATTTCTTTAAGCCAACAATACTCATGCCACCTATTTAAAGCGGTTAATAATGAAGTGGCTCAGTGAATCCAATACCTAATCTACATTTCAAAGATATAATAAAAAAGGAGTGTATTTACCACAAAAAAAAAACACCAACAACAATTGGGTTTAAAACAACCAAATTCAAAATAAAAACATCCAAAATAAAAACAAAAACAACACCAAAACAAAACTATAAAGCAACAAAAAAAGTTAAATACAAATAGAACCCATCTCATTAAGTGTATACTTTTCAACCCTAATAGAATAATTAAGATCCATTCACCTAGCATTCAGAAAACAAAATGGCGTAAAAAAGAATTCGAATAAATCGACTGATGGCTCATACTCTTTAGCCAAATAACATTAAAATTTAGCGATAACTAAAGAGTCACTTACTTGTCAGCCTTTAAACCTGCTATACTGCTGCGCTATTTTTAAGACTAAAAGGTAACTCAGCGTGGAAAGCGCCCTATTAAAGCAATTTGTAATCGATAAAATCGAAGATTTAAAAGCAAAAGACATCGTCATACTCGACGTTTCAGAGCAATCTAATATTGCCGACTACATGGTGATCTGTTCTGGTAACTCGAAAACACATGTCCGCTCTATTGCTGAAAATCTAGTGGTTGAGTCAAAACGCGCCAAAATCCATATCCAAGGCGTTGAAGGTCGAGATACCAGTGAATGGGTATTAGTGGATTTAGGGGATGTTATTTTGCATGTTATGCAACAACAAACCCGTGATTTTTATCAACTTGAAAAACTTTGGTCAGAAAAACCAGAATAATGAAAATACAGTTAGTCGCCGTTGGCACTCGTATGCCAAATTGGGTCGAACAAGGTTTTCAAGAGTATCAGCGCCGTTTTCCTAGAGATATGGCGCTTGATCTTATTGAAATTCCTGCCGGTAAACGGGGTAAAAATGCCGACATTACGCGCATTTTAAATAAAGAAGGCGAGTTAATGCTCGCACAAATCCCCAAAAGCAATCATATTGTGAGTCTTGACTTGCCGGGTAAAAATTTAACGACGCCAGCACTGGCAAATCAACTCAATAAATGGCAACTCGATGGACGAGATGTCAGTTTACTTATTGGTGGGCCAGAAGGATTATCACCAGCCTGTAAACAAGCAGCCAAAGAAAGCTGGTGTTTATCAGCACTGACACTACCTCACCCTTTAGTGCGAGTCATTGTTGCTGAAAGTTTATATCGTGCTTGGAGTATCAATAACAACCATCCGTATCATAGAGAGTAGGCAGCAAATCACTACATTGATATTGATTCAATGCACGTGCCTAACAATTTAAAGGTTAAGGAGACTGGATCTGTGGCACCCAATAAACGAGTAACAATGAATGACCATGCTGCTGAGGCATCACTGTTTAAACGTCGCGCCATTTTTACTTTTATCTGTGTCGTTTCATTGTTGGGCGTATTATTAGGCAATCTATACCATCTACAAATTCTTTCTTTTCAAGACTATACTACTCGTTCCAATGATAATCGTATTCGAGTTGTCCCCATCGCACCAAATAGGGGATTAATTTACGACAGACATGGGATTTTACTCGCCGAAAACCAACCTTTCTATTCACTAGAAATGCTACCCGAAAAGGTAAAAGATATTCCAGCAATGCTCGATCGTCTTAAAAAATTTGTTCCCTTAAGTGAAGATCAAATTGACGATGTACTCTCCTCTCTCAAAGGGCATCGCCGATTTAAACCTTTAACCATAAAAAACCGTCTAACAGAAGACGAAGTGGCGCAATTCAGTGTTAATCAATATCGCTTTCCCGGTGTATCCGTTGAAGCAGGACTCAAGCGCTATTATCCCTATTCCAGTCTATTGACTCATGCATTAGGCTATGTCGGCCGAATTAATCAACGAGATCAAGCCAAACTAGAACGAGAAAATGAGTGGAAACAATACGCCGCAACTAACGACATTGGCAAACAGGGCATTGAACGTTATTACGAGAGTACATTACATGGAGAACCAGGTCATTTAGAAGAAGAAGTGAATAACCGAGGCCGGACTATTCGTGTACTCAAGTCAGAAGCACCAGAACCTGGAAAAGATATCTATCTGACACTCGATTTACAATTACAGCAAAAAGCCAGAGAGTTATTAAAAGGCAAGCGGGGAGCCGTTGTCGCTATCGATCCCCGTGATGGTGGTATTTTGGCAATGGTCTCAAATCCTAGCTACGATCCCAATCAGTTTGTTCATGGGATCAGTTCTAAAGCTTACAATAAATTGCTTAATTCTAAATCTCGCCCATTAATTAATCGTGCGACACAAGGTCAATACGCCCCCGCCTCAACCGTTAAACCCTTTCTGGCATTAATGGGGCTCGAACATAAAACCATCACCCCTCAAACCCGTGTATGGGATCCCGGGTATTGGCAAATTCCGGGGGTTGAAAGAAAGTACCGAGATTGGAAGCGCTGGGGACATGGCTGGGTCGATGTCCACAGTGCCATTGTCGAATCTTGCGATACTTATTTCTACACCTTGGCTTACAAAAGTGGCGTTGATAGCATAGCAAAATTTATGGCGCCTTTTGGTTTTGGCGAAAATACAGGTATTGACATTACTGAGGAATCCCCAGGTATTCTTCCTTCTAAAGGTTGGAAACGCGCTCGTTATAATCAGCCTTGGTATATTGGTGACACCATTTCAGTGGGAATAGGACAAGGTTATTGGACAGCAACACCGCTGCAAATTGCCAATGCAGCCACTATTTTAGCAAATCGAGGAAAGCGTTTTATTCCGCATTTTCTGAAATCCGTCAACAAGAATAGCACTAACGAAAACCCTGATAATGAATTGGCCCCAATCGTGTTAACAAACCCGAATAACTGGAATATTGTGTCTGAGGCCATGCGTGAAGCCGCACATAAACACTTTAAAGGTGCAACTTATACAGCCGCAATGAAAACCGGTACTGCTCAGGTGTTTAGTGTTGCTGAAGATACGCGATATAACGCAAAAACCGTCGATGAACACTTACGTGATAATGCATTAGTCATTGCTTACGCTCCCTATGAAAACCCGAAAATTGTTCTCGCTGTCGTACTGGAAAATGTCGGCTGGGGATCAAAAAATGCTGGGCCCGTCGCTCGTGCTATGCTCGATGAATATATGTTAAGAGACAATGGAAAAACGGTGAAATGAGTACACATAACCATAAGCCGAATATTTGGCAACGATTACATATTGACCTTCCTTTATTATTAGGACTGCTCAGCCTAATGGCCTATGGCTTAATTGTTATTTATTCTGCCGGTGGCGAGGATATGGCACTGCTCGATCGTCAATTAGTCCGCATGGTACTCTCTTTAATCATCATGTTTGGCATGGCACAGATCAACCCAGAAGTATTAAGACGCTGGGCTTTTCCTATTTACATTACAGGGATTATTTTACTCTTGGGCGTACACTTTTTTGGTGAGATCAATAAAGGTGCACAACGTTGGTTAAACTTAGGCTTTATGAAGTTTCAGCCCTCTGAGCTTATCAAGCTAGTGTTTCCTATCACTATGGCCTGGTATATCAGTAAATTTCCTTTACCTCCTAAAAAACGCTACCTCGCGGGTGCAGCGATTTTATTATTGGTCCCCACTTTATTGATTGCAAAACAGCCCGATTTAGGCACCTCCATTCTCGTTGCTGCATCGGGAATTTTTGTGCTATTTTTATCCGGTATGAGCTGGAGCATTGTCATTGGCGTCGTCATCGGCATATTAGCCATGTTGCCAATCCTTTGGTACTTTTTAATGCACGATTACCAACGCACTCGAGTATTGACATTGTTTAATCCAGAACAAGATCCACTTGGGGCAGGTTATCATATTATTCAGTCTAAAATTGCCATCGGCTCTGGTGGACTCTGGGGAAAAGGTTGGCTACAAGGAACACAATCCCAGCTGGAGTTTTTACCCGAGCGTCATACCGATTTCATTTTTGCCGTGATCGGTGAAGAATTTGGCTTGATTGGCAGTCTTATCTTGCTGATATTATACCTTTATGTGATTGGTCGAGGGTTAATGATTGCCTCTCAAGCGCAAACCAGCTTTTCACGGCTATTAGCTGGCAGTATTACCCTGACTTTCTTCGTCTATATTTTTGTCAACATAGGCATGGTCTCAGGTCTATTACCCGTGGTAGGTGTTCCACTGCCTTTAATCAGCTATGGTGGCACTTCAATGCTGACATTAATGACGGGATTTGGCATTCTCATGAGCATACATACCCATAGACGTTTCATCGATAGATAGGACAAGGATTTATGACTTTTTTCTCTCGCTCGTTGGCTAAGCTCTCTCTCTTAGCCGCTACTTCTTTTGCCTTAATGGCTTGCTCCTCAACTAAGATTGCATCAGAAACACAAACGGCACGATACAAACAAGACTTTATCAACACGCAATTAGCCGCAGGCTATGATAAAACCGACATTGAGGCTTTCCTAAAGCAAGGACATTATAATCAAGCGGTCATTGACGCGATGACTCGACCTTGGGAAGCGAAACCTTGGGATCAATATTATCCTATTTTTCTCACTCAAAAACGATTGGATGCTGGTATTCAGTTTTGGAGGCAATATCAAGACACCATAGAAAAAGCCGCCAAGCAATACCAAGTCGAACCTGAAATTATCGTCGCTATCATAGGCATTGAAACCTACTATGGTAAAGTCATGGGCAATTACCCCGTCATCGATGCACTCTACACCTTAGGGTTTTATTACCCCCCTCGCGCCGATTTTTTCCGCTCTGAATTTGCCAATTTACAAGCATTAACCCAAGAAGAGCAATTAGATATCACCCACCTGAAAGGCTCTTATGCAGGCGCCATGGGTTATGGACAATTCATTCCTTCAAGCTATCGCCATTATGCAGTGGATTTTGATCAAGATGGCCGTAGAGATTTACTTAATAGCCCTGTCGATGCCATTGGCAGTGTCGCCAATTACTTTCATCAGCATGGCTGGCAACCAGGCGCACCTGTTGCCATTCCTTTAGCGCAAGTTCAGAACAAGCCTAAGGATCTCGATGTTTGGGCAGGTAAAAAGCCCAAATACCACGTTTCTGATTTTATGGCTTATGTTGACGATCCTACTGATACCGCCAAGGAAGCGCTCAATCGTCCCGCACTCCTTATTGAACTAAATAAAGCAGACAGTAATGAGTATTGGCTAGGCTATAATAATTTTTATGTGATCACCCGTTATAATCGCAGCCCTTTATATGCCATGGCTGTGTATCAATTTAGTCAGGAGTTAAAGGCAGCCCATCAACAGCTCATCGCTCTTCAATAAAACCTAACGCCTGATCACTTTAAGCCTACTTACCTATATCAAGTAGGCTTAAACTTAATACTAATTTTGCTTGCTAAATGCTAATTTAAAACCAAAATAAAGAAATAAGCTTCCCGTGAATTTTGTCAAGTAATGAGCAATACGTTCATTATGTTTGATCTTTTTAATCGCCGTTGAAGAAGACCATGCTAAAACATGGCACCATAACATACCATTAAAATTAAAAATCAACCCTAAGACAATAAATGAAATGGCTTTATTCGGTGAATCAACGGCAATAAACTGAGGCACAAACGCAAGAAAAAATAACGCCACTTTAGGATTTAAACTATTCGTTAAAAAACCATTATAAAAAATACGCTTGAATGAAGTAACGGTGACAACATTGACTTGATGCTTACTGAGGTTATTGTTTTTTTTCGCCAGTAACATACTGATCCCCATATACACTAGATATAAGCAACCAATAACTTTTACTATGGTAAAGGCCACAGCTGAAGTCGCAAAAATGGCTGATAATCCAAATGCGGCAGCCAAAATATGAACAAACGTCCCCGCACCAATGCCTAATGCCGCCATGGAGCCGGCTCGAAAACCGCGTCCCGCACTGTGACTAACCACATACAAGGAATCGGGTCCGGGGATCAGATTTAATAGCAAACCTGAGATAATAAATAGGCCGAGATCGGTCACTCCAAACATAAACATCCTCAAAAACTAGTCATCAAACGAGTCACCAATCATGCTCTATCAGTACAGAAATACGCCAAGCATAGACTCCTGCGTAAAGACACCAGAGAAAACGACTTGCTGACTGCTAGCTGACTCAAGTTAATTATTGCGTTAAAATGATACTAAAATTAACATATAAATTGAAATTAGCACTAGCGCTAATACTCCCTAGCCCTTATGCTGCATATTATTCCAAGCCTGATCTGTAAAATAAAATCAATGATAAAAAACATCACCCTTATTTGCAGTCTTGCTGTTTTATTCTTTATCGCTAGCTGCTCAAGCAATAAACCCAATACCGATAACCCCAATGCGGGCCGCTATGCGATGGAAAAAGACAAAGCCCCAACATCCGCCCCCGATGTCAGTCAAGTTAAAGATGCCACCCCGCAATATGAGCCTTACAGCCGAGGGGGTAACCGTAAAAAATACACAGTCATGGGTAAATCCTATCGCGTATTAGATTCTGGTAAAGGGTACAAAGCCACAGGCATCGCGTCTTGGTATGGTCTTAAGTTTCATGGCCACCTCACCTCCAATGGAGAGGTTTATGATATGTATAGCATGTCTGCAGCTCATAAAACTCTACCTTTACCTAGCTTTGTAAAAGTCACTAATACCAGTAACGGCAAAACCGTTGTTGTTCGAGTCAATGACAGGGGGCCTTTTCACCAAAATAGGTTGATTGACTTATCCTACGCAGCCGCATACAAGTTGGATATGCTCAAAACAGGCACGGCAAAAGTGAATATTGAAGTCATCTATATTCCCGATCCGGCTTTGCTTGCTATCACTGATCCAAGCTCAAATAAGCAACATTATATTCAAGTATTTGCTTCCGCTGACAAGACAAAAATTAATCAACTAGCAAAGAAACTCACAACTCAGTACCAATTAAAATCACGACTACAAACTGTTGATAACCTCTACCGCCTTCAACTCGGGCCTATTGGGCAGCAACAACTGGCGACTCAACTCGCTGATAAACTAAAAAATGACGGTTACCCTAACAGTTACCTCGTCATCGAATAAAGTAACTTTAATGAACCTTCTTTCTATTCCTCTGTCCAGTAAATGGTATACTCTGAAAAATGGTTTTCTTCTCACGTAAACAAATAAGACGCGCCTTGTTACTATGAAATTTTTAAATAATTCGCTCAAAGCAGTGCTACTTGTCACCTCTTTTTCTTTTACTCAAGCCTTTGCCGCGCCAATGGTGATCCCTGATGCACCTAAAGTCGCCGCTAAAGCGTTTGTATTAATGGATTACAATACTGGGCAGATCATTGCAGAAGAAAATGCATATGAAAGCCTTAACCCTGCCAGCTTAACGAAAATGATGACCAGTTATGTCATTGGTCAAGAAATTAAAGCCGGTAATATTAGCCCAACAGATGAAGTCACCATCAGTAAAAATGCATGGTCAAAAAACTTCCCTGACTCTTCAAAAATGTTTATTGAAGTCGGCAAAAAAGTGACCGTTGAACAGCTCAATAAAGGTATTATTATACAATCTGGTAATGACGCCTGTGTCGCCATGGCTGAACATATTGCAGGAACACAAGGCGCTTTTGTCGATTTGATGAACTCTTGGGCTAAACAAATTGGCATGAAAGACAGTCACTTTGAAAATGCTCACGGTCTGGATGCAGACGGTCATAAAAGTACCGCTTATGATATGGCCCTGTTAGGCGCCGCCCTCATTCGTGATGTACCCAATGAATACAAAATCTATAAAGAGAAGTCATTTACTTATAATGGCATTAAGCAATATAACCGCAATGGATTATTGTGGGATAAGAGCCTCAATGTTGACGGGATTAAAACTGGCCACACTTCAGGTGCGGGTTATAACTTAGTCACGTCAGCGACAAAAGATGGCATGCGCCTGATTTCAGTGGTCATGGGCACTAAAAGTGAAGCGGCGCGTAAAGCTGAAAGTAAAAAGTTACTCAACTACGGTTTCCGCTTCTTTGAAACCGTCACGCCTTATAAAGCAGGCGAAAGTTTCGTAACTCAAAAAATCTGGTATGGCGATCGTAGCAGCGTCGATTTAGGCTTTAATACCGATACGCCCATCACCATTAATCGCGGCCAAGCAAAAAACTTAAAAGCCAACTTTGAACTCACTAAACCCCTGACAGCACCTATCGCTAAAGGTGAAGTTGTCGGCAATGTTTATTTCCAACTCAACGGCAAAGACATTGCACAATTTCCCCTAGTGACGCTTCAAGAAGTGAATGAAGGCAGCTGGTTCAGCCGATTGATGGATTATTTCCAACAAAAATTCAGCTCATGGTTTAGCTAAATTAAACCATCTTATACAGAGAAAAAGCGACCTAGTCGTCGCTTTTTCTATACCTTAACCCCTCCCGTTTCCTTTCAACAAACTTGAGCATACGTTGCCGTTAAAAGATCGCATACCAATAAGGCTTGCTATTCGGTATAATCGTCACCATATAAGCCGTATTCGTATTCAGTAAGAGATAACACATGTTAGAGACTAAATTTGATGAGTTGATGGAATTTCCTAACTCTTTTCCTTTTAAAGTCGTTGGCGATGCCTGTGACACCTTAGCCGATAGAGTCGTGGCCGTTGTGCAGCAACATGCGCCAGGGGATTATAGCCCCACCACAAAAGCATCAAGCAAAGGCACTTATCACTCTGTCACAATTAGAGTCTTAGTCACCAGCAAAGATCATGTTGAAACCCTCTATACTGAATTAGCAGCTATTGAGGGCGTTAAGCGCGTCCTTTAACAGCGTCTTAGTACAAAAACAGGATAAGTGTGATTAAGTTAACACTTATTGTATAATGGATCTTTTGAGTAGAGAGGCTGCCCTTGCAAGAAGCGGTTTTGCAGATCAGGCATTTAGGCCAACAAGACTACCAAAGCGTATGGCACGCCATGCAAGATTATACTGATAATCGTGATGCATCGAGTCCTGATGAACTTTGGATAGTCGAACATCCGTCGGTATTTACCCAAGGACAAGCAGGTAAGAGCGAACATATCCTTAATCCGGGTGATATTCCCGTGATCAAAGTCGATAGAGGTGGCCAAGTCACATATCATGGACCCGGTCAGCTTGTGATATATCCCTTACTTGATATCAAAAGATTGAAAATGGGTGTAAGGGAATTAGTCACTAAAATTGAGCAAAGCATTGTTGATATGCTTGCACAATACCAAGTGAACGCTTATGCCAAAGCCGATGCCCCCGGTGTTTATGTCGATGAGCGTAAAATTGCTTCATTGGGGCTCAGGATCCGTAAAGGCTGTTCTTTTCATGGACTGGCACTCAATGTCGATATGGATATGTCGCCTTTTCAGCGCATTAACCCTTGTGGGTATGCAGGAATGGAAATGATCCAATGTAAGCCTCTTGGCGGCCCTCAAACTGTCATCGAGGCTGGCAACCAATTGCTCAATACGCTTAGCCAACAGCTTGGCTATCAGCAACTCGTTCATCACCAAGGATTAACAGAGTCATTATGAATAGGCCTGAAAGATTACAACCCGGCGTAAAGCTGAGAGATGCCGATAAGGTATCGCGGATCCCAATCAAAGTGGTTCCATCAGAGCGTGAAACTATGCTGCGCAAGCCCAGTTGGCTAAAAGTTAAGTTGCCCGCATCCAATCAACGCATTACAGAAATTAAACAAGCATTACGAGAAAATGGCTTACATTCTGTTTGTGAAGAGGCCTCTTGCCCCAATCTGGCTGAGTGCTTTAATCATGGTACGGCAACCTTCATGATCTTAGGCGCCATTTGCACCCGTCGATGCCCTTTTTGTGATGTGGCCCATGGTAGACCCCTTAAACCTGATGCTGAAGAGCCTAAAAAATTAGCGAAAACCATCAAAGACATGAAGCTTAAATATGTGGTGATCACCTCTGTGGATCGTGACGATCTTCGTGATGGTGGTGCGCAGCATTTTGCCGATTGTATTCGTGAAATTCGCCTGCTTAACCCTGCAATAAAAATCGAAATCTTAGTGCCTGATTTCCGTGGCCGAATCGATGCGGCGTTAGATATTTTAGCCACTGAGCCGCCTGATGTGTTTAATCACAACCTTGAAACCGCGCCGACCCATTACCGTAAAGCACGTCCTGGGGCAAACTATCAATGGTCGTTAGATTTACTGAAAAAGTTTAAGGCCCGTCATCCTAATGTGCCAACAAAATCGGGCTTAATGATGGGGCTAGGCGAAACCAATGAAGAAATTGCTGATGTGCTGCATGACTTACGTGCTCATGATGTGGAAATGCTTACCTTAGGGCAATACTTACAGCCCTCTAAGTTCCATTTACCCGTTGAGCGTTACGTGCCACCAGCAGAATTTGAAGCCTTAAAAGAATTGGCTGAAAACATTGGTTTTACTCACGCTGCCTGTGGCCCGCTAGTTCGCTCAAGCTATCATGCGGATCTTCAAGCCCAAGGGAAAGAAGTGAAGTAGCGTTAGCTTTATTTCATTGATTGCATGTATCTTCAAGTCACTTGGCTGTGAGCACAAAAAAAGCCCCCTGATTTCAAATTGAAATCAGGGGGCTTTTTAACAAACAATCATTTAATTAATATCGAGCTGCATCAATACGGCATCTTCCACACCGCTTATCTGCTGGCCGTTATGCTCAAGCATCGCTGTTTTATAATAACCTGTACGTATTCCAGTTTGCTTAAAACCACAATTGGAGTATAACTGCTGCGCCCCTTTTGATGAGGCCCTGACTTCTAATCGTAATACTTGTGCATGCTGGTGTTTAATATTCTCAATGACATGCACTAATAACGCCTTGCCAAGCCCTTTGCCTTGGTAATGAGGTGCAATGCAAATATCCATCAAGCTTGCTTCTTCAAAAATTTGATGCACTATGGCAAAACCTGCTAAGACTCCACCACAATATATGCCCGAGACACAATACAAATGCCCAAAGCAGCTCTTTATTGTTTGCTCACTCATGGGATGAGAATGGGCTAATTGAGCAATAGTGGCCATTTCAGCGGCATCATTGACCGCCAACGCATCAATGCTTATACGCTTATTTGTCATCATGAGGAAGACCTGAAATATGGTCTGAGATATGGCCTGAGATATGGCCTGTGATATTAGCAGCTTCACTATCTCCTTCTAGCACCATCTGCTCGCCAAACTGCAACACTTGCTCAGAGTAAAGGGCTGAAATCTGCTGCCATAAGGCTTTTTTATCCTCCACACTGTGTTCCAGTTCTCCAAGGGGCTTAGAAACAAGATGATCTTGCTTATTCGCTGATTTTCTATTCACACGTCTTAGCAGCGCATGCTCAGGTTTTGGACGGCGAAGATCCCAAATAATCTTGTCTTCTTTCTCTTCTGTGGCCTTAAACTCACAAGCATCCACCCTGTGGCCAATAAATTCTAGTACCGAAAGGAAAATAGGATGCTCACTGATTTTGTCAATGGCATTATCATCATCGATTAAAACAGTAAAAACAGGCAGTTTAGGCCGACGAACCGCCCAGCGCGTTATCCCCATTGCATTCAAATAAGCCTGCTTATTCATCGATCACACCTTTCATATCGATCGCATCCTTCATAGCCATCACACCTTTCATACCCAACGAAATGATCAACTTTTTGAAAATGTGGAGTAGCATACCAGTAATTGGCTGTGGCTCATAACATCATAAGCAGTAATGCCGCTGCTAAACGAGTAATGACATCATTAAGTAAGCAAATAATGTCGCTACTAGACAGGTAATGACATCGCTAAGAAGGTAACGTCGCCACAAGCGCGCAGCGATAACCTCCACTGCTATCACCTTTGGCGGTGACTTTATCAATAGACCAAGTCCCCGCCATTTCAGGAGGAAAACTCTCATCCAGATCCAATAAACCTTCTGCCACTAAATAAGGCGATCCCGGCAAGCTGACTTGCACACTCATGCCTTCTCTTTGCACTTTTTTTAAGTGATCTTGGCATGCTTGCATGGCCGTTTCATGGCTAAGGTAATTCTGTGGTAAGGCTTTAAAGGGCGCAATACCTGTACTCACCTCATGCTCAAGGCCACTTTCCTCCTCAGTCCACATTGCTTTTACGCCCGTCACCTTGCCGCGACTGGGCTTATCGAGCTGACAATTAATAAACTGTCCTGCCATGGAGGGATTATTGTGACTCGGCACAGAAAGCACCACTGGGGCAATGGTTTTTCCCGTCACGGTATTCACTTGCCCCGCTTTAGCCAATACATAGCATTCATCAACGGGTTTTGCCACGCCGTCATATTCTTTTGCCAAACGACTTAAAAAGCCTAGGTCTGTTTCATTCACTTGATCCACATGGGCTATCTGGATATTGTCAAATTCTGGTGCCACTTTGGCTGTAAAGCCATGGAAATGGATCAACATATTAAAAATATCCGCCAAACTCATGTCCTCAAATGAACGGCTACGGCGTTGCTTTAGCCCCGTATTATCGTCAATCTGAAAAGGCGCAGCCGTCGCCACTATCGTCATGGTTGGCGGAAATAAACGCGGCGTAATACGAGTAATGATAAACTGACCTTTTTGCTTCAAGCTGTTTTGATAACCTTCAAACCAAGTTAATCGCGCGCCCTCTTTGGGCAGGCCTGTTTGCCCCGTAATATCCAAGGTTAAACTTAATTGATCGGACTCCATCCCCGCCGCATCAATGCGCTCCCAAGACAATAGCCTTTGATTTATCACCTCAGCCCCCGGCCCTGACACCCTCACCTGTGGTACTGTCATATTCACCGTTGTTGACATCATCACTCCTCAGTCTAAAACCAATCCTATAAGCCCAGTCATATCAACCCAATCCGAACAACCCCTGTATCAATTGATCCCAACTATTGATCCGAACTATGCATGCCCGCCGCATCAATGCGCTCCCAAGACAATAGCCTTTGATTAATCATCTCTGAACCCGGCCCTGACACCCTCACCTGTGGCACAGTCATATTCACCCTTGTTGACATCATCACTCCTCAGTCTAAACTCAATCCTATAAGCCCAGTCATATCAAACGCTATCTCAATTGATCTCAACTATTGATCCCAACTATGCATGCCCGCCGCATCAATGCGCTCCCAAGACAATAGCCTTTGATTAATCACCTCAGCCCCCGGCCCTGACACCCTCACTTGTGGTACTGTCATATTCACCCTTGTTGACATCATCACTCTCCTTAATCAGAACTCAATCCTATAAGCCCAGTCCTATCAACCCAATCCTAACAACCCCTGTATCAATTGATCCCAATAGTTATCTCAAATATTTATCCCAAATATTCAACTAATCCCGAATATTCAACTAATCCCAAATATTCAGGATCTTGCTCGGTGTTTTTTCTACCAATTGCGGTAACTTTATCGCTATACCTCTTGGCAGAACCGGCCCCAAAGCCGCCAAGTGGGGATTGAGCTGATGTAATGCCGCTTCCGCTTCATCATCATCCCGCTGTAATTGTTGCCATAAAATAAGCGAAGGTAAATCACCATCAGCACTGATAATGGTTTTCAACTCATTATTGATATTCGGTAACACCATAACGCCTCCTCGTCCTCTTTCCAGATAAGTGACTTAACCAATAAACTCTTCAAGGTTTACCGTAAAGCCCACCACAAACGCCGTCCCATCCATGATGATCCGCTCTTGCTTTTCTTGCAGTGACTTAATCACCCAGCGACCCATAGATTCACCGTAACCATTGTTCAGTACTAACGGTGTGCGTGTCGCTTGCAAGGCCCTTAACTTATCCATGTTTCCCATGCCCTCACCTTTGAACCACGTCCCCGATAAGGTCATGGTTTCTAATTTTTGTCCGGTGTTTTGGCTTGTGGGCTTCTGGCCGTAGCGCGCCACATTTACCCAGCCGCCATCACTGCTCCGCTGCAGGCTCTCGTAGGGTGTATTTTCATTTAAGGAGAAAATAAAACCACCTAAGGCCATCATGCCACTTTGCTTTTCATCCATATTGACTCTTCCCTAATGCCCATTCTATTTAATAAATAAAAAAGCCAGCTCACATGGCTGACTTTATCATCTTGTTGGGCCTTGACTCATTTACATAAATCTGATTGTGATTACGGCTGTGATTTCCACTGTTATTCACTTAATCCTATTGCCTTAAGCCTATTAACTTGAGCCATTACACGCCATAACTGTCCAGTAAACGTGCATCACTTTGTGTGGCCACATCCATATTGCCTACCAGTAATGGCGTTAATTCCGCTTTAATTTTTGCCAGAATATCTTGGCTGACTTTGGTGTCATAACTGGGATCCCCCGAAGGAGTCATATTAATCACAGGGGCAAAGTTGATGGCTTGTTTAGTATCCAACATTTGCTTCCCAGCTTGACCTCGATTAGCTTGATTAATCATCGCTTGGGTTGGTTCCGCTACCGCATTCGGCGCCGCTTGCTCGGTTTTATCGTCACTAAACCAGCCCCCCACATATTCACCCACGGTGGCACCAAGCTCACTTCCTGCTAAACCACCAATCGCCCCGCCAATTAAGGTGCCAACACCAGGAAAAATTGCAGTACCCAGTGCGGCTCCCATGGCGGCTCCCGCCAAGCCACCGGATATATCACCCAAGGCCTTACCTGCTTTTTTACTGTCTTTTTCTTTCACTCCACTGATCACATCACCAGCTGACATCAAGGCTGATAATGGTTTAAAGACTTTACCTAATGCTTTAGTTGCCAGAACTCCTCCGGCCGCACCGAGCAAAGCTGTATTCCCCCCCACTCGAGACGCTACACCAGTCGCGCCTTTAAACAATTTTGCCCCAGATGAAAATAGGCCCTTTGCTGCACCCTGACTTCTCGTTGCCAGTCCTTTTCCAAGACTCAAGCCACTGCTCGCCATATTACGACCAGTAGTTAACGTACCTTTTCCCAAACTGCCGCCAAGTCTTAATAACTTACTCAAGCCTCTTCCAGCAGAGCGAGGTGCACTCCGTATTCGAGCAACAACACTTCTGCGTCGACGACCCCTGTTAGAGGATCTATTTTCTCTGTTTCGAGCATCACTGCTATTTGATTGCCCACTTTCTCTGTTTCGCTCACTACCACTCAATTGTTCAAGCGACCCAGTAGAAACACTTCCCGCCGAGGCGCAGCAACAAGCGCCCCCTCCCATTCCCAAAGAGTCTGCCATTGAGCCTGATTTAAATATCCCCAATACCGATTTTATTTTTTTAAAAGCTAAAAAACCGGTTGCTACCGCTGTTGTGACCCCGATAATACCAAGGATTAAGCCCCCATTGGATTGTACAAACTCAGTAATCGATGTCACAGCTTGTGTAAGAGGAGGAATAACCGCATCAATAATGGGTAATAACTTGTCACCAATGGTGATAGTCAGGGCTGAAAAACTGGCATTTAACTTAGCCATAAGTTCTGCTCGTGTCGCAGGGCCTTGTTGTTTGGCCAAACTCCCCCTTGTTTGTTTATCATCAGAAGCAACCGCTAAGCTATTACTTAGCCCTACTTTTTCATCTGTCGATTTAGCCAAAAGTTGATTAATGGCAACGCCACTTTTATCACCAAATAAGTCCTTCTTAACCTTAGCTTGCTCTTCTGTCGATAGCCCTTTGAGCTTATTCAATACTTGAACTAATACAGCTTGAGAATCCTTCCCCCCTGCCTGCATGGCCTTTTCGACTTTTCCTTGATCAAGTCCTAGTGCGGTATAAGTACTTGTATCGGCCCCTAATGCTAATTTATTTAATCCTCCTGCAATAACATTTAACGCTGCCCCAGCCTCGTTCGTCGTTGAACCACTCCCCAATAAACTGGCTGCTAGTGCACTGATCGCCTCAGCCCCAAGTCCCGCATCAATCGCGCCTCGCCCTTGGGAGGATGTCACAGCGGCAATATCTTTAGCACTTACCCCTGTTTTTGTATCCAATGCAGTGGTGACATCAGCCAATTTCAATGCTTCTTCTTGACTCAAACCTAATGCATTTCGCCAGCCATTTAACTGAGCCAAGGTATTATCAAGGGAATCCTCCCAAGCTTTACTGGCACTCGTCGCCGTTTTTGCTGTGGCTAATGCTTGCTCTTTAGTGTCCCCGGTTTGCGTGGCTGACGATACGGTTTTCACAAACGTACTGGCATCAATTCCTATTTTAGCCCCTGCATTCATCAGTTGATTCTGATAATCCTCAGCAGCTTGACCACTTAATTTGAATTTTTTCTCTAATTTGACAAAGCTAGACTCAAAGTTCATCGCGGCTTTGCCTGCTGACACACCAGCAGTCGCCATTCCTTGAGTTAATCGGCTGACACCGGAATCAACAGCCGTAGTCATTTTCTCTTTTAGAGATTGGCTGCTAGTTTCCAGTGCACCAGCCGACTGATTAATGCCCTGAATAAGGTTTACGAACGCTAAATTAATGCTACTAACATGGCTCGTTAGCCCGGTTACATTGCTATTCAATAATGACATATTTGATGCCACCGATACTGTAGCCAGTCTTGGCATTACCTGTGTTCCTGCCGCCATACTGCCTCCTTTTTATTGCTCAGCGTTCTCCACATCACATTTGGTATAACAAGCTTTTTATATACAGATAGATGAATTGCTTGAGCCTCTATTATCTGTCTTGATAAAAGTTATGCCTGTCCTATCTTTACCTTTATATCTTTATCTCTATTTGTTCCCTTTACTGCGATCCCTTCATTCCCAGCTTGGATGCAGCCAAGTGATAGCGGCGCAAGGCTTCATCATTACGCCAATTGAGCACATCGTCAGGACTCACATGGTAGGCCAGTGGAATAATGTCGGTTAGTACTTCAACGTCTCGCGGCGAAAGAAGTCCGCCGGTTGTTGCAAAAAATCGATAAGGCACTCCTGTAATTGATTCCAGTCAGGTAGGCTTAAGCGCCCCAATTCTTCACGGCTGAGTCCGGTACAACTGGCGCTAATAAACAAGGTGCGATCCCATTCATCCTTGTGGGTTTCCATTAATATCGTCGTGCGAACCGTGGGTGGCCTTAATCTATAGGTTTGCTTTAGCTCGCCATCATCGCCTTGAATAGCGACTAATAGCTGAGGTTGATTAACGTCAAACTCACTCTTTTTAGGCTCAGCCGCGTCAATCTCATTGCCTTCACTTTGCAATTCAACCACAAGGCTCGACGCCGTTTTTTGCATCAATGCCAATACCGATGTCTGCAGGCTATTATAATCGGGCGTCACTAGGCGTTCTAATTCAGTATTGGTTAGCCCGGTACTGGCACTCATACAAGCATGTAACAAGGGTAAGTCTTTACCTTTATATTGCTGAGTCAGCTTACGATGAGTGGCCATCGTGATCGTCTTGATCTGGATCTGTTCAAGTGATTGGCCTTTATCATCCTCTATTGGCCAATATAAAGTATGCGGAGAATGTTCAAATGTCGGCACTTGTGTTGCACTCGCATTTTGTCCATATTCATGCTCATCTTCATTCATCATTTTTATTGTTCTCTTTTTTGTTGAGCCTATTCAGCTATCATGAGTCTACTCAGCCTGCTAATAGGTGATAAAAAGCCGCTAATCGAGTATCGATGAGCGGCTGTTGTTTACTATTCTTTGTTATTTAGGCTTTGTTTATTAAGCTTTTTTCATTACAAACAGGTTTTTTACAAAACGCTTTAGTGCGTTAAGCAATGAATTTAACTCACGCCTAACTCATAGCTAATTCATAGCTAGCTCATACCAATGTTGCGTCTATGCTCCACCATCAAGTCGCCATTGCCCAAATTCAAAATTTGCGCGTTGCGATTAATCTCATAAATGGTTTTACCGCTCTCGACTTTTTTATAGGCGCTCACCGACATTTCCAACTCCTGATCTGGCAGCTCGCCCATTTTGCTGGCCGATTCTGTCACTGTGATAATTTCGCCAGTCAGGCTATAGGCTACGGCAAATTTATTGCCGTCTTCATCTTGATGTGACTCTTTCACATCAATTTGACACACTTCCCCTTCACCTAAACCAAACGCCGCCAATAGCGCTTGCGGCGCACCTTTAATTTTAAGCTTAGAAGACATTTTCTCCAGTCCCACCATGATCTCACCCGGAATGAAGGAGCCTCCACGGGTTTCTTGCATGGTCTTTTTGATTTCCGGTGGTGTGAATTCATCCAGCTCTTTCATTAGCGGTTGACCATGAACCAATGCACTGCGAGTAATACGTGAACGTTGTCCTGCCATATAAAGTATTCCTTATAAAAATAATATCACGCACACAATCACCCAAGCCCTTTAACCGCTATCTTAACCAATATAAAGCGGTTAATAGGAAGCATGAGTGCCATTTAAGGAGGGCATGAAATAAAATAAAGTAAAATGAGAGTAAGCATTAAAGCTCAAATTAAAATTAAAGCTAAAGCTAACGTGAGGCGATAATGTTCCTTGTTACAGCACTTGCTCGATAAAAGACTCGACAATGCCGGTATCTTCAATCATGTGATAGACCATGTGCTCATTGGGTGCAAAACCATAGTATTTAATGGCAATATGCCACTCACCGTTAGTGTAGTTTTCAACGTTATTCAGTGTTGGATGCAAGTAGACTTCGGCGCCCATAATGGTTTCATCCGCTTGTAGGGATTGCAGCCAGTAATTAAGCTTGGCAATTTCTTGATCCATCAAACTCTTACTTAGATTACGGCCCATGGCAGCTTGCGCCGTTTGCGCCAGCTTTCGAATAATGGCATATTCCAGCCCCACTTGAGACACAAAGCGCCCTGTGACGCAGCGATTACCGATTAATGAAAATCCGCCCATGGAGGTGCGCGCAAAATAAGACACGCCATGGCTATTAAGCAAGCCACCATTGGTGGATTTATCCATGATATTGTAATCAATGCTGCGAGCGGTCCCCTGAATAAGGGCGCCCATCCCCCCTTTGGCGGGACTTTCCCACGCGCTAACGCGCGCAAAGCAAGACAGCGCCGCGGCTGCCGCCGAAAAATACACATTGCCCTTAGCCGCTTGGCTGTATACTGCTACTTGAGGGTCTACCAAATAGAAGCCGTCATAACCTGTGCCTTCACCGCCTAAGCTCAGTGAAAAATCCACCGCACCCATGTCATTGGTATTGGGGCCGTCACCCACGGCAATTGCAAACAGACGTTTACCCATGGCTGCGAGTGCATCCGCCGCCGCTTTGCTGCTAAAACCCGGTGCGGCAATATGCGTGGGGGTCTCCATACAATCGGCTAAGGCTTCAATCCCTAAACGTTGCCCAGTATTGGCATCAATTTTACCCACCACATTGGCCGTGGTCGCCGCCACATCGTCACCTTCTTCGACAATGACGGCATAAATCGGTACTGAGACTAAGCGCAATAGCTCATAGCAAGTGCGCCATAGGGTGCCTTTTTCTTCGCCCGTGGTATCTAATTTGGCCGCATCACTCATATTCGCAATGCGCACAGGCGTATTTTTAGCCAGTGACACATCGGCATTCGGCGCCGTACCCACTAAGCCCAAAATAATCCCTCCCAATGGCCCCATTGGTGGCGGCGTCGGTTGACGTTCGATACTGATCCCGTTATGTGCAAACGCTGCAATCTTTGGCATATTGGTTCCTTTTTCGTTTATATTTTCTTTTAGGCTTTCTTTTAGACTTTCCTTTTAGACTTTCCTTTTAGACTTTCTTTTATATAGGTAAAGCAAAAGCACGTCATAAAATAAGTACTCATTTCAATCAATGAGCAATTGAAATACGTTAAAACTATTGCAAAAAATTAATTAACTAGCGTCATAGTTCTTTTCAAAATAAAATAATCTTTTAAAACAAAATGAGTTTTTAAAATAAATCATTAAAATAACTTATTCACTGATCTTTTCTATTTTATTCGACAAGAGTAATAAGGTTGCTTCACAACCTAACATTGATAACTTAACACCCACGCCATGCCAAATATGAGTATTTGGACAAGAGAATGGGGCTATAACTTTATATTTAAGATATTCTTTATTCATAACACCTCTATCTTTTCAATGATTAAATAAAATTAAATGTATTACTCACAGCATCCCCCCCCTATTAACTTGAGATAAACAAGTTCATGTTGATTCAATATGTATTACATATTTTTTCTTTCTGCTTATTTTATTAGCACACTAAAGCTTGACTTATGAATATAATATGTAAGTTTAAATAGTAATTTCAATAAGATGTTATCACTTGGTTCTCACCATGATTTTGGGCTCTTCAGGCCAAACTACAGCTGCAGGCTCATCAAAAAATTGAGGAATATTGCGTAAAGTCTGCCGATAATTAATAAACTCTGATTTTTTTTCATCAGATAGCTGGCAATCTAATGTTTGAGTCCAATCTGTTGCAGTAATAAGACTATCACGCTTTAACCTAATAGCATCCCATTGCATGGAGTTAATCACACTATCACTGATTGTCGATGCCTGAATTGATGCTAAATATGTCTCAGCATCTTCAAATGTTGTTGGGAAGTGATATTCTACACCTTTATAAAATTCTTTTTTAAAGGTCATAATTGATTACCTCTTGTTTTACTTATTATACGGCTGGCTGAGTTGTTACATCAATTAAATCAATTTCAGCAACATTTGGATTATCAAATAACCAACTATCTAAGTTAATTGCTCCTTGAGCTTCAACATCCAAAGTCAAATAAGATGCAACACTTAATCTTAAAGAAGCATTATTAAAGCTTTGATTTTTTAATGCAATATAGACAGGAGCATTATTTTGCTCAGTTCGATCAATAAAGAATCGAAGTTCACCATTTCCTCTACGAGAAAACATAGCTTGTTGCCCTGTGTAATAAGCATGTGATTGTGCTAATGAACAAAAATGGCCAGATCCAACCTGATTACCACCAGTCCAGCCTAAATGTATCCAAGGGTTAATCGCTGCATAAGCATCTTTTATTGTATACAATTTAATCAAACTATAGTTTCCAGTATCACGTTCTTCATCAGTAGACATTTCTGCATAATGAACATAATACTCTTGAACAAAAGATGTTTCGGCCTTCCAGCTATTGAATCTCTGCTCTGCAGTATCCACTCTCTCATTAATATCTTCAATTTTTCCAATAACAGTATCGGTTAGTTCATTCACCGACTCAATTAAATCAGCAGTTTCTGTTGTGCTCATTACGCATCCTTTTATTGAAACTATTCAACGTCTGGTTTTATTGGCCAAACAACACTATCGGGTGAGCTGTTATTTTGAGGAATATCTCTTAGTGCTTGACGGTATTCAGCAAACGCCAACTTTTTATCATTTCCTAATGGATTATCTGATAATTGGGTAAAGTCTGTCGCTATAATTAATTGATCACGTCGAGTTCTTATTGATGCCCAAGCCAAGATACTTAACTCATCTATATTTAATTCCATATTCACCTCTTATTAATCAAAAACAATCTCTTCTAATAAGCTAAATTTAGCTTCTAGGTCACCAGTTTTAAATAAACGACCATTCCCCACACGCATAGTATCGACTCGACAAGTTGTGTAATATACTGATGGCAATAATATTCTTAAGACCACATTACCATTCACATCAGCATAACTAGCTGGACTTAAATTACCAAAATTAGACTGATTAATAAGTTTGTTTTGGACTTTATAACAATAACCCACAATAGTCTCATCGATAACGGAAGCAGAACCGTAACTATAACCTTTAATATTGAACCAAAACATTTCCGCATGAGTATTAATATTTAAAGGTGTTTTAAAATGTAGATAAACATTACCTAACGTACCTAAATCTGGCACACCTGAAAATGCACCTGTCCCATAAGGCGAATCCATAGTCCGATCAGCAAAACCCTGCAAAATACCCATTCTGACGGTGCCATGTTCAGCTTCATCACCATGTAAATCCCGTTGACTTCGCCACTCATCAAATGTCTCTTCCGCTTGTGTCATGCGATTATCAATAACACCCATTTTATTGGCCACTGTGGCCGTCAATTCGGTGACCGACTCGATTAAATCGGCTGTTTGCTCTGTACTCATGAAAGCTCCTTCTATTCTTTAGCTTATTCAGTTCACTCGACTCATACGATTTTTTTAGCGCTTCACTAGTTCTGGCTCTTCCAAGTTCTGACTCTTCACAAGCTCTGGCTTTCTATCAGGCTCTGGCTCTTCACAAGCTCTGGCAGTTCTCTAGCTCTAACTCTTCACAGGCTCTGGCTCTCCACAGGCTCTGGCAGTTTTCTAGCTCAACTCTTCTCTAGCTCTAGCAGTCGAAATTCTTGGAGAATTTGTCGGTGCATGGTATCCACTTGGGCGGTGGCCATTTTAGTAAACTCGGTATCCACCAAAATATTGAGGTTTTCTGTGCCAACCACAACAGTCACACTGTCTGTTGGCAGCGCACTTAAATCCAGCGTAATAGGCTGAATGCAATGGCCATTCTTGGCTTTATAGTTCAATGTCGTATTTGGCGCTGAAATGACCCCAAGCAAAGTGCCAGAGTCAAGCCAAAAACCCAGTTCTCGAACCGGGTACTCTTGCTCGCCACTGAATTTCGCCACGGCCTGTAATTGATTGCCGCCAATATTTTTATATTCGCCAAACTCAACCCGCTGCAGCTCATTTTCAAGGGCAGTGCGCTCACGACTCGGGGTATAAGCTCTATCCCCTGCAGAGACCCATTTTAAATTAAGTTGTACACCTTGGGCTTTGGCATTAATGCACTCTTCTAAGCCTTGGCGAGTGATCACCAAGTTTAATTGCTCACTCATTGTGTCACCTTCTTCCTCATACAATCATTTGTAAGAAATAATCCGTTGATAAGTCCGATGCATTCGCACTCATTCATCACTTTTTAGACATGTTTTATGTCATGGCCTGAGCATTGACATACGTCATATTAACGGGGGGCGGCATACCGCCACCTATGGCCAATGGCGCAGTCACATCAGGCATGGGCCAAATAGTGGCGGCTGACTCCGTTTCTACCACATTCGTCACAGGCGCCGCAGCGCCAGTAAGCCCTAACTGTGTCTCAACGCCAAACATCAAAGACAAACTGATCTCGTCTCTCTCAGATTTATTGTCTTGAATATAGCGTTGCAACTTATGCAATTTAGACACATCCAATGCCTTATTGCCTTTTTCCCACGCGACAATGTCTAAAAAGTAGGGCTGGGCATTCTGCTCTTGTAATCGATACCAAGGGGTGATCTCACTGTCAAAATCCAGCGAGGCCAGTGCTTTTTTAAGCCCACCTCGTGTCCCCCCTAATCGCTTCACCTCCCAGGCTTGAGAGACCAAATTTTGCTTTACCTCTAACTCATCCTGCTCATCCCATACCGTTAATTGCCGTTCGGCGGCCAAATACGGCAAATACGCTGCCGACGTGTTATGGGCATTGAGTAAATCAGGGAAAGGATGCTTAATCCCATAAAGTTGTTGAGCCAGCGCCAGTTCTAAGCCACGTTCTAAAGCACTGCGGTTATCGGGCAAAACGCTGTGTGCTTGTAATCCTTGGGGAAGCGCGGTTACTGCGTCATCATCCACCCTTTCATTATCCACATTTTTTCTCCCTTTTGTGTTCATAGGGCCTGTTCCTGTTCATAGCGCCTGTTCATTGGGCTAGTCTTGCCCACTGTCAGGGATTCAATCTTCTCCGCTTTCAGCTATTCAATCTTCTCCGCTTTCAGCGATTCAATCTTCCCCGCTGTCAGCGATTCAATCTTCGCCGCTTTCAGCAATAACCTTGATCTTCACTGCCGTTAAATAAGCCGCTTCACTAAAGCTGCAGCGAAGTGGTTCAGTAGGCGTAATAATGTCGGCGCGATAAGCGCCCGTTGCCGCAAGCACTTCCTTGTAAAGCATCGAAGGCTCAATATTGGCGCCCAATTGATGTTGTCGTTTACCATAATCCTGCAAGGCTTTTTCGGCAGCCAATTTAATGACATCCGCATCGGGTCCTGAGTGAATATACACATCCAGTTCACATTGCCAAGGTTTAATGCTGGGGGCTTTCACTGTGATTAAATCGGTTTCTTGGGCAATATCATCACTTTCTAAATAGGCTTGCGTCATGGCAATTAGCGCATCGCTGGGTATGCCTTGCTCAAGATGAGTGAGAATATAGCAGTCCACCACCCCTGGACTGACCTGCCTGGCTTGAGCATCTTTGGTCACCCCTGCAAGCGCGGGGGCATCGAATCGATAATCCACCCGCACATGATCTTGCGCCGGACTGGAAATATCGATATTAGGCCGCGCCCCTAACGTCATGGCATGAAAACGGTATCCCGCTCGCGTGCCCGTACTCGCTAAGGCATAAGCCGCCAAATAATAACGATTCAGTAAGGACTCATTGGATTCCATTAGCGGATTTTCACCGCTGGCATCCCCTATATCGAGCACTAGCCGTTTCACCCCCAGTTGGCTGGCTATGACATCGACGGCGTCATCCTCAGTGGCATACATGCCAAACATTTGCAGCGCCTGTTGATTAATTTGCCGTGTATGATTTTGCAGCACAATAGTAAAGGCTTGAGTGAACTTAGTGAGGATTTCCGCCTCATTGTCTAAGGTTTGTGTCACCGCCGCCTCATCTTGAGGTGATGTTGCGCGAATATGCGCGAGCACATCCTGTTTAATTTGCGCAAATAAGTCTTCAAAACCTGGCGTTGTCAGTAACTCAGGTTTAGGTAAGGGATTTTGATGTGGAAACATTTACCGGTACCTCAAAATTAACATGGCGACCTTGCCATTGACCTTCGAAATAAAGATCTAAGCCATCGTTTCGCCGTTTAGCGACACAACGACTGGGAATGAAATCACTCAAACCATTGTCGCTATTGTAAAATGCCTCAATGGCAAAGGATTGAACTCTGACTAGGGTGCTGGGTGACATATTCGCGCCCAGTAACTCACGTATTCGGCTACCAAAACCCGCTCGTTTAGCCCGCCCCGTTAGCGGTGTGGTCATGACTTGGGTGACGCGACTAACAAATTGCTCAAAGCCATCGAGCCGTTTCCCAGTGGCTCTGTCTATGCCTATCATAAAACGCTCCTTGTTCGTTATTGAGATGCTTTTGTTGCGGCCGTTGTCGTATCAACACCATCATCTTTATACGGGTGAGTATGGCTATTATAAATCTTTCGATCTTCCGCCATACTCTGCTTCTTATCGGTAATATCAGCGCCTGCTTTGATATTGCTTTCCACTTGGAGATCCTGTGAGGCTAAAACCATTTTACTTTCTAGGGTGATTTTCTCTGTCGCCTTAAGAATGAGTGTCCCCTTATCCATGTCCCATATTTGGCTGCACTTATCACCAAAGTGAGTGATCACTTGCATCTGACTATTCCCCGCCAGCGGAAAGTCCGTTGATGCCATGCCCACAAGAGCAATGTATTGTTTTGCCGAATAACCCGCGCCAAAATTGAGTAGCAGAACCTGCTCGCCAATACTTGGGCAGCGATAATGGCTCACCTTGCCTGCTGCATGAGCAAACCATTTAATAAAAGGCGTTGTTAGCGCGCCATGTTCCACTTTAATCATTTGATTATTGTTATTAATTGCACAGACTCTCCCTAAGCGGATCATGGATTGCATATGCCGCCTGACTTCTTCTGTTTCACTGCTGAGCTGGGATAATTGCGCTAAATAGGGGCGCAGCTGCTCCCGCACTAACGATTCGATAGCGTCACGCATAAAATTCCTTATGATTAATTAGCGATGAATTAAAAAAGCGATTAAAGGTATTAAGATAGTGAGTGACAAATTAGAGGTGACTCTCTGAGGTTACTCTCTGAGGTGACTCTCTGAGGTTACTCTCTTGGCATTACTCGCTCTGGCGTCACTAAAATGGTGCGATATTCATCGGTGACATCTATATTGACCGGATTTGCCGCAACACGCATTCCAGCTCGCGTTTCTTCCTCACTTTGCGTTTGCTCGCCTAAATATAAGGTTTGCCGCCAACTCAACACCCTCACTGCACTGTCTTGATGAGCACTGTCTTGATGAGCGCTTGTATCAAATACTTCAGGATCAACGGGCTCGTTGTTAGCCAGCGCCTGACTAATGGAATGAAAATCACAACTACTGGTATTAAGGTATTCAGGCTTATCGATTTGTCGTGGATTAATGCCCCAGGTATTTTCATCAACAAAGCGGGTTAATGCTGCTAATAAATCAATGCCCATCAGCGCCGCTTCTGTGCTGGGAGTGATATTATCAGCAACCGTTTGCGGCACAGCGCAATGCAACTTGATATGATAACCATGACCATATAAACCTTGGCCACTTGATGTTTGTTCGACTTGCCATTCAAATTCGATAAAGATAGCCGCTAAGCTCAACGCGCTGTATATTTGTGCTTGCCGCTCAGCGCCTTGATAGCTTTGCACAATCACCTCTTCCACCATGCCTTGTGCTTTCCAATTCAGCACAAGTGCCTGCAACGCTTGTTTAATGGCTTGATAAAATTCACTCGGTTTACTCACCGATAATGTGTTCTGCCCCATGTCGCCCCCTGCTTTTGGCATTGCTGCTTTGATCCTCTGTTGCAATTTTTGGCATTAAAATCACTCATTCTCGCCATCATCTTGTAAACATTTTTGAAGACGTAACGTCAACCATTGCTTTTCCAATTCATGCTTTTCATTGTCGCGCTTATTCTGCCGAGCTCGATAGACCCAATTGGTTGTAAAGGTTGATGCTGCCAGAATAATGCCCAATAATAATGCCCAATCATTGACCGTTAATGCACTTCCTGCTGCTGTTGTCACCGAAGCGCTATAGGAGGCATGACTGAGCATTCTTTGAATACCCGTTTCCTCTAAGCTACTCATCTCACACCTCCTCACTCCTTTCTTTTTTCTTGTTCCACTTTTTTCATCAAATACCAGCTATCGAGTCGCTGCCAATCGGCATTGCAGCGAGTTAAACTGGCAATGAGTGTTATGGTATATTGAATTAAATCGGCATTGGTTTGCCTGTTGATGGCATGTTTTTTAATGATATGTTGTGTAATCGATTCTTCAGTAGTAAATGGCTCTATAATAGGCTTTTCTATAATCGATGGATCTGTAATCGATTGCTCTGTAGACGAAATAGGCCAAATATTAACTGAAGCAGTCTGTTCAATACCTCCCTCTATCGCGACTGCTTTAGACAGCGAGTGCTGACTTAACGCCTGATTATTTAAAAATCGCGGGATCTGACACCTGACTATCATATTCTTGGGCGGCAAGACATACAGCATTTGGCTGTAAGGCAGTGTTCGCACAATCACTGGCGTACTCGAGCACCCGGCTAACATCCACAGGAATAGGCTCAGTTGCCCATACATTGACCTGTTCATTTTCAGCCTCCATTAAATGATCCAGTAACTGCATCTGCTGATTAAGCTCACTTGATAATGCTTTTTTCGCTTGCGCATTGGCTTTATTCAATTCAGCCAGTAAATTAAATTCATTCACCATTTGCCGTTGCTGTTCAGTTTGCGTGCGGATCACCCCTCTTAGCGTCTCTAAGTCTGTTTGCAACATAGACTCTTGAAATGTCATGGCTTCAATCTGTGCTTTCGCCGCATCAAAGCGCAGTTGTAAAACTGTAGCGTAGCTAAGCACGCCAACTAGCATCAGCGATAATATAGCTAAACTATTTTGACTAAATAGGGCGAACATAAGCTAAATTCCTTGTACAAAAAACAAATTCTGATTGCCTGCGACGCACTAATCCTGCCAATTTTTTACCCGCTGCATAAACCCAACGCTTAAGCTCTTTACAAGCACCAATGCGATCGTCATTTTGCAATTTTTTACGTAATGTTGAACGCGTAAATGCGCCTATTCCCACATTGTAAATAAAGCTTAAATAAGCCATATGCTCTCCTTGAGAAAGCGGTGGCGATAACGCCAGCAAACGCGCATTATAATGACTCAAATCTACCGCTAATTGTTCTAAGCATTGAGCTTCAGTAAAGTCTTGGCCTAATTTGAGCGCTTTATGAGTATGACCATAGCAACTTGTCACTATACCAATGGGATCGAGGTAAGTCCCTAACACCAGCCCTTCATTTTCGGCCACTAACATGCCGCCAGATAAAGCAACGGCACTGGTGAGCCCTAAGGCCATTAATCGTTGAGAAATAGCCATATCGCCTCCTTATATAATCATTGGGGTAAATTAAATAAATGAGTTGAACAGATGTATTAAATAGGCATAATAAATAATATGAGTTAAACCGATGTATTAAATAGATGCATTAAATAAACAGAACAATTCAACAAACTTATTCTGAAAGATAAATTCATTCAGTTTAATGTTATAAAAAACAATATATGACAGTAGATAGTAGTAAAATTAAAAACAACAAAATCAAAAACAACTTAAATTCGTAATCATCAATATCGCCAGTATAGATACATTATAGGCTTTTTTACTTTTAAGAGTAGCCCCAAAAGTGTCCTGTTTTACCCATGCAAAACAAAAACTAACAATATACTCATAAACAATGGCAGAGAGGCCGATATAACACTCTTATCTATAGCATTCACTTCTAAAGATTCTCACTTTAGAATGACTTGGGAAATCACCTTTAGAATTAAAAAGCTAGATTTAAACCTTTATATTTGCTCTTTGTATTTGCTCTTTACATTTACTCTCTGTTTTTAAATATTGATATTTAAAGGTTGCTCCAGTATAGACACATTATAGGCTTTTTTACTTTTAAGAGTAGCCCCAAAAGTGTCCTTTTTATTAAAAACCCTAAATTTATATAATAAGTGCTACCTTCACTTAATAGAGGGTACTTAATAAAACCCAATTAATAAAGTTCACTTAATAAAAAAGCCACTTCTCATCAATATAGAAGTAGCTCTATTCAATTATGGGTTAAGTTATTTTTTTTATTATTTGTTTTTTATTTTTTATTATGTCACTTAAAAAGGAGATAAGAATTTATGACGAATAATAACGCCAATGAAAAAAGAAAGAGCTTAATCAAGCAAGGCTCCTTCGGCTCTTCTTAACCAATAAACATGAGATTTTTTCGACTCAAAGCCCAACAATGCCCAATCTTTCTTACATATGTATTGTGCTCTCAATGCCCTGCGGCATTCAAGACTCAAAGCATCAATTAACCCATCATAAATTGCAATATGTTTTGGCGTCGCCATCTCATGGACATTCGATCCCGAATGGGTTTCCCCTAACCTGTCGCAAGCACTTCTTCGAGCAAATCCTCGTCCATACTCTTGCGCTCTCCAGTAACGACCCCATATCGACAATTCATGACGCAGTGTTTTCATGCTCATTGTTGCAAGGACGTCAGTCGTTTCCATCATGCTATTTATTGCCATTGATTTTCATCCCTTTTTTAAATCTTTTATTCGGTTACATTTCATTGTTAACCATGTCTTTATTTTTGTTACTCTTAATGATTAACCACTTAGCGATTCAACTGCCTAAAATTAACTAAAGTTATTTTATTGGGTATAACTCACGGCTTTCTTAACGTCTGTTACTGGGATCTTGAATACTAATTCACAGATTGCCGTTAGATCATCATAAGAGACTGCGGTTGATCCCCGCTCCCACCTTTGATAGGTTTTTGAATTGATACCATAGGTTTCAGCGACTTCAATCTGGGTTAAGCCTCTTAACCTTCTACCCGTTTTCAAAATCTCAAACCCGCGTGCTTTCATGATTTGTCGCTCCATGTTTTTTCCCTGTCTTCTTATAATAAAATACTAATGGCAAGTTAAGACCCTATTCTCGCTATCTTTTATTGGTATAATCAATAATTTCAAGGTTAATAGCATCAATCCCCCAAGGCCGACTTCCCCATTTTAACCATTCAAGCTTACGCAAACGTTCATAATCATCACGGCAATCACTATCACAAAATCGTTGTGGGACATCGATAGTTTCTAAACAAAAATAACAATGCCCTGTTCCACACTCTATCACTTTGGTTAATTTTGACAAACTCGATTTTATTCGCCACTCGACTAATATCTGAGCATCATCTGCACCATCAGACATCACCTACCTCCACGAATGTCCTATTACACTCTCCATTTGTATCCATATGGATAACATGATTTTTATCAAGCCTCATTATTGAGTGTTATTGTACTTTACACACAAAATGACATTCCTGATGGTTATCCTTAGCAGGAATATCAGCACTGAGTTAACTTGAATATAACCATGATATAACCATAGTTAACAAAAAGCAATAACCAAAGTTAGTTGAATTTTATAACTATGGTAATATAATGAGCAAATGAACATACTTGCAAACAACATTAAAGACAGGCTTAAAGCGGTTGGCCTCACTCAAAAAGAATTGGCCGATAGAGCAAATATCTCTCAAGTCATGGTGCACAAATTAGTGTCGGGTAAGACAACATCGACCTCTAAGATCATGGCGTTAGCGAAAGCCCTGAACTGCTCACCTGACTGGTTGATGTATGGGGATAAAGCCAATAAAGACACAAGTACTGATGCTGAATGGGTAGGATCCATTGAGCCTTGGGGTAATGACACTATTTTAAGCAAGGATGAATTAGAAGTGCCTTTCTTTACAGAAGTCGAACTTGCCGCCGGTGATGGCGCAATTGCAATAAGCGAAAATCATGGCCCTAAACTGCGTTTTGCCAAATCCACATTAAGACGACAAGGTGTCGAAGCAGAGCATGCCGCTTGCGTCAAAGTGAACGGTAGCAGTATGGAGCCCGTTTTACCGACAGGTTCAACAGTGGGTATCGACACCGCAAAAAAAGAAATCATTGATGGGAAAATGTATGCCATTAATCATGATGGTATGCTGCGGGTTAAATTAGTTTATCAACTTCCCGGTGGCGGGATCCGCCTTCGCAGCTATAACAGTGATGAGTACCCAGATGAACATTATGACAAGCAGCAAGCCAGCTTAATTCAGCTCATCGGCAAAGTGTTCTGGTATTCAGTATTATTGTAGACAAGAAGCAGCTGACAAGCATTTCTGAATTAACCAACAGGCTTTTTTTACTTACTTAAAAAAATCCAAAAAAAAACCTGCTCAATGAGCAGGTCAGACATATTCAAGTCATCCAAAAGGAAATCAGGTTACCGCAAAAAGGCGTTAATCTATGTTAGGCCAAAAATATGAGCATAACACTTGAGTCTAGCGACACCAAATAGGTGCTTTAAGGTTGATGGATAAAACAAAAATCACATTTAAAGAGGGTTAACCTTTAAATGACATGGCGTAAATTCCGCCTCGCAAAACATTTGCGTCAAACCAAATATTTTGCCAATAAACTGTGTTCATTTGTGAATAAGCCATTTTCGTACTCCTAACAAAGTTGTAATAAAATTACTCTAGCAATGCTTAGTTAAACAGACTACTTAAAGCCGGTCATTAAGTGTAGAGTCAACCTGTCGCTCGATTCCATGGAGAATTATCCTTCCTGGATAGACTGTAACGACTAGCGAGTGGCTAACCGATGGAAAGAATTATAGATTAACTGTAATTTTATTACAAGTATTTTTTGTAAAAACTCTTTTTTGCGTCTCTTTTGGTAATAAAAAAACAGATATTGGTATTTATAGATATAAAACAACATCTTATTAATTACATTGATTGTCTCACGGATCACTCATTAGCCTTTTTAACGAACAAATTTAAAAATCATCCCCACAGTAACGGCTTTTTTAATCAAAAAAATGCCCCTTACTGTAAAAAAACAACAAGAGGCATGTCATTCTTAGAAAACCTAACAGTTAACTTTCCACAATATAATTAACCAAACTGGCCACAGGACAAGCTGTTGGACTGCCATAATGAGGATGACCTTCAACAGCACTCCCTGCTATATCGATATGTGAGAATGGCAAAGGTATCTCACTGTTTAATCCATGCTCAAATAACCCTGACGCCTTCAATAAAAACGCCGCAGGATATTGGTGGCCTCTGGCTGTAATGGCTGACGGTCCATTATTTGATGACAACACCTGTGCAGCCCCTGAAGGATCGACAATTTTTTGAAAATCTTCTCGACGTAATGATGAGCACTCTATTGGCTCAGCCCACTGCTGTGCATGTTTTTGAAGTTCTTTGCCAATACCTTCTTTTTTAGCGACACTGTTTTCCACTATCGCGGTATAACCACCATAACATCGCACCACATGCCCCGTTAATGTCGCAACAGAATAAAGCTCCGGTGCTACAGCGCACTGCGCTTCAGTGCGTAAATGCGATAGCAGATCCGCCAACACTAAGCGCCCTTCTGCATCGGTATTGCCAATGCGGACTCGACAATTGGCATGGCTGGTAATTATTTCATCGGTCACAAAGGCATCGCTACCAATACTATTTCGCACTAATCCTAATTGCGCGACGACACGTATTCCTTTAGGTTTTAGCAAAGATAATGTCTTCATTAAGCCTGCCACTGCCGCAGCGCCACCTTTGTCTCTGCTCATGCCTGCCATGCCACCAGCAACCTTAATATCTGCACCTCCCGTATCGTAAATCACCCCTTTTCCTGCAAAAAAGAAAGTACGAGTAATTTCTCCATCGCCACAATAGGCTAATTTAACAACGCGAGGGTGATGCCGTGGCACTGCAATAGACGCTCGCGCAACGCCACTTAATAAGGGATAATCTTGTGTTAACAGATCAATATTATCAATAACCTCAATATCAATCTCTGAGCCCTCAAATGCCAATTGACAATACTCGCTAAAATGAATCGCCGACATTCTCTCAGGCTCTGTACCACATAAATCACGCGCCAGATGCTTACCCGCTTCGATGGCACTGAGTTTGTGCCCTAGATCATTTAGCGTAAACAAGCCTATTTCATGTATCGACACACTGCCCGTTTCTGCTTCTCTTTTTTCCAACGGCTGCCAGAGTGCCTGTGCACACGCTAAAGAAGAGACATTTTTGGCAAACGAGAAACGTGCATCACTTGAGTCCACCACCATGAGTAATGGCCGCTTTGAACCCGATGCGCTTGCCATGTTTATACCCGCTTTAGCCGCCTCACTGTAAATGCGAACATCTTGATACTCATCTTCGCATGAAAGCACAGGCGCAATAATCAGTTTCCCGCCTGCTAACCCAGGGGCTAATAATAAGCTCGTCGCTTGTCCCACCCTTTGATCAACACAAGCGGCATGCTCGGCAAATAATCGCACTTCATCAAACGCAATATCTTTGAGTGAATGCGTCACCACAATGAGTGCATCCCAGCCCTGACCATCAAATATGGCGTTTTCGTCTTTAACATCCACAAAGTTAACTGATTTCATATATTCTCCCATAAATAGCTTTTTCAATAGCAATGCAAGCACGATTTTATACTGCTTTACAGTATGGTTATGCTAGAATAGCGCAACGTTTTTATTACATCTTTAAAACATATAATCATAAACAGATGCATTCATTTTCACATGCTCAGTTTACCGAGAAAAGAAAAACCAATCACAGTGAAAAGAAATCACCTTTCTAGCACTGACTCGTAGCTGCTTCATTGATAAAATCCATCTGTTCCCACATCAATTAGGAGTGTTTTGTGTCTTCTTTAAGTCAATTACAGCCGCCAGTATTATGGCAGTGGTTCGAACAAATTTGTGCTATTCCACATCCTTCTAAACATGAACAAGCCCTTAGCCAACATATTCAAGCTTGGGCAAAAGACAAAAAATTAGCGATTATTGAAGATAATGTCGGTAACCTGATTATTCGTAAACCTGCCACTAGCGGCATGGAAAATAGAAAAACAGTTGTGCTGCAGGCCCATTTAGACATGGTGCCACAAAAAAATGCTGATAAAGAACATGACTTTGAAAAAGATCCCATTGACGCTTATATCGATGGCGACTGGGTAAAAGCAAGAGGCACAACCTTAGGGGCTGATAATGGTATTGGCATGTCATCGGCCTTAGCAGTGCTCGGCAGTGATGATATTGTTCACGGCCCTTTAGAAGTCTTGCTGACTATTGATGAAGAAGCGGGAATGACAGGTGCATTTGGTTTAGAAGCCGGCATGTTGAAGGCTGACATTCTCATTAATACTGACTCAGAGCAAGAAGGCGAGATTTACATGGGCTGCGCAGGTGGCGTCGATGGTGAGCTTAGCTTACCTATGCAATGGCAAGCGCCCAATGAGCAAGCTCAAGGTTTTCGCTTAAGCTTAACAGGACTAAAAGGCGGACATTCTGGCGTTAATATTCACCTCGGGCGTGGTAACGCCAACAAACTATTAGCTCGCTTCCTATTTGACAATGCACAAGCGCTATCGATACAGTTGGCTAAATTTGAAGGCGGTTCATTGCGTAATGCGATCCCTCGTGAAGCTGAAATTGAATTCACCATTTTGCCGACTCAGTTATCTCAATTACAAAGTGAGGTCACTCATTTTCAAAATGTATTACGCCAAGAGTTAGCTATCATTGAACCTGAGGTTGAGCTCATCTTAACAGAAATTGTAACGCCCACTTCAGTAATGGCAGAAGCAAGCCAAACAGGGCTCATTAACCTTATTCATGCTTGCCCTAACGGTGTCATGCGGATGAGTGATGAAATTGAAGGCGTGACGGAGACCTCCCTTAATCTCGGTGTTATTCATACTCATAAAGACAATGTCACCTTGTTATGTTTAATTCGCTCTTTAATCGACTCAGGCCGAGATAATGTCGAAGGTATGCTCAATGCCTTGGGTCAATTAGCGGGGGCTCACGTCGAATTTAGTGGCGCTTATCCCGGTTGGAAACCCGATAATAGCTCACCAGTGATGGCCAGTGTGCGAGAAATTTATGAAGATATTTATCATAAAGAACCGACCATTATGGTGATCCATGCAGGCCTTGAGTGCGGTTTATTTAAAAAACCTTACCCCGATATGGATATGGTCTCCATTGGCCCGACAATTCGCTATCCTCATAGTCCCGATGAAAAAGTGAACATTACGACTGTGGGTCAATACTGGACATTGTTATTGGCCATTTTAGAGCGTGTTCCTGTTAAAGCTGGGTAGTTTTCTCTAAAAATAAGCCAAAGTAATCATTTTTATTACTTTGGCTTACCTTTCACGCATCAATAGCAATTTCATCTAAAGTCCATTAAAGATCTAAGTCTAACTGGTCCATTTTATCTTTTGTGCCTGTATCTAGTTTTTTCTCATCAGAGCTTAAACCCACCGAAATCCCCACTAAACGGATCCCCCGCTCATGACGTCGCATTAACGCTTGTTCTAAAAGTGTATAAAATAAATTCAATGATATTTCATCGCTACGATGCTCAACCGTTGTCTGTTTAAAATCATTGAATTTCAACTTCACCACTTGCTTATGGATCTGTCTATTATTCGCACTTCGCTTAACTCTTTTAATGAGTTCAGGGATCAATGTTTCCATCACAGATTGACATTGCTCAAACGTAAAAATATCCTTTGCCAGTGTGGTTTCAACGCCCACTGATTTCCGTATTCGATGAGGTGAAATGCTTCTAGAGTCGATACCTTGAGAGCGCTCAATGAGTAATGCCCCAAACTTACCAAATTTAGCAATCAGCATTGATGCAGAGAAACTTTGCACATCCCCACACGTATGTAACCCAAGGTCGGTTAACTTTTGAGCTGTCACTTTTCCCACACCTGGGATTTTTTTAAGGGGGAGAGACTTCACAAATTCGGGGACCATTTTAGGTAAAATAACATATTGTCCATTAGGTTTATTTAAATCTGAGGCAATTTTGGCTAAAAATTTCACTGGCGCAATGCCTGCTGAAGCGGTTAATCCTGTTTCAGCAAAAATATCAGCCCTAATCGCTTTCGCAATGAGTGTGGCTGAGCCCTGGCAATATTGGCTATCTGTCACATCTAAATAGGCTTCATCTAACGATAAGGGCTCAATTAACTCCGTATATCGCTTGAAAATTTGCTGGATCTGTTGCGATACACTTTTATACACCGCCATTCTACCTGGTACCAAAATGAGATTTGGACACAACCTCAGAGCATAAGCTGATGCCATTGCAGAGCGAACGCCATATTCACGGGCTTCATAATTGCAGGTACTGATCACTCCACGTCGATCGCTGCGGCCTCCCACTGCAATGGGTTTTCCTCTCAATTCAGGAAAATCTCGCATTTCGACAGCCGCAAAGTAACAGTCCATATCAATATGAATAATTTTTCTCAATACCCTTTCCACTTAAAATCAGATCCCCCCCTACTATACTGTATATAAAAACAGTATTAAAGATAGCTTTATTCGATAGCCAATTTAAATCGAAATGAATAATTAAAAATAGAAAATAATAGCTTTAAATACAAATAATAGAATTTAACTTCGCACTTAATGTTCGATAGATTAATAGAAAAAAGAATTAGTCTATTAGCCGAATATAGTCATTCGTATAAGGTGCATTTAATACCTATGACTGAGGTAATGACTAGGGTATTAACATAATCTTATTGATACAAAAACCAACAAAAAATAGACCAATAGACGTCTATACACTGAAAGAAAAGTTGTTTATTATCATGATATTAAATTTAATTGTGTTTCTTTAACACCTTAATGGACTAAAACATAGAATTCAGCATTTGGGGCACACGCTCCCTGTTGATTTACTGACCTCAGCTTCATCGCAATGAGACTGAACCACAAAGGAAAGAGACATGAAAAAATTACCTATTGCGCTTGTCATCAGCGCCTCACTCTACCACTACACGGCGCTTGCCGCCGATCCTTATGAAAGCCTGTCGGCTCCAAGCACGACCTCACAAGCGGTTGCGGTTGCCTATGAAACATATGATCCAACATTCTATGAGCCAGCCCCCGCACCTGTATATGAAACATATGAACCCGTTCCATGGGAACCAACTAACCCACCAGTGGTAACTAACCCAGGTGGGCCCACACCTTGGGAGCCGACTGATCCAGAAAGACCTACATATCCGGAGTATCCAACTGATCCAAGATTTCCAGATGAAACATACGACCCTTATACTGGCTCAGTTTCCGAACTAGGGGGATACGATGGTTCAGCATATGCTGCCCATGGTAGCTTAGGCTATGCGAGCTACGGAGGTTTAGGTTATGCTTCTACTGCTTATGGTGGATATGACCAATTTGGTCGACCATCTGACGAACATCAAACAAGTTATTACAGAGATCCATATACTGGAGTTATTTCCTCATCAACTACGGTTTATGATTCCAGCGCTACTCCCACAACCATCACTGAAAATTTTGATTCAAACAATAATTTAGTATCGACAACGACACATACTGTTGGAGAAGATGGCGTTTTTATCACAACCATACAAACGGTAAACGAACTCGGTGGTTTTACCACAACCACTGAAACCTTTGATCGAAGTGGAATCACGACCACCACACTTGTTACAAATGCCGATGGACAAGCGTTTACTTCCTTCGCTGCGGCCCAGGCCGCGCAAGAGGAAGTCGATAGGTTAGCCGCCGAGGAAGCTGCGCAAGAGGAAACCGATAGACTCGCTGAAGAACAAAGACTCGAAGACGAAAGACTTGCTGAAGAACAAAGACTTGAAGACGAAAGACTCGCTGAAGAACAAAGGCTAGAAGACGAAAGACTCGCTGAAGAAGAAGAGGATAGACTCGCTGAAGAACAAAGGCTAGAAGAGGAAAGACTCGCTGAAGAACAAAGACTTGAAGAGGAGAGACTTGCTGAAGAACAAAGACTTGAAGAGGAAAGACTTGCTGAAGAACAAAGACTTGAAGAGGAGAGACTTGCTGAAGAACAAAGGCTAGAAGACGAAAGACTCGCTGAAGAACAAAGACTTGAAGAGGAGAGACTTGCTGAAGAACAAAGACTTGAAACCGAGAGACTCGCTGAAGAACAAAGACTTGAAACCGAGAGACTCGCTGAAGAACAAAGACTTGAAGACGAAAGACTCGCTGCTGAAGAAGCCGAAAGATTAGAAGCTGAAAGACTTGCTGGTCTCGCTGAAGCAGAAGCCGCTGTCGTAGCAGCTGCTAGACTCGAGATCATCGAAGCAGCGAGACTGACTGCCATGAATAGAGTTGAAGGTGAATTGGATAGAAGCCCTACACGCCTTCAACCTAGAGCCATGCCCACCATGCCTACTTCCACCTTTAGTGCACCTGAAATGGCGTTAACGGCGAGAGTAGCTGATGCAATGCCCGAGCGCAGCTTTACTGCACCCGAATTGACCCTCACCGCTGATGAGGCCGTCACTCCTGATTTAGCCCCTATTGCGATTCCAAGTAAAATGCCAGTCAATATTGTTGACCCTACTCCCACTAATGAAGTTGACACTAGTCATACCAATCGGGCATTAGGTGTTCAAGATGGTAATGATAACGCACTGGTCATTAATCAAGGTGTAAACAGTGAGACTAACTTAGCCGATCTATTTCAGTTTGGTAATGACAACAATGCTAAGTCCATCCAGACTGAAAGCAGTGATTCATTTGCCATTATTGAACAACTCGGTTTTGGTCAAGTCAGTACCATTAGCCAAAGCGATGTGAAAAATGCCGATGCTGCTATCTTCGCTTTTGGTGATGATAATACAGGGGTTATTTATCAGCATGATAACGCAAGTAACTCTAAGGCAACATTAGTGCAATCTGATAATAATCAGCAAGGTTACATTACCCAAGCAGGCATGAACAGTGACGCTTTTGTCGTTCAATCCGGTGCGCTGAATTATGCTGAAATTCTACAATCAGGATACAGTAACTTCAGTAATATGGTACAAAGTGGTAGTAACAATACTGGCTTCAACACCCAAACAGGTGATGAGAACGACACAAATACTTATCAAGAAGGTGATCAACAAACAGTGTATGTGTTACAAGCTGGCAATGGTAATAACGCTACAACCACTCAAACCGACGGGCAAAATACTGCCGCTATAGAACAAAATAGTGTTAATAGTGATAAAAGCTATGCTGAAATTCATCAACATGGATTAAACCAAACCGCCTATATCGTTCAAGATGTATCGGGCGATAATAATACTGCGGATGTCACTAATCAATCAGGTGCTCTCAATGAAATTGTGCTGCAACAATCAGGAACAAACGGAACATTACGTACGTCTCAAAATGGAATGAATAACCGAAGTTATGGTATACAAGGAGGCGATAGTAACGATGCATTGATGACTCAAATTGGCGATCTTAACCGAGCTGACACGTCAACTTATGGTTATGACAATGCTGTGAAAATCTTTCAAACAGGTAATAGTAACCAAGCTTATGGCTATACCTATGAGGGGGCTGAACAGAACACATTAACGCTAACTCAAACAGGTGATCATAATACTGCAACGGCAGGCGTTGAAGGTTTTAATAACAGTGTGAACAATGTGATTGAGTTCATTCAAGCTGCGAATGGTAACAATGCCACTGCAGTGACTTCTGGCAGTAGTAATGATATAAAAGTGACTCAGAACAGTCATGGTAATAATGCTGAAGTCAGCAGCTTAGGCTCACTCAATAGCATGAATATCAACCAATCCGATTCTAACGGTGAAAGCCTAGTCGGCAACAACAGTGTGGCAGATCAAGTCGGTAATAGCAATGAACTGGACATTACTCAGCTAGGTGGACTAAACCGAGCCTTTGTTAGTCAGTCAAGCGATAGAGTCGCTACTACTATTAAGCAAACGGGTACCAGTCACAAAACCTTCATTGATCAGGGAGGGAATACTGTTAATGCGATTAAAACCCATATTGATGTTACTCAAACCGGTGTAAATCAATCGGCTTATATACAGCAAAATGGTTACAGTACTTCAGAACAATCGATGAGTGCTACTGTTAATCAATCAGGTAGCGATAACGCTGCTGATTTAATTCAAACAGGGAAAAGTCACGACCTAGTCGTCACACAAAATGGCGCCATCAACCGTGCTTCAGGAGTACAAACAAGTAAGTATGGCAGCGCATCAATAACGCAGCAAGGAAATGATAACTCAGCATTTGTCGTTGATAATGGTGGAGATAATACTTTAAATATTACTCAAACATTGGACAGTAACCATGCTTATGGTTACACCGATAACACTGCTGATAATACCCAAATAACCCTCACCCAAAACGGTATTGATAATGCAGCTACCGCGGGTGTTGAAACCGGCAATAGCAATGTTATAGCGCTGACTCAAACAGGTAATGGCAATACTGCGACTGCCGTCGCTTTGGGTAACACAAATACCATTAATGTGACTCAAGAGGATTTTTCAAATAATTCCGCAATTAGCAGTTGGGGCTCAAGCAATACGGTTACAGTCAACCAAAATGGCGGCGATAACGAAAGCCAAGGAAATAATACTAATATTGCGAATCAAGAGGGTGATTTAAATACACTAAAATTGACTCAATCAGGTATTAACAATATCGCATATACTGATCAAAATAACGTTCAAAGTTATATCGATATTAATCAAACTGGTAATGAGCATAAGGCCTCTGTCGCTCAAATGGAAGGACATAATAACCATACCCAAGTTACTCAAAATGGAGATACGCAATCTGCACATATCGTACAAGATGGTTACATGCATCACACCACGATTAATCAACTAGGCACTATGGGTGAAGTTGTGGTCGCGCAATCTGGTCATGATAATCGCATGTCCATTTCACAAGATGGTTTAGCTAACCAAGCTTACACGACTCAGACAGGAAAATATTCAGTCGTACAAATAGAGCAAACAGACGCAGATAACTATGCCTCCGTTCAGGATAACGGCGTCGATAACGATACCTTTATTTTACAAGGTAACGGTAATGGTAATACGGCTTATGCTTATACACTTGCCTCAGCATCAGGATCTGATATCGATTTAGTTCAAATCGGCGAATACAATCATGCGACTGCAGGTATCGAATCAGGAATGGAAAATGCTATAGGGATCTCACAAAGCGGTAATTATAATCATGCTACTGCGGTGGCCAGTGGCAATGGCAATATAATTACAATTGATCAGTATAATGCCAGTAATACAGCCAACGTGAGCAGTTATGGTAATAATAATACAGTAAGCATTATGCAAGGATCTTCAGTAGCTAGTTGGGGGAATTAATATTATTAATATAAAATAATTCTCTTACTCTTAACGTGACTATTGATAGCAATTCAATAGTCACGTTTTATTACTAAAACTAAACTCTCTTCCATCAATATTTAATGATCACTTTAACCAATTTCTAACCGACTCCCTATCATTTAGGGATAAAAAATTGGCATGAGCCTTTTCATCTATTGGTAAGTCATTCACACTAGACGTCTCACACTCAATTCAATACTTACCCATGATATTGTCGACTCAACGACCAGAACCCAGCTCCCTCAAGCAAACCTTTTTAACAACAAGCATAGTGTACGTCGAATGGGTGGAATACGCACTTTATCTCTATCTTGGCACTGTTATTAGCCACTATTTTTTCCCACAGGCTTTAGGCGATAATGCGTTATTATTCACTTATGGTATTTTTGCCATTTCTTACATAGGCCGCCCGTTGGGTGGGTTACTCTTTGGCTACTATGCGGATAAAAGAGGACGACGTCCGCCACTCATCATTAGTGCATTTCTCATTGCTTTTGCCACAACGAGTATTGGGCTCATTCCTAGCTATGAACACATAGGTATTATTGCCCCTATTTTATTACTCATATGCCGCTTTATACAAAGTATTGCTGTGGCTGGGGAATTTAATAATGCGTCCATTTATTTAATAGAACATGCAAGAACAAAGAAAATATTAGCAGGCAGTTGGGTGGGCTGCGCAGCGTCAGCTGGAATGTTTACAGGTGGGCTCATTGCTTATATTCTTAGCCAAATAGAATATCAGAATGCTTGGCGTTTTGCCTTTGTCATAGCGGGAATATTTTCTTTACTGATCATGTACTTTCGGAGCGCATTATCTGAATCTCCTCTATTTACGCTTGCAAGATCTCAAAAAAATTCCCCCTCGTTGTATCAGCAGCTAACAAAACATAAATTAGGGCTATTGAAAATCGCCGTCATCGCTGCTTTTATGTGTCTTTATATTTATACTTGCAATGTGTATTTCATGAGTTATATGGTCACTCGATTAGGCTATACAATGAGTGAAGCAAGCTTATACATGATGCTGACACAAGCAGGCGTAACGCTTTTTATCCCTATAATGGCAATGATTGCCGAGCGTATTGGTTTAGAAATCATGATGAAAACCATGATCCCAAGCATTTGTATTATGGCATTGATACTTTTTTGGGGGGCAAGTGTTGGCAGTGATGCAATAATCATAATAGGATTAAGCCTCTATGTCATCGCGAATTCAGGAATTTCTGCAAGCATTTTTAAATATATGTTTGACATACTACCGCTGCATATTCGCTGCACAGGCACCAGCTTTATCTACAGTCTTTCGGTGGCTATTGTAGGAGGCAGTGCCCCTATTCTGGCAGCCTTTCTCATTAATCAAGACTACCTAATGGCACCCGCATATTATATATGCTCAATCGGATTAATTTCATTTATTTTAATCAACCTAAAAACAACTTGGCATGCAGAGCGGTGAACTAAAGTCGTCAGTCAAGCCATTTAGAATAACTGATTCAACATTGCCATTTCATCATCAGATAATATCGCTGCAGTGGTGGATGTTGAAGCAGGCTTTTGGTTGAGCGCTTCTTCAAGTGTACCAATGCGTAATAACAATAAACACACCGCATTTCTCAGTTCGCCATTACTCTGTGATAACTCTTCTATATGACTCATTATGACCTCTTTAATCTAGATTTTTAAATGTGTCCACACAGCAATCAATTCTTTTATTTAAGAATGGATTAAAAGTATATCAACATCAAAAAATCCACATAGAAAAACCATGTAAACTTGTTAATATAGTCCAGAAAAAGCTAATACTCATCAGATCATATCTCACAATACAGGAGTTAATCAAAACTACTTTAGCTTGTATGCTTGACTATAGATAACCTTATTTGGCAAAAAAACTCAAGCCAAAATTAACATTAAACTTACAATTATCACAAAAAAGTCATTTGTAAGGCCTAATATTACGCACACAGCGACAAAAAAACACGTTTATCTTTGGTCTTATTTATCACATTTTTGACTGTAAGTAATTGTCTAAGCCTACTTTTTCAATTAATCCTAATTGCTTTTCAAGCCAATACATATGATCAGCCTCGGTATCTTCCAATAATACCTCCAAAATTTCACGAGTCTGGAAATCTTGTTTTTCTTCACACAATTTGATCGCTTGACGTAAATGACCCGCTATCATGTATTCATATTGCAAATCATTCTCCAGCATTTCTTTCGGATCTTTGCCTATCGTTAACGCTTCTCGCTTAATAACATTAGGCGTCCCTTCAAGAAATAAAATACGTTGTATTAACTGCCGAGCATGTCCTCTCTCATCCTCAGATTCATGAGAAATTTGCTCATGTAATTGATTTAGCCCCCAGTCTTCATACATAAGCCCGTGCACAAAATATTGATCCATTGCCGACAGTTCACCCGCAAGCAAACTATTTAGCATGTCAATAATTTCACTATTACCTTTCATAATCACTTTCTCCGCATTTAATCCATTTTAGATTGCAGATAATTCTTAACACCTGTCATCGCAATCAAGTCTTGTTGCGCCTCTATCCAATCAAGGTGCTCTTCTTCATCCTCTAATAAGTCTTCAAATAAATCTCTTGAAACGTAATCCTGCATATTTTCACAAACTTCAATAGCTTGTCGTAAAGTGACCAACTGTGCCTCCAGCATTATTTTGTCACATTCAATCATCTCCTGCGCATGCTCACCGATACGCAATTTATCCAATTGCTGTAAGTTAGGTAGGCCTTCGAGGAACAATATTCGCTCAATGAGCTTATCGGCATGCTTCATATCTTGAATCGATTTTTTATATTCCTTGTCGTCTAACTCATTAAGTCCCCAGTTTTTAAACATACGGGCATGCAAAAAATATTGATTTATTGCCGTCAACTCACAGGTCAAAATTTTATTTAACTGAGCCAGCACATTCGCTTGACCTTTCATAATTAGCTCCCTTAATTGATCGATTAATGACTACAAAATGTAGATAAAAAAAATGATAATAAATAAAGTGATCAATATCAAAATAATAGAACAATTAAAAATTAAATCAAATTAATTAATAATTTCAACATGTTATCAAATATTAATCATTCTCATTTAGACTATGATTCCTAACTGAAATATCAATTAGCAACAATTGAAAAACCAAAGACTTGCTTAAAATTAAACAAGATGAATGCATGAAATCGATGTTTTTTATTAAGAAGTTAATATGAAATAGCACTATTAATAAAAGAAGGTGTAATAAAAAAATATAAAAAAGACTACCTTTTGCAGTAGCCTTAACGTATTAGTTTATTCGCATCACAATTAAATAATACGATTTTTAGTTAACTTCTCTTTACGGGAAGCTTCACCTTCCATTTTCGCTTTACGGGTATCACAAGGATCGTCACAATCACAGGCTTTATCAATGCCTAAACTTCCCAGTCCTCCACAGCTACCCGCAACGGCTTTTTGCTTTAACAGGTAGCCTATTGACATTAAAAAGAAAAAAGCTAACAACACGACAAAAGCGGCAATAAAACTGCTCATACATAACCTCGACTACTTCGAAACAAAAGGTTTAAAGGCGTCACTGTAAAACACCTTAAAGCCATCATCTCTCTTCTCTATCAACATTATCGCAAGATTTTCACGTTTAGCAAGTGCTAGTGACGCTTGCGTTCCCAATACCATCATGGCTGTCGCGTAACCATCTGCGACCATGCAATCTTTATTGAGCACGGTCACAGAGGCTAATCGATGCTTAATCGGGTATCCGGTTCTAGGATCGATCAGATGTGAAAACTGTTGGCCGTCCTCTTCATAATAATTACGATAATCACCTGATGTGGCCATCGACATATTCCCAGGACTAATAACCTGCTGTACAGCCACTCCCTCTTCTGAAGGTTGCTCTACCGCAATACGCCAAGCTTGATGATCTCCTTTTGTGCCTTTGAGGCGAATTTCGCCCCCCACTTCAACTAAATAACCTTGAGGTTGATATTCATCTAACAATGCCGCGACTTTATCCACGCCAAAACCTTTAGCGATTGATGACAAATCAACATATAAGTCGTCATGAGTCTTACCTAAGCGTGTACCATCAACCTGTATATATTGGATCCCCGTTCTTGCTTTTTGTTTATCAATTTCTGCTTGAGTCGGCTCTGTTATCGGACGTTTATCAGGACCAAACCCCCATAAATTCACTAAGGGTCCCAGTGTAATATCTAAGGCACCATCAGTGATCTTATAAAGCTTAATCGCTTCATTAATCACTTTAACCGTATCGGGTGATACATTAATTGTGTCATGACTGCTCATTTGATTAAAGCGAGACAATTCAGAATCAGGTCGATAAGTCGACATTTGATCGTTCACTTCTTCTAAGGCCTTATCGATGCGAACCTGTAGCACCTTCGCATCGATGGTTTTCTTACCCGGCATGATTTTTATATGGTAAGTGGTTCCCATAGTATTGCCCGATAATGCAATCACCTTATTCGACTGACTGCAAGCTGAGATCAAAAAAGCGAAACCGACCAGAACAAACCAATTTGTGAATACTTTCATTTTCATAACCTAAAACCCTACCCACAACGTTAATACATATATTTAAATGACTTAAAAACGATATTTCTAACTCGTTTAAACACATTTTACCTATCGTTAAAACAAAACTGCAGAGCCTTAGCTCTGCAGTTTTTACATCAAGAATGACAATTAACCACCAAAATCATCCAGTAGAATATTTTCATCTTCTACTCCAAGGTCTTTTAGCATACCAATCACAGCCGCATTCATCATTGGAGGACCACACATGTAGAACTCACAATCTTCAGGCGCGTCATGATCTCTCAAATAGTTCTCATAAAGCACATTATGAATGAAACCAGTATAACCATCCCAGTTATCCTCTGGTTGAGGATCGGAAAGTGCCACATGCCATTGGAAGTTTTCATTGGTTGCTGCCAAGCCATCAAAATCTTCAACATAAAACATTTCACGGCTAGAGCGCGCACCATACCAGAAGCTGATCTTACGCTTGCTGTTAAGACGCTTAAGCTGATCGAAAATGTGCGAGCGCATTGGCGCCATACCTGCACCACCACCGACAAACACCATTTCAGCATCAGTCTCTTTAGCAAAGAACTCACCAAATGGACCTGAAATCGTCACTTTATCGCCCGCTTTTAGGCTCCAAATGTACGATGACATTTTACCACAAGGCAAGGTCAAATTACGTGGCGGCGGCGTCGCAATACGTACGTTCAGCATGATGATCCCTTCCTCTTCAGGATAGTTCGCCATGGAGTACGCACGAATGGTTTCATCATCGACTTTTGATTCTAACTTGAAGAAACCAAAATGTTCCCAGTCACCACGGTATTCAGCTGGTACATCAAAATCGGCATATTTCACATGATGCGCAGGCGCTTCAATTTGAATATAACCGCCGGCACGGAAAGGCACCGACTCGCCATCAGGGATCCCAAGCTTTAACTCTTTAATAAAAGTGGCTTTGTTATCATTGGAGATAACTTCACACTCCCACTTTTTAATACCAAAGATCTCTTCTTCAAGCTCAATTTCCATGTCAGCTTTTACATTTACCTGACACGATAGACGACAGCCACCACGGGCCTCGCCTTTAGTGATGTGATCAAGCTCAGTCGGTAAGATGTCCCCACCGCCAGATTTGACGACAACGCGGCATTGACCACATGAGCCACCACCACCACACGCACTCGATACGAAGATACCGTTATCGGCTAATGCACCTAATAACTTGCTACCCGCACCAGTTTTAATCGCTTTATCAGCATCATCGTTGATGCTAATCGTTATATCACCGCTTGGCACTAATTTTGATTTAGCGAACAAAATCACTAATACCAATACCAGTACAATAGCGGTAAACATACCCACACCTAAGTAAACCTCAAGTGGAGTAGATTTAAGCATATCCATTAACTTATCCTTAAAGGTTCTAAAAAGAAGCCGTTAATACGTCTCTTTACAGAGACACACCTGAAAACGACATGAAACCTAACGCCATAAGACCTGCTGTCACAAAGGTTATCCCTAAGCCACGAAGCCCACCCGGCACGTCAGCATATTTCAGCTTCTCACGAATACCCGCTAGCAAAACAATCGCTAATGCCCAACCGATACCCGAACCTACACCAAATACAACACTTTCAGTTAAGGTATAATCACGTTCAACCATGAACGAAACCGCACCGAAAATCGCACAGTTTACCGTGATCAAAGGTAGGAAAATACCGAGCGCATTATAAAGTGGTGGAAAGTACCTATCTAACGTCATTTCAAGAATTTGGACTAAAGCTGCAATGACCCCAATGAAGGTAATAAACTTTAGAAAACTCAGATCTGCCGTTGGTGCGCCAGCCCAAGCCAATGCACCTGGGGCGAGGATCCCTTGATAGATGATTTGGTTAACAGGCACAGAAATCGCTAATACCACGATAACCGCCACACCCAATCCCATCGCAGTCGTCACTTTCTTTGAAACCGCTAAGAAAGTACACATCCCCAAGAAGAAAGACAGTGCCATGTTTTCGATAAAAACAGAGCGAATTAATAAACTAATATAATGTTCCATCGCCTTTATCCTTTCGCTTCGACTTGTTCAGGCTTAATGGTACGAATGATCCAGATCAACGCACCAATCAAGAAGAATGCACTTGGCGGTAATAGCAATAAGCCATTTGGCTGATACCATCCACCTTCAGAGACTTTCTTCAAAATTTCAATGCCAAACAGTGAACCATTACCAAATAATTCACGAATAAAACCGACTGACATTAAAATTGCGCCATAGCCTAAACCATTACCGATACCGTCCATAAAACTCATCATTGGCGGTGTCTTCATTGCGTAGGCTTCTGCGCGCCCCATCACAATACAGTTAGTAATAATTAAGCCGACAAAGACAGATAATTGTTTTGCCACATCATAAGCGTACGCTTGCAATACTTGGTCAACCACGATCACCAATGAGGCAATAATCGTCATTTGAACAATAATACGCACACTGCTTGGAATGTGGTTACGGATCATTGAAATGAACAAGTTAGAAAACGCCGTCACGGCCGTTAAAGCAATACTCATCACCAAAGCCGTTTCCATCTTACTGGTCACAGCAAGTGCACTACATACCCCAAGGATCTGCAATGCAATAGGGTTATTGCTAATGATAGGTCCAGTCAGAACCTGTTTAAGTTCTTTAGCGTTAGCCATTAGCTAAGCCCTCCATTGCGCGCCTTTTCAATAAAACGAGCAAAACCTTCGTTACCTAACCAGAAAGACAATGAATGCTGTACACCATTACTGGTTAGTGTTGCACCAGATAAGGCATCAACACCATATTGTGAAGAAGCAATTGCAGGATTTTTGGTGACCTGAATAGCGAGGTTACCTTTATCATCAAACAATTTCTTGCCTTTCCACTTCGCAATCCACTTTGGATTTTGAACTTCACCACCCAAACCTGGTGTTTCACCAGAGCCCGTAAAGTCATAATAAATCAGACTTTGAACCGTGTTTAAGTCAGGTGATACCGCTAAAAATGCGTACATGGTGGACCAAAGGCCATAACCTTGAATAGGTAAAATAACCGTTTGAAGTTCACCTGCATCATTATGGACTAAGTACACTACCTGATCTTTCGCGACACGCTTGACTGAAGCGATATCATGTTTAGGCACAAATGATGTTTTAGGATTACGCGCTTCAGACTTAGTATCGAAAGTATTCGCATCAATACCTTGTACAAAGTCACCTGTCGCTAAATCAACCACTTTCGCTTCAACATACTTATTATAAGTCGCTAAAACAGTGTCTTTGTCAACACTCCCATTGCTAGTATCAATCAAACCAGCCGCTTCGAGAATGTACTTTTGCTTATCCAGTAATTTATTTTGCTCTTGAGTCGGTCTTAGTAAAACCGCCGCTGCAGACACAAAAATGGAGCAAACAAAACATAAACCCACAACAATAAATAGGGTTCTGCCGAATGAATCTTTATTACTAGCCACGAGCAATCCTCCGCTTGATGTTTGCTTGAACCACAAAATGGTCGAATAGCGGTGCAAATAAGTTTGCAAACAAAATCGCTAACATCATACCTTCAGGGAACGCTGGGTTAAGGACACGAATAAATACGGCCATACCACCAATCAAAATACCGTAAGCCCATTTCCCTTTATTCGTGAAAGAGGCCGAAACCGGATCCGTTGCCATGAACATCATACCAAAGGCAAAACCGCCGAGTACTAAATGCCAATACCAAGGCATAGCAAACATCGGGTTCGTATCACTGCCGATCATATTCAGTAACAATGACACACCGATCATACCCGCCATGACACCACCCACAATACGCCAAGACGCAATGCGAGTGTAAATGATCACTAAACCACCTAATAAAATGGCTAACGTCGACACTTCACCAACAGAACCAGGAATGAAGCCTAAGAAAGCATCCCACCAATTCTGGTTAAAGCTATAATCAAGTGTGCCTTGTGCAGCTTGACTTAACGCCGTTGCACCCGAGAAACCATCGGCAACAACCCAAGACGTATCGCCTGACATATTCAATGGATAAGCAAAGAATAAGAAAGCACGACCTGCTAACGCAGGGTTAAGGAAGTTACGCCCTGTGCCACCAAAGATTTCTTTAGCAACAACCACACCAAAGGTGATACCCAATGCGACCATCCATAATGGAATGGTTGCCGGTAACGTCAATGCAAATAAAATGGAGGTAACGAAGAAGCCTTCGTTGACTTCATGACCACGCACGGCAGCAAATAAGACTTCCCAGATACCACCCACAATGAAAGTCACTGCGTATATCGGCAAGAAGAAACAGGCACCATACCAGAGTAAGGTCGCGACACCTGAGTCGGTTCCCAATTGTGCGCCAAACAAGCTAAACAAACTCACTTGCCAAGTATCTGGCGAAGCAAAACCTGCCGCTAATGCATCTTGTGCTTGCAGACCAACGTTGTACATACCCACAAACATCGCAGGGAAGGCACAAGCCCACACAGTAATCATCATACGTTTTAGATCAAGATTATCACGAACATGGGTACGACCCTTGTTCACATGACCCGGCGTATAAAAACCGGTATATACCGCTTCAAAAAGCGCATAAAACTTCTCGTATTTACCGCCTTTTTCAAAATGCGGTTCAATACGGTCGAAAAACTGCTTTAAACCCATTAGCCTTCCCTCACAATCGTATCTAAACAGTCACGCAGATACGATGCATAGTCGTACTTACCAGGACAGACGAAAGTACACAATGCCAAATCTTCTTCATCTAATTCAAGCGCACCTAAATTTGCCGCACCATCAAAATCACCTGACACTAAATCACGCAATAATAGTGTAGGAAGAATATCTAACGGCATCACACGTTCGTAATTTCCAATAGGTACCATAGCCCTATCTGAACCGCCTGTGCTGGTGGTCATCTTGAATAGACGAGAAGGTGATAAATGGCCTAAAAACGCACGTGTTATTGAAAACTTATCAGCGCCAGGCATTGCCCAACCAATAAACTCTTGCTTTGTGCCTTCTTCAAGTAAGCTCACTTGATGATGATAGCGACCTAAATAAGCATGAGGCCCTTTAGCATCACGACCATTGAGTACAGAGCCTGAAACTACACGTACATCACCACTTTCAAGTTCACCTTTCACTAATTCAGCCGTGGATGCGCCCACTTGAGTGCGAACCAATCTCGGCTTTTTCGCTTTAGGACCGGCTACCGACACAACACGTTGAGTATTAAGCTCACCCGTCGTAAATAGCTGCCCAATGGCAATCACATCTTGATAATTAATGTGCCAAAGCGAGCGTTTAGCTGATGCTGGCAACACAAAGTGCATATGTGTACCGACCAAGCCTGCGGGGTGTTTGCCTGCAAACTCTTCAACCTGTGCGTTAGCCGCGGGAATATCTGCTCCGGGCGCTTTACAAAGATAAACTTGACCTAAAGTCAATGTTGACAGTAAAGTCAATCCATTAACAAAATCTTGTTTATGCTCTTTGATCACAACAGCTGGATCCGCTGCATGAGGCTGGGTGTCTATTGCGGTGACGAAAATGCCGACGGTTTCAGCATCGACAGCTGGTACACGGCTAAAAGGACGGGTACGTAAAGCAGTCCACAAACCTGATTCAATCAGATTCTCACGAACTTGCTCCGTGGAAAGTGTCGCTAATGTCGCTGCGTCATATTTTGCAAAAGCAACACTTTCGTCACCTTGTACATCGATAACGACAGACTGCAACACACGTTGTGCACCCCGGTTAATTTCTGAAATTGTTCCACTAGCTGAAGCTGTATACTTAACGCCAGGGTTTTTTTTGTCTTCAAAAATAACCTGACCCTTTTCCACTTTATCGCCCACTTTGATTTTCATCGTTGGACGTAAGCCAATATACTCTTCACCTAATGTAGCTACATGTCTAATGGCTGGGCCATTATGGACAACTTGCTCAGGCCCACCAGCTAAGGGTAGGTTCAAGCCATTTTTAATTGTAATCATATCCACAAGCACTACGTTTTGAAGGAAAGACAATGCGCCGCGTTCCTGCTAAACACACAAGATTAAAAATATTTGTTATGTTGAGCTAGCGCAGGTTTATCACTGATATGCGATCGCTATCACGCTGGTCGCGCGCATTTTACCCTATATGGGACAGTATCGCCATGAAAAATATAGATGAAAAAAAGGTAATAGGAAATTAAAAGTCAAACAGTAAACATGGTCAAATTGCTAAGCTCAATCTAGCAAGGGCCCGCAAGCACTTGTCTTCGAGCGACTTTAGTCGTTATTTGTCTTTTATTATCTTCAAATAAGTCAACTCAAAACGCAAAATTAAACGTTTCCTCATCACATTACTGCATGCGAGCATTTTCATACCAACAGTAAGATCGAACAAAAAAAAAACAAAGATGAACATTAACTTTATTTCATCACTCTCTTGCTTTAACAATCTCATTGACGCTTTTAGCACCTTATGTCCTGTCGAAAATGTGCCCGTCCATACCGTTCGCCATAAAGTCACCCGCATAAAAAATAACGTGAGTCAGCTTTTCTTTTAAGTAACCAAGAATGATGCCTCTTCGCTAGAGATCTTTTAATTGCTCTTCGCTTAGACACAACTCATGGTTATGATCCACATTAATACCAGCAGCAATAATGTTTCTTGCAATGTGTTTTGCTTCATCGAGAGAGTGCATATCTTGTGCACCGCATTGATACTGGTTTAACTCAGGAACATCTGATAAGGCATTGATATTTAAAACTCCCTCCATAGAAGCTAACCAAGCATCAGCCACATCAAACTCAGAAGGAATACCGATAACACTCATATAAAAACCGGTACGACTCCCCATTGGGGATACATTGATCACACTCACGGTGTTCGTATCAAGATGAGAATGCATGAAGCCTTCAAACAAATGCTCTACTGTATGCATTCCCTCTTCATTTAGACGTTCTATATTAGGAATGCAAAAACGCAAATCAAAGACACAAATGGTGTCCCCTTTAGGGGTTGCCATCGACTTGGCTTTTCTCACTGCGGGTACGTTCATTCGCGTTTGATCAACTTTCGCGCTATCAAGTAACGGCATCTTCCTCTCCTCATTGATGACTCAGTTTCAACACAATATTTCCCTTTGGGGAAACCCTGCCTAACGAATAATACCCCTCAGCATTGCAATAATGAATAACCCATTTAAGTAAAAAGCGAATAAGCCTCACCCTTTACAATCAGGGGAGTTTGGTACTTGCATTTCATCATTCCATTCATTGGTGCTAAAAGTATGAATGGATAAAGCGTGCAAACCTTTGTTAAAAGCCTCGCTTAAAGCCTCATTGACCAACCTATGCCTTGAAAGTAACCGCTTACCTTCAAAACTATCGCTAGTAATAATCACCTTAAAATGTGTCTCAGAATTAACAGGTACGTTATGATTATGGCTCTCATTAATGACTTGTAAATGAGTAGGGTTTAATACTTGGGTCAATTTATCAATAATCTCTTGCTCTAATGACATGAGATCTCCTTACTTAATGCTAATATCATTGAAAATTAAACAGCAGAGTACTGACAACGTCTTCAAAAATCAAACCGCTTTCGACACCATTGAGGGATTCTGATACTAACAATGAAAATAAGGCCTCAGACAACGAAAAGTAAAGTTAAGCCTAAGATCTATCACTCGCCTTCTTTTCGGTAAAGCATGTTCCCAATCCGCTTGCATTGGCCAATGCATAATGAATAAGTCGCCGCTGCTCAAGACGAATTGATGCTGTCGCTGGCTTATTTTATGCCGAAGTATGAAATCTCTACTCGCTCCAATACTGATAGAAGCAATATCGCTACCTTTCAATATTTCAGGCTCATCATCACTGTGCCAGCCCATAGAATCATTTCCATTGGCGTACCGATTAACTAACACGCCATTACTGTGAAAATGAAAATCTCGTTGCAACTTATTTTTTAATTTGACGGCATATTTCGGCCAAGGCTGAGCCTTAATATAAAGAGATGAAAATCGATAATCGCAACCTTGATCAGCAAACCACACCTGCTGCCTAGGAATAGGATGTTGCTTGCCATACACAGTTATAATGGGCTTTTCAAAAGGGTAATATTGTGCTTCATCAATTAATGCTTCTATTTGCTCAACATTAAGGTAATTTTTGACCAAAGTAATGGGAGGCCGCAAATCACCTATTTTATTAGAATCGACGGTATTCAGCGCTGACTCATCACCTTGTACTTCACCGAATAGACTCACTTGTTTCACCTTGTTTCCCGCCCTATTCCCATCGTATACCTGAAGACATAAATCTGCGATAATCGGCAGCCTTCTTTCTCAAGTATTATTTTATTCTATGGCCACACAATTTTCAGTTGCGGATCTTAACCTTGATCTCTATCGCTTTCCTCGCCAAGCTAACACTCACTTACAAGCTTGGGACACGGCGGACGAACACTTAATATTATCCTTAATTGAAAATGATGTCAGCAGCATCACTTCTCCATACAAATTAACCGCTTTTAAAAATGTCGCCATTATCAATGATAACTTCGGCGGATTAACCTGTAGCTTGAGTGCACATGCCGCTCAATTGGCACACTCATTATCTATTTGGATAAAGTCGGATGCTAAAACCAGTGTACAAGGTATCCAATCCAACCTACAAAACAATCAATTATCTGCCGATCATATTCAGTGGGTGACCAGTCATACATTGCTTCCCAATAACCTTGATGCCATTTTCATCAAATTACCCAAAAACCTACACTATTTTACCGAACAACTACAAAGACTCTCTCATGTATTACCTGCAAATATTCCCATATTGATAGCCGCCAAAGCTAAAAGTATTAATGCTGCGTTATTGAGAATAATCGAGGACAATCTTGGTCCGGCCAGTGCCAGCTTAGCTTACAAAAAAACCCGCATCATCACTTGTATCAGTGACGGGAAAGTCCGTTCTTATAAAGCACAGAAGACTTGGAAGGTACCAGAGTATCAGTTGACCTTACATAATTTAAGTAACGTATTTGCAGCGAATAAACTCGATATAGGTGCAAGATTCATGCTTGAAAATATGCCTGAAGGCCATTTCAAGCATATTGTCGATTTAGGCTGCGGTAATGGCGTTTTGGGACTTCGAGCCGCACAATTGCTCCCAAACGCAAACCTATATTTTATTGATGATTCTAATATGGCTGTGGCATCAGCGAAACAAAACTGGCAAGCAAACGATTTTCCTGCTGAGCAAGGTCATTTTTATTGGAGTGATTGTTTAAATGAATTACCCAATGAGATAGTGGCTGACCTTATCCTCTGTAACCCTCCTTTTCATCAAGGAGAAGCGATAACCGATCATATTGCTTGGCAAATGTTCATAGAAGCCAGAGGGCGATTAGCGAAAGGCGGAATATTACATGTCGTCGGTAATCGACACTTAGCTTATCATGTAAAATTAAAACGTATTTTTAAAAATTGCACAACCATAGCATCCAATGGCAAATTTGTGATTTTACAAGCACAAAAACATTAAACACCTTGTATGAAAGTATCGACAATATGATTGAATTTTATTGGGTTTTCATAGAACATGAAATGCTTTCCTCCTTCATCTTCTTCAAAAATAATCAATTGAGATCCTTTAATCTGTTGATGAAGCCACTGCTGTGAAGAAATTGACGTTGTACTGGCTCGCCCACATATAATAAGACAAGGCAAGTCTATGCGCGGGATCACATCCCGCCAATCTTGAAAAAAAAAGCTATACAGTAATCGCGCAGATTGCTCTGAAGGAAGTAAATAACTCGAATGCAATAATGATTGCTTATCCGCAGGGGATACATTCTCAGAGAGCATTCTGTTCAGCGTCACCAATTTGAAGTTTTCCTTTCCAGTTTGAACACTATCAACAATATCCATTGCAGAGCTCGCTGTAGCCAATGCTCCAAAGTTTTCAATTTCACTGCTGGACCATCCAGGATTAGCAACCATCATCACAGGTTGGTCCACAAAGATCATTTTTGCCAGGTACTCCTTACCAAAAAGATCCCAATAAGACCAACTCACGCAGGCTCCTATGGAATGCCCGATTAAGATCACATTCTTTAGCGACCGAGTGATTAAAAACTCATGTAAATCTTTACTGAAACGTGCAATTCGATAACCGAAATTTACTTTCTCAGATTGACCATGCCCGCGCATATCGATAACAAACACTTGATATTTTTCACATAAGCCTTCTAGTTGACCTCTATATTGCTCAGCCGTTTGAGACCAACCAGGGATAATCACAATAGGCTGGCCTTTACCTTTAACAAGAAAGTGAAGCTTCACTCCATCACTTGTTGTAAATTCATTATGCTCTTTTGTAATCATAAACCTCTCCACATCGACAACATGCTCATACTTAACCGCAAAGTAAATATACTCATTAAGCTCACAATGAATGTTCTCAACGATCAGTACTATTTAAAATTGACGTTCATAAAATTTGAAAGTACAAAGTCATCTCTATGACAAAAGCATCAATACATAATAAAGATACAGATTTATTCACTAAGCAAGCTATTTTGCAAACTTGGCTGTTAGTGCGGTGATACTCATCCATAAAAAATTGAATAATAGAGCAAAAAGAAAAGCATATAAGCCAATATTAAGGCCCGCAGCACCTTTATAGACACTAAAAGGCAATGGGATAAATAAATGCACTAATGTCACAATAATACTGAGTAATACTGCTTTTAACCATAATTTGGACTCTAATACAGGTATGAGTAATAATAAGGCATATACTCCCCCCCATAATATCTTCGGGTAAAGCCATCCAGAACTTAATACCGGAAAATAAGGAAGTTTAATATAATGGCCTAACCCCAAATAAGCCAATAACCAAAATATTAAACTCGCAAGCAATGCCCCAATACAACCCGATCCAAACAATACTAATATACGCTTCATTGATTACTCCATCCATTTGTACACAGCTTGATAAAAAGCGACACCGACAAACTGACAATGAAGACGAGTTCATGCCAGTATTAATTTAATGAATACTACCTAATTTTTGTGCAGAAAACGAAGACAGATCGCAGATAATCACCAACAAGATAGCACTTCTAAACTGTTACACATAACAATGTAACGGTTTGCTGAATAATCCAACGCGTTAAAGAAACATTAAAACAACAAAGGTAAAGTTTTACCGTACTCACGTGAAGTACTGTCCCAGCATATCAATCTTAACCCTGTAGACCTATTCATTCAGTTGTATAAATTCATCCACCACCTGATTAAATTTATCTGAGTTTTCATAAAACATAAAATGCTTCCCACCTTCATTTTCTTCAAATATGACCATTTTTGAATGTGGAATTTGTTTGTGCAACCAAATCTGAGAAGACGCAGAAACCAATCCTGCTCTACCTACAATCACTAAGGTTGGAACCGTTATTCTTGGCAATAAATCTCGCCAATCCATATGAAAGCAATTATACATCAACGCTGCCGCTTGAGCTCTGGGTAGTTTTAAACTGGAGTTTAATAACCATTGTTTATCTAATGCCGGAATATTATCTGATAGCATACGATTTAGCATAATATGACTATATTCATCCCCTTTACCATGAGTAAAACTATTGACAATATCCAACAATGAAGCGGAAGAAACTAAAGGTCCATAATGTTCAACTTCAACACTTGTCCAAAGTGGGTTTGATACCATCACAGCTGGATGGCTCATACAAATCAACTTCGCAACCTGATTAAAACCAAAAAGTTCAAGATACGTCCAAATAACAGCCGTACCAATAGAATGTCCTAATAAAATAATACTCTCTAAATTAAGAAAAGTGATAAACTCATGCAGATCTTTGCTAAATCTCGCCACTTTGTAACCATAACCGACTTTCTCAGAACAACCATGACCTCTCATATCAATGGCCAAAATACGATAACGATCACATAACCCCAAAATTTGCTTCTCGTACTGCTCAACACTTTGAGCAAAACCAGGCACAATCAGCAAAACTTGACCAGTACCTTTATCAATATAATGCAATCGAACTTCATCACTGGTATTAAAATAGCGATGATCTTTTTTAGTTATCTTCATCAATACTCACCTATTGCACTGATCACATCAACTATGAGCGGCCACAGTATTAATTATAAGGGCTTATATCCTATAGCGTATAAAAAACAAACAAGCGATTATAGATAAAGATTCATTATCGATATTAACGCCTTGATTGTCTGACTTCCCTTAATTACAATGCCCTGCCAAAAAATACAATTGTAAAAAATAACCACATATCCACCCCATTCAATACAACTATACAACTTTAAACACTCAACTATTTAATGTTAAATTAGATTCAAATAGGAAATACTAATCAATGAGAGCCATCGTATTAATTTTTGTAGTATTAATCACATCAGGCTGTGCTAACCGTTATTCTGTTCCTAGGCCCAATATGGACAACGCTCAGTTACGGCTAGTTTCAATCCCCAGTAACAATAATTTTGTTACAACACCTAATGATAATCAGTGTATTTCAGAGCAACGTGCTGCATCTCTTGCAACCTTAGGCCTAAAAGCAAACTTGGTTCGCCGATTAAGTCGTATCAACATGCCGCTGTATAACAAAAGTATCAGCGACTCCCATCAAAACGAAGTCTATATACCAGCAGGTGAAGAGTTTACCTTTCAATTTAATGGTGTGGGCATTACAGGATTCGATCCAGGCAAAGTCTCTCACCAAGAAGGTATTTTATACTCATGGTGTCGAAAAATGGTGAGTTTTACTCCTGAAAAAGATAAAAACTACGAAGCAGTATATGACTATATCACCATAGATGAAGGACGAGAAACTTGTGGTGTTACTCTGTTTGAATTAACAAAAAATGAAAATGGTCAATACCATAGAGAAGAACTCACCCATTACCAAGTCAAGCATAATTACTGCGCACTATAACTTAATTAAACCGCTATTTACCTTTAAGGTGTTTCTTTTCTCTTAATTCAGCTTGAAACACCTTAAAATCCTCATCTCCCCAACATTCAACATGATGTAATTCAGTAATAGTCTCTTTATGAAAAATAGGATCTTCACCTCGCTTTAACTGCTGAATATAATTTTCAAATAATTTAAATGCAACTTTGCGCAGCAAAATTAACGCCCAGATATTGATAAAGGCCAGAATAGCAACAAAAAAATCAACTACTTGCCATACTAATCCTAATGGCAAAACCGCTCCGAGTATCACCATTAATAATACACTCAATCGAAAAACTGTCAGCGCCCAAGATGACTGGGTAATATACTTTATATTTGTCTCACCATAAAAATAATTAACTACCACAGTACTATAAACAAAAATAAAAATTAAAATTGCAATAATATTACCGCCTCGTTCACCAAAATTTCTATCCATCGCTGAATAGATCAAATCAATCCCCGTCAGCTCTGGAGAAATATAGTTAATTTGAGAAACGATAATAATAAAGGCAGTTGCTGTTGATAAAATCAATGTTGTCGTTAACACACCTAAAGCTTGAATAAAGCCTTGCTTAACAGGGTGAGAGACGTAAGCCATTGCCCCCGCATTTGGCGTGGAACCCATTCCCGCCTCATTTGAAAATACGCCACGCTTAATCCCTTGCACCACCATCATACCAAAAGTCCCTGCTGAGACCTGAGAAAAACCTAGTGCTTCTTTCATTATTTGAGCTAACATTGGTATAATCTGTTGGTAATTCATAATTAAAATAACCAATGCAATCAACAAGTAAGAAAAAGAGGCCATCGGAAATAATATCTGGGTAATTTTTAGCACACCTGACAAACTGCCAAAGATAATGACGCCAGTGAAAACGGCTAAATTGATCCCAACAGATAATGGTGACACAGAAAAAGCCACTTCCATTACCCCTGCTATCGTATTGGATTGAGCTAAATTAAAGATAAGCCCATAACTTATTACCATGAGAATCGAAAATAACAATGCCATTTTTCTCGATTTCACCCCAAAAGCAATATAAACAGCTGGCCCCCCCATAAAACGACCGTCTCTTAATTTTCGCTTATAGGCCTGAGCTAAGGTATTCTCTATAAGGCACGATGCAGCACCAATAATGGCAATCACCCACATCCAAAAAACAGCACCCACACCACCTAAACTAATCGCAATACCCACTCCTGCAAAATTACCCGCACCAATTCGTGACGCTAAGGGAATACAAAATGTTGAAAAAGAAGAAATACGTTTCTGTTTGCTTTTACCTATTCCTGCTTGCTCCAATAATAGAGAAAACATATGCTTAACTTTCTTAATTTGAGTAAAGTTAATCTGATAACTAAAAAAAAGACCGATAGTGAGCAATACCAAAATCAACAAATAATCTAAAAATGATGAGAATAATGTCTCTAATACTGAATCTACCAATGCCATTTGTAGTCCTTGTTATATTCCATCACATATGGAAAATGAAAGCATTCTTTGACAACTTTACAAATAATTTCAGCAGAATATGAAAAATAAAAACTCAATCTTTTTAAATTATTCCAGCCCTTTCATTAAATCATCTAAGTTGAGTACAGGCTGTATATCAATAGCAGCATGACAGTGCTTAAATAAAGATTCATTCACTATTGCTAACCTTGATTGATCCGTTTCTTCGAACACTAAAGTACCCGCACGCTTACCATCATCTAGATGGAAATAGGCCGCTTCTGGTGTTAACTCATCAATCAATGATTTTAATGCCCTTGATAAAGAATCATCTAACTGAGCTTGATTACCTCTTTCAACTGGAATAGTGAACCTTAGCATTAAACGCATTATTGACTCCTTTCAAAACGTTAACTTAGTGAGTTTAGCCATTTATAAGCATATTATACCTCAGTATAGTCAACCTCATTTAAAGCCATATCAAATAAAAAAGAGGAAATATCATTTCCTCTTTAATCTTTATCACTGTATTTTTATGCTAACGATTTTTCTACTCAATATTTTTATACTAAAGAAGTCACATTGATTGAGCGAGTATCAGAGAAAGCATTTTCAACCGCTTGAGAAGCCGCAAAAAAAGCGGCATCAATTTTCTGTTGGTCCGAACCTGCGGCAGTCAAATCACTGACTAATGTATCACCTATATTCGCCAATAACATCTCAGTATTACGCCCAACCCCACCTTGAGTCGGTATCAAATTGTGCATAGGATAATGCTTAGCCAATTTAGCTTGTAATTCTGTTTGCTCATGCTTTGGATCTGTATCTGTTGGATTAATCAATGCAGGCATCGCAGTGTTTCGCGCAAATGTTTCAAGTTTACTCGCCCCTTCACGGTTAAAAATATAGCGAATATCTTCAAATTTATGGGCTTCAAAGTCTTCTTCACCATATTTTGCACGACCGAAATCAATGGCTTTTAACATGGTAACTGGCTCACCATTTTCATCTTCAAATCTATGTACTAACAGATTATGCGAATGTAAATCACGATGAGATACCTTATTGTTGTACATCACCCTCAACATATCAACCATCTGTGTTGCCACCGCTTTTTTCTCAGGCGTAGAAAGTGCATACTTTTCATCTACCTTTCCTTTATCTCTAATTCTGGGATCAGAAGATGCACTTAATACAGGATTTGGCAGACACTCATCTAACTCTTTACTTTTTACATCTTTTTTATACATAGAAACTTGAGCATATTCAGACATCACTTCTGCAGCCGTATTCGTTCCATGTTGTTCATCATGCTTTAAGGCTGCATCAAATTTAGCCCTTTGCTTGCTATCCAACCCATTAGGTAACTCTTTAACTGGGATCTGCTCTTGCAAAGAAATATAACGCTCTAATGCTCCATTGCCCTCCTTGCTGAGTGTTCCTTTATACTTGAGTAAATCGGCTTCAAGTGCAAAATCCTCCATTGCGGTATCATTCATGCCTTTTAATACACCAGTCGACCCATCAAACTTCTTATTAACCCCACCACCTTTGAAATTATTATTGGATAAAGTGTCTAATTTAGCCGTTTCTTTTTTGTGGTTCTCAAGCGCTTTTACAGAGCGTAAAATACTCGGTCTTTCCTCTACTTGCCCTATTTGTGCTTTCATCTGTCTGAAATGCGCGCTGCTTACCTCTTTTTTTGTGATACCAACGCCATCAATAAACATCTCAGCGAAATATTTACCTTTATTTTCTGATAATTGCAACTTGAACTGCGCACCATGCTCAGGGCCTGCAAGGTTTGCCAATACTTTCAACCTGTCTAAGCAATTGGCATCATTTTTCCCATTGGCTTGACTGATTAAATTGTGTAATACTTTCATCCCGCTTTCTTTTCTATCAAGCAGGTTACTTGATGAAGGGCCAAAAAGAGATTTCACTCTTAATGAAAACTTATTCCATTTTGTTAATGATGTCGCTTCTGACTCTGAATCACCGAACACCATCTTAGCAAGGCGCTGATCATTTACCTTAAAATTAGAATAAGACTTAGGTGCTTCACCAGTCGTTTGAGTTTCACTGGGATTGTACCCTGCTGATGTAGATGTAAAATTTAACGTAACCGGCATTTGACGTCCTCTATAATATAAATCCAACAAACTTAATGGATTAAAATTATAGAGATACCTTTCATTACCGATATCCAAAAAAAATGAAATCCCAAAAAAGAGGTCAGACCAGAAAAAGCAAGGCGACCAGTAAAAACATTAAGCTTATGATATTTAGATAAATAATCTTTGATATAAACAAAAAATACTTTTCAATCTTTACATTACGGAATTTATATTTATTCCAACACACATGATGATGAGTACTTACTATGTTACACATGAAACATGACAACAGACAAATAAAACAGAAGAACAACTAATAAAACACAACGATACTTAATAAAAAACAAAAGAATCAAAATGAAACATAAAAATCATTTCACAATGAATGTGATTAAAAGGAATATAAACCAAATTAAGATAAAAAGTTCCATACTTTCAATACTAATATTCTTGTTATTCTGCTATTTAATGAGTATCAGCCCTCCCTCTGATTGATTCACTATTACGCTGAGGTTCTCTCTTTTTATCAACATATATATGTCTCTTTGGTGGCAAACATAAAATAGCCAGTCTTTGCTTTACACTTAATCCGTTAGAGCCAAACTCTTTCCACATGCTCAACCATTCTTTAAACGTCACAATAAATGGATTAACACTGCTTATCGGTTGGGTTATTCCATACAGTACTCGTTCATTTTCTGGCTCAAAAGTGCCAAAGAGTCGATCCCAAATGATTAACACTCCCGCATAATTTTTATCAATATATTGAGGATTTCTTCCATGGTGTACTCTATGATGAGACGGAGTATTCAATATCCATTCTAACCAACCTAATGAACGTATTGCTTGAGTATGAACAAAAAACTGTAAACCTAAATTTAGCAATACCGACAACACTACCCATTTAGGCGCAAAACCAATCATCACTAAAGGAAGCCAAAAAAACCACATACCGGTCAAAGGATAGAGTAAACTTTGCCTAAAGGCTGTACTGAAATTCATCGTTTCAGAACTGTGATGGGCGACATGTGCCGACCAAAGCCAACGTACTCTGTGACTGGCCCGATGAAACCAATAGTAACAAAAATCTTGTGCCACTATTAATACCAAAAAATAATACCAAGTCATATCAAATATAAATAAACGCCAATCGAAAAAATAAAAATACAACTCAATAATCAATAGCCCAGCAAATAAGTCTGCCATTTGGTGCATAGCCGCAAGCGCGAAATTGCATAACACTTCAGGTAAATGATACCTTGCATTCGATATTGAGCTTGTCTCTTTGTTAACAAAGTACCACTCAATAATCATGAACACATAAAAAATGGGCGCTAAGATCAATAATAATAACTCAGGGTACTCTATTAGTCCGTTAATATTCATGTTATTACTTTCCTCACTAACCCTATTTTTCACTCTCTTTTAATGTCACGTGATACGTAAAACAGCATTACCATTGCGCATAATGATCTTCAGCTAAACCCATAATGCCATCAAGTTGATGCACTCTGTTTCTATTATCAATAATCGTGCCCGAATAATGACCTAAGTATTGTCTAAAGTTACTTTTTAAAAAGAAAAAATTTAACTTCTCACGCCTAACATTCTTTGGCGTAAAGACTAAATTCACTTTTTTATCCTCACTATAAATACGCCAACATAACGGTAAAGAAAGCCCTCCTTTGACACTTGCTGTATGAGGAATTTGAAAATGTACTGGCGCTAGATAATGCCGCTCACCATTGAACCAAAATATATTCTCATTAATGCCAGTCTCGTTCACACCCGCTGCTAAATTCAATCCAATGATGGCACCGTTTAAATGTGCATTAAGGCTCCCCCAACGCCAACTGGTCTCTCGCCGCATAAAGCCTGCTGAAAAATCATAGCTAGCCAGCGCCTTATTCAAACAAATACTTTTATTGTCAATAGACACATCTCCATGCACACTCAGTCCATTATGCTTTTGAGTGTAGGTCCAACCACGATAACCGGTTGGGGTACACATGGCTAGGGGCAAACTATGAGGCAATGGGACTAAGTCAATATTGATTGATAATCTCACCGTCTTCACTTTCAACTGCCATGCTCCTTGAGCAATCAATAGTTTTATTTCTCCTCTATGACTTTTAATAGAAGCAAGTCCTTCCATAGGAGAACAAGCCATTTCACACCCTATCGATGCCAACTTAAGCCACTGAATTTCAATAAATTCATCATTTTTAATGTCATAAATAAAACAAAAAGCACTGCCTAGATAGCGAATATCGGCAATCGCCACCGAAATAATAAACTCAGGTGTTGTTACACTCACAAATTGAAACTGTTTAAAGGCGAGATATTGAGATAATTTCGAAGCGGGTTTATCCATTGTGGTTCGATATTCAAAGTGCTCAACACCAAGTTTGTCAACGGGCCCATTAAAATGCCCATAAATGACTTCTCCAACTCGACTCACTAATGAACTCGGAGCATGGGAAAAAACCGAAAAGGTCTCAGAAGGTGTTAATTGAGGCTTTATCATCCACTCTCATTCCTTGTGTCATATCCATTAATAAGCATACATTTCACACCATGACTGTACGACAAAAATACAGACTCTACAATAACATTCAAACTTGAATGTTAACTCACTCAATCAGCCATGCACTGGTATCAGAAATCAATTCTGGTATCCTTAAGCAAAATTGTTATTACAGAGCATTTATTTGATGAAAATGAGACATTTCTGTTTACTATTACTCTCAATAGCACTATCCGCTTGTAGCAGCTATTCACCGCGTTATATCGCATTAAATCCGCAGGTCCCCTTGATCAATGTACAAACGGCACAGAAGGATAACATTTCCATTGATACATTCGATATGAGATCGTCACCCTATGTCGTTCGTTTCATCGATGATGGAAAAGTCACTCGTCAAGTGACAACTAGCGAACCACTGGTTGATCAAATGAACAATGTATTACGAAAGAGCTTAGAAGAAGCAGGGTACCAGCTCACATCAAATACCTTCCCCTCAGTGACATTCAATATTGAAAAGTTACAAACCAATGTGGATGATGGCATCTTCGGGTTTACCGCTAATACGGAAATCATTATCAATGCTATCGTCAAAAAACAACGAGAAATTATTTCAAACGGTGCGACACAAACGGAAACAAACACATTAAATAAGCGCTTTCGCATCAAAGCTATGCTTAAAAAACCACTTACACCTGATTTTGCAACCCTTGAACTAGAAATTAACCAACAACTTGCCTTACTCACACAAGAAATGATGACAGATGCTGAATTTAATCAATTCATTCAAGGATAGAATTAACACAATGAAAATACTTAACAGTATGATTATTTGCTCACTCTATTTTATTAGCCTATTCACTTTTGCTGCAGATATTCAACCCAATACGTTATTTCCTAAAGTCAAACTTACAACCAGTATGGGGAACGTTGTCGTTGAACTGGATAGAAGCAGGGCCCCGCTCACCGTCGATAACTTTCTCACCTATGTGGTTAACGGGCATTACGATAACACCCTCTTTCATCGAATTATTCCTGGATTTGTTGTACAAGGTGGAGGACTCGATTTACACAAAAATGAAAAACCAACATTGCCCCCAATAGCCAATGAATCAGGAAACGGGTTATCCAATGCTATGGGAACCATTGCAATGGCAAGGAACAATGAACCTCATACGGCAACCAGTCAATTTTATTTCAATATTGCTGATAATGAACGGCTAGACCCCTCTTCTCGTCGCTGGGGCTATGCTGTTTTCGGTGAGGTCATTCAGGGAGAAGAGGTGCTAGAAAATATATCGTCAGTCGCAACACACATTGACAAACGATTAAATTGGCCAGATTTTCCCATTAAAAATGTCATTTTAATCAAAGCCGAGTTATTACCTAAGTAAGGCTAACTCATTAATATAATCAGATAAAAATAAATAAACAATGAAAAAGTGATTCATGTCACAAAAATGTCATTTTTGATTATTTTTATTTCAAGTCCTTAATTTTACTTCTATACTCAACATGCACAGCAAAAAAGGAGGCAACTCAATGACACCTAACGAGTTCATTGATGATAAAGCACCCCAGCTGGCAATGTATGGAAAAGCATTTTTAGGTGAACAATTAGAATTCAGCGAAATTCAATTATATTTATGGGACACCTTAGAAGAATGGCAAATGTACAACCATCAAGGGGATGCACAAACCGATATAGAGAAAGTGTTCTGGCACCTACTTCACGCCTTTGATCGATGGCCTGACTGGATGATCCGCGGTAATCATTTTTTAAGGCAGCAAATCGATGATTGTTGCGATTATTTAAGCATTGGTGGCAACATTCCACAAGGCTGCATAGGGATCAGACCTTAACTTAATATCAATTCACCCACACCAAAAGCCTGGAAGATTTCAATCTGGGCTTTTTCATTAATAATGAATAATACAATTTAGCTTCACACTGATAAATCTGTATTTTTTGTTTCTTTAGAAAAAATGATAAACATAAGATGAATAAAAGCAACGCCTGAAATATACCAAAACGCGGCAAAAAATGTCCCACTGACTTTAACCAATTGAGAAACAACAATTGGCGTTGTTCCTCCTAATAATAAAAGAGCAATATTATAACCAATCGCCCCACCCGTACACCTCACTTCAAAGGGGAACATTTCAGCGAGTGCGACGGGGAGCACAGCAGATACAGGTGCAAGTAAAACGCCATAAATCGCTAAAGCAAAGACAAAAAAATGATATTCTCCCGTATTGATAAGTAATATCATTGGATAACCTAATAAACAAAAACCAAGTGCTCCTCCCCCCATCACCCAACGCCGTCCCACTTTATCAGACAACAACCCCATAAAAGGGATCAGAATAACGGTAATGACTAAACAAAAGGTTATCGCTAGGCTCTCTTGTTTTTGTGATAATCCAAGTGTGTGTTGCGCAAATTTAGGCACATAGCCCAGTAGAAAATAATTGGTTACGGCCATCATTAATGCATACCCAAAGGCGATGAACATTTGACGTGGATACTGGGCGACAGCTGTTTTAAAAGGATGGGGATTAAGTCTATTTTCTTTTTTTCTTTGTAAAAATAAAGGAGATTCCTCGGTAAAAGATAGAACAATCACCACTATGATCCCAAGAGAAGCAAAGAATAAAAAAGACAATCGCCAACCCCAAAGACTCATTTGTTCCGTCGTTAGCCACGAGCTTAATAAATAAAAAGAATAAATTCCTAATACAAAACCAACAAATATACCGACCATGACACATGATGTCACAAGCCCCTTTCGATTATCTGGAGCAGACTCAATCAATAGTGATCCTGAATTGGTTGGCTCAGCACTGATTGACATCGTTTGCAGTATACGCAATATCGTTAATAATAATGGCGAAAAAAAACCAATTGTGTCATAAGAGGGTAACAAACCAATTAATGCGGTGATCACAGAAGAAATAATCACCGTAGCCATAAGCGTATTTTTTCTGCCATGCTTATCGGCATACACACCCGCAATAGCAGAGCCAATTGGACGAAACAAAAAACCTAAAGCAAATACAATGAAATATAAAATATAAGCATTAGCGCTGGAAGTAAAAGGAAAGAAGACTTTAGATAAAACTAAGGAGAAATAAGCATATAAGGCAAAGTCGGCCCAGGCTACTGTATTCCCTAAAATAATGGCAAATGATAATTTTTTATCCACTTTATGTTCTATTAGCATAACCTTTATTAAACACCTCCTAGTCCTTTATATTAAAGTGTAGTTCATTACCCCTCCCTCTAACTGACAGACCCAAGGCAATTTTACACAGATTAACCTTGAACCTTGCTCGCCTCCCGCTTAAGCTAGCCATATCTTACTTCAAGTAGTAATGTTATGATTATTGCCAGCACTCGTTTGCAACGGATCCAACAAGCTTTTTCCATTTACCGCCATAAACGCGTCCTTGTTTTACTTTTTTTAGGCTTTTCATCCGGCCTGCCGTTGATGCTAGTCTTTTCAACACTGTCATTTTGGCTAAGAGAAGCAGGAATTGATCGCAGTGCTATAGGCTACTTTAGCTGGATAGCGCTCACTTACGGCTTTAAGTGGGTTTGGTCTCCTTTAGTCGATAGACTCTCAATACCCATACTCACTCCTCTATTAGGCCGAAGACGCTCTTGGATGTTACTGGCTCAAAGCTTAGTCATTTTAGCCATTGTAGCAATGAGCCAAAGTAACCCTCTAGCAAATCTTGAAAGTTTAGCTTTTTTTGCCTTTTTAATTGCTTTTTCTTCAGCAACGCAAGATATTGTTATTGATGCTTTTCGAATTGAATCCGCTCCTCAAAAAATGCAAGCCGCGCTTGCTGCGGCATATCAAGTGGGTTATCGCTGCGCAATGATAATCTCTACTGCCGGCGCCTTAACCATTGCAGCATGGGTCGAACCTGATAGCCAAAAATATAACTTGCAAGCTTGGCAAACCGCTTATTTTGCCATGGCTGGTTTTATGATGGTCGGGGTATTAACGACACTCTTTTGCCGTGAACCTAACATTGAAACCAAAGAAGCCGATGAACAAGAAGCACAATTAAAACAGCAATTATCGCTTCGCTACCCAACGAGAATAGCAGGGCTCTTTTCTTGGTTATATACCGCAGCAGCCTTGCCTTTTATCGATTTTTTTAAACGTTATGGTCGCAGCGCTATTTTAATATTATTACTCGTCTCTTGTTATCGTATCTCTGATATTGTCATGGGAATAATGGCCAATGTGTTTTATGTGGATATGGGATTTTCTAAAGCTGAAATCGCCACAATAACCAAAGTTTATGGATTGATCATGACCTTAGTGGGCGCAGGATTCGGTGGTCTTTTAATTGCTCGGTATGGCACGATGAAAATTTTATTTTTAGGGGCACTTTTAGCCTCTATAACTAACGTGCTATTCGCCTATCAAGCGATTATAGGTTATGACGTCACACTGCTCACAGGCATTATCTCTGTCGATAATTTTTGTTCGGGTATTGCCACTTCTGCCTTCATTGCTTATTTATCCAGCCTCACAAGCAGTGGCTTCAGCGCAACACAATATGCCTTATTATCATCGATAATGCTATTGTTCCCTAAGTTTATCGCCGGTTTTTCGGGGGTGTATATTGATCATTTTAACTATGTCAGTTTCTTTATTGGCACAAGTGCTATCGGGATCCCGGTATTAGGACTCATTTATCTCGTTAACAAATACGCACCACATCCTGAATAATTAAACTGAACTCGAATTAATCTGAATATAGAATCAAGCAAAAAAGATATATAGCCCTCACATTATGAGGGCTATATAAGCGTTAATCTCTAAAGTTATTAAACTGAAAAGGTTGACCTAAATCAGACTCTCTTGCTATGGCCATCACCGCCTGAAGATCGTCACGTTTTTTACCAGTGACTCTGACAGAATCACCTTGTATGGATGCTTGCACTTTAAGCTTACTGTCTTTAATTAACTTAACCAATTTTTTGGCGACAAGACTTTCAATGCCTTGCTTAAAATTCACTTTTAAAGAAAATGTTTTTCCGCTGTGAACCGCTTTATCATCCACATCCATTGCGGCTGGGTCGACATTTCTTTTGCTTAACTGCATACGTAAAATATCAACCAATTGCTGGCATTGAAAATCATCTTCAGCAGATAAAGTCACCACATGATCTTTATATTCAATACTGGCTTCTTTTCCTCTAAAATCAAAGCGATTGCTCAACTCACGTCTGGCATTATCAACGGCATTACGTAATTCAACTTCATCGACTTCAGAGACGATATCCATAGAAGGCATAATTCATTGTCCTCATACTCAATAAAAATGTCTAGTCTACCCATGGCGCCCTCAAAGTTGAAGGTATAATCAGATAAAATGGACTTATAGGTGACTTTATGGATACATTTAGCCTATGATGAAACCAAATAACAACATGATGTCGTCGCTTGTGAGTACAAAACCCTTAATATTTAAAGTAGCATTTATCATCAGTTTATTACTTATCAGTTATTTAGTCTTTTCTAGACAAAGCTATAGCCCAACTTGGATCCCACATTTCGACAAAATTGCCCATGCTATCAGTTTTTTTATATTATCTTTGCTGACTTATTTTGCTTTTAAGCCTAACAATTATCTTATCATCACCTTTCTAATGGGTTATGCCAGTATTATCGAAATCATTCAATCTGTTCTACCTTATCGAACGGCTTCCTTCGGCGATCTAATCGCAGATATTATCGGAATATCATGTTTTTATTTTATTTTACTCATCAACAAATTAAAAACACATTATATTGATAAACGAAGAGCCGAAAGTTAGCCTCTTTTTGCGTATAATACAGAATGATTGTTAGCCATACAGAGTTAGACTTTTTAATATGAATCATATAGGAATATTAGGCGCTGGTGCCATTGGGCAACTCAAACATTTTCAATTGAGTCAACTTAACAAAAATCAAGATATATTTTACTTCATCGATCGCCTTGAGACTCGTCGCCAAACAGTTAACTTCACCTCAATGAACGGCAATAAAATAGATTACATAGCAGATTGTATTAGTGCACAAAACGAGCCCCACATTCTCCTAAAAATTCAATTACTCATTGTTTGTGTTAAATCTTATCAAGTCACAGACGCATTGCTCCCTTTACTGAGTAAGCTTCACCCACAGTGTCATATTTTGTTACTCCATAATGGGATGGGACCACACCTGATCATTAAAGAGGCATTACAACACGCTTATCCCACTTTAGGGCTCAGCTTAGGGACAACATCCCAAGGCGCCATCAAACATGATAGATGGCATATAGAACAAACAGGAACAGGGCTGACTCAATTTGGCCACTACTTCGGCCCAGTCATGAGTGAACATTTAAAGCAAACACTGCTGAGTAATATTCATAACATTGAATACTGCGAGACTATTGTGCCCATGTTATGGCAAAAGCTCGCCGTCAATGCCACGATTAACCCACTCACTGCCATTAATCAATGCAAAAATGGAGAGCTCAATAACACTCACTATCATGCAACAATAGAAGCCATTACCGATGAAGTGATATTGGTTGCACAACATGACGGTATTCTATTAGATAAAGACCATTTAATGAAACGTATTTTTGAGGTCATCACACTCACCCACAATAATTTCTCTTCGATGTACCAAGACATTAAACACCATAGGCGAAGTGAAATTAACAACATCAATGGTTATATTATTCAGCAAGCAAAAAAACATCAATTAGCAGTACCTGAAAACATTCAGCTTTATCGTAGAGTGAAGCAAATTGAAAATAATGAATAATCTTTCAATTTCACTCTGGTTTGAAGGGCTCATCTCAGCCATTCAAGCCAGAGGTATTTTCTGTGATATGACAATCAGTTCAATTTGACTGCAAGATAGACAATATGGCCATTCGTAACTTGAGGTAAGAAATAAAGTGAACCATATCTAAAGTATTGCATTCCATTCTTTTTAACTGATTCCGTATGTTCAGGCAATTGAGAATACACTTCGCCCGCAATGTAATTGCCCGATACTTTAATCACTTCATTACTTGAATGAGGCTCACCGACCACGATGTAATCCCTCGTGTTTTCTCTATACTGATAATAAGTCCCTTCAAACACAAAATAAGGTATTGTGCCAATCACTATCCTTCTGTAACCCACTGGTAATGTCTTAATACGCGCTCCATGAGGACTCTTTACAACTTGATATTGCCCTCTTACCGAACGATAGTAAAAACCATCAAAGAAATAATAATTATTCTTCTTAACGACAATTTTCGTCGTCCCTTTAGGCATATGCTTCCTCTGATAACCCACTTTATGTTTAGGCTCTTTAACGATCACAACGACTTTATCTTTCCTTTTATTCCCATGCTTATCGCCATGACCATGGGGTTCACTCAAGCTAAATGGACTGAATAATATTGATGGGATCAACAATAATAGGCTGTATCGACTTAAAAGTTTCATAATGACCTCAAAAGGGCTCCCCCTAAAAGAATGAACAAGTGTATACCGATATAAAGTAAATGAATGTCTTACTTCATCAATTTAAATAAAAAGAACGTAAACAATCAAAAAAACATTTTCTTATCATAATGATTAAAATCCACTGTTGTTACTCATAAAACATAAACCAATTCTATACTCCAGTTATCGCAGTTATCGCAGTTATCGCAGTTATCGCAGTTATCGCAGTTATCGCAGTTATCGCAGTTATCGCAGTTATCTTATATCTGACTCAAAATGAACATCAAATTTAATATAAATTCATTCAACAAAAAGAAAGAAATGTAACTAAACTTTCATTAATACAAACAATAAGACTCATTAAAGGACTGTTATGGGAAGGGAGCAATGGAATTCTAGAACGGGCTTCATATTAGCAGCAGTAGGCTCGGCAATTGGTTTAGGAAACATATGGCGTTTTCCTTACATCACTTATGAAAATGGTGGCGGTGCTTTTTTTATCCCTTATTTATTCGCTATGCTATCCGCTGGGATCCCTTTCATGATTATGGAGTTTAGCTTAGGCCACAAATTACGTCAGGCCGCGCCTGGTGTATTTGAATATCTCGGTATAAACTTGAACACCCGTGTACAGTGGTTAGGTTGGTTTCAGGTTATGATCGCCGCTGTTATCGGGATTTATTACGTCGCCATTATCGGTTGGTCCATTTCTTACTTAGGTCTTTCCTTTACTCAAAATTGGGGAAATGACACTAATCAGTTCTTTTTCACGCAATATTTACAAGTGGGTGAACATTCACCATCGCAACTAGGAGAGCTATTACTGCACATTGCTATTCCTATGTTAATTGCATGGAGTATTACTTTTTTCGCAGTGTATACTGGGATCAAAGGCGGAATAGAAAAGGCCAATAAACTCTTGATGCCACTTTTGTTAATTATGGTACTCTTTCTTATTTCACAAACGGCTTTTTTACCGGGCGCACAAGATGGATTGAATTACCTTTTCGAACCGGATTTTAGCCAGCTCTTTAATGCTAAAGTGTGGTCAGCAGCATACGGTCAAATCTTTTTCACCTTAAGTGTCGGATTTGCCATCATGTTTGCCTATTCCAGCTATTTACCTAAAAAATCTGATATTAACAATAACGCCATTATCACTGTACTGATCAATTGTGGCTTCTCTATTCTTGCAGGGATCCTTATTTTCAGTGTCTTAGGACATATGGCTACCCAACAAGCCCAACCTATCACTAATGTTATCTCATCAGGCGTAGGGCTGGCGTTTGTGACAATACCTGAAGCCATTACTCACTTACCTATCCCTTATATTCTTGGCCCCTTATTTTTTTTCACTTTAATTGTGGCAGGGCTGAGCTCTCATATCTCCATAATGGAAGCCGTCATTTCCGCAATCATAGACAAGACAGCTTACCCCAGAAAAAAAGTCGCCACTCTCGTATGTGGGCTAGGGGTTGTTATCTCTCTACTCTTTGCCACAAACGGTGGAATATTACTATTAGACTTAGTTGATTATTTTATTAATAACATCGCCCTACTCTTTAGCTGCTTGATTGAAGTCATACTCATCGCTTGGTTTATCAAAGCATCGACAATACGTCATTATGTCAATCAACTGTCAGACTTTACGATAGGAAAATGGTTAGAATTGTGTTTACGTTATATCAGTCCCGCATTATTGCTGATCATTTTTATCAGAAACGTATTTAATACGTTAACCAAAGGGTACGAAGAGTACGCTTTAATAGAACAAATCATACTTGGATGGGGATTAATATCCATAATGATATTGATTTCAATAGTGATTGATTTCTGCTCTAAACAATCTACTTCCACAATCGATGAGAACAAACCATGACAACTTCAGCAATCATTATGATGTGCATTGGCTTAACCCTCACTTGGGGAGGTGCCGCTATTTGCATCAGCATCGCCATCCGTAAACGGGAAAAGTAAAAACTATCAGTAATAAAAAACCGCTAATAACCCTATTAGCGGTCTTATCGGCTTCCTTTATCTACTCTGCTTATTGACAAAGGTTGAGCAGGTTAACAATGATATTTATTTACTGGTATCAATAGGCTCAAAAGATTTGATTAAATCATCAACGGCTTTCATTTGCGCTAAATAGTTCTCTAACTGATGCAAAGGCAAAGCGCATGGACCGTCACATTTCGCTTGATCAGGATCTGGATGAGCCTCAATAAATAATCCCGCCAATCCTAACGCCATACCACTGCGAGCCAATTCCGTCGCTTGAGCCCGGCGACCACCAGCAGAATCCGTTCGCCCACCTGGACGCTGCAAAGCATGAGTCGCATCAAAAATCACCGGATACCCCGATTGCTTCATCTCATCCATTCCTAGCATATCGACCACTAGATTATTATATCCAAAACTGCTTCCACGCTCACATAACATAATCTCATCATTCCCCGCCTCATTAAACTTAGTGATAATGTGACGCATTTCATGGGGTGCTAGAAACTGTGGCTTTTTAACATTAATAATCGACCCTGTTTTTGCCATCGCTACTACCAAATCGGTTTGGCGAGCCAAAAAGGCGGGCAACTGAATGATATCGACAACCTCGGCAACGGGAGTACATTGATGAACTTCGTGAACATCCGTGATGATGGGCAAATTAAATGTGGATTTAATTTCTTCAAAAATTTTCAATCCCGCTTCCATACCTGGGCCGCGATAAGAATTGACTGACGAGCGATTTGCCTTATCAAAAGAGGCTTTAAACACATAGGGGATCCCCAACTTTTGTGTCACGGTCGCATAGGTTTCAGCAATACTCATGGCTAAATCACGAGATTCAAGCACATTCATACCACCAAATAAAACAAAGGGCTTGTCATTAGCAATATCAATCTCACCTAACTTAATTACTTTATTACTCATCATTATATCTCTTCAAAAAACCATTCATTATTCAGAAAGTTGATTACTTAAGCATGCCATAGAATAATGCTTGTCAATGCTCTATCTTATGCCACCGCTATCAGCTGTAAAATTTGACCACAAAGCCAAGCCATATACGTGCCTAAAGCATAACCCAGTACAGCCAATAACACACCTACAGGCGCAAGAGCAGGATGAAAAGCTGCTGCGACGACTGGCGCAGATGCCGCGCCCCCAACATTCGCTTGACTGCCCACCGCCATATAAAATAGTGGCGCTTTAATCAATTTTGCCACCAACAACATAAAGGTTGCATGGACGAGCATCCAAATAATCCCGATAGCAAAATACCAAAGATTCGCTTCATCGGCTAACTTAGATACATCCATATGCAAACCTATGGTCGCCACTAAAATGTATAAAAATGCCGATGCCACTTTCGATGCGCCAGCAGCTTCAATGTGTCTAACTGGGCTAAATGAAAGTGCAAGTCCCACACTCGTCACTAACACAATTAACCAAAAAAACTTCGACGTTAAGCTATAGGCTTGTGTCCAGGGATAGTTTGCCTCAAAATAAGGTCCCAAAAAGTCTGCAGCAAAATGAGCAAGACCTGTCACACCAAAGCCAATCGCGACAATCAGCATCAAATCCCGTAAACTAGGAATACGAGCATGCTCAGCATGATATTGCTCAACCTTGGATTTTAAGACATCAATCGCAGAGGTATCAGCCCCTGTCTTAGCATCAATCTCTTTCGCTTTCGAGGCCATAAACAGAAGAACAGCCATCCAAATATTGGCAACAATGACATCAACGGTCACCATTACCGAAAAGATATTCCCCCCTGCACCATAGATTTCTTTCATCGCGGCCTGATTCGCGCCGCCACCAATCCAGCTACCAGCGAGTGTTGTCATGCCGCGCCATACCGCATCAGGGCCATGTCCACCAATCACCTCCGGATTAATCGCAGAAATAATCAATAACGCAATAGGCCCACCAATAACGATACCCACCGTTCCAGTGAGAAACATAATAAGCGCCTTAGGACCCAAAGACAAAATGGCTTTTAAGTCGACACTTAAAATCAACAACACGAGACACGCAGGTAACAAATAGCGTGATGCTACAAAATAAAGTTTGGACGTATCACCATCAACAATACCAAAAGTGTTTAATAGTGAAGGTAAAAAATAACACAAGAGTAACGCAGGAATGAAGCGATAAAACTTTTGCCAAAATGGATGAGAACTGGTACTGGTGTAAAAAATACCGCCTAAAATAGTGGTTAACAGACCTAACGCAATCGCATCGTTAGTCACTAAAGCTGTTTCACTCATAAATTACTTCTCCCTTGCAGTCATCGCTGCTTTATTATTATTTTTTCCATTTAGAGGTTTGAATATACTGACACCACTCAACGGTGCTTGTTTGGAGGTTTAGGATATAACAGCGCCCTTCAATAAGGGCGCTGTTACTTATATTGTCTAAACGCTGTTACTTCCAACGTTAATGAAAAACCTCCACTTCACTGCGCAGCTCTTTTAGCTGTATTTTAACCAGCTCAATCAAAGGATCGTTGGGGCTATTATCAATAAAGTGCTCCAAATCCGCCGTCGCTAAACTTAAACAACCGAGCTGCTGTGCGATAAATGCACGCTCCCGATTAAGGTTAAGATCATCACTATGCCATTGCAGTAATAAATTACTGCATTCCATAGCAGGCTCAAATTGACGAGCAATAATACAACCCGCCTTAAGCTCGTGGATCATTCGAGACACAATGCGTTTGGGCGTCGCAGGCTTTAAATAACTCGGTTTTAATTTTGCCGCATTACCTAGCTCTCCTCGCACAACCACATGCAACTCGTGCTTACTCATACGTTTTCCGGTCAAAGGATCGATATAATAAACATCACTATCAATACGACAACACAATGCCGTAAACCCGGGCAATAAAATTAATTCCACTTGTAAATCAAGCTGCTTGGCCAGTAACATCAAAAGAGTCGCCAATGTGGTACTATTACCTTGACGAGTGACTAAGCAGCGGCCTAAATCAGCCGCTTCAACACTAAAATAGTCATCTCTAGCGCAAAAGCCTTTCTCTTGATAAAACCAATGCAATAAGGCCCTTAGACGATCATGCCTATCAACCACATAATGGCTTAATACTGACCCCGCTAAGGCATACCAAGCCCATTGTGTGCTTTGCACTTTTGAAAAGCCAAGATGCTCTGTTATTTCAAATGCGATCTCAGGTAACTTTATCGCATCACTCAGAATGAATTTTGTCATTAACTTATTAATATTGCCTGTTTAAAAACTGCTATTTTTGCCGCGTACACAACCCATCCTAGAGCACCAAATGCAGCAAAAATCTTAAAAAGCTTACCCCTATTGGCTTTTAACGCTATGGTCGCCAGCACGATATAAGCAACAACTGCACCTATTTTTTCTGTCAACCAAGGATCAACAAAGGGGAATTGTTGAATAATGAAACATAAAACCAATCCAGAGAGAAGTAAGAATGTATCGATGACATGAGGTGATATCTTTAGCCACTTCTTATCCAACAACGCTGAATCACGTAAATGCAGCACAAATCGAAAAATAAAAAACAATACACTTGTCGCAACCAGTGTAAGATGTAAGTGCTTAATGCCAGGATATAAACCCGTTAAAAATTCCATGTTAAAGTATCTATCTAGTGGCTAAGAAAGGCATTAGTGTACCCGATCCCTTCTCGCATCACCAATCCCAAAATAAAAACACAAACCTTGCTCACTTTTCAATCACTTTTTTCTTACTCTTGGATCACGTTTGTTCCTTTTAACGCAAATAACATGATTTCTAAAAGTTGAATATAGAATAGACATGGATTGGGATGTAATTCACGGCAATAGCGGCAATTAATGGCTTCCCCCAATGAAAAAGCCCCTTCACCTTTTTCATTGGGCTTTAACGCAACGGTGATTTGCCTCTTCATAAAAGCGGTTTTGACATCGGCAGCAGACAATGCCCAATGTTCAGTCGAATGAATATAAAATAATACATTCGTATTTTCAGTGGCACAATCATTATAATTTGCAAATAAACTCGCGCGATTGGTTAATCTTAGTTTCATTGCTTTCCTTAGCTCCTCTCATCCATTGTGACTCACTGCTAGTCATCAGGTTCAATTATGATTATAGCCAGTAAATGCACTCTCCTTATTACAGTTTATTACACGCTTAACGCTTGGATACATTGTTCTCGAATAGCCCAAATTAATGGCGCCTTATCACACCCAAACCTATTTTGGATAAATTGATAATGAAAGGGAGGTTTAGCTGTTTGTATTTCATCAGGAAGTATATTTTTTTCAATGAAAAACGCGGTAATGGGTTCACTCTCCGCTTTCATCAAGCGGGTTAAATCTACTCGGTGATTTTGGTAAGTTAAATAACAATGGGCTTCAGGAATAAAATCTTGCCTGTATTGCTTGAGCACATGCCCAACACCCGGCGTATTGGCCTCTGTCATCGCATAAATACCGACCGTCAACGCCACATCAATGCGCAATTCATCGGCTAATGCTTTCAGTAATGCATGTTTCGTGCTACATGTGCCTTTTTTCTCGTTCACCACACTCATATAATGTTGACTGTCATTAGGTCTACCATAAGGTAGATGCCACACCCATTCACAGATCTGATGAAAAGATTCAAAGCTCATACCGATAAAAATATCAGAAAGTGTTCCGTGAGGATTGAGCGCTTTATTGGGTAATACTGAATACATAATAGATGTTCACTCCTTGAATATTTTTCCATTATATTCAAGGAGTATATCAGCTTACCTTACAATATTTCTCGCTATTTTCGTTTCACCTTTCCTTGAGCGTGCTGCTGTTTAAAGGTGTCCATAGCATTAAACATGGGGTGAAACGCAGGCCTTTTAATATAACGGCCTGCTCCCTTAACCGCTCGCAAATCACCGTCAATCCAAACAAGCTGGCCATTACTAATGGTATGAGAAGCAATTCCCTTAACCTTGCGACCTTCAAAAATATTAAAATCGATATTTTGATGGTGAGTCTTAGCCGAAATCGTTCGTGTGCCAGTAGGATCCCAAATCACAATATCGGCATCAGAGCCCACACTTATTGTTCCCTTTTTTGGGTAAATATTAAATATCTTGGCCGCATTAGTCGACGTCGCTGCCACAAATTCATTCATGGTAAGTCGCCCGCTATTCACCCCTGCGTCCCAAAGCACTGTCATTCTATCTTCCACGCCTGCTGTACCATTGGGGATTTGACTAAAATCATCTTTACCCATAGCTTTTTGATCAGCACAAAAACAGCAATGATCTGTGGCCGTTGTTTGTAAATTGCCCGATTGCAAACCTTGCCATAACGCTTCTTGATGCGGTTTACTTCTAAAAGGTGGGCTCATCACATGAGCAGCTGCATAGGTAAAATCTGAGTGTCTGTATACACTCTCATCAACTACTAAATGCCCAGCTAAACACTCACCGAATACCCGTTGACCCGCATTACGCGCATGCACTATGGCATCAAGTGAATCTTTGCATGATACATGCACCACATAAAGGGGCACATTCATCACCTCTGCTATTTTTATCGCTCGATGTGCCGCTTCACCTTCAACGGCTGGTGGGCGAGATAATGGATGGCCTTCAGGACCTGTGATCCCTTTCGCTAACATTTCTTTTTGTAATTGAAAAACAAGCTCCCCATTTTCGGCATGCACAGTCGGCATAGCGCCCAACTCGACACAACGACGAAAACTATTCACCAATATTTCATCATCGGCCATAATGGCATTTTTATAAGCCATAAAGTGCTTAAAACTATTCACACCATGTTCATTAACCAATATTCCCATATCTTCATGGACAGATTTATCCCACCACGTCACTGCCACATGAAAAGAATAATCGCTCGCCGCCTTTTCAGCCCAGCCTCTCCATTCGTTATAGGCTTCCATTAATGGCTGCTTTGGTCCTGGGATCACAAAATCAATAATGCTCGTTGTGCCGCCCGCTAATCCCGCTGCAGTCCCAGTATAAAAATCTTCACTGGCCACGGTTCCCATAAAAGGTAATTGCATATGCGTATGGGGATCAATGCCACCCGGCATCACATATTGCCCACTGGCATCAATCGTTTCTGTATGATTGGGTACCGATAAGTGATTACCTATCGCCTGGATCACCCCCCCTTCACAATAAACATCAGCTAAAACACTGGTGTCAGCATTAACAACGGTGCCACCTCTGATTAAAATCGACATGTTGCTCTCCTATTTTTATTTTTACATTGTATAAAAATGGAAATACAAACAACTCCATATACCCCGAAGAAATCATTAAAAAGTCGAACTATTCAACCTAAGTGTTATTTAGCTAATAATGCCATTAAATACCAAAGTCTTCATTCCATAACGTCGGTTTTTGTTCAATCATTCTTGTTCAATCATTCTTGCCCAATAAAATCATGCTATTAAATACCAATGTCTTCATTCCATAACGTCGGTTTTTGTTCAATAAATTGTGTCATTAAATCAATACATTCACTATCGTTAAGGATTTCTAATTGGATCCCTTTTGAAATTAAATAGGCTTCAGGGCCTTGAAAGGTGATATTCTCACCAATGACAATTCTCGGAATAGAATAGAGTAAAGAGGTGCCACTGCACATGGCACAGGGGGATAAGGTTGAATATAAGGTTGACTGTTGATATTGGGCGGCCGTTAATCGCCCAGCATTTTCTAAACAGTCCATTTCAGCATGTAAAATTGCACTGTTTTTCTGCACTCTTTGATTGTGCCCTTTTGCCACAATTTTATCATCAATCACTAAAACGGAGCCGATAGGGATCCCTCCCTCAGCTAAACTCTTTTTTGCTTGTAATAACGCTTCTTGCATAAAATAGTGATCTCGATTCATAATTTTCTCTCAACATCGCAATTAGAAAAATGAAATAAACGCCCCAACAAGCTATAGACAATAACAGCAGCGACTATGCCATTAATTGGCGCAATACCGGGACTGGTGTAAGCAATAACACAAGCAATAAAATATGCGCTCAATCCCGCAATATTAATATTAGGGAACGTCATCTCGCTCATTGGAGGATAAGACCGCCTTCTGACAAAAAAATAATCCCCGATCACCACACCGCCAATCGGTGGGATCAATATCCCTAGCAACACCAAAAAATCAACTAAATGCTGATCAATACGAAAAAGAGCTAAGATAATACCAACAACGGCCCCAATCAATGTCACTAACCGCCTGTTATTAGTCCTGAATAAATGACATGCCGCTAAAGAAAAGTTATAAATCGTATTATCTTGTGTTGTCCAAAGACTCAATAATAACATTAAGCATCCAAACCAAAATAAATCTTGTAATAATAAAACTTTAACAACATCAGGTTCAGCATAGACAAATGCCCCAACTGCGCCAACGAATGCCATGAGCCCGTTACAAATCAAAAATGCCAGTAAACTGGCATAAATAGCCCCTTTAGATGAGGGTGCGAATCGAGTCCAATTAGTCGACTGGGTTGCCCCACTTGAAAATGTGCCAAAAATTAATGTAATAGCCAAACTATAAGATAACGAAGGTAACAGTGCTTTAGAAGGTGAAAACGACACCGCCTCACTTGCTTCATAACTATGATATAAACTGATAATAATCAAAAAGAGCATTAATGGCACGGCCATTAATGACAAGCTTTCCAACCCTCGATAACCAATCAAAGCCGTAATACAAAAAGCCATACCAACAAAGATAATAATGCTATTTAAATACAGGGTATAGTACGCTGAATAGGTGGAGATCCCCATCATTTGAAGGCTATAAACAGCCAGCATTGCTGTGCCCCAAGCATACCAACCGATTTGCGTCAAACCTAGCACTAAATCCACAAGCCCGACTCCTACTCGACCAAAACTAAAACGCGCAAGTAAGTGAGTATTTAATCCTGAATGAAAAGCAATGTGGCCTAAGAGTGCCGCATAACCTCCTAACAATACATTCCCGATGAAAACGATCATAATAAGATCGGGCCAAAATGGAAAAGCAAGACCGATTTTCCCACCCGCAAACATGGTTGCAGTGAACAAGGTAAAGCCCATCAGCACCCAACTGAGTGAAAATAACGTTTTTCGACTCGATAAGGGCACTTCAGATAATGGATAATCTTGGCTTTTCATCCTATAGGCAACCTCAATGCAATATTTCAGTATGACACTCATGTTATGTTTGTCATATTCATCCAATAATATTTCTACTGCTTATTGCTTGTTATTTTACAAAGTACATAATAAGTGACCCCCCCTAGAATCGATCCAGTAAACCATCCATAATGATAAAACCATGAAAATGCATCGCTATTCACAGCAATTAAGGTTAAACATACGGGAAAAATAAAAGCCACTATTCCTTGAAAACGGACTCCTTTATAGATGCCAAGTGTTTTATAAAGCTCTGGCAGATTCAAATACTGCTGTCGAATAATAAAGTAATCAACAATCATTATTCCAGCTATGGGTCCCAACAAACTCGAATACCCCAAAAGCCAATTAGAGTACATGTCTTCTAATTTAAAATCCGTATTCACCCAGCCCATACGTTGGACTAAATCATAGGACATAAGCAGAAAACCGAATAAGCCTGTTAATAATACCCCTTTGGTATGATTGATCTTTTTAGGGGCAATATTTTGAAAATCATTGGTCGGTGACACCACATTTGCCGCCGTATTGGTAGATAAGGTCGCAATAACAATAAATAACATAGCAATAACAACCCCAATGGGATTATCAATCTTGCCGATAAGATTAACAGGATCTGAAATGGTTTCTCCCACTAACCCTTGTGATGCTGCAGTGAGAATCACCCCTAGAGAAGCATAAAAAAACATCGTCACAGGCAAACCGATTATTTGCCCTAAAATTTGATCTTTTTGCGATCTAGCATAACGACTAAAATCAGGAATATTTAATGATAGCGTCGCCCAAAAACCTACCATAGCCGTCAAACCACCAAAAAAGTAGGGCCAAACAGAGGCATTCTCTGGACGCTTTGCAGGCACAGATAATAGCTCTGTCATTGACACTTGCGGGTATGCCCACATCATCAAACCACCCCCTACTGCTAATAAAATTGGGGCTGACAAGGACTCTAAAACTTTAATCGACTCAGAGCCTTTAATCACAATATAAATATTTAAAAAAAGAAAAAGAAAAAAGCCTATCACCTCACCTTTTCCACCCAAAGACTCCCATCCTGGCAACAAATGAGATAACAAAATATGAATGGCAATCCCGCCAAATAAGGTTTGTATTCCAAACCATCCACAAGCCACCACCCCCCGAATCAAACAAGGAAGGTTTGAACCAATAATGCCAAAGGATGAGCGAAGTAAAACGGGAAAAGGAATACCATATTTTGTCCCCGCACAAGCATTAAGAGTCAGCGGAATAAGGATGACAATGTTGGCAAATAAAATCGTCAATAAGGCTTCTTTGACATTCAGCCCAAAAAAACTGGTTAATACACCGCCCAGTGTATAAGTGGGAACACACACCGCCATCCCCACCCATAACGCAGCAACATGCCATTTTGTCCACGTTCTTTCTTTCGCTTTTGTTGGCGCGATATCATGATTAAAATGAGCGCTATGTAATACATCATCCTCAATATCTAACTCATATAACAGCCCTTTTTTAATCGGTTGTGATACCTTATTCACCATAAACCGTCCCTATTCCTTTTAATCAATTTCGTCTCTATTCACATCATCACAAGCGTGCTTTTGGCTCCCAAGCATAACCCTCCGTAAGCACACCATAACTTTCAGGGCGTCTATCCCGTAAAAACTGCCAGCCATTTCTGACTTGCTTAACCATATTTAAATCAATTTCATGAACGAGTAATTCATCTCTATCTCTACTTGCTTGTGCTTCAATTTTGCCATTTGGGTTCACAATGTAACTCGAACCATAAAATTCTCCCATTTTGTCATCCCATGGGGCTTCTTTACCGACTCGATTAATCGCCCCAATAAAAACACCATTAGCCGCAGCGGATGCCGGCTGTTCGAGTTCCCAAAGATATTCACTCAATCCCGCCACTGTCGCCGATGGATTAACAATATATTCAGCCCCATTAAGTGCCAATGCTCGCCAGCCTTCAGGGAAATGTCGGTCATAACAGATATACACACCCAGCTTACAATAAGCGGTATCAAAGACAGGGTAACCAAGGTTACCGGGTTTAAAATAATGCTTTTCCCAAAAACCAGGCGCGACATCCGGAATGTGATTCTTACGGTACTTGCCTAAATAACGGCCATCAGCATCAATCACCGCAGCCGTATTATAATAAACCCCTGTAATATCTTCTTCATAAATGGGCACCACTAATACCATGGCATGCTTCTTGGCTAAATCTTGCATTAATTTAACCGTTGGTCCTTCAGGTATTTTCTCGGCTGCTTGATACCATTTATTATCTTGACTAGGACAAAAATAAGATTGTGTAAAAACTTCTTGAAAACAAAGTACTTGAACGCCTTTTTTCGCAGCAGACTCCACCAAAGGAAGATGTGCATCAAGCATCGCTTGCCTGATCACTTCAACACTCTGGGATGTATCCGCTTTTAAACTCATTTGAATTAAGCCACATTTCACTTTAGTCATTCTTTTATCCCTATTCTTCAATAATAGGACGGCACAACAACCAGCCCTTTGGTCTAAATAGAAAGAAGCCAGTAGCAGCCCAAAAAAACCACAATAAATCAACACAAGAAATTAACACAAATATACATTAGCCTAAAAAAACACCCATGTATATTTTGTTATCATTTACTGTGCATTATTTGAACAGCTTGATATATTCTACAATTGAATGACTATACCCGTGATACTTGAAGATGCATGTTTTCAGAGCCTGTAAAAGTGCCTAATTCAAGGCGTATTATTGCAGGAATGCTTATTGCCTTTTAAGGTGATACAACGCAGAAGTAGGTGATTTTACAGACTCCCAAAGGGCTGGTTTTAAAGCCTTTTATTCTGCGTTACTGAACACCAGCTTAGAATCACTAGGCACGCTGTTCAAAGCCTTGTCTAAAAGGCTTTTCATTCCAGCTGAATCCTGCATCTTCAAGTATCACGGGTATATAAGTGAAAGGAATTGCGCTAAAACACTTTAAAAAACCATACACATTAGTAACAACGATAAGTTTATTCAAAGAATACAACAACACATTGAGGATAGGGTATATGACAATACAGGATCCACAATCCAGCTCAAATGATTCATATTCATTAGAACACTACTGGATGCCTTTTACCGCTAACAGGCAATTCAAAGCAAAACCTAGACTCTTAACAAAAGCGAAAGGGATTTATTATGAGGATAACACAGGACGGCCCGTTTTAGATGGCACCGCTGGCCTATGGTGTTGTAATGCTGGTCACTCACGAGAAGAAATTAACAAAGCTGTCAGTCATCAAATAAAAGAAATGGACTTTGCCCCTTCTTTTCAAATGGGACACCCTCTTATTTTTCAATTAGCCGAGCGTCTAGCACAAATTAGTCCTAACGGACTCAATAAAGTCTTTTTTACCAATTCAGGTTCTGAATCTGTTGACAGTGCTTTAAAAATAGCCCTTAATTTTCACCGAGCAAACGGCGAAGCCAGCAGAAATCGATTCATCGGGCGAGAACTGGGCTATCACGGTGTTGGATTTGGTGGTATTTCAGTCGGGGGGATCCCAGCTAACCGTAAAAACTTTAGTGCACAACTGTTACAAGGTGTAGATCATCTCCCCCACACTTTAGATATTGAAAATAATGCTTTTTGTAAAGGGTTACCTGAATATGGCCTTGAAAAAGCCGATGCATTAGAAAAAATCATTTTCTTACAAGGTGCTGAAAACATTGCGGCCGTTATCATTGAACCTTTAGCCGGATCAGCGGGTGTCATACTGCCCCCTAAAGGCTACCTGAAGCGTATTCGAGAAATCACTCAAAAACACGGTATTTTACTTATTTTTGACGAAGTGATTACTGCTTTTGGCCGTGTCGGAGACACCTTTGCAAGTGAACGCTGGGGGATCACTCCTGATATGATCACGACGGCAAAAGGTCTGACTAACGGCACCGTCCCTATGGGAGCCGTTCTCATTGACGATCGTATATATGATACTTGTATGAATGCTCCTGAAAACACGATTGAGCTTTTCCATGGCTATACCTATTCAGGCCACCCCGTTGCCGCAGCAGCCGCATTAGCCACATTAAACATTTACCAAAACGATCAACTTTTCCAACGCAGTCGTCAATTAGAGAAGGACTTTGAAGAGGCTATTCACAGCTTAAAGGAATTAAAAAATGTGATCGATATTCGTAACTTTGGCTTAGTCGGCGCAATTCAGTTTGCTCCTAGCCAAGCAGGGATAGGTAAACGTGCCTTTGCTATTTTCGAAGATTGTTTCTATCGAGGTGCCCTTGTGAGAGTGACAGGCGATACCATCGCATTATCACCACCACTGATTATCGAAAAAGATGAAATATCACACCTTATCAATATATTATCTCGTGCCATTGTGAGTGCAGATTAACGCATGAAATAGCAAATGAAGCACATTACTCACTATCTTATCTGATGCCATCGTGAATGAAGAATGAATGCTGATTAACACAGGAAATAGCAAATGAAAATGATTACTCATTATGTCAATGGGCAGCACACTCAAGCCAGTGAACGCACTCAAACTGTATTTAATCCTGCTACCGGTCAAGTACAAGCAAATGTGTCTATGGCCAGTAAAGCAGAAGTTGAAGATGCCATTGCCCATTCTAAAGCAGCTCACCAAACATGGTCCCAAGTTACCCCCTTAAACCGTGCTCGTATATTGTTTAAATTTAAAACGCTTATTGAAGAAAATATCGATGAACTTGCCATGCTCATTACACAAGAGCACGGCAAAGTGCATGATGATGCTAAAGGTGAGGTCATTCGCGGACTCGAAGTTGTTGAGTTTGCTTGTGGGATCCCTCACCTATTAAAAGGTGAACATACTGAACAAGTTGGAAGCGGTATCGATGCTTGGACACTCAATCAATCTTTAGGCGTCGTCGCCGGTATCACGCCTTTTAACTTCCCTTTTATGGTTCCCATGTGGATGTTTCCTATCGCCATAGCATGCGGCAATACATTTGTTTTGAAACCATCAGAGAAAGATCCCGGTGTCGTTACGCGCATTGCCGAATTGCTCACTCAAGCTGGCGCACCTGATGGTGTACTGAATGTCATTAACGGTGATAAAGAAGCTGTCGATATTCTGCTCACTCATGATGATATCAAAGCCGTGAGTTTTGTCGGTTCGACCCCAATAGCAGAATACATATACACGACCGCATCGGCCCACGGTAAGCGCGTTCAAGCCTTAGGCGGCGCAAAAAACCATATGCTGTTAATGCCCGATGCCGATCTTGATAAAGCCGTGAATGCCGTAACAGGTGCGGCCTTTGGCTCAGCAGGTGAGCGGTGTATGGCCATTTCTGTCATTATTGCTGTTGGTGATATTGCCGATCCCTTAATAGCAAAACTGACCCCAAAAGTGACATCCCTCAAAATAGGTGATGGCATGACACCCGACATGGACATGGGTCCTCTGATCACCGCTGCCCATAAAGCCAAAGTTGAACATTACCTTGAAGTCGGCCTAAAAGAAGGCGCCTCGCTTATCGCCGATGGACGTCAATTATCAGTCAAAGACAGAGGAAACGGTTTCTTTTTAGGTGGCTGTTTGTTTGATCATGTCACCCCCAATATGAGAATTTACCAAGAAGAGATTTTTGGCCCTGTACTCTGCGTGGTGAGAGTCACAGATTATAAAGAGGCTCTCGCACTGATTAATAAACATGAATTTGGCAACGGTACCGCCATTTTTACTCAAAATGGCGAAGTGGCTCGTCACTTTTGTCATCATGTTCAAGTCGGCATGGTCGGCGTCAATGTGCCTATACCTGTGCCAATGGCGTTTCATAGTTTTGGAGGCTGGAAGCGTTCGTTATTTGGACCATTGCACATGCATGGCCCCGATGGTGTTCGGTTCTATACAAAGCGCAAAGCCATTACCGCCCGCTGGCCAACCATTATGCATAATCAAGCCGAATTTGTGATGCCCACGATGAAATAAGCACGTGTAGAATCAAACCGCAGACAAGTATCAAGGTGCTGACTTGTCTGTCACCGCTTGTTCTTTATACCAAGCATTAAATTGTTGCTGTAACGCACCTTCATCTCTTCCAAATAGAAACACTTTTTCAGATTGTGTGTATAATTTTTTTGACGCTAAACCACACAATGCTGGATTAATACTGTGCATATAATTAACTTCAATAGAATCAGTAAACATCACATCAGCTTTATTTTCAGTCAGCAATATAAAAGGCAGATGATTATTGGGCACAATAATTAATGTGGCTTTTTTCACTCGAGATAATGCAAATGCTTCATTCGTCCCACCACGATTTTCCACAACTCTGACTCCCTCTACATCAATATCATCGAAGGTTTTAAAACGTGACTGATCGCGACACCGCATCAAGGCTGTTTTACCAAAAACCTGTATAGGCAATGAAAATAAAAATTGATTCTCTCGTTGCTCAGTAGCTGAAATGCCACCTACTGCTATTTGAAAACGGCCATTGGCCAGATCCTTTGATAAATCAGGCCAATGGGTTTGTATAAACTCAATGTCATAATGCTTATCTTTCGCGAAACGCTTAATTAATGTAATAGCATCACCGCTAAAGGTGTTATTTTGTTTATCAAACCAAGTGAGTGGTCGATAATCTCCCGTGGTGCCCACCCGCAATGTTTGCGACGCTTGCGCGTAGAATAAGCCCCCTATCACAAAATAACACATCACCCGTAATATCATGTTTGTCCTCCTAGGTGTCTTTTTTCACACCAGAAAAAATGGCAACACAACCTCGCATTTCTATTTTAACTTTCTGAAAATGTTTATTAAGAATGGTTTCTAGGCTCATTAAATCATCAGACAAGTTATCAAAAATACCCTTATGGTTATAAAAATTCATCAACTTAGTCGCAAAATAGCCTGGCTGAGTGCCTTGGCCTAATATGGTGCTACCAAATAAAGTGCCCCCTTCATTCAAATAAGGAATTAAATGTTCAAAAACAACAGATTTAGCAACTAAATCTCCGGGTAAGCAATGCAATAAGTAATTCATACTTATAGAATCAAAAGGTTCACAATTAAGCTCTAGAGGCGCTAACACATTGCCTTTATAAATTTCAGGATGATACTGCCTTATCTTGGCACCAGCCGTCGATAAACTCACAGAATTCAAATCTAATAAAGCCACTCGCCTTTGCTTCTCTGTAAGACATTTTTCTAAATAATACCCTGTCCCAACTCCCACATCGAGATGATTTAAACTGACTTTTTTATGAAAGTGGGCTCGCAGAAAAGTGGTGGGGCAACGCCATAGATAAGTATTTGAAAAACCTAATACCCATAAATTATAAATCAATAACATTTTACGTGTATACACGGCTTGACCAGCATAACTGGGATCGTCTTGTAACGTCATCCTCTATCCTTTTTTAAATCAAAACCCATCATTGAATAATAATGAGCAAGTAAGGATAAATATAGAACATTTACGTCCAATACTAAGTCATTAAAGTCCTTAATGATAAAAGTATGGGGAATAAAAACAGAATAGAAAATGGAGCCAACAAGAAGTCTGTGGCTCGTCTTTCTTATTGCTAGAGTGACATTATCGAGACCAACGCCCCAATGTACAGCGATCGTTACTGCCAAAATCTCTCACCGTAGAGACATTTTCATAACCGAGTTCAATAAGCTTATCTCGTACCGCAATGGCTTGTTGATAACCATGCTCTAATAATAAATATCCACCCGGCGCTAAATAATCCCGTGCGGCCGACGCAATGTGATACAGATCTGCAAAGCCCGATTCAGGAGCGGTGAGTGCACTTTGAGGTTCAAACCTGACATCTCCTTCATTCAGATGATGGTCTTGCTCATCGATATAAGGAGGATTTGAGACGATGAGATTAAAATCATAGCAACATATGGCATCAAACCAATCGCTTTGTAAAATGTCAACCTGATCCAGTTTAAGTAGCTGTCGATTTAATTTTGCCAATTCGACGGCATCTTTCACCTTATCTACACCTGTCACCCGCCATGAAGGCCTTTCATGCGCTAACGCGAGCGCTATCGCCCCCGTTCCGGTCCCCAAATCCAGTACTCGAGCCGAATCAGATAAAGGTAAATTTAATGCAGTTTCAACGAGTATTTCGGTATCTGGTCTGGGAATTAACGTCGTTGGGTTGACCCTGAAGGGGAGGGACCAAAACTCTCGCTCACCCACAATATGTGCGATAGGATTACCTTCTAGCCGTTTAGCCACCATACGTTTAAACTCTGAGCCTTGTTCTGATGTGATATTATTTTCAGGCCAAGTGTAGAGATACGCTCGCGGTTTATTAATCACATGTAATAACATAATTTCGGCATCTAACTGAGGTGTATCAGAAATATCCATCAGTTGTGATGAAGCCCATTCAAGCGCTTTAACAATAATCAGTTGCACTGCACATCCTTTTCATTATGAACACAAGATTAATTGGTATTGGAATAATAGATAAAACCAAAGCCCTTTAAGGGCTTTGGTTTTATGACTATCGAGTGACTATTCGTCTGACAACGCGGCTAATAAATCCGCTTGGTTTTCTTGTATCAAGGGCTCAATAATCATATCTAAATTACCCTCCATAACTTCACCTAAACGGTATAACGTCAAATTAATACGATGCTCACTCAGCCGTCCTTGTGGAAAATTATAAGTACGAATGCGCTCAGAACGATCGCCACTGGCCACAAGACTTCGACGAGTGGAATCTTCTTCGCTACGACGCTTTTCATCCTCAACGGCTTGAATACGAGCCGATAATACACTCATGGCTTGAGCACGGTTTTTATGCTGAGAACGCTGATCTTGGCATTCTACAACGATGCCCGTGGGAATATGCGTAATACGAATAGCAGAATCTGTTTTGTTAACGTGCTGCCCACCCGCACCTGAAGCCCTAAACGTATCCACTTTTAAATCAGCTTTATTGATTTCGATGGCTTGCGCTTCAGGAATTTCAGGTAAAACAATCACAGTACATGCAGAAGTATGCACGCGACCTTGAGATTCGGTTTCAGGCACTCGCTGAACACGATGTCCACCAGACTCAAATTTCAAATTACCGTAAACCCCTTCTCCTGACACTTTAATAATGATTTCTTTGAAACCACCATGTTCGCCTTCACTGGCATTCATGACTTCTATTTGCCAGCGTTTACCTTCACAATAACGACTGTACATACGGAACAAATCACCCGCAAAAATAGCCGCCTCATCACCCCCAGCCCCTGCACGAATTTCAACAAACGCATTGTTGTCATCATTGGGATCTTTAGGAAGCAGTAAGATTTGTAGCTCATCTTCAAGTGATTCAATCACTTCTTTGGCTTGCTTAATTTCTTCCTGAGCCATTTCTTTTAGCTCAGCATCATCTTCAGCCAGCATTTCTTTTGCTGAAATAAGATCTTCTTCTGCTTGCTTAAATGCCGTAAAAGCTTTAACCACCTCTTCTAATTGCGAATACTCTTTAGATAAGGCTCTAAAACGCTCTTGATCAGCAATCACACTGGCATCACTCAGTAAAGCCAGCACCTCTTCATTTCGCTCAAGCAAGCCTTCAAGCTTGCGAATAACACTCTCTTTCATTAAAACGCTAACCTTAGTCTTTATCTAATCCAAGCACATTTCTTAATTGCTCAAGAGAATGTAAATCCCCTTCACGACTCGCCGCAGTTAACGCTTGTGTCGGAGCGTGAATCAAACGATTGGTTAATTTATTAGCCAGTTCTAAAATGAGGGCTTCACTGTCTCCCCCCTGGGCTAATTTATTCATCGCTCGTTCAACCAATTCATCCTTCACCGCGAGACTTTTATTGCGATATTCACGAATACTGTCAACCGAACTCAGGGAACGAACCCATGCCATATACTGGTGAGATTGATCTTCAGCAATTAATTCAGCTTGCTCGGCAGCCTCTCGTCGAGAGGCCATATTTTGTTCAATTATGCTTTGCAGATCATCTACTGTGTAGAGGAAGGCATCATCTAGCTCGGCTACCTCTGCTTCAATATCACGGGGAACCGCTATATCAACCAATAACATAGGCTGATGACGACGCTGCTTTAGCGCTTTTTCTACCATGCCTTTTCCAAGGATAGGTAATGGACTTGCCGTAGAGGATATCACGATATCCGCTTTAGCGAGAAAATCAGGGATCTGTTCTAATGTAATAGGTTTGGCGTCAAATTGTTCACACATGGCTTGCGCACGATGGATCGTTCGATTCGCCACGATCATGGATTTTACACCATTATCAAAAAGGTGTTTAGCCACCAGCTCTATGGTTTCTCCAGCCCCAACCAATAAGACTTGAGTTTGACTTAAGGCTGAAAAGATATGCTTCGCCATACTGACCGCAGCAAATGCCACTGAGACTGCGGAAGTACCGATATCCGTCTCTGTGCGAATTTTTTTCGCCACAGAAAAGGTATTTTGAAATAACTTATCCATGGCAAAAGCAACGGTACCCGCTTCTTTGGCTTGGGCGAATGATTGCTTCACCTGCCCTAAGATTTGCGGCTCGCCCAATACTAATGAATCTAACCCCGCCGCGACACGCATTAAATGCTTCACCGCTTCTTGATCGGTTAATGTATACAAACAAGGCGCTATATTTTCATGAGAAAGAGCATGATATTGCTCAAGCCAATCAACTAATAAACTCGTGTTTTTCGCATTTGAATACAGTTCAGTACGATTACAAGTCGAGATAATAACCGCTTCACCAGAGCAAGTGTGTGCAGCCAGACTCTTCATGGCATCATGAATTTTATCTGGCGCAAACGCCACTTTTTCGCGGGTATCCACGGTGGCTGTCTTATGATTAATACCGATTGCTACAAGGCTCATCTGACTCGTTTAGATTGTTACTATCTTATTTATTGGCCGCTATTCTACTGAATTGAGTTACTTAAAAACAGAATATGCTTAACAAAACCGAAGAATAATGTTCATTTCGAGCGTATTTAACAAAAAAACACGCTGATTGCTGCTTTTTCATCCAAAAAAGATGACTATTGCTCCATTATAATGAAAAGATCATCATAAGCATTGGCTATTTTTATTCTCCCTCGTATTATAATCTGTCTAATCCAAAAATATCGAATAACTAATTTGACTGACTTAAGCAAAAAATTCTATTCATGGCTAATGCTGAGCTTAGTTTTTCTATCTGGCTGTAGTAGTTTACCCAGTAACCTCAGCCCAGTGTCGGTTGAAAAAGTCGCCGATGCCCAAGCTTGGGAAATGACAGGGAAAATCGCTATCACGCTACCCAATGACAAATTAAGCAGTAACTTATACTGGTTACATACGAGTAACAGCGATGAGTTAACCCTCACCACTATGTTGGGTATTCAAGTCCTCTCGTTAACTCAAAAAGAGGGCAAAGCGCGCTTAGTCGTCAATGGCGAAACCTATGACGATAATAATGCTCAAGATTTACTCTTTCGCGTAACAGGTTGGACGCTGCCCATAGATGCGCTCCCCCTTTGGATAACAGGTCAACTCAGTCCAACGGACGTGGTTAAAGCAAAAGATAATCAAAACCGACCCGTTCACGTTATCACACAAACCAATCCATCTTGGCACATTCACTATTTACGCTGGCAACAACAACAGGGTACTGAACTGCCTAGGTTACTCGCACTTAACAGCACAGATATAAAAATAAAAATTCAAATTAATCAATGGCAAGCATTAGCAGCATCGACTAATAGCAACCGCTTAGCTCGCACTAATCAAGCCACGAGCACTCCCTCAATATGACAGCCTCTCTTTCAACCGCGTGGCCTGCTCCCGCTAAACTGAACCTGTTTTTACATATCAATCATCAACGTGACGATGGTTACCATGAACTACAGACTTTGTTTCAATTTATCGATCACTCAGATTACCTTGATTTTAAGATCACTCAAACACCCAGTCTCATCCTCCATTCAAGTCTGAATAAAGTTGTCCCCCAAAACGATAACTTAATTCTTAAAGCCGCAAAATCATTGCAGGCATATACTCAATGCTCTCAAGGAGCAGAAATATACTTGGATAAACGTTTACCTCTGGGGGGCGGCATTGGTGGAGGGTCGTCAAATGCTGCCACCACACTTGTCGCCCTTAATAGTCTGTGGAATACTCACTTAAGTCAAAAAGAGCTCTGCCATATAGGCCTCAAACTTGGTGCTGATATACCAATATTTATCAATGGACTATCATCATTTGCTGAAGGTGTTGGCGAACAATTCACGCCCGTTACGCCTATTGAGAAGTGGTATTTGATCATTACCCCAACTGTCCATGTATCGACTGCTGACATTTTCCGAGATCCCAAGCTTCCTCGCGACACACCAAAATTATCACTTGACGCATTAATGAGTGCCCCTTGGCATAATGATTGTCAAAAATTGGTAACCAATCGCTACCCCCAAGTTGCCAATGCCTTAGCGTGGCTGCTAGAATATGCGCCGTCTAGGATGACCGGAACGGGTGCTTGTGTTTTCGGGGAGTTCGAGCAACATCAGCAAGCCCTATCCGCACTGGCTAAGCTGCCTGCGGAAATGAGTGGATTTGTTGCACAAGGAAAAAATATATCACCATTAACGCTGAGATTAGCTCAACGTTAAAATACGCATCTGAAGTAATATAGATTATTTCAGCCACTAAAAATAACGCTTAAGCCTGAGGTCCATACAGTGCCTGACATTAAACTTTTTGCTGGTAACGCTACACCGAGTCTCGCTAAAAAAATAGCTGAACGTTTATTTTGTAAACTTGGAGACGCAGAAGTTGGCGTATTCAGTGACGGTGAGATCAGTGTCCAGATCAATGAGAATGTGCGAGGGGCGGATGTTTTCATCATTCAATCTACTTGTGCACCGACCAATGATAACTTAATGGAACTAATAGTCATGGTTGACGCGCTTCGTCGCGCATCAGCAGGCCGTATTACTGCCGTTATACCTTACTTTGGTTATGCTCGCCAAGATCGCCGTGTGCGCAGTGCACGTGTCCCCATCACAGCAAAAGTGGTTGCTGACTTCTTATCCAGTGTGGGTGTAGATAGAGTATTAACTTGCGATTTACATGCAGAGCAAATTCAAGGTTTTTTTGATGTTCCCGTTGACAATGTCTTTGGCAGCCCAGTATTGCTAGAAGATATGATGCAAAAAGAACTGGAAAATCCTGTCGTCGTCTCACCCGATATTGGTGGCGTTGTTCGTGCCCGTGCTGTCGCCAAACTCCTTGATGATTCCGATCTTGCCATTATTGATAAGCGTCGCCCACAAGCTAATGTGGCTCAAGTCATGCACATTATCGGTGATGTTCAAGGCCGAGACTGTATCATTGTTGATGATATGATTGATACAGGTGGTACACTTTGTAAAGCGGCTGAAGCCTTGAAAGAGCATGGTGCAAACCGCGTTTTTGCTTATGCAACTCACCCCGTCTTTTCAGGAAACGCAGTGCAAAACATCAAAGAGTCTGTGATTGATGAAGTCATTGTGACTGATACAATTCCACTGAGTAAAGAAATCCAGGCACTTGATAAAGTTTCTCAATTAACGATGTCCACTGTCATGGCTGAAGCAATACGCCGCGTCAGCAATGAAGAGTCTATTTCTGCCATGTTTGAGCACTAAATACTAGATTGAGCATTAATCCTAAATAGGTCACTAATGCTACAATGCATTTTTAGCCTATAAAAAAGACATGCCAGATAAAAAGCACACTTAACCGTGTGCTTTTTCATATTTGCCCGTCAACCATCGCAAAACATCTTTTACATTCAGTTCCGATTCTGGCTAGTTTCCTGCTCGAGTCAAGATATACTGATTTCATTAAGTCATCAGTGAGAAAGAAGGGACGCTTAATGTTGGACACCCGTATTTGCCAGAAGGCAAGATTATCACGCGATCCCCGCTTTGATGGGCAGTTCTTTACAGCAGTAAAGACGACGGGGATCTATTGCCGTAATATCTGCCCTGCGAGCCCACCAAAAGAAGAAAATGTGCAATATTTTAGCTCAGCCATTGAGTGTGCGACAGCGGGATTCAGACCTTGTTTAAGGTGTCGACCGGATAGCGCCCCTCATTCACCAGCTTGGAAAGGTGTGAATGCCACTCTTGATAGAGCGATGCGTTTAATTGATGAAGGCGCATTGCAATCTCATTCATTAGTGCAATTGGCCGAACGATTAGGGATCAGCGATCGCTATTTGAGGCAATTATTTAATCAGCATCTTGGTATGTCGCCGAAGCGTTATTCTCTTTATCAACAGTGTTTATTTGCTAAACAGTTATTACAACAAACTAAATTACCGATCATTCAAGTTGCATTAGCAAGTGGTTTTGACAGCCTGCGACGTTTTAATGACTGCTTTAAATCAGAGCTTAAATTGACGCCATCACAGGTGCGGAAAACCCGTCAAGACAAGCCTAACCAATTAACGTTGAAATTGTATTATAGGCCACCCTTTGATTGGTCTTTAATGCAAGGCATATTAGCTGCAAGAGTCGTGGATAAGCTCGAATGGTGTGATGAACACAGTTATGGGCGCACGTTTAATTGGCATGATACTCAAGGATGTTTTACTGCGAAGCATTATGGCGAAGTGAATATGTTTGAAGTCAATATAGCACTCAATGAAGTCAACTATCTGAAAGCGATAATTAACAATATTCGTCGCATTTTAGATTTAGATCTTGATATACAAGCTGTTGAGAAAGATCTAAAAGCCTGTTTGCCTGCTTCATTTCCTTTTAAGGCTGGAGTGAGATTACCGGGTATTTGGACCTTATTTGAAGCAGGCATTCGAGCAATTTTAGGACAGCAGATTTCGGTGACTGCGGCGCGAAATTTAGTAATAACTTTAGTGAGTGAATTGGGTGAGCCTTATGGGAAGCACCTTTTGTTTCCTTCACCTCAAGCCATAGCAGATAGTGAGCTGGCTTTTTTAAAAATTCCAGGCTCTCGTAAGCAAACGTTACGCAATTTGGCACAATATTATTGCGATACTGCAGCTAAAACCGCTCAAGGCTGTTGCGATACGGCAGCTCAGGATGCTGACGGTAAAATCGATCAAGGCTGTTGTGAAGGCACTCTAAATGGATTGGGTGAGAATAATGCAAACGATACCAGTCAATGGCTGAAGTTAAAAGGAGTTGGTCCGTGGACGGTTGAATATGCTCGTATGAGAGGCTTAAGTGATCCCGATATCTTTTTAGCTGGGGACTTAGGCATCAAAAAAGTATTAGAACAATATCATACCAACGAACCAGATGAAGAAAATAGACTCAATGCAAAGAAAGCCTCTCCGTGGGGCAGCTATTTGACCTTTCAATTATGGAGTCAATTGCCATGATAATTTATACCGATTATTTAGAAACACCAATAGGCTTGATGGAATGTAAGGCGTCAGATATTGGCATTCGTCAGTTAATATTTTGTGGCTCTGAGCAAGGCGTTGAAAATGCAAATAATGTGACTGATGCCTGTAAGCTGCAATTACTTGAGTATTTTGAAGGCTCTCGCCAAGCATTTGATTTACCCATTGATGCACAAGGCACTGATTTTCAACAAGCTGTTTGGGGATGTTTGAGTCAGATCCCATTTGGGAAAACACTGACCTATGCTGATATTGCCAAAAAAGTGAATAAACCAAAAGGGGCGCAGGCAGTAGGAGGCGCCAATGGTCGAAATCCTATTAGCATCATAGTGCCGTGTCATCGTGTGATTGGGGCCAATGGCTCCCTCACGGGTTATGCCGGTGGTCTGGAGCGTAAATTATGGTTATTGCAGCATGAGGGCATTGCCATCAAGCAATCAATTTCTCAATCTTACGCTGATGTGAACTCGATGAAATGTCAGCGTCAGGCAAAAACGCAGTTTCTGAATTAATTTAGCAATCAATATAATAAGCTACTTTTTTAACAATAAGAATAATAGTATCAATGGAGTGAAAAATGAATAACAGTAAAAATTTTAAAAATCTACATGAACAAGATGCCCCACTTTTGCTTCCAAATGCCTGGGATGCATTATCTGCTCTGATCTTAGAGCAAGCTGGCTTTAAGGCGATAGGGACCACAAGTTGGGGAATGGCCAATAGCCTTGGATATAAAGATGGTGAAATTATTTCTTTTCAGGCATGTTTATCCATTGTCGAGAAAATTATGGCTGTGGTCAGTATTCCGGTGACAGTTGATATTGAGTCGGGCTTTGCGAAGACAAATGACGAGATTGTTGATAATGTGATTACACTGGCAAACCTAGGTGTTGTTGGTATTAATATTGAAGATTCATATAAGCCTTTTGCCAGTCATTTGACTGACAGTGTTGTAGGTGGTCTGAAAGATACCGCTGCCCATGCAGAACTTATCAAGTCAATTCGCTCGGGATTGGACGAGGCGGGTTATCAGGATTTTTTCATCAATGCCCGTATTGATGCTTATTTTCATGCCAAGGATCCGCTTCAAGAAACGATAGCGCGGGGCAGTTGTTATATTGCCAGCGGGGCCAGTGGAATATTTGTGCCCGGCATGACTCAAAGTGATGACATTAAGGCGGTGACTCGCAGCATTGCAGCGCCCGTTAATGTTATGTCGCTACCCGATCTGACTGATATGAGTCAGTTACAAAATTTGGGTGTGAAACGTTTTAGTATTGGCAACGCGTTGTCAGATCTGACGATTGCTTTTATGGAGCATACAGCCACTACTTTGCTAAAGCAGAACAATACGGCTGCCTTATATCAAAACCCTGCCTTTAATACTCAAGTGAGTACCGTTTTTTATACGGTGAATGGGTAGTCATTCTAGTGCATTATCTGGAAATAAAAGAAAACTTATTGGCGGGGATCTGATACTGATTCTGTTGCATTTTTTTATTGAGATTATCTTGCAAAAAATTATTGATGCGTTTTTTCCACGTCATAACCGACTCAATTAAGCTATTGATTATATTTTTAAATATTGATAAGTCTATTATAGGTTCATCTATTGTTCTAAATAAGAGTAACCAATTTGTTTCAGGATTAATGCTAAAGTGAAATTGATTACCACTTTCGCTGAGAAAATTCTCTTTTAATAATTCAGAAAGTAAATTAACGGATTTAACATGCGTTAAATCCGCAATTTCTGAGTAAAAACTTAATGTGTTTTTGCTCTCATTAAACTGAAAGTGGATTGTATATTCTCCGTGAAGGATAACAGATAAATAGCCATCGGCATTAAACTTAAATTCACCTATTCCTAATGAATTTCCTAACTTTTCAAAAGCCGTGATCATATTTCTCTTCCTAATATTGACAGTAGCAACAACAAACCATGAATATACTATACGACTTTAGTGTAATATCTATCAGAAAAAGACATCAATTTTAAAATTTATGACCTCTTCATCATTATATACAATAAATAACTGATATAAAACAATTTTTATTTCATGTTATAGTGTTGATGATCGACTTTTGGCTGAAGTTCACTCTGTTATCTATTTGTAAATTATATACCTCTATCAGTTGATACTGGGTTTGTACGGGCAAAAAATAGGGGAGCTCAATATGTGCTTAGCAAGCAAGTGGATTTTAGTCACATTCAATGATTAATACATTAGGTACACTTTTGCTATTGTTCTTTTTCTGTTACTCTGCTTGAGTTAATAAATAATGAGAGGATATAAGATGATTGTAATGAAAACCCGATACACGGCTGTAAAAGTGACGCGCGTATAAATCGGTCAAGTGAAGTAATGATAGGTAGATGAACTGAGGACTTTATTAAGTCACTTTCGTTTATTGTTTTCTTATCAAGCCATTTCCTAATTGAATAACTCAATGTCATTGAGTTTATGTTCGCGTTCCTTTTACCCGGTGTATGTCATTACCGGGGTCACAATATCTGAAGTAGACCCTAACTTAATTGTTTTTTGACGTTGTAAAACTGTCGATAAGTTTATGCATGCGTCTAGGGTAAAACCAATGAATTCTAAAACATTATTTACATATCCAATCTCATTACAACAACTTGGATGGAAAACATTTTTTCAGCAACAGCTTACACTTACCGATCTTGAATACTCAAGGTTTGCTAAAGTGATTGCTCACCATAGAAGCGGTTATCTATTAGCCACTGAGCAAGGTGAAATACCATTGCCTGTACATCAAAGCCAACCCTTGATGAGCATAGGTGATTGGATTGTGTTAAACCAAGAAAAAAAGTTTGAACGTTTATTAGAGAGACAATCATTGTTCAGTCGTAAAGCTGCTGGTAGTAAAGTGGTTGAGCAGTATATTGCTGCAAATATCGATACTGTGTTTATCGTGGTAGCACTGGATAATGATTTTAATTTGAGTCGAATCGAGCGGTATTTAACGCTTGCCAACGACGCACAAATTGAGCCTGTCGTTGTACTCACCAAAGTCGATCTTTGTGATGATGTCGAGGATAAAATTAAACACGTTCAGCAACTGGATAGTCAGTTAATGATCGAGGCAGTTAATAGCCTTGATGTGAGCTCGGTAAAGGTGCTGTTATCTTGGTGCAAGATGGGGCAAACCATTGCATTGATGGGGTCGTCTGGCGTAGGAAAGTCGAGTCTAATTAATGCATTATTAGGTAGAAAAGTGCAAATTACAGCGGGTGTTCGTGAAGATGACAATAAAGGACGTCACACCACAACATCGCGTTCATTGCATGTATTAGCAAGTGGTGGCTTATTACTCGATACACCAGGTATGCGTGAGTTACAATTAGCAGATTGTACCGTCGGCGTACAAGAAACGTTTGCTGATCTTGAAGTGCTTATATCACAGTGTCGTTTTGCTAATTGCCAGCATCACACTGAGCCGGGTTGTAAAGTACTTGCCGCTATTGATAATGGCCTCCTGACTGAAAGGCGTTTTAATAATTATCAAAAGTTATTGCGAGAGCAAGCTCGTAATGGTGCAACTCTGGCTGATAAACGTCTTCATGATAAACAGCTGTCTAAGATGTACAAAAAGGTGCAATCGACAGGCCGTAAACTAAAGCAAGGCGATTAATACACACTGAACATATCGACATTTTCAATGCCGCTAATTTAGCGGCATTTTTCATTTTCTTATCATCGACTTTATTTTCCCTGACATTCTACTGAACGATCCGCTATGGAGTGTTAACTGATCGTTTATTGCTTACGATTAAAGTGATATATATTTTTACGCTTACTTAAGGAATACTTTTATTCTTAATTAAATACCGATGGTTATGGATGATATGCGCCGTTTTATTTTAAGTTTGAGAGCATTAATAACAGTACTAATAACAGCACTAGGATGTGCACTATTGCTTCAAGGGTGTGCGTCAGTCGCAGTCGTGAATGATGACCATGATGATGTCATTCCTGCGCATAGACAAAATCAAACTGATCTGCAGGATGAAGTACAAAAAGTGAGTGTTATTTTTCCTATTGGTCAACAATATGAGCAGCACAAGGATGAATGCTGGGGTAACGACACATGGTGAGCTAACTCACACTTTTAGAAAATTAAGTTGTCAGTGTATAAAATGATATAGATTGTTTAGCGAAGGCTCATAGTTTATCGCTTACGATGAAAGTGATATTTATTTTTAATCAGGCTTAATCAATACTCTCATTACCAATTGAATATCAATGCTTAGGGATGATATGCACTGCTTTACTTTTGAAAATGGTACAAGCAGGAGGCCTATGGCCTCCTTAGTCAATCCATGGCTTTATCTGAATATTAGGGTCGACTATATTATCTTAATATATTGATACATACTATGATATTACTCATGTTTCAGTGTTGTTCCTTGGGTATATTCACTTTGAAATTAGCATGGCTATAATTACTGATATGTGTTTGGATATTGATTGTTTCGGAGTTTGGATTAAAAATCGCCTTATCAAAATGTAATCCGCTGGAACCTTTATCATCGGTGCAAATATAGGAAACATGCAATTGCCCCGTTATTTCATTTAAATAAAATGGTTTGGTAGGATCAATACTAGGGCTTTTAATGTCTACATAATACCCATCTATTATGATGTTACTGAGTGCGTTATCTTCATTGAGCGTATAGCTTAGTTTTTCAACATGTAATTCTTTTATACAATCAATGTGCGCATCAACATAATAGAATGCACCCCAGGGTCCAATGGGTAACTCTGCTTTAAATGTTACAAGAGGTTCTAATTCAGATTTACCTTCAAGAAAATATCGAGTCCCATCAAAGTAAACGTTGTCGATGTTATCTATTTCTTCGGTAATATACCAACTGGAAATATCACCTAATTTCACATTAAAGAATGCGGTAATAGCATTTAAATTTAATTCTGTGTCGAAAATGACATCACATACAGGATCTGACCCACAAGGTAAGTTGATCCAATGAGAAAATTTACGATCTACAATATCTGGTACCGCTGTAAAGGTTATTTTCTCGCCTATATTTAGGTGAGTATAGCGACAAGAACTCTTAGAGTTACAAAGCATATTATTTTCTGAGTCAGTAATATTTACATGGCCATCGCCTACTGTGTTAATATTAAATTCGTCAGGATGCATAAATTTCCAGTGTTGTTTTGTATTAGCACTTTGGCAAATCTTGGTATGTATATTTTTTCCTTGATGGTCACCTTCTCGCTCCATGCATAAATTTTCGTTCTGTAGCTTTATTTGTAGAGTATGGCGCATTAATTCCCAACGACTATAGGCTGGATCAGCCTCATCACAAGCAATAGTCTCAATGTTGTTATGTGAATTAGCAGATAAACAAATGTCAGAATACAAATAATTTTTGATCAGTCCATCTTCATCCATTCTCCAGGTACTGTTTTCTGCGACGGGGAATGAAGGGGCGTCACAATCACTCGTTCCAATGTGGATATTCTTACCAGACTCACTTCCAAAGCTATCCTTATGGACACAAGCATCTCCTGTTGAGCTGCGGATCACCATAGGATTATTGGCTAAAAATTGAGTTAGAAAAATTTGAATATCTCCTGGACGTGAGAATGCTATTGAACTTTGGGGTTGGCTTATTGAGTGCCATTCAGGAATGGGATCATTACTACTTGTTTTCATCTTACGCTCTAGGGTAGCTCTAACAACTTCATTGCCTGCTTGGTCATGAAAGCTGAATCTCCCATGAAATACATCCTTGTAACTAATCATTTTCCCTGTGTATATTTTTCCTTCCCAGAGAGTACATTGATCACCAATTGCGGTAAGTAAGCATCTAGCACCATTAAAATTATTTATGAGTTCCAGTGATCCAGTTTCCCTTCCAGAGCTCTCTTTCACCACGGTCCATTTTTCAGATAAAGGCAAGCTATTGTCCCATTTGCTGAAATAGTAATCAGCAGCAAAAACATGGCTTACGCCGAATAAATAAAGGATAAATACAGGTAAAATATATTTCATTACTTTGCTCCTTCGGGATAGATTAGGCCAATTTAAATAGCCCTAAAAATCATTTTAGAATTTGTAATGTGGGGCATCATAATGAACATAAATGATAACAACAACGATCAAATTGTAAGCATGCGTGATCTTGTTGTACGTGATGTGGTTAAGTGGATGTTTCATTTTTTATGTGTCTTTATTTTTAAGGGAGAGAATATGTTCCTGATGAAATAGAAGATGAAGCCAATGTCGATCAACATAGAAAAGCAGTGGGTTTACCCAGTTTGGCTAAGTATGCTAAATTTTTGAATGATTTTTACCTAGGGACTTTGTAGCGATAACAATGAAATGTATAAAGTGCTCTAACTTATTTGAATAATATAAGTTAGAGCGGATTTGTCATGCAATTAAAGGTTAAGCCTGCTTTTTATGTTGCTCATTAAAGCGAGCGTGTTTAAACGGCGTAATATCTAAATCCAACGGAAGGCCACGATACAAATCGTTAATAAGCTTTCCTGTGATAGCAGAAGTCAGAATACCTGTTCTAAAATGCCCACAAGCATTAAGATAACCTTCTACTCCTTCCATTTCGCCTAAAATGGGCAGTTCATCGGGTGTACCGGGCCTTAGGCCCGCCCAGCAACGTTTGATGTTCATGTCATTCAGTATAGGCAAACAGCGCATGGCGCCAGTGGCCAACTCTTTTAGTTCTGGTAGAGTATTAGTGGTATCAAATCCTTTCTCTTCTGTCGTGCTGCCAATGAGCACTTCACCGTTATCTTTTTGAGCGATATAACAGTCTGTGGTGGAAACACAGCCTTTGAGTACTTTAGGTAATTTCTCTGAGAGAATAATTTGTCCTTTAACGGGATAAACTGGAATCTCAATACCCGTGGCCATTTTACTTAATTGTGCAGCCCAACTCCCTGCTGCATTGATAAGCATGTCGCATTCTAGTGTCCCTTTTGTGGTATTGACGCCTGTGATGCGATTGCCATCTTTTTCAATGCTTATCACTTCAGTTTGTAAAAATAGCTCAACACCATTTTGTCTAGCCGCTTCCATATAGGCTTCATTTAAGCGATAAGGGTTGACCTGATGATCGCACTTAAACTCTAATGCGCCAATGGCATCAGCATTAATATAAGGCTCATCTTTTGCCAGCTCTTCAGCACTTAGCCAATTAATTTCATCTTTTAGTCCGGGAATTTGTTCTACAATCGAGTCGGCATAGAGTTTATCGTATTTGTCATACATGATGTATTTAAGGCCGGTTTTTTCAAACTTAAAGTCAACATCATGCTTGTCTTTTAATTCCTGCCAAAGGGCGGGGTACATATTATTGCTTTTAAGCGCAAATTCAAAAAAGCAATCAGGTAGAACATGAGGGCGCAGTGGTGGGAGATCGGCACCTTCGGCTTCTGCTCGCTGCATTGACATGCGTTTGAAGAATATCACTCCGCAACCTAAACCAACAGATTCACCAATAGCCCAAAGACCCCCTGCTGAAGCACGAGAGGCGTTACCCGGTTTCTTTAAATCAACTAAGGCAATATTAAGATCTTTGTCTTTACTTAAAAAATAAGCACAAGCTGCGCCAATGACGCCGCCACCTGCAATAATAATGTCATATTTCTTATGTGAGAGAGTTGGCATGTTTATGCACCTTCCGATAATGCTGAAAAAGGAATAGGGTCAAGAGGAAAACGAGGCTTAACGTATCCGACATCGAGTGTATCGAGCTCTTGTCTTAGCCTATCTTGGCAATAGCTATTACAGGTTTTTCCCTGACAATCACCCATGCCAACACGTGTTCGCATTTTTAACGCGGTAATATCTTTAACGCCTTGGTTGATCACTTTATCGATATCTGCTCGAGACACATTTTCACAGCGGCAAACGAGGGTTTCGGGTTTCAGTAGTGATAACAGCCCTTCTCGACGGCGGCCGACCCGATCAAAGCCTGCTCTAAAGAGTTTAACTTTATTGAGCAAGTTATAATATTCATTAGCTTTTTCTTTAGCGACAATGGCCGACATCATTTTCATATTTTGGGCTATGGATAAAGCGGCTATTCGTCCTTCCATCATTGCACCTTCTCCACCTAATATTCCCACACTGTCTCCAGCAATATAGGTGTTGGGTATAGAACTCATTTGCCATTCATCGACTTGGGGTTTAAGGCCACTTAAAGAGCAAGTGTCATGTTTAATTCCCATCAGTTGTGAGAGTTGATTGCGAGAAACAAAGCCATAACCGACCGCTAGGCTGTCGAGATCAATGGATTTTTCCGTATCTTGAATCGGATACCAATCTTCATTATATTGTGCGACAGTGATGCTGTTTAAAGACTCCTCTCCTTTTGCTGAAACAATCCCCCAACCATAATGGATGGGAATGGCGTGAGCTTTTAAGTAACTGAGTAACCCCATGCCTTCTAAAGTTAATAGGGGTCTATTTAAAAATGCACGGCTTTCTTTGGCAAAGTCACTGAACTTACCCGCTTCGTAAACACCCACAACATGGACGCCTGCTTTGTGAAGTTGGCAAGCCACTAAGGGAAGCAATGGTCCTGTGCCTACAATGGCCATTTTTTGACCGGGTTTAACTAAGCCTGATTTAAGTTGGAGTTGAACTCCGCCAAGTAACATAATGCCGGGTAATTGCCAGCCGTCGAAAGGAATACTGCGTTCATGGCAGCCCGTTGCAATAATGAGCTGTTCATAGGGGATGTCGAACACCTCGTTTTTATGCCTCACAAGCAGTGCCTTATTACCAGAGGGCCCCAAGACTCTGGTTTCGAGCATTAGCTGAATATGCGATTGGTTTTCTTGATATAGCTGACGTATGTTGGCTATTTTTTTTCGTAATTTATTATCGAGATGAGGTAATTCTATCGCTTCACGAAAGGGGCCGCGAAAAACAGCGCCACCAATTCGAGGAGCTTCATCAATCACAATAGAATGAATACCTGCCTCTGCAAGCTCGGCAGCAGCAGAAATACCTGCAGTACCTGCACCAACAATGACGACAGGAAGAGAAGAGTGAGACATATTACAATCCCTCATCTTGTAGGCGGTTGACTTGAGTGGTAATTTGCATTTCTGGCTCGATGAGTGTTTGGCATGCTTTCACTTTATGTTGCCCATTCACCTTGACGGTACAGCAATGACAAACCCCCATACCGCAATAGGCGCCAGTGACTTTACCGTGATCATTTTTGGTTATTGTTCTTTTGCCCACAGCAAATAGGACACTGAGAATATTCTCTCCTGGAATTGCGTCGACTGATTGGTTATCGACCCAAACTCGAGTTGATTGGCCACTGGTTGGAACGATATCGTGATTTCTTAGTCGTTTTTCATTTTTATTCATTAGTATTTCCTACCTCTAAAGCTCAAATATACAGATAAATATATGGCTGCGAGCGAGGGTACTGGTTTTTATGAACTTAATCGATAACAAAAGTGTGACAAATGTATGAATAGGTAACAAAAGTGCGGAGTATTTAAGCTTTCAATGATCTAGGTTAACTTATATTGATAAAATCTAAGGTGATAGAGGGTGTGAAGTGGATAACCGAATGGCTGTATGAAAACCTTCTGTTCGATACTTGTTTTGAATAACAAAACACCACCGTGATGGAAAAATATTCGTTTAATTGTTTATTGTAAAAAAGTACTTTACCTTTGCCATGCTTTTCAGCATAATGCGTTTCGTCAACAGGGGTGTAGTTCCAATTGGTAGAACAGCGGTCTCCAAAACCGATGGTTGGGAGTTCGAGTCTCTCCACCCCTGCCAAATACCAGAAGGCCTAGCAGAAATGCTAGGCCTTTGTTTTTTACATAATTTATTATTCTTTTATTTACACCTCTTCATTTTGTCTATTTTTTATATCTTACCTATCCGTATATACTAAAATAAAAAAGATTCTACCCATTGAAAACAGACTCTTAAATATCATAGTAAAAGAGCAAAGTACCCACTCATTGCCACCCTCTTAAACATCAAGGAACCTGAATGATCCCTTGTCAAGGCCAACTATCAATGCAGATTGTGCTTAAAGAGCTAAATCATTAACTATGCTTATGGTTATTGACTGAGTTAATTCGTATGAGAAATCAGCAAGGGGTAGTAAGTAAATGAGAATAATACGACAAGAACTTGCAACGATATGTTGTTTTTTAATATTAGTTGTTTTTATATCCTTAAAGGATGGCTTGTCGCCACAAAATTTAGGAAATACACAAAGCTTTTTTGTACTCATAATTGTTTTTCTTATCATGCTTTGGTGCGCATTCAATGTCGTGCGCCATGCAGAATCGCTCGCTGTTATTTTAGGCGAACCATATGGTACCTTGATCTTAACGCTCTCAGTCATTCTAATTGAAGTTGCGTTGATTTCTTCAGTCATGTTAACGGGAGCAGATAGTCCAACATTAGCAAGAGATACCATGTTTTCTGTCCTCATGATTATTCTAAATGGTTTGGTAGGAATAAGCCTATTACTTGGTGGCTGGCGCCACAAAATGCAAAGTTATAATGTGCAAGGAGCTAATGCATATTTATCTGTTTTAATTCCATTAGCAATATTAGGCTTAGTCATGCCAAGCTTTACTAACTCGACTCTCGGTGGAACATTATCCCCTTTGTTAGCAATTTCTCTAGGAATTGCTGCAACAGTATTGTACGGCGTATTTCTTGTGATTCAAACAACAACCCACAGTGATATTTTTCAGCCGCCTAAGCATAAACGTCCCCACGCCATATCCGCTAAACTTAATACACATAAATTAAAGGTGAAGACACTTTCTTATCACGTTGTGATGCTAATCGCTGCTATTTTAGCAATTGTCTTTTTATCTAAAATACTCGCTGTCTATATTGATCATGTGATTGCCCTAAGCCATGCCCCTGTTGAATTAGGGGGGTTTCTCATTGCTGCGATAATTTTAACACCCGAAGGATTAAGTGCAGTGAATGCAGCCTTGGCTAATAAGCTTCAACGTTCGGTGAATATTTGCTTGGGATCAGCGTTAGCAACGATTGGGTTGACGATTCCTGCAGTATTGTGCGTCAGTTGGATCACCACTTTACCCGTAGAATTAGGACTTGCTCCACTTGAATCGATGTTATTAGTATTGACATTAATGGTGAGTGTAGTCACATTCGTTAGTCGCAGAACCAATATCATGCAGGGGGTGGTCCACCTTACTTTATTCGCAGCTTATATCGTTCTTATTTTTGATTCAGTTTAAAGGTTAGTTAAGTAATTGGAGGCTTATTTTGTACTTTTCATCCGCCATACATGTTTTTAATGTTCAAAAATTCAGATGAATGAATCATTACATTGTTTTGAGGGATTAAAAACCTTACTGAGAATAAAAACGACATGCCCCCCAATTACAGCTAATGAACCAGGTTTCATGACAAATAACTAATGAACTTGCAATTTGGAATACAGTATTAACTATCTTAGGATAAATTTGTTCTTAGTGAATACCGAACGACGATAGCGTGACCTTTCTCTTAAATGAGTATTTTTTAATATCATACAAAAAATCATCGACACTGACACCGACTTCCATTATTTTATTCAATATCTTTGCTTAGATCAAAGTTATTCAATACTATTTATGGCCCCAGCAATAGAGCATTACAAGGAGAGTTTATGGCAACACATGATGTGAGTAAGCAGGGATCTGTGGAACCGTTTGACGGATTAAAAATAGTCGCGGATTATTCTTATTCTTATTTCTCAGGAACAAAAACAAGTATTACTGTTGGTGATTATAACAATATTAAGTTTGGTGCTTATCTAGGGCTCACAGCAGGTCTTAAATTTGATGTAACTTTAGCCAGTAAGTGGTCTATTGATGTATTACTCAATAAATGGTCATTTGAGCGTATCTATATAGGTGAAAATGCGACTGAAGTAACGGCAGCCAAAAAAGAATTGGCTGCGGCAAAGATTGCTTTAGCAGAAGCTGAAATGAAATTAGTGCAAGCCAAATTAGCTGCAACAGAAGAGAAAGTGGAAATTATAGAAACAGCAGTAGACAGTATTTCAACTGAGTTAGTCGCAAAAGGTAATGAGATCCGGGCTGTTGAAACAGAAATTGGTGAGGTTTCAACGAAAATCACAGATACTGCAAATGATCTTAATACTGTCGCGACAGTGATTGCTGTAGTGGGTACTGCAGTTATGAGTAATACGACAAAAATTGAAGAGAATACTACTCAAATCGAACAAAATGAAATGGCTATCATTGAGTCTGGAATTTTAATGTTAGATTGATTAAAATCTCTAATTCTACCTCTATAGCTAGCGTGAGTGGCTGTTGAGTATTTGAATGCTGTTTTTGAATATAGGGCCTTAATGGCTAATTTATAGCGCGCAAAGTCTGTAATATATCAGCATTCTCGAACTAGCTCTAACAGTCTCTAATCCTTCCTCCCTGAGGATAGGTCAAATTACCCTTAAGAACAGACAATATAAAAATAACAACAAGTAAAATAGAAGTTTTTAATATAAACTATCATATTAGAAATATCTTTCCACCATATTATATTTATACCTACGAGTAATGAACGCTTATACCTATATATCATTTTCACTTTAACAGTATTAACTTCAATATTTAAATTAAACTTTATTAATAGGTAAAGATAAGTAAATATATTTTTTAATTTCAAACAAGTCTTGTAAGTTGTAGACCAGCTTGTTCGATATATTAATGATTGATAATTAAAATATCCAATATACAATAATCAATAAAAGTTGATAGAACATTATATTAAACTTTTCTAGTGGGAGGTGCTTCATGTATTATGATGATAGTGATGATGACGGTACAATAGCTGCATTTGAAGCCATTAATGATTATACTGGCTGGAAAATGATAACCAATTATTCCTATTCATACACCTATGGTTCCAGTACAAGTGTGACAGTGGGGAATTATAATAATTTAAAATTAGCATTAGCAACGAGTCTAACCATCGGAGCAAAAATAGATATCACCTTGGCCAGTAAATGGTCAGTTGATGTGTTAGTCAATAAATGGTCTTTTGAACGTATTTATTTTGGTGAGAATGCAACAGAAGTCACTGCGGCGAAAAAAGAGTTAGCCGCGGCCAAAATTGCTTTAACTGACGCTGAAATGAAATTAGTACAAGCAAAATTAGCTGCTACAGAAGAAAAAGTGGATGTAATAGAAACGGCAGTAGATAGCATTTCAACAGAGTTAGTAGTAAAAGGTAATGAGATCCGAGCTATTGCAACAGAAATTGGAGAGGTTTCAACGAAAATCACAGATACTGCTACAGATCTTAATACTGTCGCGACAGTGGTTGCTGTAGTAGGTACTGCTGTTATGAGTAATACAACAAAAATTGAAGAAAATACTGCTCAAATACAGCAAAATGATATAGCTATCTTTGAGTCAGGAGTTTTAATGTTAGATTGATTAACGCCTATCATTCTACTTCTATCGTTTTCGTTTGTTGAGTTTTTTTGGTGCTTAAACATCAATTAATAAATGATATTTTCAGTATCTGTGCTATATCATTATTCTTGAATGAGAGCCCAAATTCACTCGACCTTCCCCATCTAAAAATAGGTTAAAATTACTAATGAGCACAATTGTAAAGCTAATATAACCGCATTAAGTAAGCATTTACTGATAATAAAAATGTATATTATAAACTCTTGCAACTATACTTTATTCACTGCCTTTATTTTTTAAAGAATTAAATACTGTAGACTTATATATTGGTGTGTGTTTTTATTAAAAATAAATTATAAACATTCACTACTCGCCTTTTAAATCCCATACAAAATATAGTTTTACTATATAGGTAAGGATTATAAACCAGACGAATTAAAAGCAATAAACTCATCGTCAGTTATTGACAAGTTTTAAGCGAGGTATTTATAACTTATGATAATAAATTCTCATGACAAATTAATAATCTAAAAAATTAAAGATCTTCTATTTATTATATTCTACTATTTTACCTCTGAATTAAATAGTGAAACCCACCTATATTGATAACATTTACAGAATATAACACTGCAGTGATAGGGCTAAAAAATGCAACAATGATCACTATTAATGAAACATTTTACTTTACATTAGTCAGTAAGAATAGTGTCAATCTGGTATTAAATAAATATACGTTAAGTGAAATAGCTATTGAAGAAAGTAGTACAAAAATTGCAGTAGATAAAGCTGAATTAGCAGCACAAAAATTTATCATTGAACACGCGAGTTTATTAACAACAGCGTCAATAGCATTAAATGTGAAATTAGTCACCTCTACGCTCAACACTTTGACTTCTGATGTCAGCGTATTAGCTAGTGAAGTTAACACAACTATGGCGAGCATTGATACAAAAATAACTGCCATAGAAAACTAAAACGAACCAAGTTGAGCTGTGTCAGCAAGAGTAACAGCAATTAAAACTGCAGTTGATGCCATACTACAAAAATAGAGGCAAATACCACAGATTTGTATATTATGGAGAACGAGTTAACTATGCTTGGTTAACATGGAGGCTAAATTGAATTGGCTACCTCTCATTTTTACTAGTCATTGAGTTAACTAGCTAGCTTTTTTATTCTTTTTCTTTCGCCACATTTCTTAGATATCAAGGAGCATGTGATTTTTTTTTTTTGAAAAGCACACTCTTTGATTAATTTGGAGTATCTTTATTGCAGAAGAGCATTTGAGAGACTGCATTATGACATTTCAAGATTTTTTAGGAATCGACTTACCTATCATTCAGGCACCGATGGCAGGGGTGCAAGATAGCGAATTAGCCATTGCCGTCGCCAAGGCGGGGGGAATGGGCTCACTGCCATGCGCGATGTTGAGTCCTGACATTTTAAAGTTTGAAATCGAAAAATTAAAAACACAGGTATCTACCCCTATTAATCTCAACTTTTTTTGCCATCAATCCCCAGAATATAATCATGCCATTGAATTAACATGGCGATCAGCTTTAAAGCCTTACTTTTTAGAATATGGCATTCAAAAATCGGACATTACTCAAGGGGCCAAACGGGTCCCCTTCAGTCATGATATTGCCGATATCATTGAGCCTTATCAACCTGAATTTATCAGTTTTCATTTTGGGTTGCCAAATAAAGCCTTGTTAGAAAGAGTAAAATCTTGGGGGGCAAAAGTGTTATCAACGGCAACAACCGTTGAGGAAGCTCAATGGCTCGAAGCCAATGGAGCCGATGCCATAATTGCACAAGGCATTGAGGCTGGTGGCCACAGAGGCATGTTTCTGACTCAAGATGTAAGTACTCAAATTGGTACTTTCGCTTTATTACCTCAAATTATCCATAAGGTTAAGCTCCCCATAATTGCTGCTGGTGGTATTGTTGATGCACAAACGGTTAAATTAGCGCTATCTTTTGGGGCATTAGCGGTACAAATCGGCACAGCATATTTATTATGCGACGAAGCTAAAACAACAATCATTCATCGAAAAGCCATTAAAAGTCCACAATCTAGACATACGGCACTGACAACACTATTTTCAGGCAAGCCTGCCCGAGGAATTATGAATAGAGTGATGATAGAAATGGGTATCATGAATTCAGCCGTTCCTCCATTTCCGTTAGCAGCGATGAGCATGACCGCTATACGTAAAAAGGCTGAAGCTAAGGGAATTAAAGATTTTTCTCCATTATGGTGTGGGCAAAATGCAACTGGCTGTAAAGAAATATCAGCGATGACACTAACAAAAGCACTGGCAAAGTTGATTTAGAGAAAGCATGATAGTCACTGCGTATTCATCAATTTTTACTGCTGGTAACAACGCACCATCGAAGATAGCGATGATTAATTTATATCGCTAGTTTTATCAAAAAAGATCAAAATCAAGCTTGAATACTTAATATTAATGTTGCGCCAAGGGTTACCTATTGTTTTTATCAAGAACGGACGCTCTTTTAAATTCATAAAAATGCTATTTAGCACTAATATTGAGGGTGTTCGATATAATGCGTTACTCTTTTTAAAATTGACATTAACAATATCAGGAGATAATAGATTGACTTTTAATGTAAAACTACCTGATAAAATGCTAGGTGTTGGCTTAATTTTAGCCCCAATGGTGGGAATTATAACCTTATCTTTAGATATTTATGCGCCTTCATTACCCAATATGATGCGTATGCTATCGAGTTCTCAGATTGAATCTCAATTGACCATGACAGCTTACACTTTATCTCTAGGAGTGGGACAGCTTATTTTTGGCCCATTATCCGATCGATTTGGCAGACGTATTAGTGCTATAACAGCACTATTTGTCTATATTTTAGGCTCACTCTATTGTATTGTTTCCTCAAGCGTTGAGAGTTTGATCATCGCGAGAGTAATACAAGGCTTAGCAGCCTCTGCGGCAGTTGTAACCGCTTATGCCATTATTCGGGATCGTTATGTCGGAGTACAAGCAGCAAAAGGTTATGGTTTTTTATCCAGTGCGGCAACATTAGGCACCTTGATAGGTCCTGTCATTGGCGGTTTGTTACAAGCTCAATTTCATAACTTTAGAGCGGCCTTTATCGTATTGTTCATTTTTGGCATTATTGCGTTATTAATAGCTGTTTTGTTTATTGAAGATACGAGTCGCTTTCAGCCTCGCCAGACATTAAACCTTAGGCAAGTCTTTAAAAACTATGTTTTTATAATCAGAAATAAATCGTTATTAAGTTATAGTGTTTTCAGTACAGCTAGTGCTATTTTATTTTTTACATTATCCAGTATTTCCCCCTTTATATTGATTGAGCAATACCATGTTAGCCAGGAGGCCTATGGCTTTTATTTTGCTAGCTGTGCCTTGATGTTTGTTATTGGCGCGTTTTGCTCTTCTCGTTGGGTTGAATTTCTTGGGCTTAATCGCAGCATTATGATAGGGGCAAGCTTAATGCTTACTGGAGCTGTCGTAATGCTATTAAGTAACCTTTATATTAAAGAAAATGCGTTAACCTTTATTTTTCCTGCTTGGTTGTTATTTGGGGGAGTGGCTTTTTGTTTTGGGCCTTCTTTAGCCGCTGCAATGGAGGATTTTAAAGCAATGGGGGGGGCCGCAAGTGCAATATTAGCCTGCCTTCGTTATGGCTTTGGTAGCCTTTTAGGAACATTATTTATGTCACAGTTTGCTAATACGGCTGTCAATTTCAGCCTATTTTTTATAGCTATCTCAATCGGTTTATTGGTTGTTATTTTTATTCAATACCGCTCTGATAAGTAATACGACTCTAGCAAGTGTAGAATAATACCAATCTAAGTAAAAATATGATCTAATTACATTTATCCTATGCTCTTTTATCCCTCTGGATACACATGGTATTGAACCTCACTGTGTTCGGGCTTTTTATTTTCCATCTGAGAATAGCATCAGTCATGGGTCATTGATACGCATCCTGCATCAATGGCATTCCCTATATCCTATAAATCACCCGCTTTGAGCAAGCTCTTCGCGTTAAAGCACATGGATGTGGAGAACGTAGAAAATGTCTGGAACTATTTTCTATCAATGTGCGCAAAGCTACGCTTCGCCAACAACGCCCATTTCACCCTACGACTGCCAAGGTGAATATGACAACGTCATAGGCCT